>JAJBUG010000071.1 GCA_020860515.1 Bacteroidales bacterium | reverse complement strand
TTTACAAATAGAAAATATTTGATTAATTTTGCCCTACCATTTTACAATTAATCTGGCCTTTATTGGCTCTCCCTCTCCACCGCAGGCCATTATCCCCATCTTGGCTTTCTGGCCTTGGATGCCGACCCTCACATTGAGAAATCTAAGCTGGCCTCCGATATCAGCCATTATCTCCACCGCAGGTTGCCAGGGCATTATCCCAACCTTATTATCAGTCATTTGGCTATTTCCCCAGCTTCCCTTCACCTCATCTTAGATGTGCACAGGCCTTTTAGGGATGGAGGCCATTTAGGAAAAGTCATGACAAGCGTTCGCAAATGGTGCAACACGATGTATTGGGACACTTACGCACCTCATGGAACTCAACTATTCGAAAATGGATATCGAGATCAGCCTCTCGACGAACCGCTGCTTGACCATTGGCGTAATTATCTCGACTACGAGCCACGGCGACTTTCCTTCATTTCAACCAATCCTGAATTCTTTACTTGCGTTCATGAGCTTTCCTGTGCAGGCGCCCAATATTTATGCCTTGGCAATCCATTCTTGCTTGACATCCCGCTAAAGCAAACCGTTATTGCCTCCGATACCGAAAATCAGCGGCAATTTCAGCCAAAATGGAATCAGTACATGGAATGTGGCGCCTGTGGAGGCGTACTGATTAGCGCAGCCACTACTTCTCGCGAGAGGGCTGTCATGTCACAAGCCTTGGAAAGAAAATACAATATAATTTGGATTCGCGAAAGCGACGCCCAACCCCGGTTTCCTCTGTTCAGTCCGGCCCACAATGCCTGTCAACGAGGCAATCTCCTTCTGCTAAGCCCCATGGGGTTCTCAGGCATCCGCAATTTGCTCACACCTGAGCAGCGCACTTATCTCAACAATCTGGCTACCGAATTATCTGCTCCAGCCCTTTCATATCAACTTCATCAAGGATTTGAAAGTGGCTTTGTGCACATTCCGCCTACGTGTGTGACAGTCTGCGGAGTTGACGAGGGCCAGGCTTAGCCACAACAAAAACAAATCCAAATGACTTTCATCATTTGGATTTGCTATGTTGCCTTGGAAAGATTCGAACTCTCACAGGCGGAACCAGAATCCGACGTGCTACCATTACACCACAAGGCAATCGGTTGTTTTCCTTTTTGCACTGCAAAGTTACTGCCTTTTTTTGAATCCACCAAATTTTTCATGAGATTTTTTGAAAAAATTTCCAATACAATCCAAAATATCTCCTAAATTCCTCCCTTTTGCTATAATTAATTGTGTAAAAGGGGAATTTTTCTTAACTTTGCGGTTTGAAAACGAATCCTTAATCCAGTGGAATCCTTTTCTCTTCGATTCCTATCTTCATGGGTTCACCGAAAATGCTCAACATTATAACTAAGATAAAAAAGAAATGGCACAACAAGAAGACGTCTTTAAGAAAATCGTTTCACATGCCAAGGAATACGGTTTCGTCTTTCCCTCGAGTGAAATCTACGATGGCCTCAGCGCCGTGTACGATTACGGCCAAAACGGCGTAGAACTCAAGAACAACATCAAGCGCTACTGGTGGGAGGCTATGACCCTGCTCCATGAAAACATTGTGGGCATCGATTCAGCCATCTTCATGCACCCCACTATCTGGAAGGCCTCAGGCCACGTTGACGCTTTCAACGACCCCCTCATTGACAACCGCGACTCAAAGAAGCGCTATCGCGCCGATGTGCTCATCGAAGAACAAATCGCCAAAATTGACGACAAAATAAACAAAGAGGTTGCAAAGGCTGCAAAAAAATTCGGTGAGAGCTTCGACGAAGCCCTTTACCGCCAGACAAATCCCCGTGTGCTCGAACATACTGCCAAGCGTGATGCCCTCCATAAGCGTTACAGTGATGCCATGAATGCCAATGACCTCGACGCTCTGCGCCAAATCATTATCGACGAGGAAATTGTCTGCCCCATTTCTGGCACAAAGAACTGGACCGAAGTGCGCCAATTCAACCTCATGTTCAAAACCGAAATGGGTTCGACTGCCGACGGCGCCATGACCGTATATCTGCGTCCTGAGACAGCCCAAGGAATCTTTGTCAACTACCTCAACGTGCAGAAGACAGGCCGTATGCGCATCCCCTTCGGCATTGCTCAGATTGGCAAAGCCTTTCGCAACGAAATCGTTGCTCGTCAATTCATATTCCGTATGCGTGAGTTCGAGCAGATGGAAATGCAATTCTTCGTGCGCCCAGGCTCTGAAATGGAATGGTTCAAATATTGGAAAGAATGGCGCCTGCGCTGGCATAAAGCTCTCGGTCTCGGCGATGAGAAATACCGTTACCACGATCACGAAAAGCTGGCCCACTATGCCAACGCTGCCACAGATATCGAGTTTGAGATGCCATTCGGCTTCAAGGAAGTTGAAGGTATCCATTCTCGCACCAACTTTGACCTCTCACAGCACGAGAAATTCTCTGGAAAGAAGATTCAGTACTTTGACCCCGAGCTTAACGAAAGCTATACGCCCTTCGTTATCGAGACATCAATAGGCGTTGACCGCATGTTCCTTAGCGTGCTTTGCAGCAGCTACGAGGAGCAGCAGCTCGATAATGGCGAAAGCCGCGTTGTTCTCCATCTGCCAGCCCCTCTGGCTCCTGTAAAATGCGCTGTAATGCCTCTGGTGCGCAAAGACGGGCTGCCTGAGAAAGCTCGCGAAATTGTCAATGACCTCAAGTTTGACTTCTCTACCCACTTCGACGAGAAGGACTCCATTGGCAAGCGTTACCGCCGCCAGGATGCTATTGGCACACCCTATTGCATCACTGTAGATCATCAGACTCTCGAGGACAACACCGTCACCTTGCGTCATCGCGACAGCATGGAGCAAGAGCGTGTAGCAATTGCCGACCTCCACAAGCTAATTCACGACAGCGTTAGCCTCAACAGCCTTCTACGCAAACTCGCCTAATAACAAGATTTAGGATTCTGGTCAATAGCCAGAATCCTAATCTCACATCATAACACTTTTTGAAATGAAAAAACTCCCCTTAGCCTTTCTCATAGTGCTGATTAGTTCATGGTTGCTGCCT
Source organism: Bacteroidales bacterium (assembly GCA_020860515.1). GTDB lineage: Bacteria > Bacteroidota > Bacteroidia > Bacteroidales > Muribaculaceae > CAG-873. The sequence continues at coordinate 29,354 of JAJBUG010000071.1, read as the reverse complement.
TCGTGCGGCGACGATGACAACACCACTGTGGCTGAGGCTTATGCCGAGTGGAAAGCCAAAAATGACGCCTGGCTGCTTGAGCAACAAGCGCGTACCAATCCCGATGGCACACCTTATTTCAAGACTCTGATTCCTTCGTGGAATCCAGCTGGCTATGTGCTTATCCACTATTTCAACGACCGCTCTGAGACCGAAGGCAACCTCTCGCCTCTCTACACCTCCACAGTCGATACACGCTATTACCTCACTTACTATGAAGGCACAGCTATTGATTCATCCTATCTGCAAACTACCTATGGCGCTGGAATTTTCCGCACCAAGTGCAGCGATGTGATTGAAGGCTGGGCTATTGCATTGCAGGATATGCGTTGCGGCGACACTGCCGAGGTCGTTATCCCCTACGCTCAAGGCTATGGTGTATCTACCTCTAACGGCGTACTTCCCTATTCGGCTCTGAAATTCAACATGAGCCTGGTAGATATTCCTTATTACGAAACTAATCCCAACTGATGCGAATAGGCAATGTTGACCTCGGCCCGCGTCCCGTGATGCTCGCCCCTATGGAAGATGTCACCGACGCTTCGTTCCGACTTATATGCAAAGAGCTCGGAGCTGATATGACATATACCGAATTCATATCTTCCGAAGCTTTGATTCGCAACATTGCCGCTACCACTCGCAAACTGGCCATAAACCCTGCTGAGCGCCCTACCGCCATACAGATTTATGGCCGAGAGCCCGAGCCTATGGCAGAGGCAGCTCGCATTGCTCAAGATGCTGACCCCGATATTATTGATATCAACTTTGGCTGCCCAGTAAAGAAAGTGGCAGGAAAGGGTGCCGGGGCAGGCCTCCTTCGTGATGTATCAAAAATGCTTGAAATTACTCGTGCCGTGGTACAGGCTGTTAATAAGCCCGTGACAGTCAAGACTCGCTTGGGTTGGGATTGCAATAGCAAGATTATCGTAGAGCTTGCCGAGCAGCTTCAAGATTGTGGAATCAAAGCTCTTACTGTCCATGGGCGCACGCGCAGCCAGATGTATACTGGCGAAGCCGATTGGGAAATGATTGCGCGCGTCAAGGAAAATCCTCGCCTTACCATCCCTATCATTGGAAATGGAGATATTAACAGCGGCGAACGCCTTAAGGATGCTTTCTCCAAATATGGAGTAGATGGTGTTATGGTGGGACGCGCCTCAATCGGCGCACCTTGGGTATTTCGCTCTCTCAAGCGTGCATTAATTGGCGATGAAGCTGGCCCAGAATTGTCACGCGAGGAAAAATTCCAATGTCTACGCCGACAAATTCAGGAAAGTATCGACCGTATTGATGAATATCGAGGAATTCTCCACATCAGGCGCCACTTGGCAGTTTGCCCTCTCTTCAAAGGCATTCCAAATTTTCGTGACACTCGCATAGCCATGCTACGTGCCAACACTCAGCAGGAACTGATGGACATAATCGATCAGATTTATCTTATGACTACTGATACCGAATAATTAAAACCTTGTTCTATGGTGCGTAAATTCTTTACATATACTTTAATTCTGTTGGGCAGTCTCTTTTCTTGGGCCCAGAAAAAAGAATACTGCCTTAAGATTGGTGAATTCACTGAGTTTACCGTGGCCGACAATATCAATGTTACATATAAGTCATCTGCCGATTCAGCTGGATACGCTACTTTTTGGGCTCCTGAAAATGCCGTATCTTCTCTCACTTTCTCATGCAATAAGAATAAACTTAAAATCCAATTCCAGCACGACAACCCCCAGGTCACAGCTCCGGCAGTCACTATTTATTCTTTGGCTCTAAGCAAAGCCACCAACTGGGGTGACTCCACTATTACCATCGCTCGCATAAATCCTGGCACCGAGTTTAAGGCCAATGTGGTGGGCAATGGCGAGATTGTAGCTCGTGATATTCACTGCACCAAGGTGGATGCTTCCGTTAAGGCGGGCATGGGTCATATCTTCCTTACTGGGAAAGCCCAAAGTGCTAAGTACGAATTGGTTAGTGCTGGCGCAATCGAAGCCGCGCAGTTGGACGTAGCCAACCTAAAAGCCGTAATGATGGGCAGCGGCAACATCGACTGTTCCGTATCTGAGAGCCTTACGGTAGTCGGAGCTGGCAGTGGCCATGTATATTATATCGGCTCGCCCAAATCAATCAAAAATCGCAGCATCGGAGTGAAAATCGAAAAAGTCGAAGAATAATCCCGATGGCAGCCGAGAAGCCAAAAACTGAGAACCTGAAGTGGCTCACAGCGCGTTCGGTAAAATGGAGCGCCATCGACCGCTTTGCCTCTCAGGCGCTCTATGCAGTCACTGGCATTGTGCTTGCCAACCTACTTACCCCCGACGAATTCGGTCTTGTTGGGGCTGCCCTCATATTTCAAGCATTTGCCGCTATCATAGTTGACAGCGGCTTCTCATATGCCCTGATACAGCGCAAAGCCCCCTCGCTCCTCGATTACAGTTCGGTGCTTTGGTTCAACATAGCCATCTCCCTTGTCCTCTATATCATATTGTGGTTTTGTGCCCCCTTGATTGCCGATTGCTTTAAGCATGACATGCGCCTTATTCCAATTGCGCGCGCCGTGTTTGTCACAATGCCTCTTAATGCCTCAGCAATTGTTCAGATCAACCAGCTTACCAAGCAGATGAATCTGCGCCCCGTCACCGTAGCTAACATTTCATCCCTCTTCATTGGTGGCATTATAGGCATAGCTATGGCCATAGCTGGCTTCGGCGTTTGGGCCATCGTAGCACAATCCATAGCCAACTCAGCTTTCAAATCCATTTTCCTTTGGTTTACAAGTCGCTGGCTGCCGTTGATGCAATTTTCCTGGGCGGCCTTGAAATCTTTTTTCAAGGTTGGTTCTGGCATGATGTTCACCTCATTCCTCAATACCATTTTCCTCAACATTTACTCGTTCCTCGTGGGCAACCAATTGGGCATGGCCAAGCTGGGCTATTACACCCAAGGCGATAAATGGAGCAAGATGGGCATAATGTCACTTTCTCAGACCCTTACTTCTGCTTTCCTCCCACCTCTTTCAGCAGCACAGGACGATCCTAATCGTTTTCGGCGCCTGTGTCACAAAATGAATCGTACCACTGCCTATGTGCTTTTCCCAGCTATGATTGGCCTATATTTAATGGCAACTCCAATCTTCCATACTCTTTTTGGTACAAAGTGGGATTTGTCTATTCCTCTTTTTCAACTATTATTAGTGCGCGGCATATTCACAGTGCTTTCGGGTCTCTACACCAACTACATGCTTGCGCTTGGTCATTCACGCGCTATTTTCACCATGGAAGTCCTGCGCGATTCTATTGCCATTATCGCACTATTTGCCACATTTCCCTACATGGATATTGAGAGTTTGCGATTCCCTGTGCTTGGCATTGAAATCATGCTCTACGGTCAAATACTTGCTGCAGTAATTGCCTTTATCTTCCACCTGATTTGGGCCTGCCGCCTATGTTCGGCCTCAATCTGGAGTTTCATCCGCGACAATCTTCCCTATCTCGCTATCACTGCCTGCATCGCACCTCTTTTGGTTTGGTTAGGCGGTTTATCTTGGCATCCTATTCTCATCTTATTGGCCCAATGTGTGGTAGGAGCCAGTCTCTATCTAATCATAAATTTCCTTCTCCGCTCAAAAATCCAACAAGAAGCCATTGCTTATCTCCAAGGCCGTGTCTCATAAGCTTATTTTAGAAGCTGGCGCAATAGCGGTATAGGATTGTGCACGGATATGCAATAGCGTTTGCGTCGTTTATCGAAATAGAAATTTCCTTCGAGATCTTCTACAATGTCGCGCAGATTGATGCGCTCCTTGTTTTTGCGATCCTTCGGATTATCTTCTTCACGCGAGAAAATTTCTATGCGGTAGCGTTTCTTTTCGTTAGGCTGGTAGTATAAATCCACTGCCAAATTGAACACCAGGTGGTCAGTATAAAGGCATCTTGCCCCATAAGCCATCATTGGTCGCCACAGCATTGGATCAACCTCGATTTCTTGTTGCTCCACAAACCATCGCATCACATTCATTTCATAATCATAGAAGCCTAAGAATGGAGGACATGGACGATATATCTGCCGCTTTCGGCAATTGTCGAGCAAATGCTGACGCTTCACAATAAACCAATAAGGATAGCTCTTATCGTTGAATCTCTCTATGCACTGGCCGAATGCTTGGTCAGCGCTTTCACTAAAGTTATGGCATCTGTCAATCAATTGGCGTATAAGCCCTGGTGCCGACAGCATCAGTCTCTGCCAATCAAAATCATACCAGCATAGCGTCAGCATCGAGTCACCACGGCGCACTATCGGATATTCTTGATGGCGGATGCTAAGCAGTGCGCGACGAAGCGGGTCAAGTTTGGGCTGTTTGTCAATATCCATGCCCCAAAGATCATATATGGCATCCACATAACGCTGCAATATCAGCGCTGGATGTTTGCCTTCTTCATTGCCCTCTTTCCCACAGCTCCACACTATCAAGCGTGCAGCGCGACCGTTGAGCAGCGGATGAGCCTGGGCACGCTCAAGAATATCTTCGATAATTTCTCTGTGTTCAGGATTGGCTTCGATAAACTGCAGTTTGCTTCTTTCCTCCTCATTAATGATTTTATTTGGCACATGCTTGGTATGCAGCAGGCTCAGGAGATCAGGCCGTGTCATTTTTGCCACCATATCGCGAGCCAGACTTGTGTCATCTTTGCCTGGTTTTTGATAGCGGCTAAGATTGCTGAGCAATTGCCATAGGCGTGCCACATCCCGGTCTGTAGCCTCATCGCCAAATTTCAGCACGTAATCGATGCATGGCTGCACAGCAAACCCCAGTTCTATATTAATTGGCACCGTATAGCTGCTATTGAGCCCCCCCACGCTGTCGCAAAGACGCACCCAAGCTCTAAAGTATTGCCAGAGTCCTTCGAGCGAAAAAGCCTTTGGCGTATCCAGGGAGGCCAGATAAAAAGCTAAGAAATCATCAAGATTGTGTTGGCTTCGATTTCGCCAAAACCAATCCTCCATTTCATTCCATCGCTCATTGCTGTCTGCGATGTCAGGATCCCATGCTATTGACAAGGCTCTCATATTTTGCGAGAACGTCAATGGCTGGCCGGTTGTATTAATTGTTAGGAACATTGCTTCAGCATCAGTCCGAATTCCCAAGTCACAATACAGGAATTGCAAATCGTGTGCCACAAAATGCGCGAAATCGTCCCAATTCCAACTGTCAAACCTATCCGCTGCTTCTTCAAGCACTACATCGATTAGGCGTATGGCATTGATAAAACTTTGCACTGTGGGGTCGCTGCCATAGTCGGGATAAAACCAATCGCTTCGCTCAAGTTGTGACAATCGTCCATCTCGATTAAGGAAAAACCTTGTCACAAGATCCGACATAAAATATAAGGCCTCACGCCGAGCCTGATAAATAAGCTTAGGCTCCCGGTCATCAATCAAGGCATAATCGCTGATTAAGAGATGGCGCAATTCGTCGGTAGGCGTGCGGCGATACAACATTCCCAACAGCAAATAAAGCGTGGTCAGGCGTTGCTGGCCATCTATGATATGCAAGTGACATGAATGTTGTGGGTTCTCATAACCATACAGCAACCCTAAGATATATGGGCGTTCCGTAGCGTAAAGATATACAATTCCCTGCACAAATGCTGAAGCTTGGTCTATGGCAAAAGGAAATCGTTGGGGCAACGTGGGATCGATTGTAGTGCCCCAGCAATAGTCGCGCTGCATATCAGGAATGACCAAGGTTATGCCTCCGCCAAAAAGGTCGGTAAGAGTGTAAGTCTCCGACGACAATGAATGCTTTTGCTTATTTGTAGCCATAGTATCGCTTTAGATTCTTAAGGGTGAGGTTATAGTTATCAATAATCGACTGCGCAGTCCAATTATTCCCTGCAAACACGCACACGCTATGCAGCAAGTTGCGGCTCTTGAACACGCCAAGGTCGCCTGGAGTAAGAAACATCATTTTCTTCTCATCAAACATAGCGTTGCCGAACGATGCGTTGTTGTTGCCATAAAGCAGCACCAAATTTCCAATGCAATGTTCCGAAAGTTGCACTCCGTCATGGTTCACAATGTCTTCGCGGCTGAGATATGTAGGATCTGCCATGATTTTTGGCAATGGCATGCGTATGGGATTGTCATTGCCATCGAGCACTTCTCCTCGTGGACCTCTATGCCATACTTTGCTCTTGCTGTAAATGTGCTCAAGACTGCGATTGTTCCATATTGAAAAGTCAAATTTCCTTCCCAGCTTTATGTCCTCGTCAATATTGAGACGAAGCAGCAGATTGAAAAGGTCTTTCTTTGCTTCGCTATGGTAAACATCAGCCATGCTCATTGAAGCTAACAAGTCATCAAATTTTGCCAGTGGTGAGTCTCCTCGCTGTATCTCGCTGAAATCCATGCCTAAAAATGACAGTTTGTACACCTCCTGCAGCATATCGGCATTCATCGAAAGGTCTACAAAATACGAATACAGGAATGAATAGGCTTCTTTTTGCTCTTGCAATAGGATGATTGCACGTATGCGATTATATGTTGCTGGGTCAGCAAAGGCTGCCTCGAAGTGAGCTTGGATTTTTCTTAGGCGATAGTAAAAATGCTTTGCAGCGTGATAGGGCTTTGTATCTTGGCGGTCAATATAGCGGCGGAATTCCTCATAGCATAGCGGCTCAGCCAAGTCTTCATCGCTTTCGCGCAAAGCCAATCTAAGCAACAGGTCCATTGGCGTGGTAGAAAGTCCTGAGTAATACTCACGCACAGGCGCCTCGTTCCACCACCTCGCCCAAGCTTCCCATTCATCAGCATATCGGGCTCGTAATGCAGTCAATTCCCAGTCGCTGGCATTGGGCTGCTCAGGATCACTGGCCATTCGCATAATGTCAGCTTTGATTATGTCTGCTGGCATCATAGGTTGCTTGCTCCCATTAAGCATTTTGTAAGCTCCGATCGCAAAGGAAGCATCATCGAGAATCATGCAAAGAAAATACACATTGTCGAGCACCCAATCGGCATTGATTTCATTTTTGTTTGGCAGAAGTTCACGCAATGTGCGGATAGTCTTTTTAAAATAATACACATCTTCACTTGGCTCTTCCCTTAGTTCTTTTGAATCGGGCAGTTCTTTTTGGTCCATCCATATCTGCGCCAAAGGCCTGCAATCATAATTGATTTCGATATTTTGGCCTTGGTATCCCAGATATTTAAGCAGAATGTGAAGATAAACCAACCTCTGCTGTCCATCCACCAATTCATAAGCTACACTCCCTTTATCATTGTCCTTTGGTTTCTTTGCCAAAGCTAAGCCCTGGAGGAAAAGACTCTCTCCATCGGCCTGAGCGCTAAGCAAACATTCGGTGAGGTAGGCAGCCGGATCTTTTCTGCCAGGCTCAGGTCGGCCCCACACGTATCGCCTCTGGTATGCGGGCACATTCACCTGCCCAGCGGTCATCTCTATCAATTGCCTCAACGTAAGCGTCATAGTTTTTATGCAAAGTTAGCACATTTTCATTTAAAACGCATTACGTCCCCATTAAGTTTTTTCAACACATTCCAACATTCACGCTAAATCAACCAATACAAATCCCTCTATTCCGCTTATTCCACAATTATGCAAAGGTTTCCTTTATCCTCTTTTACAAATTTTTGTTAATTTACATCTCATAATTTGTGGTTTGAGTTTTTTTTCGTACCTTTGCACGTCAATTTTGACATCAACATTATTTCTAACCACCTAACTCTAGTAAGAATGCATCTAAGTTCTGACCAGAAAGTAGAGATCTTCGAGAAGTACGGTAAGGGCAAGACTGACACTGGCTCACCTGAAGCACAGATTGCATTATTCTCCATCCGTATTGCTCATTTGACTCAGCACCTGAAGTCAAATCACAAGGATCATACAACCGAACGCGCTCTTAAGATGTTGGTAGGTAAGCGTCGTCGTTTGCTCGACTATCTGATGCGCAAAGACATCAACCGCTACCGCGCCATCATCGCTCAGAAAGAGCTTGGTATCCGCAAGTAAGCCCGCATTTGGCCCGCTTAAGGATTACAACCTATCAAGCCATCCACTCTACAGCGGATGGCTTTTTCTTACACCATGAGTTTTACATTCAAGCAATTTCATATCGACGATACAGGATGCGGTCAGAAAGTGGGTACTGACAGCGTGCTGCTTGGGGCCTGGGCTGATGTGGCACAGGCTGTCACTATTGTTGACTTAGGGGCGGGCTCCGGGCTTTTGGCATTGATGTGCGCACAGCGAAACTCTGAGGCCACTATAACGGCCGTAGAAATTGATCTTGACGCTTGCCTCTGCGCCGAGCGAAATATAAAAGCCTCGCCATGGGGCCAACGCATAAGCCTTGTGCAGGCAGATGCCATGAAATGGGCGCCCAAAAGCAAAATCGATCTTATCATCACTAATCCCCCATATTTCACCAGTGCGTTGCAATCACCATCGGCTGCTCGCGCTCAAGCTCGCCATGCCAACACTTTTGGCCCAATAGGAGCTTTGGTATTCGCATCAAAAAATCTTTCTGTCAATGGCATATTGGCCATGGTCACACCAGCCGAAATCGAACAAGATTTAATATTTGAGGCAACTATGCTGCGGCTTAATCTCACTCGCATATGCCATGTGCGTAGCAGTCAGCGCAAGCCCTTCACCCGCATCCTTACCCAATGGTCTCCTTCCGCGAGCCCAACCATCAAGGAGTCTCTAACCATCGCCTCACAAGATTATAAAGCCCTTACCTCCCTCTTCTATCTCTAAAAAGTGTCCCGATGGCGGTTACTGGCGATGCGCATCTGACGCATCGCTTAGAAATCCACTAAAATGCGCACATTGATTTGTCGGCGCGTGAGGTAGTTGGGCACCGCATATTGAATGTTGTTAACATCAGTTACCCAATAATAGCTGCTGACATTAGTCATATCGAAAAGATTGAACACGTCAAAGCCAAGCCACACGCTCTTCAGCGCTCGCTTCGCCCCATTCTCGGGCGGCGAAAGCAGTGCATAATTCAAGCCCACGTCAACGCGCTTATATTCAGGCGCACGGAAATAGCCCTTGTCTCGGCTCGATCGAGGAGCCACCGTGGGCAAGCCATCGCTTAAAATGCCTCGAAGGCTGAATTTCAACTTTGGGAAATTGGGAAAATAGTCGGTGAAAAACAATGCGAAGCTATAGCGGCGATCAGTAGGCCTTGGCACGTTCACACCGTTCAGGTTCTCCTTGGTATTCATCAGGGAGAACGAAATCCAAGAGTCGCTTCCAGGCACAAACTGACCAAAAAGCTTAAAGTCCAACCCCATTGCATGTCCGCTGCTGCTATTAAGTCCGGTATAAACAATCTTCAAGTTTTCCACTTCATAAGGGATGAGATTGCTTAGAATTTTATAGTAGGCCTCAGCTGAAAGTTTGAACGGACGATTGAAAGCGCGGAAGGTATAATCGGCTCCCAAGATGAATTGGAAACTTCGCTGCGACTTTATCTCATTGTTAAGAAGCACTGTGGTATTGCCATCAGCATCAAGCGTTGTCATCCTATATTCCTTATAGAATGGAGCCTGATAATAGAGGCCGGTTGCAAAGCGGAATGCCCAAGCAGGAGCTTTGTCAGGCACAAAGCCTATATTGAAGCGCGGGCTTACAAGCCACTCCTTATTATAATCCCAGTACGACACTCTGATGCCTCCATTCACATTGAAATAACCAGCGCTCCCCTGTATGCGATATGTGTCTTGAGCATAAAAAGAGATGCGATTGGTGCTTATTTCTTGCTTTGAGTAGAGATTGTAAATCACCTTTAGCTGCTCAGGATGTACTGGCAGAGAATAACCCGCAGAATCGTGAAGTTCCCACTCGCGAGCGTTCTCTTTGATATTTTCATGGTTGAATTGCAATCCATAGGCCAAATTATGATTGTTGACCCCAGTATTGCCTCTCAACCCTAAAGAAAATACTGTGGTCTTAAGGCGGTTGCGGGCATGCTCGAGATATTTGCCCACTCCTAACTCACCGCCTACTACGCCTCCGCTGCTTCCACTGCCAGTGGTGCCTGCTTGGTCAAGCCAATATTCGCCTGAGATATCATAAGCTACCAATTCATTGCTCAGATAGCCCGAGGCAAGCAAACTGAAATTAGTGACCTTGTTGGGGGTATAAGTAAGATTCAGAGCGCCAAAGAAAGTCTCAAATCTATCTTTCTCCTGACCATCGAAATACACCGTGAACTGCTTGGCATCAGTCGAAGTGCCAAAACTGGTTTCACGGCTCGCCGGAACGAATTTATAATTGTTGATGGCGATGTTGCCCAAAAAGGAAGCCTTGAATTTTGCCGAAGGCTTAAATATAATATTGGTTTGATAATCAAAAAATTTCGGGTCATATTCACCCTTGTCTTCCATTGACGACAATAAGGATGCATTGCTTTTGTAACGCACCCCGTGAAGCATTGAGAATTTCTTGCTGCTCATGCCCAGCGCCAAATTGCCCCCCATAAGCGAAAGCCCCAGTGCGCCCTCAAATGCTTCTGGCTCGCGATAAGTGATATCCAAAGCCGATGACATTTTATCTCCATACTGGGCCGGGAATCCTCCGGTAGAGAAACCGATGGCACCTACCATATCAGGATTTATAATGGAAAGTCCTTCCTGCTGCCCGCTGGTAATTAGCTGTGGGCGATATACCTCAATGCCATTGATATACACGCTATTCTCATCATAGCTTCCTCCTCGCACCGAATACTGGCTCGACATCTCATTACCGCTTGTCACTCCCGCCATAGTGGTGAGCAGTCCTTCTACTCCATTGCCGCTTACGCTGGGGGCAAGATGGATATCATCAATGCTTACATCCTGCATTTGGCCTGTCTGCTTGCGTATTTCAGTTACCTCAACGCCCTGGAGTGCATAGGACTTCGGCTCCATCTTCACATTCAGGGTCACATCGCCTTTAGGGTCGATCAAGCGGCGCTTAGCCTCTTCATAGCCTATGCAAGTAAATATGACTCTAATTGTATCACTATCGGGAGCCGATAGGCTATAGGCTCCATCGAGGCCTGTCATCGCCCCGATAGCCGTGCCTGCAATCTTTACTGTAACAAATTCCAGCGGTTCGTTGTCCTCCTGGGTTACCTTGCCATGTATGTTTACGGCAGCATGGCTGGCCATCACGCCAAGCAAAACCGCCAAAATTATAGTCAAATGCTTCATCACCCTATACTAACGCAGTAACCTTTAAAAAATTACAGTCCCCACAGAATGAACAATAAAAAAACGCAAACTCCGATCTCGAAATTTGCGTTCTTCCATTCCGTTTTCTTAAAATGGTGGAGTTTCGTCAGTGGTTGCTGCCATAAAGTCGGCTGTGCCTCCGCTCAGGGCAGGTGCCGATGGAGATTCTGCCACCTCGCCATTGAGTTTCGATTCTGCTTGCATTGGCACTCCCATGTTGGATATTTCACCCGGGTTCTCAAATCTGGCAAACTGTGCGCGGAAATGAAGGGGCACATCCCCAATGCCGCCGCTGCGGTGCTTGGCTATGATAAATTCTGCCAAGCCTCTGATATCGTTGCCTGCTGCATCCTGTCCGCTCTTGGTATAATATTCAGGGCGGTGGATGAAGCATACGATGTCGGCATCCTGCTCAATAGCGCCCGATTCTCGCAAGTCGCTCAGCTGCGGCCGCTTGCCATCAGTTCGGCTCTCTACCGATCGGTTGAGCTGGCTCAGAGCTATAATCGGAATATTCAATTCCTTGGCCAATTGCTTAAGGCTTCGTGAAATCATGCTCACTTCCTGCTCGCGGCTGCCAAATTTCATGCCGCTTGCGTTCATCAGCTGCAGATAGTCAATGATAATCATCTTCACCCCATGCTCACGCACTAACCTTCGGGCTTTTGTTCGCAATTCAAAAATCGATAGCGAGGGGGTGTCGTCGATATACAGGGGCGCACCAGTCAAATATTTGATTCGAGCAAACAGCTGTTGCCATTGCAACTGCGACAACTGGCCGCTCTTAATCAAGCTGCCCTCTATCTCGGCCACATTGCTTATCAAGCGATTCACAAGCTGCAGATTCGACATTTCCAACGAGAATATAGCCAATGGTGTGTTGTAATTCACCGCCATATTTTTGGCCATTGATAGCACAAGTGCTGTCTTACCCATGGCCGGACGAGCCGCTATGATGATAAGATCGCTATTTTGCCAACCCGAAGTCATCTTGTCAAGTTCATGGAAGCCGCTCTCCAGTCCGCTCAATCCGCTTGCGCGATTTGCCGCCATCTGCATCTGGCGCACCGCATCATTGATTACAGGATCGATTTGGGTCACATCCTTCTTTACGTTGCGTTGCGAAATTTCAAACAATCTGCCCTCGGCTGCTTGCAGCAAATCATCTACATCGTTGCTCTCATCAAAAGCATCGCTCTCAATCTGGGCAGCGAAGGATATCAACTCTCGCGCCAGGTACTTTTGTGCCACGATTCGCGCATGGAACTCCACATTGGCAGCAGAGCCTACGCGCGCAGTCAACTCAGATATTTGCAATGGCCCCCCCACCTCATCAAGAGTGCCATTGAGGCGCAGCTGTTCTGTCACCGTAAGCATGTCGATTGGCTGCTGACGAGCTCCAAGGGTTTGGATAGCCTCATATATTTTCTTATGCTCTGGACTGTAGAAACTATCTACCTTCAGAATGTCACACACCTTGGTATAGGCATCCTTTTCGAGCATCATGGCTCCAAGCACAGCCTGCTCCAAATCGAGGTCACGCGGAGGGATGCGTCCTTGTGCATCCATGGCGGGTTGGTGCTGAGGCTTTTGCTTGCCTCCGTATTGTCGTTGGTTATTGAATTCTGCCATTACTATATTACTGTTCTCCCTAAAACACTAAATCACTATTTCCGATATTTATCTTCCTCTGAATCTTCCAAAATGCTAAGATATGAATTATAGCGCGACTGGGCTATGCGAGCCTCATCTACTGCCTGACGCACAGCGCATGCTGGTTCGTGAGTATGGGTGCAGTTGCCGAACTTGCAATGCTTGCTTTCCTCAAAAATCTCTGGGAAATAATGCCCCACCTCAGCCTTGTCAAAATCGATAGTGCCAAAGCCTCGAATTCCAGGAGTGTCAATGATGCTGCCCCCTTCGGGCAGATGAAAAAGCTCACTGAATGTAGTAGTATGCATGCCTTGGTCATGAGCTGCCGAAATTTCAGCCACCTTTACATTTGCTTCAGGCACCAAGTCATTTATAAGCGTGCTCTTCCCCACTCCGCTATTGCCCGACAGCAATGTTATTTTATCTTTGAGCAACTCGCTTACCTGCTCAAGGCCCTCGCCTGTGCGAGCCGACAGTTGCACCACCTTGTATCCAATGCTCTCGTAAAGATAAGTAAAGGCCTCTAAAAATTCCTGATCCTCTCCCTCTTCCAGTAGGTCTATCTTGTTGATCACTATTATTGCTGGGATATTATAAGCTTCGGCACTGGCCAGGAACCGATCCACAAAAGTAGTCGATGTGGTAGGATGGACCAGAGAGATAATCAGCATAGCCTGGTCAATATTGGCGGCAATGATGTGGCTCTCTTTTGATAAATTGCTGGCTCGCCTAATGATATAGTTGCGCCGTGGGGCAATCTTAGTTATATAAGCCACCCCATCCGGACCTGGAGCCCCGATAGTCACGTCATCGCCCACCGCCACTGGATTTGTGGTGCGCAAGCCCTTGATACGGAAATTGCCCTTGGCCTTGCATGGCACCAAGATCCCTTCACGGGTTTCCACCACATAGTGCGACCCTGTATTTTTTACTACTTTTCCTGTAGTCATAAAGCTGGTTGTTTGCATTTATCACGTAAAATTACAACAAATCTCGGAAATAAAAAAACTTTTTAAGTGCTAAAATTGTTACTACATAAAAGTAAGCTAAATTTGCATAAAAGGTTGCCAATTTTGCTATAATTGATAACTTTATGGCAGGTTTTTAACAGAAAATCGTACATTTTATTGTTGGATACAAGAAAAATGTGTATATTTGCACAAATTTTAAATATATCGATATCAAAAAATAACCAAAATAATTGTCTAACATAAATAAAGAACAGTTATGAATTGCGACACAATTGGAGCAAATGCCGGCACCGTTTGGACCGTGCTCAACGATGCAGAAGCTATGGGTACAAAACAGCTCAAAAAAGCTGCCAAGCTTAAGGACAAAGAGTTGTTTGCCGCCATTGGCTGGCTCGCTCGCGAGGGTAAGCTCATGATCGACGTTGATCCCGAAGATCCCAAGGAGCTCATCATCACCCTTGAGCGTAACTAATCACACTGCTAACATCATTCGAGCGGCGGAGCCTCTTGGCCCCGCCGCTTATATATTTTGTCTCATATTTTTACCAAGAATGTGAAATATGGATTAGCTGGTGTCAGAGCCAGCTCTCCGGCTACCATTCTGTGATTCTCTACTATCGCTTCCGCCGCCCTGTACTCCCCAGGCAACACACGCAGTGTACCGCGTACTCCAGGGGTCAAATGGTCATCAGAAAAGCGTTTTGCCACCCATCCCATGGTCTTACGCAGATTCAGCTCCACACATGGGTCAAGCTTCCCATCGGTTGTGACCATCATATCAACTCCCAGTATCCCTTCATAATATGGGCCTACATTCTTTATCAGCCACTTCCAAATAGTTTGCTCCACTTCTCTGATTATACCCAAATCAATATGTTTGCCAATCTCAGCTCTGCGGTCGCTCTCGCTTGCAATCATATTGCCAATGTATTTGCCACGTTCATCTGTAGCAAATACTGAGGTTCCATGACATAAGCACCCATCCCCCCCGCGACATTCAAACAAGAGAGCAAAATCTAATGACCTCTCGTGCAATGGCTCCACCATCACGCTCCCCTGCTTGCTAATGCTCTCCTGTGCCATTCGCAAAGTCTTGTCAATTCCCATCAAGCGACTGTTAGCCAGTCCTCGCCCGCTGCTGCTCCATGGAAATTTCACCATAACCTGGCCCCCATGCCAAGCTATAGCTTGCTCAACCTCGGCAATAGTCTTAGCCTCGATTGCGGGCTCTGTCAGAGGCATGTCTGGCAAAGTCTCTCGTAAGGTTGTCCCCAGGGCTGCTGCTGTGCGGCGATGCGACAACTCTCTAATCTTCTCAATGTCTTTATCCGAGGGTATTCCCAATGTAAAGCCAAGGTCAAGATAATAATCTCTTACAGGCAATGACCAGCCCCATGGAGATGGTATATTTCGGTCGCATTCATGGTCCCAAATTCGAGTTTCCAACCAGAATTTCTCAGTCATAGTGTCCCACCATCGCGCATTTACGCCAAAGCACAGCACCTGATCGCCAGGCTTGCCATACCACATGGGCAGCATCTCGCCAGCCTTGCGTAGCCGCTGAGCCGCCATTGGCGGCGTATAGTTGGCATATCCTGCCGCCAAGGCCAAATCATTCTCAGGATTATAATACTGTACCACTTGCGCTCTATCCTTTCATCGGTTTATCCTCTCATCCTTTTCGCTAATACCATGTCACGCCATTGCTGCGGCTCGAACGCTTGTCGTACTTGAAATCCGACAATAGTGATGACTTCACTGCAATGTGGAAGTTGTAGCTCTTATATGGTCCCACTGGCACAAACGATGCAGTCATCGTGAAGCAATGCAAGTCGCGCGACAAGTTGCAATTCATGTAGGCTATCTTGTGAGTATCGAAATTGTAACTGCACGAGAATGAGAAGTTCCAATTTTTCGTTGGCCTAATATTGCCCGAAAAACTCAAATTCTGCGTCACCTTTCCATCATACTCCAGCTTTTCCTTATTGAATGAGCCGTAGCCATAGTTGATCGAATAGTTTACCGACAAGTTCCAAGGCACGCTCCATGCCAGATAGCCATCATCGTTCAGCACATCTTCTTCTTTTTCCTTGCGTTGGTTGCGCCGATTGTTAGTCATGCCATCGTCGCCCCAATTGTCATCATCCTCGTCCTCATCGCCCTTTCCTTTCTTGTCCTTGTCTTTACCCTTGCCAAAGAGTTTTTTGAAAGTATCGTTATTGAAATTGTATGAGAAAGACGTGCCAGTGCTTCTCAATCGTCCGTAACCTTTGCCGCTGGCTATGCGTAGTTTGTTCACGCGCACAGGATTGCCATAGCTATTAAGCGCATAGGTGTAAACATCCCATGTGGCGCTCAGGTTGAGATTGAAACCCTTGGTCAATCGCAGAAGCATCGAAGTGCTCAAGTCCGATAATCTCAACGAGTCAGCTGCAAAGTTATAACTCTGAGAGAGCGTTAGGTTTTCAATCAGTGAAATCTTCTTGTCCTCACTCACCGAGTCGTTGCTGCTACGCACTTTCATCTCCAAATTGTTGGCAAGCGACACGCTCACCGATCCCGTCTTGCCTTGGCTTGGCACTCCATAAAGCGAATTGGGGAACATCGAATATACATTCTCTATGTAGGTGCCATCGCTCTGCGGCTTCATGTATCTGCCATAGTAGCCAAAGAAAGGCGAACCGAAGTCAGGCGAAGCATTGAATGATATGGTCGGTGTCAACACATGTCGAATCATCTTCACCTTGTTGCCCAGGAAAGGCAAAGGCTGGAAGAAACCATAAATCTTGGTATCCAATGATACGGATGCCGTAAAATCCCACACATTGTACAGGCTGTACGTCGTATCGCATGCCTCAATGCCATTCACCTCATCCCAATGTCGCTTCACCTTGGTAGTGTACATGCGATCAGTGAGACTTATCGAAGGTGTAATATTGATATATTTCGCCACATTGAATGTTGCTGATATAGGCATGCTGTGCTTCATGCCATTGCGCCAGTCCTTGATCAGTGATTTTTTAAAAAATTCGTCCTGCTTCGCTGTCAATGAATTTTGGAATTGTCCACTGTATGAAATCTTGATTTTCTCATACCATTTCTCATCCCCTACAGCCTTCTTGCGCTTGAAAGGATACACCTGACTCATCGTCACCGTAAAGTTGGGGAACGACACAGCGAGCGTGGAGTCCTGGGTGCGCTGCGAAATGTTCATCGTTGTCGAAACTGACCATTTAGAGTTGGGGAAACGGTAGGTCATATTTACCGTGCTACTCTTAGTATTCTCAGTGAAAGCACTGGAATAGTAAGACCCAAGGTTGTTTCTGGTATAGCCGCTTGTGGTGAAGTTGACGCTTGCCGAAAGGCTCATATTGGGGTTGGCCTTTGAATCTTGGCTATGGCTCCACAGGATCTGGAAGTTGGTCGAAGCCGAATAATCAGGACTCCCCTTCTCGCCGTAAATCGACTTCAGATAGCTGACGTTGAAGCTGCCATTGTACTTGTATCGCTTGGTATAGCTCGATTGTGCTCTCAGACCCCAGCTTCCCTTGGTGTAAATTTCTCCCGTAAGCGACAGGTCAATATTATCACTTATCGCGAAATAATAGCCACCGTCACTCAGATAGAAGCCTCGGTTGTAATCATCGCCGAATGTAGGCACTATCACGCCTGATGAGTACTTGTCGGTGAATGGGAAAAAACCAAATGGCACTGCGATAGGCAACGGAAGTCCTGCCAACACCATATAGGCGGGCCCCATTACCACATTCTTGCCTGGCACCATCTTGGCCTTGGTCATTTGGAAATAGAAGTGAGGACAATCATGGTCGTCACAAGTGGTGTACTTGGCATCCTTCAAGAAATAGTCATTGTCCGGACCCTTCTTGGTAGTGCCACCGCTTACATAGCCTTCGCCTTGCTGGGTAACTACGTTGGTGATAAAGCCTTTCTTAGTCTTGAAGTTGTACTCCATTGTGGCAGCCTCATAGTCGGTGCCTTTCTCATTAAATATGGGCTTGCCTATGATATTGCCCACACTGTCGGTCGTACCCACTGCAAACACTGTGCTCTTAGTCAGGTCCATCTGTATGTTGTCAGCATCGAGCTTAAGATCCCCATATACCACATTGCCCTTGCCATACATATAGGCAGAGTCACGACGCACTACTATCATAGAATCGGAGCTTGAGAATGTAACCTGAGCATCCAAGTCCACCTTCTCTTTCCTTATTCTCGAGGGTCCATTCACCGCAAAGGGATTTGGCCTTTCTTTCTTTGGCAAATCTACAGGAATTTTCTTCAAGCTGTCCACAACTGCCATCAGGCTGTCATAGCGCAGAGTATCCCCAATACTTTTTAAGCTATCGGCCACTGCCATCAGGCTGTCGATTGGGAATTTCGTGGGAAACATCTTTGTTGCCACACTGTCGGCCAAAGCTGCCAACTTGTCGGGCTCAGCTATCAAAGAATCCATCTCAAGGCTATCGGCTCGCATGCGGTCAGCAATCTCGTCCCAATGCTCTATCACTGAGTCAAGGGGAGCTAATGGCCTGGTTGAGATTCCTGCCATGCTGTCTTTTGCCTCGACATTAGGATGCGCCACACTGGGAGCAGCCTGATGAGCAGACTCTCGGTGACGGTTAGTTGCAGCGCAAGCGGCGAAAAGCAAGGCTGCCGTTATGGCTATTATATATATGAGTATATGTCTCAAATTTCGTACAACATGGAAATCGGCTACAAAATTACAAAAAATTCTCCACCTACACACTATTTCTGCCAATTTAACACTAAAATAGGCTTAAATTGAACGATTACATAATCTTTGCAATTTGTTACAATTTATACAAAATCTCCAAATGTGGCATTTTTGTAACACTTTGTAACAATTATAAAATATTAATATTCAATATATTAAATACAAAATTCACATTTCTATTTGAAATTTGCATTTGTTAACGTTTAAAATTTTCAATACGGATTTTTCTGTATTAACTTTGCTATGTCGAAAGACAAAACCAAGAACCATCAAAACAATCAATGTGAATGATGATCCAAAATTCAAGTTTCAACCAATAAAATTTTACAATCATGAAAGCCGATACCTTCCAAACCAATCTGATGAATCTTCAGTCGAACCTGCTGAACTTCGCTTATATGCTGACTTCTAACAGGGATGATGCATACGACCTCCTTCAGGATACCACTCTCAAGGCCCTGAACAATCAAGACAAGTACACCGATAACACCAACTTCAAGGGGTGGGTGTTCACGATTATGCGCAATTTGTTTATCAACAATTATCGCCGTGCCAGCCGTGCCGCCACTATTGTCGACACTACTGAAAACCTATATCATCTCAACCTTTCCCAGGATTCAGGCCTTACAGCTCCCGAGGGCAGCTACACTGCACAAGAGATTACTGATGCCATCAATGAGTTCTCGGATGACTACCGCATTCCTTTTTCAATGCACGTGGCTGGCTACAAGTACAATGAAATTGCAGCCAAGATGAATCTCCCGCTCGGCACAGTGAAGAGCCGCATCTTCTTCGCTCGCAAGAAACTCCAGGAGAGATTCGCCGATTACAACAATTAAACCATATTAAAAGTTCATATTTAGGCCAATTTAGGCAAAAAAATAGATTTTAATATTCCCTTTTCCCCCACAAAATCGGTGCCTTTGGCACCGATTTTGTGTTTGTTAGTACATTGAAGTCTATTAGGAAGAATCCCTACGGGATTCCGTGGTGAAAGCCCCTACGGAGCTACTTTGTGATAGTTCTATACGGGATTCGGTGATAATAGTTAATTGTGGATCTTTTTAATTTGAATTTTTTTCAAAATTTTTTCAAAAAAATTTGGTAATTCAAAAAAATGGCATTAACTTTGCAGTGTATTAGCACACTAATACACTACTAATCTAAAACAGTAACGCACCTGCGTTGCTAAAATTTCAACTAAAGCCACTGTTGGGTCCGCGTAAGCGTCCCCTCCACTAAAAGCAAACAGCTATGCTAAAGATCAATCATCTATCCTTCCGCTATCCCAAGCAGGCTAAGCCGGTGTTCGAGGATATCAACCTCGAGCTCTCCCCCGGCGGCGTGTATGGCCTCTTAGGTCCCAATGGAGCTGGCAAAAGCACTCTCCTATATCTAATATGCGGCCTTCTCACCCCCAAGACTGGCGATGTGCTATATAATAATGTGAACACTCGCCACCGCTTGCCAGAAACCTTGGCTGACATCTTCCTTGTGCCAGAGGAATTCGAATTGCCCAACATCTCCCTCAGTGAATATATTAAGGTATTGCAGCCCTTCTATCCCAAATTCTCAGTGGAGGACCTGCACCGCAACTTGGATATGTTCGGCTTCGACCACGACATGAACTTGCAGCAGCTTTCGCTTGGCCAGAAGAAAAAGGCCTATATGTGCGTAGCCCTTGCTGCTAACACTCCCCTGCTTCTCATGGACGAACCCACCAACGGCCTCGACATTCCCAGCAAGGCCAACTTCCGCAGCTTCATCGCCAGCAACATGACCGAGGATCGCACAGTGATTATTTCCACCCACCAAGTGGCCGACATCAGTCAGCTCATCGACCATGTGCTGATCATGAACGAGCACGAAATGCTGCTCAACCAAAGTCTAATCTCAATCATGGATCACCTTGCCTTCGGATCGACCAACGATCAAGACGAAATTGCAAAAGCCTTGTTTGCCCAACCATCAATCAATGGGACAAATATCGTGACATTCAACCCAGATGGCATCGAAACAATGGTCAACCTCGAGACCCTATTCCAATTCGTGACCACTCGTCCTGACCTCGCACGTGAAATCTTCAAAACTCCTGTCAATCATGAATCAGACATTTGACTTTAACCGCTTTCTAAATGTTTGTCATCAGCAATGGCACACATCACGCAAGAAATACTTCACCACTCTTGGCATGGTGCTTGGAATTGTCCTGGTCGTGGTACTATGGATATTGGTGTTCAGGTTTGGATTAAACGGAACTTATATAGCCTATAACGATTCTGACCCTTTGTCAAATAGTCTGGGTATAATGTTTTGGATAGGTTTGGCTATTTATTGGTGTTTGGCTGGATCTCAAATTTTCAAGCCACTCAGCAATAAGCTTACAGCCATCAGCTCGCTAATGCTGCCAGCCAGCCAATTCGAGAAGTACCTTGTGCGCTGGCTTATGATGGTGCCAGTGGCTTTTATATTATATTGCATAGGTTTTGAAATTATCAATATGTTTCGCTGCATCTGGATGAGCATTACTGTAACAGGATTTAGCGTGTGGCATATGTTTGATTTCTGGTCAGCTCTATCCCAACAAAGCGTATGGGGAGCTCTTGCTTCATTTGCCGCAATCCAATCCCTATTTGTGCTCGGAGGAATCCTTTGGCCCAAGCGACCAGTCGTAACCACCTTTGGTGTACTTTTCCTGTTGCAATGGATCTATGGACTTATTGCCACTGGAATTCTGTGTCTGCGCATTTCTGATGGTTCGTGGTGCCTTTTCTATGACGATGAGCCTAACGACACGCCCTACTTTATCCTGCTCTTAGTAGTTTCGGGAGCAATCTGCCTTCTGAATTACACCTTGACTTATTTCCGCTATCGCGAAGCTGAAATCATCAACCGCTGGTAATATGGAGTTCAAGGACAACATAAGGCCTATCT
Source organism: Bacteroidales bacterium (assembly GCA_020860515.1). Lineage (GTDB taxonomy): Bacteria > Bacteroidota > Bacteroidia > Bacteroidales > Muribaculaceae > CAG-873. The sequence goes on along the minus strand of JAJBUG010000071.1, from coordinate 7,757 downwards.
ATCTGCAGATTGCCGACCGAATATGCGACGACATCATGAGCGGCAAATATCCCGCTGAAGCTCGCATTCCATCGGTGCGGGAATATGCAGCCCAAGTACAGGTCAACGCCAACACAGTGATGCGCAGCTTCGACATGCTTTGCCAACGTGACATCATCTTTAACCGCCGTGGCATTGGCTACTTCGTAAGCCCCAATGCACAGAGCCTAATCACTGCATTGCGCCAGGAGACTTTCTTCGCCACCGATGCCGTGTATTTCTTCTCGCGCCTGCAGTCAATGGACATTTCTCCTGAGCAGCTCGCTACCCTCTATCAAGATTACATTAATAATAATTCCTAAATCTATTGTCACCCAGCGTTCAACTTAGTTAAAGCCACCGTTGGGCCTGTGTTAGCGACCCCTCATTATAAATTCCCCAAGTATGAAACCTACTTCAAAAATAATCATTGCCCTCCTAATTGCCTCGTTTGTGATTTGGATCCTCATCGTAAGTCTCGTTCCTCTGCAAAAGCCTCGATACCATCAAGAAATCGACGACATATGGGAAGAGGTGGAGGCTCAAAGCAATAATCAGTCCGACACTCTCGTTTTACCTGGGTGTAAGAAAATCGTTCTTATTGGCAACCCCGACATCACGATCAACTATGCCAATGGAGATAGCATTGTTTACATCTCTGACACTGAAGACTAAGCAACAATGATCAAGCTAACTGATATCAATAAGACCTATCCGGGTGCAGTGCCGCTGCATGTGCTCAAGGGCATCAACCTCCATATCGAAAAGGGAGAATTGGTGTCGATCATGGGCGCATCGGGCAGTGGCAAGTCCACCCTGCTCAATATCCTTGGTATTCTCGACACCTACGACACTGGTGAATACTATCTCGACGGCCAACTCGTAAGAAATCTTAGCGAGAACAAAGCTGCAGAGCTGCGAAACCATAAAATAGGGTTTGTGTTTCAGAGTTTCAATCTTATAAATTACAAGAATGCTCTCGAAAATGTTGCCCTCCCCCTATTCTACCAAGGCTTTTCGCGCCGCAAGCGCAATGTGATGGCCATGGAGCAGCTCGACCGCATGGGCCTCAAGGAATGGCATCACCACCTACCCAGCGAACTCTCTGGCGGCCAGAAGCAGCGTGTGGCAATTGCTCGCGCCCTTATCACCAATCCCGCCATCCTGCTTGCCGATGAGCCTACGGGCGCCCTCGACAGCAAAACCTCAGTGGAGGTGATGGGTATCTTCCGCCAGCTCAACACCGAAGGCGTGACCTCAGTAATTGTAACCCACGACCCCTCAGTGGCCGCCCAATGCAAACGCACCATCCGCATCGTTGACGGACTTATAGTATAGTTTTTCGTTTTAAGTTTTACGTTTTAAGAAATACCATCCTTACTAAAAGCAAATCGAAAACCTATCAAAACAAAATCTATTTCTTAAAACGTAAAACGTAAAACGTAAAACGAAAAACGTAAAACGAAAAACGTAAAACGTAATGATTGATTTGACTAAAGAAATATGGCAAACGATGTGCACCAACAAGCTGCGCACCATCCTCACAGGTATTTCCGTGGCTTGGGGTATCTTGATGCTCATCCTACTGCTGTCGATTTCTCAGGGCGTTTACAATATGAGCAAAGGCTTCACTTCGAAAAATGATCCTTTGCGCATTTCTGTGTGGGCTGGCACCACATCGCTGCCATGGAAAGGGCTCAAGGAAGGACGCACTATCAAGCTGCGAGCAAGAGACATGGAGGAGGTAGCCAAATCAAATACCGAATACATAGCCTCCGTCGAAGGGAATTTGAGGCTAACAGCCCAAGTAAGCACCAATAAGGATTACCTTTCATCTCGAGTAACAGGCACCTTTCCTGAGCATTTCAATGGTCGTTACACACTGCGTCAGGGACGTTTCCTTAACCAAGCAGACTTGAGGGACCAGCGTAAGGTAGCAGTGCTTAACAATAAATCGGCATCGGTGCTTTTCAACGACACTCTCAACGTCGTAGGGAAATTGATAAAAGTTGGCAATTCAGCCTTTACTGTAGTTGGTGTTTATGCCCACGAATGGGAGGACGATGTTTACATACCTTTTTCAACGGCCTATGCTCTCAGTGGATATTACGACAAAATGTGGGAAAATCAAATCCACCTCAAGAATGTAACTAATGAAGAGCAATCGGCAAAAGCCGAACGAGATGCAAGAAATGCTTATGCCAAATTACAAAACTTTGACCCAAAAGATGACAATGCCATTTATACCTTTGATAGGTATGCATCTTCAATCGAACAGGAAAGGTCGAATCGCATCCTCACCATGGCCATGTGGATAATCGGCATCCTGACCCTAATTACAGGTATTGTTGGCGTAAGCAATATTATGTTTGTCTCGGTAAAAGAGCGCACCCATGAGATTGGCATCCGCCGTGCCATCGGAGCAAAGCCTCGAAAGATACTTGGCCAAATCATTGCCGAGAGCATAGCTTTGACCACAATTTTCGGCTATCTTGGGATTGTGTTTGGGGTGTTAGCCGTCGAGGGTATCAAATATGCGCTGCGCAATGCCTCCTTCCCCCTGCGACCCGAAGTCGATCTCACGATTGCAATCGAGGTGCTGTTAGCCCTTGTGATAGCTGGAGCCCTTGCCGGCATCGTGCCAGCCATAAAAGCCACTAAAGTTTCACCCGTAGAAGCCCTGAGAGATGAGTAATTTATTCGACATAGATAATTGGAGAGAAATCGGTGCCACGCTTGCACGCAACAAGACTCGCACCTTCCTCACTGCCTTCGGCATCTTCTGGGGCACAGCAATGCTGGCACTGCTTTGGGGCACCGGCTCAGGCATGCAGCGCATGATGATGAGCAACTTTGAGGGTTTTGCAACCAATAGCTGCATCTTCTTTCCTAATCGCACCACAATGCCTTACAAAGGCTATCGCAAAGGCACCGGTTGGGGTCTAAACACCGACGATGTGATAAATTTGCGACGTCGGGTGCCTGATTTGGAAATCATAAGTCCCATTATAAATACTGAAGCTACATTTAAGCATAAAGATAAAACCTTCTCCGGAACCATCCAGGGGCTTGAACCTAACTATCTGCAAGCAAACAACCCGGTGATTACGAGCGGACGCTTCATTACGGATTATGATGTGGCCAATATGTCGAGAGTATGTGTAATTGGTGAAAATATTGCCACTTCTTTATTCCCTAATATAGATCCTCTTGGTCAGACTGTAGAGGTAAATAATGTCAGCTATAGAGTAGTTGGCACAGTAAAGCAAAAGAGCGATATGTCATTCGGAGGTCGAATGGAGGATAGTATGGTAATACCCATTTCTACTTTCAGAACGGCCTACAATATGGGCAATCACATAAATTTTGTGTTCTTGGTGGCGCGAGATGGAGTTTCCCCTACTAATCTCAAAGATCAAATATTCACTACCGTGCGTCTTAACCATCCCATAATCCATCCCGATGATGATGATGCTTTCCAATTCTTCGACATATCGGAGATCTTTGGCCAAATCAGCAGCGTGTTTACTGCCTTTGATTTCTTAGTGCTGTTTGTGGGGCTCAGTTCGCTTATTGCCGGTGTGATTGGAGTGGGCAATATCATGTGGATTGTGGTGAAGGAGCGCACACAGGAATTTGGCGTAAGGCGTGCCATCGGAGCCAAACCTCGCACCCTCCTTGTGCAGATTCTTAGCGAAAGCGCCGTGCTTACCGTTATCGCCGGCATTGCAGGCATCTGTTTTGCCGTAGGGGTGTTGGGGATATTAGGACCCAGCATCAGCGCACAAGTGCCAGCCGGTGAAGGTCTCAACTTCTTCCAAATAAGTTTCAACGAGGCTGTATGGATTCTGATTCTATTCCTCGTGCTTGGAGGAGCCGCAGGAATTATCCCCGCTCTCAAGGCCATGAAGATCAAACCCATCGAAGCCCTCAACGATAGATAGACACCGTTCTGCGTCAGCCGTTCGCTTTCCCGTCTCCTCGTATTCCCGTTTTCCCGAAAAATAAATAACAGTATATATGAAAAAGTTTTTCAAAATCTTGCTTTGGGTGCTCGTTGCCATAGTGTTTGTCGGCACCTTTGTGTACCTATTTGTGAAATCTCGTCCTGAAGAGGTAACTTATGAGTTGATTTCACCCAGCACTCAATCAATTGAGCGTTCGACCGTGCTTACTGGCAAAATAGAGCCTCGTGATGAAATCGAAATCAAGCCTCAAATCTCAGGAATCATCAGTGAGATATGTGTTGAGGCAGGTGATATCGTGAAGAAAGACGATATCATTGCCAAGATCAAGGTAATTCCCGAGGAGAGCCAACTCAATTCGGCTCAGAACCGAGTGGATGTGGCCAAGCTATCGCTCGACCAAGCCAAGAGCGAATATGACCGCACTAAAAACCTCTATGAAAAGAAATTCATCAGCCGTGAGGAATATGAGCAGAAATATACCGAGTGGCAGAAGGCAGTGCAGGAGTACGACGCAGCCGTAGATGCACTCTCAATCGTTCGCGATGGTGTGTCGAGCCTCAATGCACAATCAAGCAATACCTTAGTGCGTGCCACAATCGATGGTCAAATTCTTGAAGTGCCCGTCAAGGTGGGTTCGTCAGTAATCCAAGCCAACACTATGAACGATGGCACCACTGTGGCAAAAATGGCAGATATGAGCAATCTGATCTTCAAGGGCACCGTGGATGAAACTGAGGTAGGTCTGCTCCGCACAAATATGCCTACAGATATCACCATCGGTGCACTACCCGATGTAGTGTTCCCGGCTTACTTGGAATTCATCGCACCTAAAAGCACTGAAGACAATGGAGCAATCACCTTTGAAATAAAAGCAGCTATTACCCAGAACAACGACAGTGTGCAACTTCGAGCTGGCTACAGTGCAAATGCCGAAGTGGTGCTTCAACGAGCCGACAATGTTGTAGCTGTGCCTGAGAGCGCAGTGGAATGGGTGGGCGACAGCACATTTGTGTATGTGCTTACAGCATCTGAGCCACAGACTTTTGATCGTCGCTCCGTAGTCACAGGCGTAAGCGATGGTGTCAACATCGAAATCCGCAATGGCATCACCTCCGACTGCCAGCTTCGCGGCCGCATGAAAAATAATGAATAATGAGAACCTCGAAGAGGTTCAATAAGGATTAAGAGATTTGACTATTCCCTTGTCTAAGAACCTCGAAGAGGTTCAATAAGGATAACCCCACAATGGAGCGAAGCGTAATTGTGGGGATTATGAAAACCAATCAAAAACCACACCGTCGAAGACGGTGAACATAAACTATTATGAAAATATTTTTCTCTATATTACTTTTGTGTTGTGGACTTAGTGCATCAGCCGATACATGGACCCTCGACCAGTGCATCGACTATGCCATCGAGCACAATCTCACCGTCAAGTCGCGCAAAATCAGCGAGCTGAACGCCGAGCAAAGCATCACCGATGCCAAGGACCGCTATCTGCCCAACGTCAGCGCCAACGCCAGCCAAAGCTGGAACATGGGCCGTGCCCTAACGATGGACAATACTTATGCCGACCGCAACACCTCATCCTTCAGTTGGAATGCCGGTATGAGCCTGCCTCTCTTTTCTGGCCTCAACACTGAGCGCCAAATAGCCTATGCCAAGGCTAATCTGGCACAAATCACCGAGCAGTACGAGGCAGCCAAAGAGGACATTTCAGTCAATGTAATTACTGCTTACTTACAGGTGCTTTACTATAAGGAACTCCTGCAAGTTGCCCATGACCAGGTAACTCTGTCGGAATACGAACTTACGCGGCAGACTGCGCTGCTTGAAGCTGGGAAAATCCCTGAGGTGGATATGTTAGAAGCAAAAAGCCAATTGGCGAGCGACCAATATAGCGTGGTTGATACTGAAAACAGTCTTACTTTGGCAGTAATTGACCTTATTCAGCTCTTAGAGCTGCATTGCGAACCTGCTGACTTCGACGTAGCCCCTCTCCGCGAAGATCAAGCTCTGATAGTGCCAGCGGATGAAGCTTACAAGTTAGCACTGCAGTACAATCACTCGATCTCTGCAGCACGCAAGGGCATTATTGCAAGCGATAAGAATATCTCTTTGGCGCGTACAGGGTATATCCCTACTCTTTCTTTCAATGCCGGAATCGGCAGTAATTACTACAAAACTTCAGGATACAGCAATGAAAGCTTTGGCGATCAGATGAATCATAACCTCAGTTATTATTTTGGTTTTTCACTCAGCGTGCCAATCTTTGATGCATTCTCTACTCGCAATTCTATTCGCAAAGCCAAGATTTCTAAGCTGAGTGCCGAATTAGAACTTGATCAAGCTGAGCAAACCCTCTATCGCACTATTCAGCAGGCTTATCACCAAGCAGTGGGAGCTCAGGAGAAATTGGCATCGAGCACCGTAGCTGAAGAAGCAGCCTTGGCTTCTTTTGAGGCTATGCAAGAGAAATACAATATCGGCAGAGCTACACCCACTGAGTATGAACAAGCCAAGACAAAAGCTTTGCGATGCACTGCCGAGCGCATCCAAGCCAATTACGAGCTTATACTCCGCTCGCGCCTCCTCCAATACTACAGCCAACCCCATTGAATTTTTTGTTATTATAATTAACCTTCCCCACGGAATCCCGTAGGGATTATTTCGAATAGTTGTTTCCATGTTCTCAATAACTACAAAATCGGTGCCTAAGGCACCGATTTTGTGGGGGAGAAAGACAATACGGACTATTTGAAAGAATCCCTACGGGATTCCGTGGGGAAGGTTAATTATAGCCTGTCTTCAGTTTTTCATTTTTGTTGCTTGAGATAGAGCCTAATCATTATGGATGCGGGAGATAGAACCATCGTTAGAAGCGAAGAGATGGATGCCATTATCCAAGGTAATTTCATACCCTTGATACTCGCGTTCTATCTTCTTTACAGTGCGATTGGGATACTTTTTGGCCAATTTCTGCCATAGATCTTGACCCAAGATTGAATAGGGTATGTGGGTATTTGATTTCTTGGCATCAATTTCTACCCAGTGGCCTGCTACGCCATAATCCACCTCAACTCCATTGTCGAGTTTAAGGTCATACTCATACCCTCCATGTTTTTTGTCGCGCGATGCCTTCACAATTTTGGTCTCAGGCCCGAAATTGTTAGTTACGAAATGTTGGAGAGGTTGTGGCACTTCTTCTGGCGAAATGCGTTCGTCGGCATAAACTGTAAGGCTCATACCAAACGCTGCCATCAATGCCAAACTGATTGTAGTAATCTTCTTCATAAATAGTTTAAGATATTGGTTACATTATATTAACAACCACTTCCCAATAATGTTTAAAAAGAAAAACCCCAGTCAATCTTGCGATTGATTGAGTTTTTCAAGGGGGCGCAAATGAGACCCAATCTACTTCACGATTTCTCTGAAAAAAGAAATCCTCAAAATCTTTCGATTTTCGAGGATTTTCAAGGGGGGCGATGACCTACTCTCCCGATTTCTCAGTACCATCGGCCCTGCAATGCTTAACTTCTCTGTTCGGAATGGGAAGAGGTGGAGCCATTGCGGCATCGTCGCCTTAGTCTCTTTTGCGGCGTCGGGTCGGAGACCCTCGTCCGCTCAATAAGGTTGGAAACACATTTGGAAAGCTGACTAACCTCACCATTGCTCTTGTCCGAGCTCGCGCCTTTCGTTTTTTCTTGGAGCAGAGCTCCAGGAAAGGGGTCGGGCTATTAGTACCGCTCGGCTGACAACGTTGCCGTT
>JAJBUG010000030.1 GCA_020860515.1 Bacteroidales bacterium | reverse complement strand
ACTTGTAATTTGTAATTTGTCACTTAAAGGGTGTCGTCGCCGATGGCAATATAGTGCTGGTAGCTATGGTTGCAGGCTGGGCAAACCTGTGGGGGCTCGGTGCCTTGGTATAGGTATCCGCACACGGTGCATTGCCAAGTAACGGGTTTGTCGCGCTTCCATAGAGTGCCATCCTGCACCATCTTCAAGTAGCGGCCGAAGCGCTCTTTATGGTGATTTTCAATGGTAGCGATAGCGCGAAAATGAACTGCAATGTCGTCAAATCCCTCTTCCTCGGCAATCTTGGCAGATGCGATGTATAGGTCGACGCCTTCGGTCTGCTCCTCTGCCATGGCAGTGGCAAGGTTGGAAGCCGTGTCAGCAATCACGCCAGCATCGATATCGATGGGCACGCCGCATTTGCCGCCTTGCAGCATCTTGAAGAAAACCTTGCTGTGATGGAGCTCATTTTGAGCCGTGGCATCAAAGATGAGCGAAACAGGTATATACCCCTCTTTTTCAGCTTGCTGGGCATAATAGATGTAGCGCGTGTAAGCCGTGCTCTCAGCCAAGTAAGCGGTGGCAATGCATTTTTCGGTGCGAGTGCCACGTATGTCTTTTGTTGCCATGATTAATTGATGTTTAGATGTTAGTATATCTATAACACCAATTTCGTCACGTGGGTTCAAATCCCTTAAACCTTAACCCTTCCCTTAAGCCTTAAACCTTAGCCCTATCAGAATGGGTACCCTACAGCAAAATGGAAATTGGCATCGCGATGCCAATTTGGGTGGAATAGCGGCCACTTCTCCTGATTCATAGCGGGGTTGTGCGCCTTCAGGCCCAGGTCGAAACGCAACAGAAAATAAGTAAAATCCATGCGAATGCCTATGCCATAGGCAGCTGCAATCTGCTTGTAAAACTTATTGAATTTAAACACGCCACCAGGCTGATTCTCATAGTCTCGGATAGTCCAGATATTTCCAGCATCAACAAATAGGCCTCCCTCAAACACCCAGAAGAGCTTTGCCCTATACTCCACATTCATATTCAGCAGTATATCGCCGCATTGATTTATAAAGTCAGTCACTGAATTTTTCGCATCGTAAGAGCCGGGGCCAAGTGTTCGCACGCTCCAGCCACGCACTCCATTTGCACCGCCCGCATAGAAGCGCTTCTCAAAAGGCACCATCTTGGAATTGAGGTAAGGCACAGCAATGCCTCCACCCACATGGAAAGCTATAGCATTGCGTGAATTGAAATTAATAGTGTAAGTATAATCCGCCTCAGCCTTGACATACTGCGAATAAGGAATGCCAAGAATCTTATAGGCCCCATCACTCTTATGCTGCCCCACAATGTTGGATACCAGATATAACAGGTTGCCCGCAGTTTCAATTGAGGCGCGCACAGTGGTCACGTTGGGCTGAATGGCAAAGGCATTGACGGTGGCTGTGGGTATGCGTTTATTGGTGCGGTAGTAGGTATATCCCATTCGCATGATAAAGTGATCCTCATAGCTATATCTGAGCAGAGGATTTGACGGAGCAATTGAGTCGAGGAAATTTAGCGTGCTTTGAGGCAGACGCACATAGTTGATGTCAATAAGGTCAAAGTTGTGGCGCACAGTGGTGTATCCCCCCAGTCGTTGAGTCCACTTGTATTTCCATGCAGCGCCAGCGATTACGCGAGTGTATTCTGGGCGCTCTTGATAATTAATCGACATGGCAAATTCGGTGCTGGCCATTCGCCGCTTTTTATATTCCGACGACAGGAATGGAGCCTTGAACTTAGGGAATGTAATGCCCACCTCTCCTGCATATTCGGTATAGCGGTTATTGATAAAGCCATCTACCTTGCCTGAGAGGCTTTCGTAGCTCGACCGCAATTTCACAGTCAGCAACTCAGAGCGATGGCCTAAATTGCGGTGCTTGTAAGTGGCTCCTACTCCAAATCCGAGGTCGCCCTCCGAATTAGTGCCCTCGAGTTCGAAGGAAACGCCTTGCTTTTTATTACGGGAGATATAAATGTAGGCGTCCAATGCTTCGTGTCCATCCACAATGCCAGCTGGCTTCATCTCAATGTTAATGAATTTGATGATGCCTAATTGGCTCAAGGCTTCATAAGTACGCTCTACGGCAGTAGCATTGTAATTGCGCCCTGGCATAATGTAGCATTTCTCCTCCAAGGCTGATGGGCGCAGGTAATGATCCTCGCCATAAACCACAATGGTGTTTTTATAATGGATTGTGTCCTGATGCTCAGTATTTGCTGTTGGATTAGATGGATTGTAATCGGTAACAAACACTACATTGCGGATTTTGTAAGCCTCATGTGGTAGCACTTCCTTTGGCAACCCCTCGCCTGTGCTTCGAGTCACGGGCTTTACCTGCATGTGGAGGGCTATTTCCTTGCTGCCTCTGACTGTATCTGCTGTGAATGTCACATAATCCTTGTTGAAATCGTAATAGCCATTGTTGCGCAGTCGTGCAGTGATTGCAGCTCGCATATTGTCAAGCTCGTTGCGGTCGAAAAGCGAACCAGGAGCAATATACAGCAATTTGCTATCTGCGCGTAGAATGCTGTCGATAGTATGGTCGGGGAATGAGCAGTCGAACGACTTGATCCTATGCGGTTCGCGAGCATGGATTATATAATCCACTTCCATTTTCTTTTTGGCTGGATTGGCGGTGGTATCTACCTCTACCTCCACATCCATAAAGCCTCGGTTGATAAGCGCTTGCTGAAGCTGACGGCGAGAAGCTTCGGTCAGCTCTTCACTGTATATTACTGGTGCCTGGCCCACCTTTTTCAGCCAGCGGTTGTACCATTTTGTATCGTCTTTGCCAGCGAGGCTGTAGGTAGAGAGTTGCAATTTGGCAAAGCCCAGGACTTTATGGTTGGGCTGCTGTCGCAGGAAATTGTAGAGTTCGAGCACCTCCACCGAATCATTGTCGATGGTAATGCTGATTTTATCCAGAAGATACTCGCCATCAGGCACATGCTTTGTGGTGGAGCATGATGACAATAGCAAGACTGCAAGTGAGAGCACGCAAATACGCAAGCGCGAGAGCCTGAAATATCCAGCTCTCAATATAATGCGCCATCGCGCCTTGGTGCACTCATGCTCTGAAATCATTTAATCTCCCTTGCTAAGAATATTTCGGTAGGGAAATGATCGCTGTAGCCATTGAGGTATTCGCCTCCGGCAAAAGTGCGCAGTGGCAAACCATAGTATTCACGCGTCTGCTGACGCAAGAAGTTATAATTGAGCACTTCGGCTCTCGTGAAATGCCAACGGTTCATGGGGCCGTTGGCCAAGTTGCCCGAGATTATAATTTGGTCGAAAAGATTCCAATTGCCCTTATATTCCAATGTGCCTGTGCCATCATCGAGAATCTGCCACCAAGGATTGTAAAATCCGTGATCCTTGGCTTGGTAACGCACCTTCTTTGCGTCAAGCACCTTTGCGCATGAGCGATCGTGAGGATCATCGTTGAGGTCCCCCATTATTATTATGCCCATGTCGGGATTAGATTTCCACAGATTCTGAGCAATCTGCAAGCATTTAGCTGCTGCTGCCTCGCGGTGAGGGCTCGACTTCTGTGTGCCGCCAAGGCGACTTGGCCAATGGTTGACCAAAATTGCAATGCGCTCGCCGAGGAGCTTGCCCACCACGCACATCACATCGCGAGTGGCAAATGGCACACCGTCCTGCTTATGATTGGTCACCGATTCTACCTCGAACATATCTGACCTGTAAAGCAGACCCACATCTATGCCTCGGGCATCAGGACTATCATGGTGCAAAATCTGCCAGTTCTGGTCCTTGATTCGAGAGTCTGCCACAAGGTCCTGCAGCACTGTGACATTTTCTACCTCAGCCACTCCGAGGATAGCAGGGCCATCGGGGGTAGTCGAGGTTTTCATCATTGAGATGGCGAAAGCCAGATTCTGAATCTTATTCCAGTATTTAGTGCTGTCCCACTGCCGTTTGCCTTGGGGGGTAAACTCTTCGTCTTTGCCCTGTAGATTATTTGGGATGGTATCGAAGAGATTCTCCAAGTTGTAAAATGCTATGCCAGCCACCTGCAGGTTCTGAGCTTGCATGGCAATGGCTATGATAATCAGAGAGAAGGAAATCAGTATGCGCTTCATGGATTGGGTTTAATCATCGTTGTTGTTAATGTCATCGAGCTCATCATCGTCAATAAATCCGTGTCCAAAGATTTCTTCGGTGATGTCATCAAGCTCTTCATCTTCAAAATCATCATCTTGCTTTACCAGCAATTGATGGTCAAATTCGAGAGGCATCGCAGCCTTAGCCTCCAGCACGCGCCCATTGTCAAATACAAGCTGCCCATTGACCCAAGTTTTCTCCACCTTGAAATTCACCTTTTCGCCAGCTGCGGGACTCCAGCCGCATTTGCCCAGACATTCAGCATCCGTGATAAGATGGGATTCTGGCAATCGGCGCACAAGCGTGAGGTCGGCATAATAGCCCACTTCGATACTGCCTCGATTCAGTATGCCATATACTCGAGCTGGGCCTTGGCTCATCAATCGAGACACCAAGGCTGGGTCGCGGAAAAGTGTGAGCATTAGTGGAAGCGAGAATTGCAGAATTGGTGCTCCTGACACTGCCGTGAGCGCATCGCCCTCCTTTTCGCTCAGCAGGTGCGGAGCATGGTCGGTGGCAATCATATTCACCTCGCCATATTCACATTCGTCGCGCAGGATCCGGCGGTCTTCCTTGCTTTTAACCGATGGATTCATCTTTATGCGTGCGCCCTTGCGGTCGTAATCCTCCTTGCTCCATAGCAGGTGATGGGGCGAAATCTCAAAAGTAGCTTGGATTTCATGCTCTTCGTTGTAATCGTCGATGAGATCGACCTCCTCGGCTGTGCTGACATGGCAGATATGGATATGACGCGGGTGCTTCTCGGCCAATTCCAAGGCGCGCCTTGTGGCCTTCTCACACGCCATAGAGCTGCGAATCCAACTGTGCATCTTCAGTGGCACTTCACCCTTGTAACGAGCCTTAGCCTCTTGAGCATTTTCTTGCACTATCCTTTGATCCTCAGCATGGATAGCTATGGGTATTTCTGGGGCCAGGTCAGCGAAGAGATGCTTGATTGCATCTTTTTTGTCAACCAGCATGTTGCCAGTGCTCGATCCCATAAATAGCTTCACGCCTGGCACCCGACTGTAATCTACGGCCTTCAGTTCGTCGAGATTGCTATTGGTGGCACCTATAAAGAAGGCATAGTTGGCCAGTGACTTTTCCTTGGCTATTCGGCATTTGTCCTGCCAAGCCTCGATGGTGGTGGTCTGAGGCACTGTGTTGGGCATGTCCATATAAGATGTGACGCCCCCTGCCACTGCGGCGCGGCTTTCGCTGGCTATATCGGCCTTATGTGTAAGGCCCGGTTCGCGGAAATGCACATGGGCATCAATTACGCCTGGCATCAGCAATGCTCCCTTGCCATCGACCACATTCCAGTCAGCCGATGCAGGAATTTCGCCTCGACCGATAGCTACGATTTTCTTACCTTCGACAAGCACAAAATTATCGTCGCCTAAGGCCGAGGGCAGTTCTACATTATGAATATATGTAATAGCCATATCAGTTTATTTTTTAGGAATTGGGGATAAACGCAGCTTGATCACTCCGAACATAGCCTCGCCAAATATGCTGCTGCTCATCTTGCTGGTGCCAAGCACCCGGTTTACAAACACGATTGGCACCTCCACTACCCGAAAGCCCATTTTGTAGGCTGTGTATTTCATTTCAATCTGGAAGCCATAACCCTTCAGGCGGATTTTGTTGAGAGGCATTTCATCGAGCACTTTGCGGCGGTAGCATACAAAACCGGCGGTAGTGTCGTGGACAGGGATATGGGTGATCATGCGCACATAGCGTGAGGCGCAGTAGCTCATCAGCACTCTGCCCATAGGCCAATTTTCCACATTTACTCCCTTGCAATAGCGTGAGCCAACAGCCACATCGGCTCCGTCCTTGATGGCCTGGAGGAGTCGGGGCAAGTCGTTGGGATTGTGGCTGAAATCAGCGTCCATTTCAAATATGTAATCGTAACCATTATCAAGAGCCCATTGGAAGCCAGCCAAATAGGCTGTGCCAAGGCCAAGTTTGCCTTTGCGTTCGAGCAAGTGCACCTGTCCGGGGTGCTCGTTGATTTTTCCACGCACGATAGCAGCGGTGCCGTCGGGCGAATTGTCATCGACCACTAAGACATGCAGCCCTCCAGGCTGCCCCAGCACAGCCTCGATGATCGAGGAGGCGTTCTCTTTTTCGTTATATGTGGGGATAATTACCAGGCTGCGGTCCATCCCCTCTCTTGCGTCAGGCATACGATTCACAGTTTGAAACTGCAAATTTACAAAAAATCCTTGTTTCTCACATAAATTTTTATTACTTTTGCTATCTCAACTCTGCGAATACCTATCAATAATTATCTACAATAATATAGAAATTGTTTGTAAAGACGTTGCAGCATCCATACATAGGGTTTTATCTTACTCTTTCCGTGATAAATCGATGATTTGAATTTTGGCACATGGCTTCCTTGGGTGGCAATAGTTGGCTGGCACCAAAGATACTTCAGAGTACCAGATTTGAGAAGATGATTATGTATTAAGTCAATAGGTCGGTCATAGCCATTGGTTAAAGCATAATCCAGACATACCTTGGCTCCTGCTCGATTTATGTAGTAGCAACCGGTCATTCTATCGCAATTTCCCAGATAGAGCAATTGCCCTTTGTGTCGCTGACTGTGTGGCACAAATCTGAGCCGAGTATCTTCATAGGAGATTATAACAGGTGCATTATCCCATTCTGCATTAGATTTCAATTCTTGTAGAGAATCTTCAAATTTATCCAAGAAATTCTTATGGAGAATAATATCGTCCTCCATAACCAAGGTGCCATCGAGATTTTGCTTCAGAATTTCTTCATATATGAGAAGATGTTTTAGAGTACATGATGTATTTGGGGCGTCAATTTGCAAAGGCGCCTTGAAATATCTTTCAAATACAATCGG
>JAJBUG010000025.1:3796-33094 GCA_020860515.1 Bacteroidales bacterium | reverse complement strand
GCTGCGCCGTGATCTTTGGCTAGGCATCAGCCACGGACTTTTGCGCATGAGCCCAGAAATCTCTAATTATCTGGCTCAGCAACTTGGTGAAAAATACCGTGTTAAGCAATTCGAGAATGGTGCGGTGGCTTTAAAGGAGATAATCAAGGACGCTCCTGACTTGATTATTACAGATGTGATGATGCCCAAGATGGATGGCATAGAGATGACGCGCCGCATACGCGCCAATATAATGTGCAACCATTTGCCCATAATCATGCTCACTGCCAAGACCCAGGAAACCGACATCATTGAGGGGCTTGACGAAGGCGCTGATGAATACATGCCTAAGCCATTCAGCGTGCCTGTGCTGATGAAGCGCATTGAGAACCTGCTGGAACAGCAGCAGCGTTTGCGCAATGTATTCTCTGGCTCGCAGAATCAGGCCAAGAATGTAGAAATAGAAATGCCTGAAGGCCATGATGATGAACTGATGAAACGAGTGCTGCGAGTGATAACTGACAATATCAGCAATTGCAACATTACAATTGAGTGGATTGCACAGGAGGTGGGCATCAGCAGAGTGCACTTGCATCGCCGGCTCAAAGAGATTACCAACCAGACTACGCGTGATTTCGTGCGTAACATTCGCTTGCAAAAAGCTGCTGAGATAATGCGTGCCAGTAGATTGAATGTATCGGAGGTATCAGATATGGTGGGTTTCAAAAACCCCAATAACTTTTCCACTTCGTTCAAGGAACTTTACGGCATGACCCCCAGCGAGTTTATGAATACCCATGCCCAGTCACATAAGGCAACGGACTAAGAATACAAGAAATTTTTAACAATATTTCTTGGTGTGTAGCGTGGCAGATTGGAGGATTATTGCTAACTTTGTGGTCCGAAATCAAATTTGTAACTTGTAATTTGTAATTTACATGCTGCCTTTCGTACCACTGCACGTACACTCGCAATATTCGCTGCTCGACGGCCAAGCATCTATCGAAGCCTTGGTCAATAAGGCTGTGGCTGACGGTATGCCCGGAATGGCTATAACCGACCATGGCAATATGTTCGGCATTAAAGAATTTTTCAACTATGTCAACAAAGTCAATGGCAAGCGCAAGGATCAGGGACTGGAGCCATTCAAACCTATCTTTGGCTGTGAGATGTACATCGTGAGCAATGGCGACCTAAGCGACCGAAAGGACAAAGGCGACCATCTGATTGTGTTGGCAAAGAATCAGATAGGATACAAAAACCTGATCAAGCTGGTATCGAAAGCATGGACCGAGGGTTTCCATTACCGTGCGCGCACCGACAAGCACGAGATTGAGCAGCATCGCGAAGGCTTGATAGTGTGCTCGGCTTGCATCGGCGGCGAAATACCGAAATTGCTACGTGCTGGCGACTATGAAGGGGCCGACCGGGCTGTGAAATGGTGGAAATCTATTCTTGGCGATGACTATTATTTGGAATTGCAGCGCCACAAAGCCACTGTGCAACGAGCCAACCATGAGACTTACGAGATACAGATGGCAATTGAGCCGATGATGCTAAAGCTCGCCGCTGAGAATGGTGTAAAACTAATTTGCACCAACGACACCCACTTTGTCAACGAAGAGGATGCTGAGGCTCACGATCGCCTGATATGCTTAAGCACCAACAAGTGTGTCAACGACACTCGAATGCTTTACAGCAAACAGGAATGGCTGAAGACCCAGCAGGAGATGAACGACCTGTTTTCTGACCTGCCTGAGGCTATAAGCAATACAGTTGAAATACTCGACAAGGTAGAGACTTACACTATCGATCATGGCCCTATCATGCCGTTCTTTGAAATTCCTAAGGAGTTCGGCACCGAAGAGGAATATCGCAGCCGCATCACTGAGCAGGAACTCTTCGACGAGTTTACGCGCGATGAAAAGGGCAATGTGGTCATGGATCAGGAGGCTGCCGAAAAGAAGGTGGCGGCTCTCGGAGGCTACGACAAGCTTTATCGCATAAAATTTGAGGCCGACTATTTGAAGAAATTGGCCTACGAGGGCGCCAAGAAGAAATATGGCGACCCTCTGCCTCATGATATCGAGGAACGAATCATTTTCGAGCTCCATATTATGAAGACCATGGGCTTCCCTGGCTACTTCTTGATTGTGCAGGATTTTATCAATGCAGCCCGCACCAAACTTGGAGTGAGTGTTGGCCCAGGCCGTGGCTCGGCCGCTGGCTCGGCAGTGGCTTATTGCTTGGGTATCACCCAGATCGACCCAATCAAGTATGACCTGCTGTTTGAGCGCTTCCTCAATCCCGACCGCATATCGCTGCCTGATATCGATGTTGACTTTGATGATGATGGACGTGCCGATGTGCTCAAATATGTAACTGAAAAGTACGGCGAGGAAAAGGTGGCTCATATTATCACTTATGGCACCATGGCAGCCAAGTCGGCTTTGCGCGATGTGGCCCGTGTGGAGGAGTTGCCGCTGCCCGAGAGCCTCCGCATCTGCAAAATGGTGCCGCGCCACATGCCCGAGGTTAATGGCAAAGAGCTAAAGCCAACGCTCAAAAATTGCTACGAATATGTCGAGGATTTCAAGAAAGAGCTTAAGAATCCCAACCCTTTGATGCAAGAAACTCTCAAATATGCCAAGGCGCTCGAGGGGAATGTGCGCAATATCGGCGTGCATGCCTGCGGCGTGATTATTTGTCGAGATGACATCACCGATTGGGTGCCCGTGAGCACAGCTACTGACAAGGAGGAGGGGAAGCTGCTGGTTACCCAGTACGAGGGGCGTGTGATTGAGGAAACGGGTCTTATCAAGATGGACTTCTTGGGTCTTAAGACCTTGTCAATCATAAAGGAAGCTCTGGCCAACATAAAGCTGACTCGTGGCTTTGACCTGGATATTGACAATATTCCTATCGACGACCCAAAGACTTACAAACTTTACTGCGACGGAAAGACCATCGGCACATTCCAGTTTGAAAGTCCTGGCATGCAGAAATACTTGCGTGAGTTGCAACCATCAACCTTCGAGGACCTTATAGCCATGAACGCCCTCTATCGTCCGGGCCCAATGGATTATATTCCTGATTTCATAGCGCGCAAGCAGGGCCACAGCCCCATTGTGTATGATATTCCTATCGTGGAGAAGTATCTTAAGGATACTTACGGCGTGACTGTCTATCAGGAGCAGGTGATGCTTCTTAGCCGCTTGCTTGCCAATTTCACTCGTGGCGAGAGCGACAATCTGCGCAAGGCCATGGGTAAAAAGCTCATCGAAAAGATGAACCACCTAAAAGGCAAATTCATGGAAGGCGGTCAGAAGAATGGTCATAAGGCCGAGGTGCTGGAAAAGATTTGGGCTGACTGGGAGAAATTTGCCAGCTACGCTTTCAACAAGAGCCATGCCACCTGCTACAGCTGGGTAGCCTTCCAAACAGCCTATCTCAAGGCCAATTATCCATCGGAGTATATGGCTGCCGTGCTTAGCCGCAACCTAAGCGATATAAATAAGCTGACTGTGTTTATGGACGAGTGCCGCTCGATGAAAATCCAGGTCAAGGGTCCCGATGTGAATGAATCCTACACCAAATTCGGTGTCAATAGCAAGGGCGATATTCGCTTCGGGCTCTCAGCAATCAAAGGCATGGGTGCAAATGTGACCGATGCCATAATCAAGGCTCGCGAGGAAGGCGGCAAATTTAAGGATATTTATGATTTTGTAGAGCGTGTGCCTTCAGCCGCCCTCAACCGCCGCGTGATGGAGAATTTGGCAGTGTCGGGAGCGTTCGACTGCTTCCCCGAGCTTGGCCGACAGGATTATCTTGATATCAACCCCAAGGGCGAGGCTCTGAGCGAGCAGCTAATGCGCTACGGCGCACAGTTCCAGCAGGCCCAGGCTCAGCAGGAGGCTTCGCTGTTCAGTTTTGAAGACCTTAGTTCTAACACTGCCTCGCGTCCAGCACTACGCCATGCAGTGCCATGGATTCCTGAGGTAAAGTATGCCAAAGAGCGTGAATTGGTGGGAATGTATCTTAGCGGCCATCCGCTCGATCCATATTTCATGGAGGTAAAATACGGCACCCCTCTTCATATCCAAGATGTGAATGAGATGCAATATGTAGATGGCATCGACGTGAAGTTCTGCGGCATGGTGTCGAGCTACGAAAGCAAGACATCGAAGAACGGCATGCCATTCGGCGTGATCAAATTTGAGGATTACACATCGAGCATCGAAATGCGTCTCTTCGGCAAGCAGAAATTGGAATTGGAGAAGTTTGGCGTGCCAGGAACCCCGGTGATGGTCATTGCCAAATGCCAAAAGCGTTACAATAGTGAGGAAGTGAATCTTAACATCGTAGATATTAAATACTTGGAAGATGTGAAGGGCCAGCTTGTAAATGGCATCACAGTAAATGTGCGCCTCGATCAGGTAAGCAGTGAACTGAAAGAAATTCTGCTCGAGCACAAAGCTTCGACTGACAAGAACTTGGGCAGTTTCAATCTGTGCCTGGTGGATCCAGCCATAAGCCGGTCGGTGACATTGGCCAGCGGACAGAGAATGCCTATCAATCGCAAGCTGGTGGATATCCTCGACAGCCTCGACATCGACTACCGAATTATGACCTGACCTTCACAGCCATTGATTCCTCCTTTTATCCTTCCCTCCTTTCCTCCTTTCTTCCTTTCAACCATTTAAAAACCATAACTTAAAATATTGAAAAATGACATTTACTGACGCTAACGTTCACGAGATTATCGCATCGGGCAAGCCCGTGGTAATCGACTTCTGGGCCACTTGGTGCGGCCCATGCATGGCCATGGCCCCCATCATCGAAAAACTCGCCGAGGAATACGAGGGAAAAGTTGTAATCGGCAAGTACAACATCGATGAGGAGAACGACCTCACCACCCAATATCGCATCATGTCGATTCCCACTATCCTCTTCTTCAAAGATGGCAAAAAGACCAGCATCCGACTTGTAGGTGCTCAGAGCCGCGAAACACTTGTAGAGAAAATCAACGAGTTGTTGGCTCTGTAATGAGAAATCAAGATACCGGCAAGTGGGGCGAGGACGAGGCCGTGAAGTACCTGGTAGGCCAGGGCTATGCCATCGTGGAGCGGAATTGGAAACTCAACCACTTGGAGGTGGACATCATAGCATCGACTGGCGATTTGCTGGTGTTTGTGGAGGTGAAAACTCGCAAAGAACCCGGCACTGACCCAGTGATGGCTGTGAACCGAGGCAAACGGCAGCGCATCATAAGCGCTGCCGATGCTTATCTGCGTCTCAACGGTATCCCGCTCGATTACCGATTTGACATCATCACGGTGATTGGAACCCGTGAAAAGTTTTCCTTAGACCATATACCAGAAGCATACCATCCTGCGCTTAAGCGCATAAATTACTCATTCAAATTGTAATAATGATAAGTCCTGCTGAACGCCAATCTATTATCTCGTTAATCCGAAGTGAAGTGGTGCCGGCTATTGGGTGTACCGAGCCTATTGCTGTGGCTCTGTGCACTGCTCGTGCTACCGAACTGCTGGGCCAAGAACCCGAGCGCATCGAAGTGCTGCTAAGCGCCAATATCCTGAAGAATGCCATGGGCGTAGGCATCCCAGGCACCGGAATGATAGGCCTTCCGATTGCCATAGCCTTAGGAGCATTGATAGGGAAATCTGACCTTGAGCTTGAAGTACTGCGCGATGTGAATCCTGAAGCAGTGGAGCATGGCAAACAGATGATTGAGGAAAAGCGCATCTCAATTGGCCTGAAGCCTGATATCACCGAAAAACTTTACGTCGAAGTAGTGGTCAGTGCAGCTGGCCATAGTGCCAGAGCCATCATTGCTGGTGGGCACACTACATTTGTGTACCTGGAACATGATGCCGAGGTACTGCTCGATAATACTGCCAACCTTAATAAAGAAGCTGATGCGGATGCCGAGTGCCAACTCACCTTGGCTAAGGTGTGGGAATTTGCTACGACCACGCCTCTTGAGGAAATTCGCTTTATGCTTGAAACTCGTCGTGTCAACAAGGCTGCAGCTGAGCAGTCGTTCACGGGAAAATACGGCCATTCGGTTGGTCGCACGCTCCACTGCGAGCGTCAGCGAGCTGTGATGGGCGACAGCATATTCTCACGCATCCTCTCATACACTGGCGCCGCATGTGATGCGCGCATGGCTGGCGCATGCATCCCTGTGATGAGCAATAGCGGCAGCGGTAACCAAGGAATTGCTGCCACACTGCCAGTGGTGATTTTTGCCGAAGAGAATTTTGCCTCTGAGGAGCAGACCGTGCGCGCTCTTACACTGAGCCATCTCACTGCTATCTATATGAAGCAAAATCTGGGCCGCTTGTCGGCTCTTTGCGGCTGTGTAGTGGCAGCCACCGGGTCAAGCTGCGGCATAGCCTACCTTATGGGAGGTGAATACCACCACATTGCTGCCACTGTGAAGAATATGATAGCCAATCTCACTGGCATGATTTGCGATGGTGCCAAGCCCAGCTGTGCTATGAAACTAACCAGCGGTGTGAGCACGGCTATAATTTCTGCCATCATGGCTCTCGAAGGGCACCAAGCCACTTCAGTTGAGGGCATCATTGATGATGATGTGGATGCCACAATCCGAAATTTTGCTCGCATCGGGCGTCACGGAATGGATCAGACTGACCGCATAGTGCTACAAATTATGACTGAGAAACAATAAAAATTAGGGGCTTAGATCGAAGCCCCTAATTTTTTATTGTGGCATTTGGCCCGGCATTCCGCCTCCGGCTGTTGCTTGTCCTCCAGATGCTCCGCTCATTGCAGCTGCGGCTGCTTTCTGTGCGGCTGCTGCTGAGCTTGTGGATGAAGAAGTGCCTGACAAGCCCATGAATCCGATAAGCTCCTGAGCAGCATATTTCGATGGAGCCTCTACAAGGGTTACAACCCATTGCTGGCCTTGAGCATCCCAGGTCTGGCGCGCAACTCGCAGCATCTCAGTCTTTAGGTCGCTGGCGCTGCTCTTCTTGCGGCGCTTAAGGTCAGCTTTCCATAGAGCATCGTTCTGCTCCATTTGTGGATTGTTGGTGCATGATTCCATTACATTCAGATTGACCTTGTATTGGCCAGTACCCCAGGCATCATAATAGTTGCCTTTCTCGTCGCGCACGCCCATGTAGCTGCGAGGTACCACAAAACATTCGCCTTGCACCTCAAAGCCAGCCTGGGGCTTGGCCGAAGAATAACGAAGCACGCCATTGGAGTCAAGAGAGTTTTGGTCAATGGGGATTTTGAGGGTAAATGAGCCAAGGTCTTGATCTTGAAATACCTCGATGTCTTGATTAATCCATGATGAAGTGACATTCATATCCACAGTCAGCATGAGATTTGACTTCTCATCAAATGAGAATCTCTTTCGCTCAGAGAACGCTGTTGCTGAATCGTTGGGCAAGTTGCATAGAGTGGGGTTGAATACCAGTTCATCGAGCACAAGCTGGAATTTAGAGTGGCGAAGGATTCGGCTTAGACCTTCGTCGCTTGTGTCGAGCTTGCAAGCGATGTATAGCACAGTGTCTTGGCCTTGGGTTTGAAGGCAGCCGATGCCGCCAAATGTCATTGCGCTTGGGTCAAGCGCGCCAGTGGTGGAAATTTCAGAATAGAAGTCCTTGATGTCCTCCATTGAGCAAAGATTCTTGGAGAAAGTGTTCTCTTGAGCCGTAAGCTGGCGCCATTGCTGCTTTTGGTTCTTTTTGGCATTTATCAGGTTACCTACGGCGGCAGCACCGGTCGAGGCCAAACCCAAAATGCCAGTCGAAGCCATTGTATAGGCTGCACCGGTGGTAGTGGCAATCAATCCGTCGAAGAATCCTCGGGAATTGCCTTGCAGGGCTTGCGCTTGTTCTTCCCATTTTTTGCCCAGCATGTCGCCGACATTAGGATTTTGGTACACAAGCACGTCGAACTTTGCAATGTCCTGGTCGTTGGGCATAGAATCGTTTCTCTGAGGGGGCTGAGCCATCATAGGCATTATCATGCAGGATGACAAAGCTAATGCAAGAATCTTTTTCATAAGTTGTCTCAGTTATAGTTTTTGGTATTATTTTAGTGATTATATGTCGTCAATTATAATAAATGCATTGCGGTAGTAGGGGAGGGAGTAATCGGGTGATGCTTTGGCTGTCCTATGACGGTGAGCTCCGCCTGTGCGCACAGTAGCAGGTCCCTCCACGATATCTTCGCCTAAAGATGACACAGCGGCTGCGAGGGCTTGTGAGGGTGAAGACTTGCCATCGAGCAGCGCTTGGTAAAACTGCGTCATCAACGCCAACGTGGCATTGTCATCGACCTCCCACAATGATGCTATTAATGTGCCAGCGCCTGCGCGCTTAAGGGCTTTGATTAGGCCGCTTGTGCCTTCAGAATTGATTCTGCCAAGGGCAGTCTGGCAGGCTGACAGCACAATCAATTGATTATTGCTGAGGTTGAGAGCTGCCAATTCTTTGGCAGTAAGGATGCCGTCATCATGGGTTTCTGCCTCCGCCGATATCCGTCCTACAACATTTGTGCCTGCGGCTATCAATCCTGACAGCAGCATTGACTTATCTTCAATGATGCTATCCACGGCATGTGGCGGAATTGCATCCACTGATGGCTCCAGGCAGTATCCGTGGGTGGAGATTAATACTATCTTAGCTGCTGGCAATGCTTGGCAAAGAGCTTCTTTGGTTGCTTTTGAGCCTGTGATTTTTTGGGGTGATGATTTAGCGGCTATTTGGCTGAGTGTGTCCACTTCACGCTCTGACCCTTTTAGGATTGCTAAGTTCGCTCCGTTAGCTGGGGGCATACGGTATTGTGCCAACATTGAGCATCCTTCGCGCTTAGGATTTTCGCTAACATTGACCTCAGATGCATCATTATAGTCGATTCCTCCAACCAAAAGCATTGGTGAAGTTGAAATCGTATTCGAGGTTCGTCGTCTTACCAGCCCATCGGCCGATGACAAGCGCTTGAATGTGGGCAATGTTCGATTTGATGGCAGATATTCTATGGCCAGCAGATGATAGAATCCATCAGGCACCAAAAATATGGTAGCATCACTACTGGTGGCATCAAGCACTGGCCCTAATGCGCGCTCAAGAAGCAAGGAGTCGGCATAGAGGCGATTCTTGGCATTGTTGTTGCGGTTGAGAATTGCCTCTTTCACAGTGCCGTAGGATTTTTGCCCTTGCACATAGGAGGATAAAATATCGTCCTCGTTGCATAGAGTCAACCACTTGGGAGTCGCTCCACAGCGACAAACAATGGCTCCATAGCGAGTGGTGTCAGCATCAGTGTATCTTACTATGTCAACCAATGTTTCTTTTTCTTTAAGAGCTTTGGAAATAGCAGTGGCTTCGGGGTATTGATTGCTTTCGTGCTGGCTCTTTGAAAAAATGGCTATGTCAAAAGCTAACGAAGGGTCTGCCATTCCCAACCCATAACCTTGCGCGAGCCATCGGCATTGCGAAGCCCATAAGTTTTGTCGGCCTTCATCGCTTAGCGTAGCCCAGTCGTCGTGAAGTCGCTGTTTTTGGCCATCAAAGTACTGGCGAAATATCTTAGCGGCCTCATCTTTGCGACCCATCTTAGCTAAAATCTCAGCCTTTTTGCGAAGAGAGTTAAGATAATCCGGGTGATGTGAGCCGATGTTGGTTAACTGCCAGTCAATCACAGCGTTGATTGCTTCTATGGCCTGGTCGAAATCCTTACATTCGCTCAGAATTACTGCCAAGTTGGCTTGAGCTACTTTCCTATCGGCTTGGCTCATAGCGTCGTAAGAGAGAGATTGCTCTATTGCTTGGCGAGCTTGCGGATATTTGCACATCGCCCATAGGGCATAGCCTTTGTTTTGCAGGGCTATTGATGTGATAGTGTCATTGGTGTTGGCAGCAATTGCTTGGTCGAGCAGAGCTATGGCTTCTTGTTCGCGCTGCAAGCGCAACAAGGCCGATGAAAGGTTGACCAAAGCAGTAGGGGTCTGAGCGCGCCCTTTTACAGATAGGGAATCAGCCACTCGCTGATACTCACCGGTAAGCAGCCAAAGGTGGGTGAGATTAAGAAGTGTTCGTTCACGATTCTGGCCCGTGACCACATCGTAGAGCCCTTCGTAAGCTTTTATAGCCCCTGGGTAATCGCCAGCAAGACGCTTCTCGCGAGCCAACTGCTCATAGTAATTGCGTCGTTGCACACGATTTTTAGGGATGGATTGCGCCGCAACATCAATCCATGCCAAGCAGAAAATTAATATTCCAATTACCAGCCGATTCAATTTGATGCAATAATTACGCTTATTGGATTTTCTCCGAGATTTGTAATCAAGACTTTGAACTCAGAATTACCATTGATTTTCCAATCTGCTTGTGCTCCACGGCCATTTTGGATTTCTTCTACAGGGATTGTGACACCTTCATTGCCTTGGGTGATTTGCATTGAAATCTTACCCTCGGGCGAAGCCACTGCGAAAATCTCCATCTCACCTGTTCCCATAGTTGAGATGCCGGCGATTTTGCCCGGGGCAATTCCGAGATGATAGTATGAGCAACTGAATACTCCTCGGTTGAGCGCTGGAGGCAGCATCTCTACGTGATTGAAGTCGCTTACAAGCAGAGCATCCACATAATCCGGTGTGAAAAGGAGTATGGATTCAGGCGCAATTGCATCATCTGATGAAATGGGGGTGACGCGGTTCATCGGACCCAATTCAAATTCTACATCGCCATAGCTGAAAGCGCCAGTACCAGCATATTCTGCTTCGTCGTAGCCTTCGAGCAATTGCTCCAAGGCCGCCACGTCGCGCCGTTCCACGCCATTGCTCACTCCCAAGCAATATTCTTCGAAGGCTTCCATTTCAGGGCTCATTGCCGATGCTCCCAGCGCAACAGAAAGGAAAAGCGACAAAAAGATGTGTTTCATCGTCAAATTAGTTTATTTCTGTTGCGAATTTACAAAAAATTCTTATTGAATTTGCACTTTTACCGAAAAAATTAGTATAAAATGCCGATTTTAACATTAGTCTAAGGCATCAAGCAGCTGGAAAGAGGCCCAATAGTAGGGATGCGGGTACTTTTTTCGCACCTCAGCCATGGCTTCGCGATAAGCTTGGCGCATAGGTTTTCCGCCCATCCATTCACGGTAGAATGTGCTCATCAGCAGTGAGGTGGAAGCATCGCTTACACTCCACAGGCTCACTAAGAGACTCTTAGCTCCGGCTTGCTTGAATCCTCGTGGCAACCCAAATACTCCCTCGTAAGAGTAGTCGCCAAGAGCAGATTCACAAGCTGATATGGTCACAAGTTGGGTATCAGCCAGGTCGAGCTGAGCTATCTCGTCGGCTGTCATGATGCCATCGTTAGCCTCATCGAGTTCTGCTCCGCACCAAGCTTCCTCGGCGTGCGACAATGCAAATCCAGCGCGTTGCATTGAGCTCCAAAGGTTTGAAGCATAACGCTTGAAAAAAGGTATTTTGTAAGCATCTCCCTCAGTGGGAAGGAAGAATCCGTGGGTAGCCAGGTGAAGCAGCTGAGGTTTCTGTGTCAGGGCTTGCTTGAATGAGCCTTCGTCGGCTTTGTCCTTTAGCAGAGTGATAGGGGTGGCATGAGCAGAAATGGCTTTTGATACATTGTGAAGCTCTGCGGGTGTGTTTTGAAGATACACGAAATGGTCGTTGCCTCCGCGCTCAGCCTCATCGAAATCGTCGATTGCTCGATGCTGATCTTCACCATTGCTAAGAGCCAAATCTTGGGTTTCTGACCATTGTGCGTATGGGTCGAGTTGCTGCTGGGCGTTAGAATAGTAGATTGCGCCCAAGAGCAGAGCCGATTCAGGCATCTTGGCTGGCTTGCCAGTGACTAATTCGGCTGTGGTGGTAAGCTGGCAGATGTCATATTTATCAAATAGGTAGGTATCAGAATCAACTTTGATAGCAGGGAAAGAAAGATAATAAAGCAAACCCTCTACCGAAAGATATATTCGATTCACACCGTTGAGATAGGGCTCCATTGGCTTCCAAAGCATCGAATAAAGGTCAATGTTGGACTTGCCGCCATATAGGCGGTAAGCCAGCCTGTGCGGCTGCTTGGTGCCAATGCTTTGCAGTGCATTGCTTAGCGAATCGAAATGGCAAAGCTGTACTACCTGTGGAGTGCCATATCCTGGCCGAACGATAAGAGCGGTTGAATACATTTCACTGAAAGTAATTTCAATGGCAGCTTCATGGTCTTTAAGCTTTCCTTGCACATCGCTCCAAGTTATGTCGGGCATTTGTTCATGTCGGTATTCTTCGGCGGCTTGCAATAGTTGCTGCTCCAATCTTACGATATCAAAACTAAGTATTGTCTTCTGATTGTATTTTTGTTGATTAGTTGCGCCATTTTCCTCAGCAGAGGAGAGCTGCTTATCAAATGTACGCAAATAATTTAGACTGTCTTGGAGTAGCTTTATCTCTGGATTGTCGAGCCTGGTTAAGAGCTTTTTTGTATCTTGTTGAGATCTCAGTTGCAAGCCAGTGCGATATAGCAAAGCATTGTAACAATCTCTTGACACCGATTCTGGAGCTTTGTTAAGCAATTCCATAAATGGATATGCGGGATCACCAACTGCAGCCATAAGATTATTTTGCTCTTTTTGGCTCATGGTGCCAAAATTCAAATCTAAGAACTCACGAGCCAATTCATAGCACTTATTGGCATAGAGAACTTGCTGGTCAGTCTGACCACTGTATTTATAGAAGTCACAAATCCTTGTGGCTAAGTTTAATTTTCCTTGCACAGCGAAAGATGGATCGTCAATATGTCGAGTGATAATATCAGCAATAGGTTTGATTTTTGTCAATTCCTTGTTGTCAAAGTAATAATCAAAGATTGGCACAAGGCCATTTAGTGATTGCAGTTCATCGGTCGAATTGTTTACATATAAATTGTATTGATATTCTGCTTTAGTCCAATCTTTAGAAATGAAACGGTAAAAGTCACCAAAGGTGAGGGATAGTTGATCGAAAGCAGATTTTGACAATAAAGCATTGCTGGGATTGTCAAGGTACTCGTTCTGATAGTTTTCGAATTTTACAAATTCTTCAGTGATAGCACTCATCAAAGAGTTGTACAGAGATAGATATTGAGTTTTCGTTTCCTCATTAATTGATAAATTTTCGATAAGCCCTTTGTCAATTTCTTGAGAAAACCAACCCATATAATTCACTATTTCACAGATTAATGGAATAGCATAATTATTAAGAAATTCAGGGCTGTCGCCCATAGTTGTTTGTAATGATTCAGAATAAGTTTTAATCTGAAAAAGAAAATATAAGGCAATATAATCCTTTGAATTATTGTTCTTTATTAGGTTGAAGCAAGACCATAGGAAATCAAGGAACTCAGTCGTATAGTATTCCACCCCCCAGTTTCTCAGATCTTCCACTTCTTGCATCATGAGTTGTATCGCTGCCGTTTGTTGATTCAAGTTGTAGAACATTATATGATTTTTTGTAGAAAGCAGGGTAAGATAGCTTTGGTCGATTTGCCCCATTCCCTGATACTCGTAAATCTTAATGCCTGTATCGATGAAATCTAAAGCTCTCTCATATTCTCCTATATGACTAAGGTGGTTGGATGCTAAGAAATAGTTATATGAATTCATAAGTAGAGTGTCGCTTTCTTCTTGTAGAAGTTGACATGCCTTTTGAAATAATTTTTCTGCATCCTTGGATGATTTTCCTTGATCTTCTAATAGGTTAATCAAGTTGAATCTAAGCATAGCTTGAAATGAGGGTGTCATTCCAGCTGATGAGTCAATAGCTCTTTTGTAATATTTCTCTGCTTCATCAAAACGGTTTATATTAGACAAACATGTGGCATAGTCATTATAGACTTTGCATGGATTCTTTTTCACCTTTTCAATGTCAGAGATTAGTGGTAAGAAACCGCTTAGATCCTGTGGGTCATTGGCACAAAGAGTGTTGGCTAAATTGAGACGATTTTCAAAAACTATTTGTGAATCTTTTCCAAAAATTTTAGAAAGGTCTTCGATGTAGCACTCGAACCATTTAGCGGACTGAGAATAATCGTGATATGCACCAAAGGCATTTAATGCCCCATTATAGCCAAGAAAGAGTGAAGCAGGATCTCCATTATGGTTTTTCACATAAAGGTCAAAGGCCTCATTAAAATAATTAAGGCTTCTTTCGGGCCGGAGATCTTTAAAACTTTTAAATATCTGTTTATAGACTGCTAAGGTTAAAGGGTTGTCTTGAAAATTCCTGTTGAGAAAACTATCATAAAGGTCTATTATGTTATCCACTTGATCAGGCTGATAATACGCAGCTTCATATATAAGGCCAATATAATTGCCAAGAATTATTGGATTATCCTCACCTAAAATCTTAGTGAGTTCCTTGAGCCGGTAATCCCAAAGATAGAAATCAGGATTGGGCTGTTGGTAAAGGTCTCTTAGAGTCCATAAATCAAATATGGCTAAGAGATAATAAAGAGAATTTAGTGGATGATATGCTCGGTAAAAATCAATTGCTTGCTGTTTTTTCTCCAATAGGTATTCTCGTTGTATTATATTGTTTAGCACATAACTGTCAACTATGTAGTTGCTTTGCATTGTCATGGGATGACCAGAGTTAAAAGTATTTTCTATTATTTTAACACCTTGATTCATATAAAACAAGGCTGGAGAAAAGTTGCCATCCGCCAATAAATTATATTGAGTGTTTTCATCTGTCATATAATTAGGAGCCACTTCAGCTATTATATCATAATTTGAAATCGTGCTGAATGCCTGACCCATGGTTAAGTACAAAATACCTTTAACGAGATCTGTCTCTGGTCCATTTTGAGGGTATAATGTGATGGCCTCTTTTTCTGCTTTTATTATTTCAGAATAATATGTGGGGTCATCAACCAAATAATAATTTTGCAGCAGGTTGGCTTTGTCGAGGCGCATAATGCAAAGCAGAGTTTTCGCCTCTTTAGTATTTTCTTTCTTGGCGGCTTTTTCTTGATTGGCAATCATTTGGTCCCAAGGTGAAAGCTCTGCCTTTATGATGGTGCGGAATCCTAATTCGTACCAGCAGCACCAACCAGCGATGGTGGAAGTTTCGCCGTAGGTGCTGGAGGCATAATCAGAGAGAGCTGATAGGGCAGCGATATGGCGCTCCATCAGAATGTCCTCAGTGTTGCTATCGAGCCAAGCGAGGTAGTTGCTAAATTCTGGTATGCGGTCAGCCATAGACTGTATCAGTGCCTTAGCCTCAGGTTCGCGCAGGGTGTAGTTGATAAGCCTGGCACATTCAAGCATTAGTTCTTTCTCGCTCAGGTCTTCTGGCTTGGGGCAATTCTCTTGCATCCACTGCCTATGTGTGCTTACCAATTCCCAACCCGAAGGCAGATTTTCAGCCTTCATACCTATTACGTTCACGATGCAAAGCACCGCAATTGCCACTCTCAATACCATTTAAATTATTTAGAATTGAATTATTTACAATTAAATAATTACAAAGTTAACAATTTAACTTCAAATAACCAAATTTTAAGAAAAGAAAATATCAATTGACAGGGAAATAATCAGATAGATTGTTATTCTAAGGCATCGATAAGGATAAAGGGAGCCCAGAAGGTGGGATCAGAGTGGGTGCCATCGGTTCGCAGTTCGGTTTTTGCTGTTTCAAGTGCGGCGTGAGGTGTACTGCCAGAGAGCAAGCGACTATAGAAATTGGTCATCAATTCCTCGGTGGTGGCATCATTTACATTCCAAAGCGACATCAGCATCACATTAGCCCCAGCCTTTTTGAATCCACGCTGAAGACCAACCACTCCATCTTGAGTAATTTCACCTCGGCCTGACTGGCAAGCAGAAAGTGTAACCAAGGCAGCATTGCTCAAATCCATCGCTGAGATATCAAGGGCAGTTACCACACCATCGTTGCTAAGATCACTGCTTTCGACATTGGCTCCTGAGAAATAAAGGCCATTTTGGCTCAGAGAGGTATCTTCAGTATTTAGGTTGAGGTCAAGGATAGAATTAAGTGATAAGTTACGGTCAGGTGCAAAGTAGCCATGTGTTGACACATGCAATATAGATGGGTTATTGGCCAATGTCGAGCGAAAATCATGTTCTGTTGCATTCTTATGAGTAAAAAGCTTAGCATCTTTATGTTTTGCAAGTAGCAAACTGTCGATGGCTTGAGCTTCGAGCAATGACCCAGGAAGATTCTCCAACTTGTAATTGGTAAGAACGGTCCCCTCGCCAGCTCCCAGGTCAAAATCCATGCCACCGAACACAGCAGCTGTGTTTCCCAATGATGAAACATGCTTGCTTAAAAGCTGCCGAGAAGATGACAAGCGATAATAGTTGTGTGAATCTTGTGGAGTTGACTCAATTGGTATTCTATTTAGAATACCAGCTGGGGAGAAATAAACGGCTCCTGCAGAATCAATATAAGGTTGTAGCGGTGCCCATACTAATTCATTGACATGATCGAACCATTGACGCCGCAAACCACGCTCCATATCTTTAGAAGTCCCCAGCTTTACAAATTGAGGATAATGGCCATCTGGTCGCAAAATCAAAGCTGCATATTGTGGCACTTGATCTAAATCTTGATATTGCAAAAACTCAATGGCTACACCATTGGCTGGAAGAACTTTTTGTACATCTTGCCATTTGGCTGGTTTTTCCACAGCTGATGCAGGAAGATTACGCAGCAATTCCAACTCAGCCTCATTGGCTAAATCCAGAAGTTCCTTGCGGTCAGTTGCACTAAGGCCAGTGTCATTTATTGCTTCATTGCGTGTCTGCTTGATGGCTTCGTATAGCTCGGTCAATTGTGGGGAATTCGCTGACTCAATTGACTTGCGAAAACGCAAATCAGAATCGAATAACAGCATTTTTGAAAACAATGCCATATCGAAGAGTTCGCCCGTGAACTCCGATGTTTGGTCCGTGGCATAGGCAGGTGCGTTGTTGAGCGTTTGTTGAAATACTCGCCAATAGCTGTTGCGTTCCTTTTGACCAAGCATCATTAATTGGTTTCCAATCTGATCCATTACCGCATGTGCAGCCTTAGTGATAGATTGTTGGGCCTCACAGGCATTTCCTGCCATCATATTGATATATGCTTTGGCTTCGAGGGGCGCCTCATTGATGATTAGCATGTCAGCAGGTTCGTAATCTTGGGTTGTTTCTTCAATTAGAGCCATAGCCTTGTCGGTATCCCCGGCATAAGCATAAAATATAGCAAGCCCTTGCAACATGTCATTAGCTGAGCCAAGTACATTAGAACGAACCAACTGTTCACATTCCTCAGTGTCCTTTAAAAGGGTAGATTTATCTTTCAAGAGATAGTCGATGGCACATAGATAAGTCTTTGCATAAATGCTAAGAGGAGCTGCTTCTCCCTTTAGTGTGGAACTGAGGGCGTAGGCTTGATTGGCAAATCTTCGCATTTGTTCCACATAGATGTCTATTTGCTTTT
Organism: Bacteroidales bacterium; assembly: GCA_020860515.1. Classification (GTDB taxonomy): domain Bacteria; phylum Bacteroidota; class Bacteroidia; order Bacteroidales; family Muribaculaceae; genus CAG-873. Next base: position 15,603 of record JAJBUG010000025.1, on the reverse strand, counting down.
TGTCGGCATAAGGGTCATTTATAGCCAAGTCGGCCAAGCATAGATAGTTGTGCGCCAAGTGCAGATTATAATCAATCAAGGCTGGATTGTCATTGTCAATTTGGTTGAGCAGAGGCTCAATCTCTTTAGCCGAAGCCTGAAATTGCCCTAAGTTGGTGAGATGCTGTGCCTTGGCATATTTAATGTCGCGTCGGAAAGATGCCGAGGTATTTGGAATTACAAGGCAGCTGTCAAGATAGTCAAGACATTTCACATGGTTACCCATTAAGGAGTAAGTTTCGGCAATCAATGCCAAGTTTTTGGCATATTCGTCCGTGGTTTTTAATCCTGCATCCTCCATGGCTTTCTTGTTGAGCAAAGCTGCATCCAGGGTCGCCTGATTGCTAAGTGCATCTCGTGCTCCATTTAGTGGATCTGTATTGATTCCTTTAAGCATTTCTTGAGCTTCTTGAGCAGTTTCGCTCCCAGCCGGGGCCAAGCTTATGGCCTTTTCTAATTTAGCAATGGCTGGTTGGGTTTCATGCACATCTATCAATAAATCCGCAAGTGAGATCAATGCATCTGCTTGCTGTTCGTTATATTCACTTCCTAATGCCGCATAGGCATCTGCGAGTTCGGTGTAACGAGTAATAGCTTCTTCGGTATGACCATCGAGCATTGTCACCAAAGCATAGGTATTGAGCATTTCTACATAATCGGGTGTATCTTTCATTCCAAGACGATTCAATTCTGATAGAGCCATTTGGCAGTAGAAACCTGCCATGCTCCAATCTTTCTCTTGAAATTTCTCAAACAATGACAGTTGATAATATTCAAGCGACGGAGAAGATGTCTGGCATTGGACAGCAGCCCAACAACACATGGCAGCAAAAAGGCAAAACAGATGTTTCATTTTCGATGGTTTTAGTTTACTTTTGGCCGGTTTTGGCGGCTTTTGATTGCAAAGTTACAATAAAATTTGGAAATGTGGGAGAATATTTATAATTTTGCGGTTATTTTAGGTTTAGGATACCAATTTGTAAGAAAATTAGTACGTCTAAGGTAAAAACGAAACTAAAAAGGATGAAATTATGAGCGATCGACTCTTTATTTTCGACACTACGCTGCGCGACGGCGAGCAAGTGCCCGGCTGCCAGCTCAACACAGTTGAGAAAATCCAAGTAGCCAAGGCCCTTGAGCTTCTTGGCGTTGATGTGATTGAGGCTGGATTCCCCATTTCAAGTCCTGGTGATTTCAACTCAGTAGTTGAAATTTCCAAGGCCGTGACCTGGCCCACGATTTGCGCCCTTACACGCGCCGTAGAGAAGGACATACGCGTGGCCGCCGATGCGCTGCAGTATGCCAAGCATAAGCGCATTCACACTGGCATCGGCACAAGCGACAGTCATATAAAATACAAGTTCAATAGCAACCGTGAGGAAATTATTGAGCGTGCAGTATTGGCAGTGAAGTTTGCCAAGAAATTTGTCGAAGATGTGGAGTTTTACGCCGAAGATGCAGGCCGCACCGATAATGAATATTTGGCGCGTGTGGTGGATGCCGTGGTAAAGGCTGGTGCCACCGTGGTCAATATTCCTGATACCACAGGCTATTGCCTCCCCAGCGAATACGGTGAGAAAATCAAGTATTTGATGGAGCACGTAGATGGCCTCAGCGCAGGCAAGGCTATCCTCAGCACCCACTGTCACAATGACTTGGGCATGGCTACTGCCAACACTATGGCCGGTGTGCTGAATGGCGCACGCCAGGTTGAGGTCACAATCAATGGCATTGGCGAGCGTGCTGGCAATACCAGCCTTGAAGAGGTGGCTATGATTCTGAAGTGCCACCACGATATTGATATCGACACCAATATCAACACCACCAAGATATATCCCACCAGCCGCATGGTGAGCAGCTTGATGAATATGCCAGTGCAGCCCAACAAGGCCATCGTAGGCCGCAACGCTTTTGCACACAGCAGTGGCATTCACCAGGATGGTGTGCTGAAAAATGTGCAAACCTACGAGATTATCTCGCCTAAGGATGTGGGCATTGATGATAACAGCATCGTGCTGACCGCTCGTAGCGGTCGCGCCGCCTTGAAGCATCGCCTTAGCGTGCTTGGTTACGAGATGGATGGTGAAAAGCTCGACAATCTCTATGAGGCATTCCTGAAGTTAGCTGACCGTAAAAAGGAAATCACCGACGATGATATCTTGATGCTTGCTGGTGCTGACCGCAGCGCAAGTCATGCTATCAAGCTCGATTATCTGCAGGTGACTACTGGCATGGGGGTTAAGAGCGTTGCTTGCCTTGGCCTTGACATCGCTGGAGAGAAATTTGAGGCCAGCGCCAGCGGCAACGGTCCAGTGGATGCCGCCATCAAGGCGCTTAAGAATATAATCAAGCGCCAGATGACTCTCAAAGAGTTCACCATTCAGGCCATTTCTAAGGGCAGCGATGATGTGGGCAAAGTGCACATGCAGGTAGAGTACGACGGCCACAATTACTATGGTTTCGGAGCTAACACCGACATCGTGAGTGCCAGCGTGGAGGCATACATCGATTGTATCAATAAATTCAAAAAATAATGAATACTCTTTTTGACAAAATTTGGGACTCTCATGTGGTGCAAAATGTGCCCGATGGCCCCACTCAATTATACATTGACCGCCTCTATTGCCACGAGGTGACCAGCCCGCAAGCCTTTGAGGGTATGCGCGCAAGAGGTCGCAAATGTCTGCGTCCTGAGAAAATATTCTGCATGCCTGACCATAACACCCCCACCCATGATCAGGACAAGCCCATCGAAGACCCAATCAGCAAGACGCAGGTTGAGACACTGAAGAAAAATGCTGAAGACTTCGGTCTGCAGCACTTTGGGATGCTCCACCCTAAGAATGGCATTATCCATGTGGTGGGGCCGGAACTTGGATTATCACTCCCGGGTATGACAATCGTTTGTGGCGACAGCCATACCAGCACCCATGGCGCTATGGGAGCCGTGGCGTTCGGCATTGGCACCAGCGAGGTGGAGATGGTGCTTGCCTCGCAATGCATCCTGCAGCAAAAACCCAAGAGTATGCGCATCACAATAAATGGCAAGCTCGGCAAGGGCGTGACGGCTAAGGATATTGCTCTGTATCTGATGTCGAAACTCACTACGTCTGGCGCTACTGGTTATTTTGTAGAATATGCTGGCGACGCAGTGAAAAATCTCAGTATGGAGGGGCGTCTTACGCTTTGCAACTTGAGCATCGAGATGGGAGCTCGCGGCGGATTCATTGCCCCCGACGAAACCACCTTTGAGTATATCCAGGGGCGTGAATATGCACCCAAGGGCGAGGACTGGGACAAGGCCGTGGCTTATTGGCGCACGCTCAAGAGCGGCGATGATGCAGTTTTTGACAAAGAGCTGGTATTTGACGCTGCCGACATTGAGCCGATGGTGACCTATGGTACCAATCCTGGCATGGGCATGGGTATCAGCCAGACCATCCCTGAGCTCGATTCAGTGCCCGAGGCTGGCCGTGAATCCTATAAAAAATCTCTTAATTATATGGGCTTCGAGCCTGGACAAAGCCTCAAAGGCACTAAGGTTGACTATGTGTTCTTAGGAGCATGCACCAATGGTCGCATTGAGGACTTCCGTGCCTTTGCTTCGGTTGTCAAGGGCAAAAAGAAGCATCCCGATGTCACCGCTTGGCTTGTGCCTGGCTCTTGGAATGTGATGGAGCAAATCAAGACCGAGGGTCTTGACAAAGAATTGGAAGCTGCTGGCTTTGAAATCCGTCAGCCTGGCTGCTCGGCATGTCTGGCCATGAACGATGATAAGATACCTGCAGGCAAATTAGCTGTAAGCACCAGCAACCGCAACTTCGAAGGTCGCCAAGGCCCAGGCTCACGCACTGTGTTGGCCAGTCCCCTTGTGGCCGCCGCCGCTGCCGTAACCGGAAAAATCACCGATCCCCGTGAATTAGTGAATTAGTGAATTTGTGAATTTGTGAATTGGTGAATTAGTGAGCATGTGAATTGGTGAATTAGTCAATTAGTGTGCACAACCCACCAAATCACCAAACCACCAACCCACCAAATCACCAAACCACCAAAATTATGAAAGCAAAATTTGACATCATACAGTCGACATGCGTGCCTCTGCCGCTTGAAAATGTCGACACCGACCAGATAATCCCTGCTCGTTTTCTAAAAGCCACCACTCGCGACGAAAAGTTCTTCGGCGATAACCTGTTCCGTGATTGGCGTTACGATGCTGATGGCAACCCTAAGCCTGACTTCGTGCTCAATGACCCTACCTACTCAGGCCAAATCCTGGTGGCTGGTAAGAATTTCGGCAGTGGAAGCAGCCGAGAGCATGCTGCTTGGGCTATCGCTGGGTATGGATTTCGCGTAGTAATCAGCAGCTTCTTCGCCGATATCCACAAGAACAACGAACTCAACAATTTTGTGCTCCCCGTAGTTGTGTCCGAGCAATTTCTGTCCAATCTGTTTGCAAGTATTGCCTCGGACCCAAAGACTGAGGTAAAGGTAGATGTGCCCAACCAGACTGTCACCAATCTCACTACCGGTGAGAGCGAGAAGTTTGAAATCAATGGTTATAAGAAATATTGCCTGATGAACGCTCTCGACGATATTGACTTTCTGCTTGAAAACCAACCCAAAATCGAGGCTTACGAAAGGGCAGTCGTTGGTCTATAGTCTTTGGTCTCCTTGTTGAAGATTTCCAAAGACTAAAGACCAAAGACCAAAGACATAATATGACTCAGACTTTTATTGAAATAATGGATACTACGCTCCGCGATGGCGAACAGACCAGCGGAGTGTCATTTCTGCCCCACGAGAAGCTGGTAATAGCTCGCAAACTGCTGCAGGACGTCAATGTGGACCGAATAGAGGTAGCATCGGCACGCGTCAGCGATGGCGAAAAAGAGGCTGTGAGCAATATTTGCCGGTGGGCGCAGAAAGCCGGGCTTCTCGACCGAGTAGAGGTACTGGGTTTCGTTGATGGAGGTGTTTCTGTAGACTGGATTCGTGATTGCGGATGCCGCAATATCAACCTCCTCACTAAGGGAAGCAAGCTCCATTGCGAGAGCCAGCTGCGAAAGACTGTGGAGGAACATATCGCCGACATTCGCAAGGCTGTGGAGTATGCCCATAGCCAAGGCATCGGAGTGAATGTCTATCTCGAGGATTGGAGCAATGGCATGCGCAATTCGCCCGACTATGTGTTCCAGCTTGTAGATGGTATCCGCGACATCGGCATCAAGCGCTTTATGCTGCCTGATACTCTGGGTGTGCTAAATCCGCTTGAGTGCATCAACTTTATGCGCCGGATGGTGAAGCGATATCCGGAAATGCATTTTGACTTCCATGCCCACAACGACTACGACCTGGCCATCTCTAATGTGCTGGGAGCAGTCCTCTGTGGATGCAAGGGCATCCATACCTCAGTCAATGGCTTGGGCGAACGCACAGGCAATGCGCCCCTCTCGAGCGTGCAGGCTATCCTTAAGGATCACTTCCATGCCAAGACGAGCATCAACGAAGTAAAGCTCAACGAAATTAGCCGCCTCGTAGAAAATTATTCTGGCATTGCAGTGCCCCCTAACAAACCTATCATCGGTGAAAGCGTGTTTACTCAGGTTGCCGGTGTGCATGCTGATGGCGATAAGAAAAATTCGCTTTATTGCAACGACTTGTTGCCTGAGCGCTTCGGTCGCAAGCGTGAGTATGCTCTTGGCAAAAATAGCGGAAAGGCCAATATCTTGAAGAATCTTGAGGAATTGGGATTGGAGTTAACTCCTGAACAGACGCGCCGCGTCACCGACCGCATCATCGAGCTGGGTGATAAGAAGCAGCTCGTGACGCAGGAGGACTTGCCTTACATTGTGTCGGATGTGCTGAAACATTCCGCCCCCGACGATCGAGTGAAACTTCTTAGCTATATGGTATCCACAGCTTACGGCCTTAAGCCTATGGCCAGTGTGAAGCTCCAAATTGACGACCAAGTGTACGAGGAATCGGCAATGGGCGATGGTATGTACGATGCCTTTGTGAAGGCTGTGAAGCATATTTATCGTGGCAAGCTGGGCCGTGAGTTCCCTTGGCTTACCAATTATGTGGTAAAGATTCCCCCAGGCGGCCGCACCGATGCCCTGGTGCAAACGTCTATTTCGTGGCTCTACGGCGACAAGCATTATCGCACCCATGCAGTGGATGCTGACCAAACTGAGGCTGCCATCATGGCTACAATCAAAATGCTTAACTTAATTGAAAATCAAATATGAAACTGAAAATTGCCGTGCTTCCGGGCGACGGAATCGGCCCCGAAATCTCAGCCGTTGGCGTTGACGTAATGAGCGCTGTATGCCTCAAATTTGGCCACGAGGTGAGTTATGAATATGCTCTCTGCGGAGCTGCAGCCATTGATGCTGTGGGTAATCCTTTCCCGCCGGAAACCTATGAAATCTGCAAGAACTCTGATGCTGTGCTGTTCTCAGCCGTGGGAGATCCGAAGTTTGACAATAATCCCAATGCCAAGGTGCGTCCTGAGCAGGGCCTCTTGGCTATGCGCAAGCAGCTGGGCCTATTTGCCAATATCCGTCCCGTGGAGACCTTCGAATGTCTGCTCGACAAGAGTCCGCTTCGTCGCGAACTCGTAGAGGGAGCTGACTTTATTTGTGTGCGTGAGCTCACTGGCGGTATGTATTTCGGTGAGAAGTATGAGAGCGACGACCGCGCTTACGACACGAATGCCTACACTCGTCATGAGATCGAGCGTATCTTGAAGGTGGCTTATGAATATGCTCAGCGCCGCAAGAAGCATCTGACCGTAGTGGACAAGGCTAATGTGCTGGCTTCGAGTCGTCTGTGGCGCAAAGTGGCTCAGGAGATGGCTCCTAAGTATCCTGATGTAAACACAGATTATATGTATGTGGATAATGCAGCTATGCGCCTGATTCAGGAGCCTAAGTTCTTCGATGTGATGGTGACGGAGAATACCTTTGGCGATATCCTTACCGACGAGGGAAGCGTGATCAGCGGTTCGATGGGTTTGCTGCCAAGCGCATCGGTAGGCGAGGGCACACCAGTGTTTGAGCCTATCCATGGTTCGTGGCCTCAGGCTGCTGGCAAGCACATTGCCAATCCATTGGCTCAGATTCTGTCAGTAGCCATGCTCTTTGAGTATTTCAATCTCAAAGAGGAGGGCGCATGTATCCGCCGAGCCGTGCAAGCAAGCCTCGACCAGGGTATCCGCACCCCCGATTTGGCCCTTCCTGGCGAAAAAGCCTACAGCACCGAGGAAGTGGGAGCTTGGATTGCTGACCGCATCTCCGCTGAATAAAGACGAAAATCGACGAATCGACGACAATCAACGAATTAACGAAAATCGACGAATCGACGAAAATCAACGAATCGACGAATTCTACAAGAAAAACAACCTCATCTATGCCAAAAGCATAGATGAGGTTGTTTTTCTTGTTTCAAATCGCCTTTTAGATGGTTTTCAGAGATTGCTATCTAACAATGAGCAAATTCTCATATCTTTGGTCTTCATCGAGCCAGTCAAGGTTGGTGCAATCGGCGCTCCAATCTTTGAATAGAGGATAAGCAGCAGTGATATCAGTCCTTTCGGTTGGCCACAGCCAGTCTCCTGGGAGGCATATAATCTGGGGAGCTGTGCCGGTATCAGGAGAGGTAATGATGTAAGATGTCTCTTGCCCCTCTACTTGGATAGAAAATAGGTCAAGATTTTCAGATATTGAAAAATCTTCATCCACTGTTATTGAAAATGGACTGCCAGGGTTAACTGTCGTATAGGTATTAAGCATTGGATATTTCCCCGAAATGAAGCCATTGGAATTATTAACCAGATAATGAATTTCACTTTCCTCTTCACTGCCATTGATGGGATTTCCATCGTACATCACTACAGCGCGCAGCGTACCGCCTGCAGCAAGCGGAGTAATTAATGCAGCTGTTTCTCCCGCCACATGCTCGACCGAAAACACTATGTCGTTGAAGTCGTAGTCATCAGTGCTGCCAAGGTCCTCGCATGCAATGAGCCATTCTTCTTTATCAGGGGTAGTGCCAATCTCTATAACGGGGTAATTAGGCGTGGCTTTGCCTCTAATGAAAAACACAATGTCATTCATATCCTTGTCACCACCACGATCCTCAAAACCAAGATAGTAGGTACCATTGAAACGGAAACTAATAGCGTCGATTTCACCTTTTGTTTCGTCCTCAGCACGGCTGTACCCAGTGAAATGGCGTCCAAAATAAAGATTATGGCTTTGCACCGAAAGATTGGTATTGAAAAGCCAGCTATCATTAGTCATACCATTAACTATTAAGAAGAATGCAATATGAGTGCCGTTGGGAAAACTGTAGCTTGCTTTTCCATCCTTGTCAAAATAAGGTACCTTATAGCTTGTTCCGATAAGGATATCTTCTGATTCTTCTGGATTGCCTTGTGTAAATATGCCAGATAGTGCCATTCCATCTGTGAGATAATTGCTTGCTGTATTGATCGATATATTGTGATGAGGGGTAGCATTGTCAATTAGTATGTATCTTACCGCTTCATAGGGATTCTCCCCCTCTTGCCAATAATAATATCCAAAGATATTGCTATTGGTGGTAGCTCCGTACATAAAATCGAGAGTAAGTTCACCTGACACTGTAAAAGTTACATCCGGATTGAATTGATTTTGATACACCTCCAAGCAACTTGGGTTGCGTTGCTCCTCAAAATACCCTCCCTTTCCAAAAAGAGGTGCCAAATCCTTTTCTTTTACAGTTTTATCTCTGGTGGTTTCTATTCCATCAATGCTTTGATATGTTATAACAGTAGCCGGAATGGCAGACTGAATAAGTCGTTGATTATATGCATTTGAGAATATTGTATGAGTAGAATACTCTTCCTCAGTAAAGCCACCATAGTAAGAATACCCTTCGGGCATGGCGAAACTATATAAAGGCCCTATAAATTCGAACTCTTCTCCATAGATATTTACAAAATAAAAATCATAAGTAGTGTAGCTATAGTATTCATCCACTTCTACAGTTCTTTTCACAATTTTAGTTTTCCACAAATATTTCGTATCATTTTTCTCAATGGCCTCGGTGAGAGTATAGGGGTTGTCGGAATTGTAAGGCTCCCTTATCTCTTCTTTGGCATTATTTGCTTCGAAATCTTTATGGCCTTCTAAAGAGATATTATTGATGGAGCGTGAGGCTCTGCTGCTATTACAAATTGTGACGGTGCCATTAACTATGAGATAGTAGTTGTTTTCATAGCAACATCCATCACTGTCAAAGGCTTGAACAAAGACATTCTCACTACCTTTCATTACATCAAGGTGGAGAGTAGTATTGGCTGAAGTCTTGCCAATCAACTTGCCTCCATTGGCAGGATTGGTGCTGAAGATACATATTGTTATATCCTCACCAAAACTCTCAGGCGCTGTCTCTGCCAATACAGCGTCTGCGACGCTCCAGTTGTGGGACTTATCTACAATCCCAAATTTTTTGATCCAGCTTACAAAGTAGTCGTTCTTGCTTTGGTCAATATCAAGGGGCATATCTTCCCTGCAACCTATTAGGCACATAGCGGTGAACACGCTTATGATAAGCGTTTCTTGGGTGAGGTGGATGAATCGGTTTTTCATAACTAACAATTTTTAGATTCGTGAATAGAAACGTTGGTGAGATGGTGTGACGCGAAAGCGTCATTTTTTCCTCCACGCAAATGTAAATATAAATTCTGAATCAGAATCTTTTTGTCCTTAATTTTTGAAAAAATTTCACTTTCTAACCCCTTATAAGCTATTAAAATGTAATACTTTTGTTACATTTTTCAGAATTAATCCCAAACTTGACTTTAAGTCTATGGTGAGAGCCAAAAAGATGTCATAACTTTGCACCGAAATTATATTCTTTACAGTTATGACAACTTTCTTTACTTCAATTTATATTGAAGGTGCAGAGTCAGATCTTATAATGCTTCATCAAGTTCTTAAGAATATTGAGAAGAGCTATCCTGATGTGGTTTATGGACAATGGTGGCTGGGCTTACTTGCTGAGAATATTGGTTACCCAACTCATAAGGTGGATCATAGAAGTGGGATCGATAGCTATGGACTTGAAAATGGAATTCTGGAAATATACATTAGTACGCCTGCCAATGAGGAAAAGTACTTCATTAAATATTTCGTTAACAGATTCCCCGAATTAGAATTTACTGTTATCATAGAGTTAGAGGATTATTCTTATGCCTCAACAAATGATGTTAAAGGAACTTATGTGCCTTATCGTTATAGAATCCTTATAGGAGACCAGTCATATAGATGGGTACATAGAGGAGTGACCCCTCCTTACGAAGGTCTTTAGTGTATATGAGATATGGAGTGGCAACACGATTTGAGAACTTCTCACAAAATGCATCGAGTGATGCATGGGTCTTATATCCTGATGATTTCACTTCGATTGGGTAGATCTTGGTGTCGCGGCTCAACAAAAAGTCTATCTCATAATAGGTTTTCCCATTTGGAGTAGGGAAAGTGTAATAAAACAGGCTGTTGCCAGATGCTCTAAGCATCTGAGCTACCATATTTTCATATACATACCCTAAGTCGGCTCTTAGTTTGTCACTTAGGAGCTTGGTGTAGATTACATTATCTACATAATCTTTGTCACGAAACGCCAAAGTCACAAATAAGCCAGTATCCGCAAGATACATCTTGAATTTGTCTTTGTCTTCATGAAGAGAAAGCCCCACATTAGGGTCATTGGCATGATAAGAAATGTTTACAGTCAACGAATCTTCCAAATCAACGACCATCTCTCCCATACGTGAAGGCTTTTCATTACCTCCTAAAATTCTACCTATTTTATAGCGATTAGAATTCTTATGAAGTTCTGATGGTATACCTCGGAAAAGCCGAGCCGCTCTACCTGAAGAATCAATTTTATTGAAATCATCTTCATAAAGCTCCAAGATAGAACGCTTTACTTCATCTACTAAGGCCAAATTGTTGCGATCTATATATTCGGCCACCGCTTGGGGCATACCTCCAACCAACATATAGAGCCTAAAATCACGCAACATCTGACGATTTAGTGCATCACCTAAAGATTTTTTATTTTGGAGGAATTGTCGAATCAAAGGTATGGTATCATAATCGCCCAAAGCCCAGCGAAATTCTTCGTAATCCATGGGATGAAGTGTAAGTCGAGTTTCTTCACTGGGAATGATTATGTCCTTTACATTGCGTTTTATTGAAAGCAATGAACCGGTTTCGATATAATGATATCGTCCGTCTGCTACCAAATGCTTTATGGCTTGGCGAGCAAGTGGACATTTCTGAATCTCATCCAATATTATTACAGATTCACCAGGAGTAAGTACTTTATGATAAGAAGCTTGAAGTTGGAGGAAAAGATAATTAAGATCGGAAATATCGTCAAACAATCTTCTTACTGATTCAGGAGCAATAGAAAAATCAATCTTGATATAAGTTTTATAATGATCCTTAGCAAAAGATTCTGCAAGGGTTGATTTACCCACTCGTCGTGCTCCTTTGATTAGAAGTGCTGTGCGTCCGTTGTTTTGCTCTTTCCATTGGAGCATGCGGTCATATAGCTTGCGTCGGAAAATATGATTCATAATTCATTGATTTAGATAGCAAAATTACAAAATTTAATTAATACCACAAAATTTTTTAGGACGGATTTGCACCTCACCACAAAATTTTTTAGGGCGGATTTGCACCTCACCACGAAATTTAGAATATGAAAACAAC
>JAJBUG010000025.1:0-3696 GCA_020860515.1 Bacteroidales bacterium | reverse complement strand
AAATTTTTTAGGGCGGATTTGCACCTCACCACGAAATTTAGAATATGAAAACAACCTTATCTATGTCAAAAGTATAGATAAGGTTGTTTTTCTTGTAAAATTCGTCGATTCGTTGATTTTCGTCAATTCGTTGAGTCTCGTCGATTCGTCGATTTTCGTCGATTCGTCGATTTTCGTCGTTATTCAGCGGGGAAGAGGAGTTGGCGGTCACGGGCTGCGGCTGGGATTACAATTTCATCGGGGATGAAGTGCCACTGGTTGAGAGGCTTAGGATTGAGATCTTTGGCCTCGGAGATGTATTGGATTAGATAATAGCGGAGGTCGCGGTCGGTGGCATTCACGATGCGACTGGGCAGTTGGTCAATGGGAATTCCGGCCCCTTGGGTCAGCAAGTTGCCTCCGCCATTGCCTCGGTAACTGTTTACAGCGACAGTGTACTGCTTAGCGAGGTCAAAAGGCGAACCGTCGGCCATCGAAAGAATCGTAATCTTTTCGCCACGCGGCTTGGTCACATCCACAGTGTAAATAATCCCGGCAGCCGAATCAAAATTATAGCTTGGATATTGGAAGCCAGTATGGGTCATATCATTGGCATTGGCATTCTCGCGTAGGCGCAGCAGATGGTCCTCGGGCGATGACATTTGATTGGTCCAGATATCATAGCTCATCTCCAGGTAATCCTTGATTTCCTGACCGGTGAGAAGCATGGTGTAGAGAAGATTCTCATACTTGTAGAGATTAAACATATCGCTCACCCTGATGTCGCCAGCTGGAATTGTAGCATCGAACGACAGTGGCGCGCACATCGAAATCTCTGCGCCCGATATGTCGAGCTGCATTTGATGGATAAAATCCACAAAAGCCGATGGCCCGAAATAAGCATCGCGTGTGGTGAGAGGTGTATCGATATGGCCGATTACGCGGTCAACAAATGCCTCAACCTCCTTAGCCTGAGGCGCAAACTCTGACATATAAGCCGCTGATGGCTCCAAATCATCCACCGACACCAAGCGGCCATCAATGCTCTTGATTGTGACCTGCCCTGTAGCATCATCAATATCAAGAACCAGGTCAATATCAGCTACCTTATGAGCATTATTGGCTGGATTGATTACAAGCACCGGCTTGCCAGCTTCATTGGTAATCATCTGCTCGAATGGCGAATGATCATGGCCCATCAGCACAATGTCGAAGCCTGGCACGCGCTGAGCCACCATCAGCGAGGCATTCTCTATGACATCGCCAGTGGTTTTGGTGCTGTCGCGCCCAGCATGAAACATGCCCACCATTACATCAGGCTTTTCTTTCTCTTTGATTATGGGCACCCATTTCTGAGCCGACTCCATCATATCCTCAAAAGCCAATCCGGCCCATAAATTCTCAGGCAGCCAGCCAGGAATAGCAGGAGTCAACATTCCTAAAACTGCGATGCGCACACCATCTTTATTGATGATTTTGTAAGGTTGCAAATATGGCTCACACGTAGTGGTGTCAATTACATTGGCTCCAAGGGTGGGGAAGTGATTCTGAGCAATCCATCGGTCATATACGGCATGACCCGTCTCCACATCATGATTGCCAATGGTGGCTGCATCGTAGCCCATAAAGTTGAGAACCTCTGATGCCAAGTGCGGAGCCACAGTATCAATATAATTGTAATAATAGGCGCATGGCTGCCCTTGCAGGAAATCCCCATCATCGAGCAGTACCACATTTTCTGGACCCATGGCCTGGCGCAGGCTATCCACATAGGTGGCTACTCGTGCCAACGAACCTTTGGCAGGCTCCAGTTTGATAAAATCATAGGGATAATAGCTGCCATGCACATCAGTGGTCTCGATAATCTTGATGTGCCTCTCCTTTGCCATTCCCGACAAGGAAAGTAAAATGACAGAAATAAAAAATATTATTTTCTTCATTGTCATAACATTAATTGGTAATCTACAACATCGAGGAGTTGGCCATGCTTATAACCAACTTTCGTGAAATGTGAGGCTTTCTTGAAACCCATTTTCTCGCATAGCTTAATGCTGGGCTCGTTGTTGGCAGTAATGCATGCTATCAGTGATACTATGCCGTCAATCTTGCGGCAACGGTCAATTAACTCATTTAGCATCACGGGTCCGATGCCTTTGCCTTGAACCTCAGGCGCGAGATAAAGCGTGACTTCGAGGGTAGGGAAGTAAGCTGCGCGCTCTTTCCAAGGATGAGCGCAACAGAAACCGAGGGTCTTGCCATCCTCCTCCCATACGAAATATGGAAATCCAGCTTTTACAATCTCATGGACACGAGCCAACATTTTGTCGAAGTCGAGTGGCTCAGTTTCAAACGACACATCACTATCCACTACATAATGGTTGTAGAGATCGCCAATGGCTTGTATGTCGCCAATCCTTACATCTTGTATCATACTTGAATCATTTTCTCAATGCAAAATTAGTAAATTTTCCTTGATTTGCCACATGTTAAAGGTGCGAAATTTGTGAAAATAAGGAAAGATGATTTCTCATATTTCACATATTTAACATGAGAAAAAGTAATAACATGGAGTAAATTATCGTTTTACCATGAAGAATTAAGCATGACGACTATATGAAGCAGCTTGTAATATTTGACCTCGATGGGACCTTGCTCAATACGATTGAGGATCTTGGCAATGCCGTAAACTATGCCCTTAAGCAGATGGGATATGCACCTCACCTGATGGAGGCTTATCCTGGAATGGTGGGAAATGGAGTGCGCAAACTGATCGAACGAGCCCTTCCGGCCGAGGCTGCCAATCCGCAGGTGGTGGATAGGATGCTGGTGCATTTCCGCAGCTACTACGATGTGCATTGCTGCGACAAAACTACCCCTTATCCTGGAATCCCAGAAATATTGGCCAAACTGAGTGCCGATGGTGTCAACCTGGCCGTAACCAGCAATAAATATCAGGCTGCCGTTACCAAAATCATCAACCATTATTTCCCCGATGCTCGGTGGCGGGCCGTGCTCGGCAACAGCCCAGGCGTCCCTACTAAGCCAGATCCCTCGATTGTGTTCCAGGCTCTCAACGATTGTCCTACGCCAAAACGCGATGTGCTATACATCGGTGATAGCGGCGTGGATATGGAGACTGCTCGCCGCGCTTGCATCGAATCAGTAGGCGCGACATGGGGTTTTCGCCCCGAGCTTGAACTCCGCGCAGCCTACGCCGACCACATTATTCACACCCCCGATGAAATACTCACACTCGTATTGGAGTAAATCGTCTATTCAGAGGTGTTTTGAACAATTTATTGTAATAGATCTTTCCTGTCTTGGGAAAGTTGGTGTCGTCGAATACAAGGCAAGTGGTCAGATCCTTTGCCATCTTCTTGGAAAAATTTGTTGATTTCCGAGAAAAAATCGTTACTTTTGCGCATCGGTATGGATTTGGTTAGTAATTCGGATTGATACCCAAAATTACTAAATATATGTTAGATATGCAAATTTCTATACCGATATTTTTGTTCATAAAACTAACTTTGGAAACTTAAATCAATTTTATGAAGCATTCAGCCAAATACCTCTTAAAGAATTTAAAAATCTTTGTAGCACATGTAAGGTGCGGGTATGAAGATAGAGCAGAGCATATTGAGAAAATGCTTGGCAAAATGGGACTCCCATTTGAGTATATGCTCAATGGGGATATCTCAGATATTACCCCGATTGTAT
>JAJBUG010000078.1 GCA_020860515.1 Bacteroidales bacterium | reverse complement strand
CATCTGTTTAGTACTGCTTCCAGCTATTTCACCCTACCATTTTACAATTTGGCCTGGATCTACGTTTAAAGCAAACAAAAACTCAGCCAATTGTTTTTGGCTGAGTTTGTTTTTAATTAACCCATTGTTCAATGATTTCATCAATCTGTTTAACATATGAGGTTTTTTCTCCGTTTGTAAAATGCCCCTCTCTACAAAGTCTTGATAACTCAAGATGTTGGGGATTTTGACCATCAAACTGCGGAATGTTCAATCTACTAATGATACTTGGCGTGATTTGTGTACCAACCATATAATTATCAATTGTTTTCCTATAAGGTGTAGAACTAATGACTGCACATACATAATAAGCTTCTTCTCTGTTATCAAAAGGAATAGAAATTATTTTTTCATTACCGATGATAACCTTTTCCCCTAAATACTTATCAATGGCAACCTCTACAACAGCTGGAGTAAAGTTCTTACTTATATATCTCCAACACACCTTGTAGCGTGCAAAAGTATAGACTCCAATACGCTGGAGTGTATAAAAGAACTGCTCATGAATTGATTCATCCATGCTGGTAAAGCCCTTTCTTTCTTCAAGTTCTTTTTTGAATTCCCAAAAATATTTTTCGGTCAGTGGATATTTTGCAAGTTCTGTGGTGTCTATCGGATACATTTTGCTGACATATGTATGAGGGCAAAGTATATATTTTGAATAGTTATATGACCAAAAATCCAACTCATTTCCTGTCAAGAATGGAAATACAAACTTTTTTTCAACTGTAAATTGAACTTTCTTCATTTTATTCTTTGCTCGCTCTGTTATATTCGACACTAAAACGTTATTTCCTTGATCTGCGTCGATATTTAACCAATATATACCATTAGCGCCACCAGTAAAGACACCCGTTCTTGCAACTAATCCATTATTACCAAGGATATGCTTTGAATAGTTCATTTCATGCTCCGACTCTGTAATCCAACCTGAGTTAATAACAGAATTGATGGAGGGACGCGCCTTTAATGTTTCAAATTTTATATAATCAGACAACTCAAAGATTTCATTACATTCAAATGATTTGATTTTCTTTAATGGTTTCCAAACGATATAATCTACAGGATAGTTCGTTTTATCTCCTTTTTCTATATAAAGTATAGCGGTTCGAGTAACTGCATCTTTGAAAGGCTTGATTTGTGTAAGGTCATCAACCCTTAAAACTTTAAGGTCTATATTTTGGGGAATAATCCTGAATTTACGGAATCCCTCACCTTGTTTAATTGACTTAAACAAAGTTTCCTTTACTACAAATCCTATTTTACCACCATTTGCTAGATAATTATCTATGACAACATAAGTCATCAGCACAGATATATCTTCTTTAATAAAATTGGAGTTCAAGCCCTTCTGTGAGAACAAGCCATAATGTTGCCATAGCTTAGCATGTTGCATGCGATAATTGTCAGGCATATATTCCCAATTAACCCAAGGCGGGTTTCCTACAATATAATCATATTTTATACGTGGAACAGGATCATAATCATGTTCCTCTGGAAAAAGTGTCAAACAATTATTTATAGCTAATGTATCAGCATTGTAAATAGGGATTTCCAATGGAGTGGAAACATTAATACCACAATATTTACTATACAGAAGCAAATAATTTGTCTTGGCAGCAAGAACGGTAAGTGGATTTATATCTATGCCACAAACATTTGAGAAGATTAAATTATTAGAACTTTTTCTATACTTATTTATTAACACAACAATGAATGTAGCGGATCCACAAGCGGGGTCAATGAATTTCTTCGAGAATGCTTCTTCATCGCCATTTGTTACTTCATCCACTACTTTATTTGCCAACCAATAAGGAGTGTAGTATTCTCCTACACTGTGCCTAATCTCTTTAGGAAATATGTACTCAAAAATAACACTAATTACATCTCCTTTAGACTCTATATCTTGGAGACTAACAGCGGCATATATCTTACTGACAATTTTCTCCACGTTGGGAGACGTTAAAAACCAGTTATAATAACTAACACATGTATAATTTAATATACCTGCGGAAATATAAGTGTTGTCATCAAAAATACAATGAATGTTTTGACACTCACTAAAGATTGCCTTATGTGCTATTATTCTGAGTATAATAGAATAATAAGTTTCTAAACTATATACAAGTTTGAATAATTCTTCCTGTTCTGTACCCAAAGTAACATCAAAAGTCTTTTCCAACTTTTGAATATCGATTTTTCTTTGGGTGTCAAAGGCTCCATGTATATAAATAAAACGCTCCTTCCATTTTGAATATGAAGCAGAAAAAAGAACTGAATCAAATATTATTTTTACCGAACTGGTATATAATTTACCTTGATACCAGCTTATTTCTTTTTGTATCATAATTCAGAAGGTTCAATTATTTGATGCAAAGATATTAAAATTTCATGATATATACAACAGATTTATACTATTTGGCACTTTTAAAGCTTGAAAAAATGTAGGTTATTGAATTTTGCAGAATCGATTTGACAATAAATCGACAAGTTATAACACATTGCCCCGCTCGGGTGCGGGGCATGGGTTGGTTAAAGTTGGGATTTGGCCCAGGAGGCGGCAGTGGTGGGGGAGCCGTTGAGGAGCTTGCCGGGGCGCCATGAGATTGAGGGGTAGAGGCGCTTGAGGTCTTTCTCGCTGCCCGAGATTGTGCTGCCACCAGAGGTGGCAAAGGGAATCACCACCTTGCCATCAAGCTTTTGTTGCTCAATCCATGTGTTGACTTGGCGCGGAGCTAAATCCCACCAGATCGGATAACCTAAGAAGATGATATCGTAGGCCGAAGCATCGATTTGGTCTCCGCCAAGAGCTGGTCGGCAGTTAGGATCCTTCATTTCGATGGTGGAGCGGCTTTGGGCGTCATTCCAATTCAGATCTGCATTGGTGTACCTTGGCGAGGGGGTAATTTCATAGAGAGTGGCATTGGTAGCATCGGCAATGGCCTTAGCCACAGCTTGTGTGGTGCCAGTAGCGGAGAAATAGGCCACAAGCACCTTCGGGGCAGAAGAGTTCATAGTCGCATCCTTTTGTTTTGATTGAGAATTGGCGCAACCGACGGTCATTACCGCCAGCAGGCTAAGGAAAAATGTTCGCAAGATTTGCATATCGGTTAGTTTTAACGTTTTCGATGCAAATTTACAACAAACTTTCCAAGTCAATGTTGTTCACAGGCTCAAATTTCTTTTTGAGCATAAACTCCTTTGAAAAAGTCCTATCTTTTGTCAGAAACTCCTTTGAAAAAGTCCTGCCTTTTGTCAGAAACTCCTTTGAAAAAGTCAGAAAAATTTGGATAACTCAAAAATAATCAATAACTTTGTGTAAAAATTGAGTTTCGGAAGAAAAATGTAGATGAAAAAGGCGAGCGACATTGATATAAGCAAGATAGATACTGACAGCGCGGAGTTTCAGAATGCACTGACATTACTGACTTTTACCCATCAATCAGTGTTTCTTACCGGCAAGGCTGGCACTGGCAAATCCACTTTCTTGCAATATCTTACCCATACCACCAAGAAAAAATATGTAATTTTAGCCCCTACTGGCATAGCCGCTGTAAATGCAGGCGGCCAAACCCTCCACTCCTTTTTCAAGCTTCCCTTCAAGCCAATGCTCCCCGATGACCCAGAGGTGAAAGACACTCGCAGATTGAAGGAACGCATGAAATACAATGCCGACAAAATCAAGCTTCTCCGCAGCCTCGATTTGATTATCATCGATGAGGTGTCGATGGTGCGAGCTGACACTATCGACTTTATCGATCGCCTCCTTAAAATATATTGCGGCAACAAACGCGAACCATTCGGCGGAAAACAACTCCTGTTGGTTGGCGACCTTTTCCAACTTGAACCCGTAATCACTGGCGACGTACGCGACGTACTAAACTACCATTATCGCGACGGTCAGTTCTTTTTCAATGCCCACGCCTTCGATCAGCTCTCAGTCGTACCAATCGAACTGTGCAAAGTTTATAGGCAGTCAGATTCAAGTTTCATCGAACTTCTCGACCGCATACGCATAGGCGCTCCAACAATGCTTGACCTCGACCGCATCAATGCTCGAGCTGTAGGACTGACCCAAGGAAGTGATGATTTCACAATGACTCTTGCCACTCGCCGCGACACAGTAGATGAAATCAACCAAAGCCGCCTTAATGCCTTACGCACCCAGCAACGAACCTATGAGGGCATAATTATGGGGGAGTTCCCCGAAAGTTCCCTTCCAACCGAGCGCGAACTAATCCTTAAAATCGATGCACAAGTAGTATTCGTAAAAAACGATATCACACGTCGCTGGGTCAATGGCACCATTGGAAAAGTGGTGGATTATGGCGATGAGGACATCACTATCCAGCTTGAAGATGGCACCAAACATGCTGTGACCCAAGAGGTATGGGAAAATGTAAAGTATGAATATGATGAGGAAAAACACGAAGTAAAAGAAATTGTATTGGGCACATTCAAGCAATATCCCATCAAATTAGCCTGGGCTCTCACCATCCACAAGAGCCAAGGCTTGACCTTCGACAAAGTGATAATCGACATGGGCAGTGGAGCCTTCTCTGGAGGCCAAAGCTATGTAGCATTGAGCCGATGTCGCAGCTTGGAAGGAATCAAGATGCGGTCGAAAATTTATGCACGTGACGTCTTCGTGAATCAGCGAATACTGCAGTTCAGTCAGCAGTTCAACAACGACCAGCTGATACAATCTGCATTAGAATACGCCAAAGCAGACGACTATTATAATAAAGCTGCCAAAAGTTTCGACAAGCGCAACATTGACAAAGCTGTCAGCTATTTTGCCAAGGCTGTCACAGCCCGTAACGAACTCTCACGCAACAATGTGCAGCGTCTTATCAGCCATAAACTGTCAACTATTAATAAGATGCAGGCGCAGATTGATGAACTGACAAAGAAAGTCGAAGAATACCAAACTCTGATGCAATCGCTGGCCACTGAATATGTGGAGATGGGAGAGACTTGCCGCGAAGAAGGCTGGGACATGGAGGCGGCCATTTCAAATTACAACAAAGCCCTGAAGCTCGCACCCGACTACGCCTTGGCTTTGGTGGGGAAAGGGCTCGCTTTAGGTCAAATGGGCAATATCGACGATGCAATATCATGCTTGATACAAGCATCGAAAATCGACACTTCCGACTGGCGCCCCCTCTATCATGCTGGCCGCATGATAATCGATGCTGACCTGCCAGTAGCAATGGAATACCTGCTGCATGCAAGCCAGCGCTGCGATGACATCCCCGACATCCATACAGCCTTGGCAGAGGGATATGAAAAGGCTGGCGACGAAGCACAAGCCGAATATCACAGGCTCAAGGCGCGCAAGCTGAAAAAGCGAAAACAGTGACCAACGCACGGATACAATAAAATATCTGATAGTGCGTTTTTTATTGTGGATTGGCGGAAAATCGCTGATCAGACATTAAAAATTGATGGCAATTAAGAGATACATATTGACCCTGATGGCCGTGGCTGCCTCGGCGCTGGCTTGGTGCCAAGATGGGACTACTGCATACAATTTTCTTGACATTCCCCTGTCGAGCCGCATTTATGGCCTTGGCGGCGTCAACATCTCACTTGTGGATGATGATGTGACCACCATCGACCAGAATCCAGCTTTGCTTGGCAGCGAAATGAGCGGCCAAATTGCTCTTAGCTACATGCGCTATGTCGCTGGCAGCAATTTTGCCGGCCTGCGTTATGCCCACAGTGCTGGCGAACATGGCGCTTGGTCAGCCGCAGTGCAATATTTTGGCTATGGCGATATGGAGGAGCGCGACGAGACTGGCACTCTGCTCGGCAATTTCTCGCCTAAGGATGCCCTCTTTATGGGTGCTTATAGCCACGACATCACCGACCGCCTACGTGGCGGAATCAACCTGAAGATGGCTTATAGCGCTTATGCCGAATATTCGGCTTTTGCCATTGCCACCGACCTCGGAATCAATTATTACGACCCCGACAACGATTTGTCGCTATCGCTGGTTGTGGCTAATCTTGGTGGCCAGGTAAAGAAATTCAATGAAAACTACGACCGTCTGCCCATCGATGTGCGCATTGGCTGGTCGCAGTCATTCGAGGGTTTTCCTTTGAGATTCTCTATTACAGCATGGAATCTCACAAAATGGAAACTCCCCTACTTCGACTATGGCGATGGCACCTCTGGCTCTGAAGTAGTGGAGAAAGACTCGTTTGGCAGCAATCTCTTCCGACATCTTGTATTCGGAGCTGACATCATCTCATCGCCCAACTGGTATTTAGGCCTTGGCTACAACTATAAGACCCGCACCGATATGCTCAGCTATCACCGCAGTTTCCTGTCAGGATTCTCCCTGGCTGGCGGCATCAGAGTGAGCAATTTCGGAGTGGGCTTGGCTCTGGCCACCCCCGCCACTGGTGCTACAACCTTCATGCTCAATCTCAGCATGAATCTGAGCGACATCCTATAAACTGAAATTTACCAACACGCAAATGACACCTAATAAGATTATCATAGCCATCGATGGATATTCATCTTCGGGCAAAAGCACAATGGCCAAGCGGCTGGCCTCGAAAATCGGATACCGATACATCGACACAGGAGCCATGTACCGCGCCATCACTCTCTTTGCCCTTGAGCGCAACCTTATCAACAATCAAGGCTCCGTGGATGAAGCCACCCTGCAACAGCTGCTACCCACTGCCAAAGTTGACTTCCAGGTGCAGCCCGATGGCAGCCAGCACACTCTGCTCAATGGCATTGATGTAGAGGCAGAAATCCGCAAGCTATATGTTTCGAACCAAGTGTCAACCATAGCAGCCATCCCCTTCGTGCGCCATGCCCTGGTGGCCCTGCAGCAAGCTATGGGAACCGAAAAAGGCATTGTGATGGATGGGCGCGACATCGGCACCACTGTATTTCCCAATGCCGAGCTCAAGATTTTTGTCACAGCATCGGCTCAGACTCGTGCTCAGCGCCGATTCAACGAAATGATCGAGAAAGGCCAAAATCCCACCTTCGAGGAAATCTTGGCCAATGTAACCCATCGCGATCATATCGACGAAACTCGTGCGGAGAGCCCGCTGCGCCGAGCCGACGATGCTCTGCTGCTCGACAACAGCCACATGACCATCGAAGAACAAGACGCCTGGCTTATGGACCAGTATAATAAAATAATTGAATCAAAATCAATGATTTCTTGATTATTAATTATTCATTGATCCATGAAGCCATCAGTTGAAATCGACGAGCAATCAGGGTTTTGCTTCGGCGTAACCACTGCCATCAGCAAAGCCGAGGAGGAACTTCGCACCACTGGGCGCCTATACTGCCTTGGTGACATAGTGCACAATAGCGACGAGGTGGAGCGACTGCGCTCAATCGGCCTCATCACTATCACCCACGAGCAAATGGCCGAACTTCACGATGTGAAGGTTCTGCTGCGCGCCCATGGTGAGCCACCATCAACCTACGAGATGGCAGCACGCAACAATATCGAAATCATTGATGCCACCTGCCCCGTTGTGCTTCGTCTGCAGCAGCGCATCAAGGACACCTACAACCGGCAGCAGCGTCCGCAAATCGTGATTTACGGTAAGAATGGCCATGCTGAGGTAATGGGACTCGTTGGTCAGACTCAAGGCCAAGCCATAGTGGTGGAAAACGAGAGCCAGCTCGACTCAGTGGATTTCCACAAGGATATTGCCTTATACTCTCAGACCACCAAATCTGTTGAGGGCTTTCAAGAAATGATCCATGAAATTGAAACCCGCAAAAGCCCCAATTGCAATTTTGAAAGCTACGACACCATTTGCCGACAAGTTGCCAACCGAGTAGAACATCTGCGCGATTTCGCTCGCAAACACCATACAGTGTTGTTTGTAGCAGGAGAAAAGAGCAGCAACGGCAAGATTCTCTACGGCCACTGCCACGATGCTAATCCTCAGTGCTACTTAGTGTCGAATGCCAGCCATATCAAGCCCGAATGGCTCGCCGATGCCACCAGCATCGGCATCTGCGGAGCTACCTCCACCCCCAGATGGCTAATGGAGGAGGTAAAAGACCGAGCAACCGAAATTCTCAACCTATAATCGCATGTGAAAGCAATACAAATGAAGAAATATCTAATTTGCTTAGCTTTGTTGGCCACTTTGGCATGCGGCTCCGATGGGGGCAGCAAGCGCGTAAGCCCCAACGAGCCTCTGGCTCGCGAAGAAGGGGCCAAAGCTGCCGAGCGAGCCATCCGCACCGCACCTGGTATGGAACGCGAGAAGGCTATCCTGTCAATTCGCGCCAAAGAACAGGAAATTCGCGCCACAGGCGATTCCTTAGCCGCCGATGCGTTTGCCAAAGCGGCCCAGGAAAGGCTTGATTCCGCTGGTCTGCTCAGATAATTGGCGAAAAATCGTAAGGCGGACATAAATTTTCACCTCAAAATTATCTATAGTTTACTAATAATTTGTAACTTTGCAAAGATAATTTTAACCTTAAGCCAATATTCGCAAAAGCACAATGAAAAATGTACTCATTATCGGGTCAACAGGCCAAATAGGATCCGAGCTGACCATGAAACTACGACGCGAATACCCTGCCGGGAATATAGTTGCTGGATACATACCCGGAGCAGAGCCCAAAGGCGAGCTGCTTGAGAGCGGCCCGGCCGAAGTGGTTGACATCACCAATGCTCAAATGATTGCCGACACGGTGCGCAAGTACAAAATCGACACTATCTACAATCTTGCCGCCTTGCTATCGGCTGTGGCTGAGGCCCGTCCGCAGCTGGCATGGAAGATAGGCGTAGGCGGTCTTTACAACACATTGGAGGTGGCTCGCGAAAACGGCTGCGCTGTGTTCACTCCTTCGTCGATTGGTTCGTTTGGTGAAACCACTCCCCACAATCCCACGCCTCAAGATACTATCCAGCGCCCCGACACCATCTACGGCGTGACCAAAGTCACGGGCGAATTGCTCAGCGACTATTATGCCAAGCGTTTCGGCGTCGATACCCGCTCAGTGCGCTTCCCCGGCCTTATCTCCTACACCACCCTGCCTGGCGGAGGCACTACTGACTATGCCGTGGAAATTTATTACTCTGCCGTAAAGGGTGAGACATTCCGTTGCCCTATCAAGCCTGGCACCTTCATGGATATGATGTATATGCCCGATGCTTTGCGCGCCGCTGTGGAAATAATGGAGGCGGACCCAAGCCGACTTAAGCACCGCAATTCATTCAACATCGCTTCGATGAGCTTTGATCCAGAAATCATTTACAATAAAATCAAGGAATATGTGCCTGACTTCAAGATGGAGTACGACTTGGATCCTTTGCGCCAGCACATAGCCGACAGCTGGCCCGACCGCCTCGATGACACTTGCGCCCGCGAAGAATGGGATTGGAAGCCCGAATACGACCTGGATTCCATGACACGCGACATGCTGCAAAATCTCCACAAAAAGCTCCATGTGCCTGAGCTGGCAGTATAAACCAAAAAGATTTCAACTATTATCTCTACTCTTTAATTCATAATATCATGTTCCACAACTTTAAGAAACACTTGCAAAAAGAGCTGCAGGACATCAAAGATGCCGGCCTCTACAAAGAAGAGCGCATAATCACAACTCCCCAAAAGGCTGATATCAATGTGAAGGGAGCTGACAAGGAAGTGCTCAACTTCTGCGCCAACAATTATCTTGGCCTAAGCGACAATCCTCGTCTGATTGAAGCTGCCAAGAAAGCCATGGACGAGCGCGGCTTCGGTATGAGCAGCGTGCGATTCATCTGCGGCACACAAGATAAGCACAAGGAACTTGAAAAAGCCATCGCCGATTACTTCAAGACCGAGGATGCCATCCTCTATGCAGCCTGCTTCGATGCCAACGGCGGACTGTTTGAACCACTCTTCACAGAGGAAGATGCTATCATCAGCGACAGCCTCAACCATGCTTCGATTATCGATGGCGTGCGCCTGTGCAAAGCCAAGCGTTTCCGCTATGCCAACGCCGATATGGAGGACCTGGAGCGTTGCCTGAAAGAAGCCAAGGATTGCCGATTCCGCATTATTGCCACCGATGGAGTATTCTCAATGGATGGCAATGTGGCTCCGATGGATCGCATCTGCGAGTTGGCTGAAAAATACGATGCCCTTGTGATGGTTGACGAAAGCCACTCGGCTGGTGTGGTAGGTCCTACAGGACATGGCGTAGCTGAGAAATACGATTGCTACGGCAAGATTGACATCTTCACTGGCACCCTTGGCAAGAGCTTCGGTGGGGCCATGGGTGGATTCACAGCTGGTCCCAAGGAAATCATCGACATGCTGCGTCAGCGCAGTCGCCCCTATCTATTCTCCAACTCGGTAGCACCAGCAATCGTAGGCGCAAGCTTGGAGATGTTCAAGATGCTCAAGGAGGACGACAAGCTCCACACTAAGCTGATGGAGAACGTAAACTACTTCCGCGACAAGATGATGGACGCTGGCTTCGACATCAAGCCCACCCAGAGCGCCATCTGCGCCGTGATGCTCTATGATGCCAAGCTATCGCAAGAGTTTGCCGCTGAGATGCAGAAAGAAGGCATCTATGTCACCGGCTTCTACTATCCTGTAGTGCCCAAGGGACAGGCTCGCATCCGCGTTCAACTCTCAGCCGGCCACGAACGCGAACATCTCGACCGCGCCATCGCCGCCTTCATCAAAGTCGGCAAAAAGCTCGGTGTAATCAAGTAGCCCCTTTGTATAAAAGCAATCCCTATCTTATAATGAAAAGCGAGAGGCGTACTACACCTCGCTTTTCATTATTTTTAGGTGAGAAAAAGGTATTTTATTATTTGATGGTTCATACTCCATTTAACCCTCGAAGGCAAGTTTCCCACCCTCAACTCTGTCCTGTAATAAAATACCCCTCTTAATTTAACCTCAAACCTCAAAATTTGGGAGTATAATTGATTTACAATTATTGAATTATTAAAAAATTTCACTATCTTTGCAGAGCATTATTATTTATTTCCATAAAACTCAATTACGATGTGTACCGAAAGATATATCGACCCCTTCACTGATTTCGGATTCAAAAGGATGTTTGGTTCTGATAGATGCAAAAGCTATCTGATCAATTTTTTGAACTCGCTCTTAGGTGACGAAGACAAAATCATAGATATAACCTACCGCAACACCGAACAGCTGGGCCTCCTGCCAGGCGACAGGAATGCAATTTACGACCTTTACTGCACCACCGACAATGGAGGCCATATCATAGTGGAGATGCAGAATTCAAAGCAACGGTTCTTCATTGACCGAGCAGTATATTACTCCACCTTCCCTATCCAAAAGGCCGCTGAGCCTGGAAGCGAATGGAATTACCAGCTGCCAAAGGTTTACATGGTGGCTTTTCTCAATTTCGTCATGAGCAACTATGCTGACAACCCAAGCTACAAGCACGATGTGAAGCTTGTGGATATTGCTACAGGTACTGTTTTCTATCAAAAGCTTAACTATATCTTTTTGGAAATGCCAAAGTTCATCAAGTGCGAGGAAGAACTTTCCGACCGACAAGAGGACTGGCTCTATGTGATCAAGAACCTGGCCAAGTTGCCTGAAATCCCCGAACGCCTTGACGATGATCTCTTCCGCAGCTTCTTCCAACTGGCTGAAGTCAGTAAGCTCTCGCCAGAGGAGTATGAGGCCTACGAGGCCAGCCTCAAGCGGCAGCGCGACAACTACAATGTAGTGGTCACTGCGGTTGAGGAAGGAAAGATGATTGTAGCTCGCAACCTTAAGGAAATGAACATACCAGTTGATACCATTGCCAAAGCAAGTGGGCTATCACCCGAGGAGATAGAAAAGCTCTGATATTACCAATTTCCTTTCTACCATTGCCTCAGCAAAAAACTTTCTAAAATTAACCTTTGGCTTCAAATTTTGAGAGTATTGGAGTATTATTGTATGGTAGGGAATAAAATTTCAATTGTTTTTCAACAATTTCTTTGATATTTCAAAAATTAGGGGTAATTTTGCAGTGCAATAAGGCACTGCGAGACCGCTGACGCTAAGTTGCGCCCCAGATGAGGAAAAGGAGCCACAGAGGCGGCATCTCCCTCATCCAAGACATATTAATTGGAAGCGTTATGGCTTTTATTCCAAGGTAATGAATCTGGACAATTCAATACTGTAAATTTGGAATAACTGACATTGCGCTCCCTCTTAGTAAGATTATAGCTAATGCTATATACTTCTAAGAGCGTGAGCCAGTGTTGTTATCTGATTTACAGGCAGTCCAGAGCCCATTACCCAGATAACAACCATTTAGGGCTCACGCTTTTTGATTAATACTCTCGTTGCTTATAAACCAATCACACCCCAAGAGCCCATGGGTGATAAAGACTGCCATGGCTCGTAATTCAAACTTAGGTGCTGCAAAAGCTGCAAAAAATGATGAGTTCTATACTCAGTATAACGACATCCAAAAAGAGATTAACTCCTATTTGGAATTTAACCCTAATGTATTTAAAGGGAAAACTTTGTTATTGCCATGCGATGACCCTGAATGGAGTAATTTTACAAAATTCTTTGCTCAAAATTTTGAACTTTTAGGACTTAAGAAACTTATAAGTACAAGTTTCGCCCAGGATAGTAAGAATTATAAAAGTGACTGGAATCCCACATTATTTGAAACCGAAAATCCAATTTATGATGCTACAAAATCGGCAGTATGTGGAAAGATTTTTGTCATAGATAGAGATATTAATGGAGACGGACGAATCAATATCAAAGATATTGAATGGGAATATTTGGAAGGAACTGGAGACTACAGAAGCGAAGAAGTAACAAAACTACGTGACGAAGCAGATATTATTGTCACTAACCCACCTTTCTCCTTATTTAGAGAGTTTATGGCTTGGTTAGTTGAAAGTGACAAACAATTCTCTATAATTGGCAATATGAATGCCATTACCTATAAGGAAGTCTTCCCCTTATTTAAAGAAAACAAAATATGGCTTGGTCCATCTATTTCCAGTGGGGATCGTGAGTTCGGTGTGCCTGATTGGTACCCATTGGAAGCAGCAGGCTGGAGAATAGATGAAAATCCATTTTATGAGAACGGTAAGAAGAAACCTTATACTAAATACATTAGAGTAAAAGGTGTACGATGGTTTACTAATATAGAACATGGACGTCGGCATGAACCCCTATCCTTATTAACTATGGCTCAAAATATCCGATTCAGCAAACACAAAGAAATAAAAGGTAAAGAATATCTTCGGTATGATAATTATGATGCCATAGAGGTTCCCTTTACCGACGCTATTCCAAGCGATTATGAAGAAATGATGGGGGTTCCTATTTCGTTTATAGACAAATATTGTCCAGAACAATTCGAAATTATTGGAATGGCTAAGCGTGGAGCCGGAGATCCTTCTCTTCGGTCAAAAGTTTATACCAAATCAGATTATCCTAATTATGGAGATTTAAATGCAACTCCTACATTATTCGATGAGTCAGGAAAATTGTATAATACCTATCCTCGTATTCTAATTCGTAAAAAACAACAATAATGAAAACCACTCTAAGAACCGACCTTAGTATCAAAGATATTTGCAAAGGCTTTGTCTATAATGAATTGGAGGGCAAAGGCTTGTTTGGAATGGCAGGAAAACTTACAATTCAGCCAGAATATCAACGTAATTATATCTATAAAGATATGAATCGTGAAGCTTCTGTAATTGAGAGTGTGATAAAGGGATATCCACTTGGTCTGATTTACTTTGTAAAGAAAGAAGATGGTACATTTGAAGTACTTGATGGACAACAACGCATCACCTCCCTCGGTCGATTTGTAACTAACAAATTTGCAATAGCTGACAAAGATGGAATAGAACAAGTATTTGATGGCTTAGATGATAATATTAAAGAGGATATCCTCAATTTCCAATTACTTGTTTATGAATGTGAAGGTACAGAAACAGAAATAAAAGAGTGGTTTAAGACCATTAATATCGCTGGTGTTCCTCTCAAGCCACAAGAACTTCTGAATGCAGTCTTTTCTGGACCTTTTGTGACCGAAGCTAAAAGAGTGTTTAGTAATTCAAATAATGCAGATATCCAGATTTGGTCCCATTATCTTTGCGGGGATGTAAAACGGCAGGATTATCTTGAAAAGGCATTGGAATGGGTTAGCCATGGCAACATTTCAAGTTATATGAGTAAGCATCGCCAAGATTCTAACATATTTGAGCTCCAAACTTATTTCATTTCAGTAATCGATTGGATACAATCAGTATTTGAAGAGTATGAAAAGGAAATGAAAGGTTTGGATTGGGGTCGTCTTTATGAAACATACCATAATAAGGCTTACGATAAAATAGAAAATTCAAATAAAGTAAAATCTCTCTTATCAGACGATTTTATAGGCAATCGAAGGGGAGTGTTTGAGTATATTCTGGGAGGTTGCAAGGATAATCGATTGCTTGAAATAAGAGTTTTTGATGAGCGAACTAAAAAGAAAGTCTATAATGCACAGACCGCAAAAGCTCAGTCCGAGGGAGTAAGCAACTGCCCATTGTGTGCAATAGGTTCTGACAGTAACAAAACCCGTATTTGGAAATTGTCGGAAATGGACGCAGATCATGTGACAGCCTGGAGCAAAGGTGGTGCTACATCTGAAGAAAATTGCCAAATGCTTTGCAAAACCCACAATCGGGCCAAAGGCAACAAATAACCAAATAGGTCTTTACCCCCGATGAAATCTCCTTCATCGAATCAATGATCAAACCAATGTAACAACTAATTAACTTATAAAACTTCCATCTCATGAAAACAAAAAGAATCATTATTTCTTGGTTGCTTGCCGGAGTGATAATGTCATGGACTGCATGCACTTCAGAGAATCCAATGACACTCCAGGAAAAGCTGGAGAATGATTACACAATCTCTTGGATCAAGGATTTCGGTATAATCGATTCGAACCAAGACTGGAACATGGCTACACAAGTGACCGTGGATTTGTCTTCTGCTTCACTTGACCAGGGTTGCTATGTTGAACTGTACTCATCTAATCCACTTGGAGGAGGCAAATACCTCGGCCGTATAACCAATGAAAATCCGTCAGTTAAGGTGGACTTAGTGAAGGGAGCAACTTCAATCTACCTTAAAATAAAGGATGGAGATGGAGAAACCATCTCCTGCGGATATATCAAAATTGACAGAGACAAAGTGACTTATGCCAAAGCAAGAGCCTCGCGCGATGCTGATTGTACTGTAACTCATGGAGATGTTTTTGTATCTTCATATAGAGTCCAAGACTCAAGCTATAATCTTGAAGAAGCAGCCAAAGTAGAAGACGATCATTATTGGGAACCAAATTCAGAATGGAAATGGGTTAATTATAAAGGTGAAATTGTAGATAAAGTACCGGAGGGAGACTATACAATCTATAATAAATGGCGCCTTGTTAAGCAATCCTTTGCTCATCTTAATAATACTACCACTTCAACTGTTAGCGAATACCAAATCAAGGATATGATACCTATTGTTGGTTCGGACGGCAAATTTGAAGAGGGAGTAAACAATAGAGCTCTTTATTGGGATGTATTCCAACATGATGTGATGTTTAAAGCAAAGGCTTTCCAAGCTGTCGGCGGACCCATAGAAGTCACTTATCAGTTTGGAGGAACAGCATATAAAAATGTTTTCGCATATTATTACTGGCAAGATGATGAAGATCCGATGTCAGCGGTAAAATACATTCTGATGGAAGATGGTCTTCCTCAACACAATGTCTTTCTGAATGATGCGGAAACCCAAGTTACTGATGGCATGTCGTGGCCTAACATAATTTCTATGGTAGAGGCTGGCACTTATGCATCCGATCGAGGACCCGATGCTTATATGGTAGGCACCAAATACAATCTTGTTTATTTCGATGAAAATGGTGTGGCCTCTTATGATTTCCCGAATGGTACCAATATCGCTTTTGTAATGATTTCTTATGGGAACTCATCTGATAATTTTCCACAAGATTCTGAATATGCTCAGTACATGCTATCCTCGGTTTCTGATCATAATGCCCAATTAGGCAAATATTATGACTCAGAGAATGGAATTGGCGAGGTGGCAGCAGTAACATATAAAGCTGACGGAACTATTGTTCTTGGTTTTGAAGATGGTACCGATAAGGATATGAATGATATTCTTATGTTAGTTAATGGTGTGGATGGTTCCGAGATAATTGAAGTGATCGCAGAGGTGAATGATCCTCAATCCTGGCTGATCGCTTGCGAAGATTTGGGCTCAACTGGCGACTACGACTTCAACGACATAGTGTTCAAAGTCTCCCATGTTGTGGGTGAAACTTATGTGGTATTTACACCTCTTGCAGCCGGAGGAGTATATGCTGCCAATGTTTACCATAATAATGTAGATTTGGGTGAAATTCATAATCTACTGGATGGCACTACTGCAGCTAATGGCAGTTATCCTATGCTAAACACATCAAGTTACACCTCATCTTCAACAAATGGCACAATCACAGTTGGTGAGGATTTTTCAATAACTGACAATATGGGTGGATTTAGCATTGTGGTTACAGGCAAAGAGACTACCATTACCATCCATGCACCAAATGCTGGCACTGCTCCGCAAATGATGTGCTTACCTGGCGATTGGAAATGGCCAAAAGAGTACACTGATATTCGCACTGCCTATCCAAATTTCAAAAACTGGTCAGAAGACTCTGAAAGCACCGATTGGATAAATACAGTCACATCTGGCTCTGTAATAGAATGGTATTAGAGGAATGATTCAATCAAGCCGTGCCCTTTGGGCACTCAATGTAGAGGTTAGGCATTGACAATCCCCGTACTTCCTACGGTCGTACGGGGTTGCTATCAAATCGTGTCCGACACTTTAACTTTTCCTTAAAGGACAGCTTGCAAGCCTTCTGCCAACGGGTCAATTCATAGGATGATTTTGGAATCGACAAAAAGTGTAAAATAGCGCATTAGAAATAGAAAAAAAGCGTAAAATAGCGCATTAGAAATAGAAAAAATGTGTAAAATAGCGCATTAGAAATCGACAAAAAGTGTAAAATAGTGCATTTCGAATTAAAATTTTTTGTAACTTTGCACATAAAAATGAATTTGGAATGGACAAACGCGTCTTAGAAAACATATTAACCGATCAAAAGGAGGAATTGGAGTTGAAACGTTCTCTTCACTTCTGTGAGCGCAAAGAAGAAGACGAAATAGACCTGGAAAGTACTCAAGCCCAGGTAATTATCGGAGTAAGGCGAAGTGGGAAATCAACTCTATGTTATAATGCTCTTACCAAAAAGAACATCAAATTTGTCTATGTAAATTTTGATGACGAACGGTTAATTCGCCTTACCTCTGAGGACCTTAACGATGTTTTAGAGGTCTTGTATAAAATAAATGGTGATTTCAATTACTTTTTTATTGACGAAATTCAAAATATTGAGGAATGGTATCTGTTTGTCAATCGTCTTCTTCGCAGAGGTATGCACATCATAATTACGGGTTCAAACGCCAAATTACTTAGCGGTGAACTTGCGTCTCATCTAACAGGGCGTCATCACTCAATTGCCCTATATCCCTTTTCTTTTGCTGAGTATTGTGATTTCCACAACATTGATAAAAATTCACAATCAACCAAGGCCATAGCTAATAGGCGCGCTGCATTCGATAACTTCTTAAAGCAAGGTGGCTTTCCAGAGCTCCAGATGATTAAAAATCATCAAGGATACATCAACGAGCTGGTCAATAATATCCTCGAACGAGATATTGTCCAACGCTTCAACATCCGACATACTGCAACATTCCAACAGTTGGCTCACCACCTATTGAATATGGCACCTTCGATTGTTGCACATCCTACCCTTCAAGAGACCTTTGAATTAAAATCTCAACACACCACTAAAAATTATCTTAACTATCTTAAACAGACCTATTTACTTATAGGAATACACAAGTACTCTTCAAAAAGCCGCGTAAGACTGATAGAAGAAAAGGTTTATCCTGTGGATGTGGCTCTGATGAACAACCGAGAGGATGCCTTTGTTGGCGAAAATCTTGGTTGGAGATTAGAAACGCTTGTTTTCCTTGAGCTCATACGAAAGTACAAGGTAACAGGACATGACATATACTATTATCGAGAAAGAGGAGGCGAATGTGATTTTGTAGTCTGCTTAGGGCGTAAAGTAATTGTGTTAGTACAAGTGTCCTATGACATTACTTCACCAAAGACTCTAAAACGTGAATTAGCTGGGTTAATTCTTGCAGCTAAAAAAACAGGTTGTCAAAATCTGCTCTTAATTACAGATAATGTTAATACAGATATTTTACACAATGGGTATAACATAGCTGTGCGCCCTGCTTTTGACTACTTCTTACAAAGATTTTGATCAGTTGTCTCTCTTTCTCTACCTTGATGTCCTTAATCTTTCAGAAAATACCGTTAACAACCAAATTTTATAATTTTTTATTGCAAAGCTTTGTAATGGTGGAGAAAATGACTAATTTTGCAATCAGAATCGCATAATACCTATATAAAATGCATTACATCAACTATTGAACACAATAAATACATGCAATATGGCAACTGTTGATCCAAAATACATCACTGTGAGCGACGATGTGCTCTACATCGGCGTCGATGACCTCAAAATTGACCTTTTCGAGGGACAATATGCCGCACCCGAGGGAATGTCGTACAACTCCTATCTAATCCTCGATGAGAAGGTGTGCATCATGGATACCACCGACCCAAATACAAAAGATGAATGGGAACAAAATCTCATCACAGCCCTTAATGGGCGCACACCCGACTATCTGGTGGTGCTCCACTGCGAGCCCGATCATGCAGCTTGCGTAAGTTGGGCGCTCGAAAAATGGCCACAGTGCCAGGTGATATGTTCGGCAAAGGCTGCGCAATTCCTGCCTCAATTCAGCGACTTTGACTACACTGGACGCATCCAAGCAGTAAAAGAAGGCGAGAAACTTAGTCTTGGCAAGCACGAACTCGAATTTTTTATGACTCCCATGGTGCATTGGCCCGAGGTGATGATGGCTTACGAAAGCTATGATAAGATTCTCTTCACTGCTGATGCATTCGGCAAATTCGGTGCCCTCTGCCACGAAACCGACGATTGGGCGTGCGAAGCTCGCCGCTACTATTTTAACATCTGCGGCAAATATGGTGCACAGGTGCAAGCCGCCCTCAAAAAGACAGCCAAATTCGATGTCAAGATTATCGCTCCCCTACACGGCCCAGTGCTCAGAGAAAACCTGATGTATTATGGAAAGCTCTACGACACCTGGAGCAAATACGAACCCGAAACTAAGGGCGTGTTCATAGCTCACTGCAGCCTCCATGGCAACACAGCCCAGGCTGCTCAATTGCTGAAAGATGAGCTTGCAGCACTTGGAGAAAAGGTGGCTATCAGCGACCTCTGCCGCGACGACATGGCCGAGGCGGTAGAAGACGCTTTCCGCTATGATCGCATAGTGCTGGCTGCTCCTACCTACGATAGTGGCATCATGCCAGCAATGGACGATTTCCTCCACCACCTCAAGTCAAAAGCTTGGCAGCGCCGCTCCGTAGCCCTGATGGAGAATGGCACATGGGCACCCCAATCAGCTCGACTGATGCGCAACCAATTGGCCGAGTTCAAGGACATCACAGTACTCGACCAGCAAGTCACAATCAAATCCTCAGTCAAAGCCGAAACACGCGAAGCCATCAAGGCCCTGGCCAAAGCACTAACCCACTAAACCACCAAACCACCAAACCACCAACTCAGATACAATATTGGAGGAACGCAATCGTTAATATAAGGTATATTTAGCCTGAAATGAAACTCAAGATATTCCTTATATTTACGATTGTGAGCCTTTGTATCGGCCTTAGCGGCTGCGGAGGCGCCAAATTAGCCACTGCCGACGAGCAGATGGCCCGTGGCGAATACTATGATGCCTCCAAGACCTACCGCAAAGTTTACAATAAGCTCACCAAGAAAGAGGACCGAGCCCTGCGCGGACAGGTGGCTCATAAGATGGCGCAATGCCACCAGAAACTGAGCCAATATTCGCGCTCAGCCGCCGCTTATCAGAATGCCATGCGATATGGCGTGGAGGATTCTACAATTCACCTCAACTTGGCCATGATGCTTCAGGCCGATGGCAAATACACGGCTGCAATCAAGGAATATGAGACCTATCTGGAATGTGACCCCAGCAACCTCATAGCTCAGAATGGACTTATAGGAGCTAAAGCTGCCGCTGCCAAAAATCCGAACACTCGCTACATTGTGAAGAACTTCAAGCTGGTCAACTCGCGTCGAGCTGATTATGCCCCGATGTATTACGACAAAAGCTACGATGTGCTGTATTTCACCACTACCAACGAAAAAGTGACTGGTGACAATCGCAGCGAAATCACAGGCATGAAGAAAGGTGACATTTGGGTGACTCGCAAAAACGAAAAAGGCGAATGGCAGCGACCCGAACCAGCAGGAGGCGAAGTGAATACTGAGGCCGATGAGGGGGTAATTTCATTCTCGCCCGACGGGTCCACGATGTACCTTACCCGCAGCCTTCGCGCCCCCAATTCACAGACTGCCGTAGAGATTTACACCTCGCAGAGAAGCGATGCCTCGTGGAGCGCGCCTGTGAAATATGAAATCACCAGCGACACGCTCAGCAGCTATGGTCATCCAGCTGTGTCGCCTGATGGCAATTGGCTCTACTTCTCCTCAGACATGCCTGGCGGCGTGGGGGGCAAGGATATTTGGCGTGTAAACTTGAAGGACAAATACGGAAGCCTTGAAAACCTTGGCGAATGGATCAACACCCCAGGCGACGAGATGTTCCCCTACGTTCGCACCGATTCCCTGCTCTATTTCAGCAGCAACGGTTGGCCTGGCTATGGCGGTCTGGATATCTTCCGTGCCGAGCTTACCAAATCAGGAGGTTGGAACGTAACCAACATGGGAGTGCCGATGAACAGCGCAGCAGATGATTTTGGCATTACTTTCGGCCCGGGCGAGACGGGTTTCTTCAGCAGCAACCGAGGTGATGCACGCGGTTACGACCATATTTTCAGCTTTGAAAAGCCGGAACTTAACATCCTGATTTCAGGCTGGGTGCTTGACAAGGATGAAGAACCCGTGCCAAATGCCGTAATCCGCATCATTGGCAATGATGGCAGCAACCAGAAGCAGATTGCCAAGCCCGATGGTACTTTCTCATTCCCCCTCAACCGAGGCGTAAGTTATGTGATGCTTGCAGGAGCCAAGGGTTATCTTAACTCACGCCAAGAATTTACAAGCGACACTACCGAGGTTGACGCCGAATATGGCATTGACTTCATCCTCGCTTCAATCAACAAGCCTGTGGTGGTTGACAATATCTTCTATGACTTCGACAAGGCATCGCTGCGCCCAGAGTCAAAGGCTGCACTCGATGAGTTGGCACAAGTGTTGCGCGACAATCCAAACGTGACTATCGAGATGGCTTCGCACACCGACCGCTGGGGCAGCGACGAATACAATATCAAGCTCAGCGGACGCCGCGCAAAGTCAGTTATTGACTATTTGATCGAAGTAGGCATCAGTCCTGACCGACTGCAAAGCCAAGGCTACGGCAAGACCAAGCCAAAGACCATCACCAAGAAATTAGCGCGCGAATATCCCCAGTTCAAAGAGGGCGATGTACTGACACCCGAATATATCGAAGCACTGGAAAATCCTGACGATCAAGATGCAGCTGATCAAATCAATCGCCGCACCGAATTCCAAGTGCTTTCAATCAATTATCAAATGTATTAAAGAAATCTTTGTAGCACCATCACATCTACATAGCTGGTGCCTCGGCGCAGCCAGCTGCGCAGGCAGCCTGATGTAGTGAATCCCGAATCCAGGAATAGTCGCATCGATGCCTCGTTGTCGCGTGGCACCAGCACAGCCAGTTGGTGCAGATGCAGAGCCATGCGGCAATAATCCACCACTTGCTCCACAGCCTTGTGGGCTATTCCATGGTGCTGACTCTCCTTATCCACTGCTATCCCCAGCATAGCCCGCGAATTGCGCGGGTCAAAATCGCTAATGTCAATGGTGCCAGCAGCTTGTCCACCGGCCTCAATTACAAACCTCAGCTGACGGTCGCGGTACACATCAGCCGTATAATTAGTGATATATTCCCATAGCATCTGACGCGACACTGGAGCCTCGCCCCAGCTTACGCGCCACACATCAGGGTCATTTTCCAATCGATACAGGGTATCCAAATCATCTGGCTCCACTGCTCTGAGCTTCACATTCAATTCTTCCATATTACCCCTTTCCAAAAGAATCTTTAAACAATGTGCGGTTCACCAGCGAACGTCCAAGCGTAATCTCATCAGTGTATTCAATTTCATTGCCCACTGACACGCCTCGCGCCAGCTGAGTAATTTTCACTGGCAACCCTTCGAGTTTGCGGTAGATATAGAAATTGGTAGTATCGCCCTCCATGGTGGCGCTCAGGGCCAGGATTACCTCCTTTACCGCGCCTTGCTTAACACGCTCTACCAATGAATCTATTTGGAGTTTGTCGGGGCCAATTCCATCCACTGGCGAAATCAATCCACCCAGCACATGATATAAGCCTCGGTATTGGCCTGTGTTCTCAAAGCTCATCACATCCTTCACATTCTCCACTACGCACACCGTTGAGCCATCGCGCAATGGCGAAGCGCAGATCGGACACACATCTTCCTCGCTGATATTATGGCAAACTTTGCAGTATTTGATGCCCTCACGCAGCTTTATAATGGAATTTCCAAGAGCTTGAGCCACACTCGGTTCTTGGCGCAACAGATGCAAAGCGAGCCGAAGGGCAGTCTTGCGACCCACGCCTGGCAAGCGCGACAGCTGCGTCACAGCTTCTTCTAACAGTAGAGATGAAAATTGTTGCTCAGTAACCATATCACTAAATCACCAAATATTGAATCGATAACCCACGCTAATATTGCCTGATAACAAAGCATTCTCGAATGTGCAATCCTTATCGTAAATGATATTGAGATTCATCTCGCCTTGCAGGCCGGCAAACCATCGGTCGTGGGTCCAGACTACTGCCATGCGCACAAGATTTGAGAACGAAACCGTGGTGTTCTTTTGGTTGGGATTTACTATAGTGCCACGCTTGATGCCAACTGTGGGGGATTCCGAAATGGCTAACAGCCAATTGCGGGCAAAAACCCAATTGTAGCCATAACCCACCTTTAGATTATAGTTTTTATTGTTTGCCTGATAGATATACCCATATTCAGCCCAAGATTCAGGCATAGCTTCCTTCATGTATCCAGGGAGCTGATAGAAATCGAATGTGTACTTATTTTTGAAATAAGTGAACCCAGCGAACCATGAGCCTTGGCTTTTGCGTTGGATGCGGCTGAAATTAAATGCTGCAGCCTGAGAATACTTCTTATGATTGAAGAAATAGTAAAGATCTATAGCGAATGAATGGCTCTTCACGCCATTGAATTTGATATCCACATGCTCAGTGTGACCGCGAGGGCCGAACTTGTTGATTGTGGTCTCTTGTGCATTGTTCACGTATGAAATATTGCAAGCAAAAAGGCTGCAGTTGAATCCGAATGAGAATTGCTCGCGAGCCTTATCGTTGCTTCCGAATAGTTTGCTAATATTCTTTTCGTAACCTACCGATACAGCCAGATAAGTCAGGTATGCGCCAATTGATGTGCTGGGATCCGACAGCATGCGCATGCGCATATTGTCGGGCAAGTCGAAATTGTAATAATCTATCCAATTGTCGCTGCGGAATTTCACATTGAATTTGTAGCCAGCACCCTCCACATAGCTTTTGTCATAACCATTGAAAAAGCCATCGCCCCAGCGATAAGTCTTGATGCAGAAGGCTGGAAACTTGCCCCAGGCAGCAATTGAGTCGAGATCGAAAGATATAGCATGGGCCGACCCTGCACTGAGGATCAGTATCAATCCAAGAATAATCCCTCGTATATACCTTTTCTTTCTCAAAGATCTCAAATTTTATGCAAAATTAATAAATATCTTTCTTATTTAACCTATTTAGAGAAGAAAAGTTGACAATTTATGGGTTTCTTTCCAAAATTTATTAGTAAATTTGCAGTATTCAACTGCGAGAAGCTTTCCGCAGCGGAGATGTAAAACCAAACATGTCATAAACGCCCGAATATGGAACTCACAATCATCCTTCTTGGAGCGCTTTGCCTAATACTGCTCTGCGTCTTCTTCTATTACTGCCCCTTCTTCCTATGGATTTCAGCCAGGGTGAGCGGTGTGAAAATTTCATTAATGCAATTAGTGCTTATGCGCATCCGCAAGGTGCCAGCGTCGGTAATTGTGCGTGCGCTCATCGAGGCCCACAAGGCTGGCCTTAGCGATGTAAACCGCGATTCGCTTGAGGCCCACTATTTGGCTGGCGGCAACGTAGAGAAGGTGGTTCACGCCCTGGTATCAGCATCCAAGGCCAATATCGACCTTGGCTTCAAGATGGCCACTGCCATCGACTTGGCTGGTCGCGATGTGTTCCAGGCTGTGCAAATGAGCGTAAACCCAAAGGTGATTGACACTCCCCCCGTCACAGCTGTGGCCAAGGATGGCATTCAGCTGATAGCCAAGGCTCGCGTGACCGTGCGCGCCAACATCCGCCAACTGGTGGGTGGTGCTGGCGAGGACACTGTGCTGGCTCGCGTAGGCGAAGGCATTGTATCATCAATCGGTTCGTCGGAGAGCCACAAGCAAGTGCTCGAAAACCCCGATTCAATCTCCAAGCTGGTGCTTAAGAAAGGTCTTGATTCTGGCACAGCCTTTGAGATTCTATCAATCGACATCGCTGATATTGACATAGGCAAAAACATCGGTGCGGCCCTGCAAATAGACCAAGCTGAAGCCGACAAAAACATTGCTCAGGCCAAGGCCGAGGAGCGCCGTGCCATGGCAATCGCCCTGGAGCAAGAGATGAAGGCTCGCGCTCAGGAGGCTCGAGCCAAGGTGATTCAGGCTGAAGCCGAACTGCCAAAGGCAATGGCCGAAGCCTTCCTGAAAGGCAACCTCGGCATAATGGATTATTACCGCATGCGTAACGTGCAAGCCGACACCGATATGCGCCAATCACTTTCAAAATAGGTTTAAGATTTTAGGTTTAAGGATTAAGGCCCTTAAACCTTAACTCTTAAGCCTTAACCCTAAAAGGATATGCATTCGTTTATAATTTCTATAATCGTTCTGATTGGCGGCTACTTTGTGTACGGAGCCTTGATGGAACGTGTATTCGGAATCAAAAAGAATCGTCCCATGCCGGCATACACACGCCGGGATGGGATTGACTATATTCCAATGGCCACATGGAAGGTTTTCTTAGTGCAATTCCTCAACATTGCTGGCCTTGGGCCCATCTTCGGAGCTATCATGGGCATTATGTTCGGCCCTGCAGCTTTCCTGTGGATAGTGCTTGGCACAATATTCGCAGGTGCTGTCCACGACTTCACATCAGCCATGATGTCGATTCGCTCAGGCGGTGCCTCACTTCCGGAAATCGTAGGGCGCGAACTGGGTACTCCCATCAAGAACTTTGTACGCATATGGTCAGTGCTGCTTCTTATCTTGGTGGGTGCAGTATTTATCATCAGCCCTGCTGGCTTGCTGGCTGGTATGACAGCCATGGACCGCACCCTGTGGGTAGGCATCATTTTCCTGTATTACATGCTTGCCACCCTGCTCCCCATCGACAAACTGATTGGCAACCTTTACCCCGTGTTTGGCCTTGCCTTGTTGTTTATGGCAGCAGGTCTGCTGTGCGTGCTGCTTTTTGGCGACGTCACCATCCCAGTGGGCATTAGCGATGGCTTCGGTAGCCGATATGCTGATGATGCCCATCCGGTATTCCCGATGATGTTTGTTTCGATAGCCTGCGGAGCTATATCTGGCTTCCATGCCACCCAGTCCCCCATGATGGCCCGATGCCTAAAGAGCGAAAAACTGGCACGGCCCATTTTCTACGGTGCCATGGTGGCCGAGGGCTTGGTAGCTCTGATATGGGCAGCAGCCACAATCGCCTTCACTGGCGGCTACGAGCAGTTGGCCGACTTTATGGCGGCACATCCCGATGGCTCAGGCTCAAGTGCACTGGTGCATGAGATTTCGATCGACTGGCTTGGCAGCATAGGCGGAGTGCTTGCAATCTTGGGTGTAATAGCAGCGCCTATCACTACAGGCGACACCGCTCTGCGCTCATCGCGCCTGATAATTGCCGACTTCCTGCACCTTGACCAGCGCAAGATTCTCAAGCGACTTATTATTACGCTCCCTATCTTTGCGTTCACATTCCTGATTATGTGCATTGATTTCAATGTGCTGTGGAGATATTTTGCTTGGTGCAACCAGACCCTTGCTGTGTTTACCCTGTGGGCTGCCACGGTATATTTGGCTCGTCACCATAAGGCATATATCGTAACTCTGCTTCCCGCCATGTTTATGTCCGCAGTTTCTGTAAGTTATCTGCTGTTTGCCCGGCGTCCCGAAGGCCTTGGTCTTGACTGGAGCTTGGCTATCGGCTGCGGGGCAGCAGTTGCAGTTGGCCTGCTATTGCTCTTTATGAAGTACGTGCGCGGTCTCAAGCGTGAGGCTACGCCAGTGCTATCGCAATAAGAACTTTTTTAAATCAATTCAAGTTATATAGATTACAGTCAGATATGGATCTTTTATCTCTCATCGCCGATAACGACCTCTACACCTTACATTCGCACACTCAATATTGTGATGGGCGCGCGCCTATGGAAGATTTTGCACGGCAAGCAGCCGCTCAAGGATTCAGAGTTTACGGGTTCACACCCCACTCGCCTGTGCCAATTGAGAGTCCTTGCAACATGAGCTTCGAGAGCGTGCCAGAATACAAGGCCGAGGTGCAGCGTCTGGCGAAGGAATATCCTGGGATAAAGTTCCTCACTGGCATGGAAATCGACTATCTGGGTCCGCAGTGGGGCCCAGCCAACGAGTACTTTAAAACTCTGGATCTCGATTTCACCATCGGTTCGGTGCATTTCATTCCCACCCAGGATGGCGAAATGATTGATATCGACGGCAAGCCCGAGCGTTTCCAGCGGAATTTAGCTGAGAAATTCCATAGTGACCTCGACTATGTGGTAGATACATTCTTCTCGCAGTCGCAAGCTATGGTAGCCGAAGATTGCTTCGACATCGTGGGCCATCTCGACAAAATCAAGCACAATGCATCTACAGTGCGCCCCGATATAGAAGAGACGCCCCGCTACCAAAAGCAGGTCAATGACCTGATTGATTCAGTCATCGCCAGCGGCAAGATTGTGGAAATAAACACCAAGGCTTGGAAGGAGCATCACCAGCTTTTCCCAGCCCAGCGCCATTGGAAGCGACTGGTAGAGGCTGGCGTGCCTATCGTGGTCAACAGCGACGCCCATTTCCCCGAACGAATCAATGAGTCGCGACCCCAAGTGTTGCACGCCCTCAATTACCTGCTAAATCATAGTTAATCACTGTCATAACCAAATACAAGACATCAAATACAATTCTAATTACCACAACCACAATAACCAAAATCTATTATGAAACCTAACCTGAGCCGACTTATCAAGCTCGACCGCGTGCCTGAGCGCTACTACGCACCAAAGAACGAAGTAGAAAAGGCCGCTCTAAGCCGTGAAGAAAAGATCTACGTCGACATTTACGAGGCTCCCAGCGATGGAGCTGCAGCTGAGGCAAACCGCGTGGCTGAGCTTATCAACCATTGCGTGGAGGCCAAGGGCAAATGCGTCCTGGCCTTAGGCGCTGGCAACTGCACCCACCCTCTCTATCAGGCCCTTATTGACCTGTACAAGCGTGGCAAAGTGAGCTTCCACAACGTGATTGTGTTCAACATCAGTGAGTTCTACCCTTCGGGCGAGGATGTGCCCAGCACTTTAACCCGCCTTAAGAGCGTATTCCTTGACCATATCGACATACCTGCTGACAATATCAACAGCCCCGATGTAAGCGTAGCGCGCGAAAATGTGCACCTGCGTTGCCGCGAATATGAGCAGTCAATCACCCGCGCTGGCGGCATCGACATGCTGATTTGCGAAATCGGCTACCACGGCGGCTTGGCATTCAACGAGCCGGGCACCAAGATGGGCAGCGGCTGCCGACTGGTGCTGCTGGGCAATCAGACTCGCCACGCCATCGTCAATGACTACAAGTGCGAAAATGCTCCGCTCACTGCCATAACCCTTGGCATCAAGAATATTCTCGAAGCTCGCCATATCACCTGTCTGGCCTGGGGTGAAAACTATGCTCCAGTGATTGCACAGGCTGTTGAGGGACCCGTCACTGACTCTCTGCCAGCAAGCTACCTGCAAACCCACACCCACACCACCATTATCCTCGACCTTGCCGCAGCCGACGACCTAACACGCATTGCAATGCCTTGGAAGGTGACATCGTGCGAATGGGACGACAAGCTCACTCGCCGCGCCATCGTATGGCTGTGCAAGATGACCGAAAAGCCTATTCTTAAGCTTACCGACCGCGACTACAACGATTGGGGCCTTGGTGAGTTGCTTGCTATCTATGGAAGTGCTTACAACTGCAATATCAAGATCTTCAACGACCTGCAGCACACCATCACTGGCTGGCCTGGCGGCAAGCCCAATGCCGACGATAGCACTCGCCCCGAACGTGCGAAGCCTTATCCCAAGCGTGTGATTGTGTTCTCGCCCCACCCCGACGATGATGTAATCTCGATGGGTGGCACATTCAAGCGCCTCGTTGACCAAGGCCACGATGTGCATGTGGCCTACGAGACTTCGGGCAACATTGCCGTGGGCGATGAGGACATGATGCGTTATGTGATGGTAATGGACGGTATGGCTAAGGACTTTGGTTACGACACCGAGGCCTTCGAGGCCAAGAGCAAAGCCATCAAGGATTATTGCCATCATAAGAAGAACGATGATGTGGACTCAGCCGACATTCGTGAGCTGAAGACTGT
Source organism: Bacteroidales bacterium (assembly GCA_020860515.1). Classification (GTDB taxonomy): domain Bacteria; phylum Bacteroidota; class Bacteroidia; order Bacteroidales; family Muribaculaceae; genus CAG-873. The sequence continues at coordinate 5,278 of JAJBUG010000078.1, read as the reverse complement.
GATACGCCAGTGCGAAGCGCGCACCGCTTGCCAATACATCGGCGTGAAGCCCGACCATGTGCACTTCCTGCGTCTGCCGTTCTATGAGACTGGCGCTGTAAAGAAGGGCGACCTCGAGCAGCGCGATGTGGATATCGTAAAGAAGCTCCTTATGGACATAAAGCCCAACGAGATATTTGTGGCTGGCGACTTAGCCGACCCCCATGGCACCCACCGAGTATGCCTCGATGCAGTGCTTGCAGCCCTCGATGAGTTGGCCGACGAGCCTTGGCTCAAGGAGTGCTACGTATGGATGTACCGAGGTGCATGGGCTGAATGGGAAATCGACAATATCGAAATGGCAGTGCCTCTGAGCCCCGAGGAATTGCGATTCAAGCGCAATTCTATCCTCAAGCATCAGAGCCAGATGGAGAATGCGCCCTATCTTGGCGACGACGACCGTCTGTTCTGGCAGCGTGCTGAGGAGCGCAACCGTGCCACAGCCAAGTTGTACGAAAGCTTAGGTCTGGCGGCCTACGAAGCCATGGAAGCCTTTGTGCGGTTCCACCCCACCTCAATCCAATAAAAAATTAGCCCTCAGCATTGGTCTGAGGGCTAATTTTTTTATAATGCATCTACTTGTTTTAACCAGAGGGCGGCTGACGCATCGGAGGGCATTCGCCAATCACCGCGCGGCGACAAGCATACGCTGCCCACCTTCGGACCGTCGGGGAGGCACGAACGCTTGAACTGTTGCTGGAAGAAACGACGGTAAAACGTGCGCATCCACTTCTTAATCGTTGCATCGTCAAACAGCCCAACAAATGCTTTCTGAGCCAGCATGAACACCCGCTTTGGCGCGAAGCCATAGCGCAGCATATAATAAAGGAAGAAGTCGTGAAGCTCGTATGGACCCACCAAATCTTCTGTCTTCTGTGCGATATTTCCTTGTTTGTCGGTAGGAATCAACTCGGGACTGATGGGAGTGTCGATAATGTCGAGCAGCGTGGTTCGGCAGTTCTCAAACGCTGGTTCTTGGGCGAAATACCTTACAAGGTGTCGCACCAAGGTCTTAGGAATCGAGGCGTTGACGCCGTACATCGACATGTGATCGCCATTGTAGGTAGCCCAGCCGAGAGCCAATTCACTGAGGTCGCCCGTGCCAAGCACAATCCCTCCTGTTTGGTTGGCAACATCCATTAGTATCTGAGTTCGTTCGCGAGCTTGCGAATTTTCGTATGTCACATCCTGCACGGCAGGGTCGTGGTCGATATCCTTGAAGTGCTGGGCCACTGCATCGCCAATCGGAATTTCACGCATGGTAATGCCCAATTGCTCCATCAATGCCATAGCATTGGTTTTTGTGCGCTTGGATGTGCCATAGCCTGGCATCGTGATACCGATAATGCCCTTGCGGTCAAGGCCCAGACGGTCGAATGTCTTTACAGCCACCAGCAGAGCCAATGTGCTGTCGAGGCCTCCGCTTATGCCCACTACAAGGCTTTTGCAGCGGATGAAGTCCAATCGCTTGGCCAAGCCTGCTGCCTGGATATTTATTATTTCATCGCATCGCTCAGCCATTGCGTCCTCGCCTTGCGGCACGAACGGCAGTGATGACACCTCACGCAGAAGGTCATGATTTGGCGCGAAGTTAAGCCAAGTGTTATCATCCATTACATAATGGGAGTTGCCTTCAGCCTTTATAATTTCAGCAGCTCTGTTCTGACGCACTGCACAGTCGTGGAAAGTGCCCAAATGCATGCGGTCGCGCCGCAGAGCCTCAAGGTCGATGTCTGTCATCACGTACTGAGGGCCTGATTGCCAACGCTTGTTAGAAGCCAAGATTTTCCCATTTTCAGCGATGATAGCTTTGCCATCGAAAACCAAATCTGTTGATGATTCCCCAAAGCCCGCGCCTGCATACACATAGCCGCAAAGGCAGCGGGCAGATTGCTGCTCAATCAGTGAGCGCAAATAATTGTATTTGCCAATCAAGTCGTCGCTTGCACTGAGATTGACAATAACCTCGGCTCCAGCCATAGCCAGCGAGCAACTCGGAGGAACGGGTGCCCACAAATCCTCACATATCTCCACTCCAAATCTCTTATCTTCGATTTGGAATATCAGGTTTTTGCCGAATTTTATTTCTTTGCCCAGAATTGAGATGGTTTTTGTTTCTTCAGGAGCCGCCGCCCACCAACGCTTTTCATAAAACTCATTGTAATTTGGTAGGTATGTCTTAGGCACGATGCCAATAATTTGACCTTGGAAAATCACCCATGCGCAATTATATAGTGAACCATTCAGTTCCAATGGGGCACCCACTACCATGGCAACTTCGATTTCCCAATGGCTAAGAATTGTTTCAATGCCCTTGATGGCGCCTTCAAGGAGTGTGCGGTTGTGGAAAAGGTCGCCGCATGTGTAGCCCGTGACGCACATCTCAGGGAATACGGCCAAATGTGCGCCCTTTGCTTGCACCTCTTTGGCCAGCGCGATTATGCTCTCCACATTGGCCTCCACATCAGCCACATTCACCGTCGGCACACAAGCCGCCACTCTAAAATATCCTTCCATAATGCCATTATTTTACTTATACTGCAAAATTACAATTTTTCCTCGAAAACACAAAATTTATACCATTATGGCTTCTATGGTACTATTATGGGGCGCTTACCTGCTGCCCATTAACCTTCATCAGGCCGCGGTATTGGTGAGATTTGCTATTATATTAGCATAATGGGTGATTTTTGGAAAGACAATGGTAAGAGATTGGAGAAATTTGCTAATTTTGCAAAAGTTTTTATCAAGATGAATATGCGAGATATGCGACGCAAGATATTATTGGCCATCATCTCGATGGCATTGATTGGAGGCACCAGCAGTTGTGCCTCGTGGTGGTCAGCTTCAGTAGGTCCTGGCGGACCCAGAGTCAACGTAGGGGGCTCATTGCCTACCAAATCCTCCTCTACTTCCACTAAGAAAACTACCAAGGGCCAAAACACCAGCCGCTCCACCCAAAACAACGACGACATTTACCAATAAATCAGAAGATTTTCCCAGTAAGAATGTCCAAAATCCAAAATAATTTCTTAACTTTACATTCATCATAAGTCCAAGATACTATCGATAAACCCATTAAACCAATATACAATAATGATAAAGGACATTCTTTACTTTATGACCTTGCTGGTGACGGTTATATGCACTGGCACCTTGACGGCATGCACCGACGATGACCCAGCCTCAGAGGTCAGTGAGCCGAAAACTTGGCACGAAGTGAAAGTAGCTTTGGTACTCCCCATGTCAGATGGCCAGGACCAAAATTGGGAGCAGACCATCGAATTATTCCAGAGCAATGCCTCTACGGCTTTTGCCACCCTTGAAGATGGCATAAAGTTGACCTTCGAGTGGTACGACGAGGACACCGATGATATGGAGGCTCTTGCTGAGAAATTGGCCGCCCGCACCGATTTGGCTTGCGTTATAGGTGGAGTATGGTCATCACGCGCATCAATCCTTGTCGAACCCTTGGTAAAAGCCAAGAAGCCATTCTTCACGCTGGCCACTGCCGAACAATTTGTCAGGGGTTATTCATCAGGAGGCTATCTGTGGGCTATGACCGAGACCGACATCACCCAGTGCGAGGTGCTTATAGCCAAAGCTATTTATTATGGCGCATCTTCAGTAGCGCTGCTTGCCGATAGCGATGATCCTTACGGCCTTACCTTTACCGACTGGTTTCCATTCCAAGCCACCGAGATGGGAGTGGAAAATCTCGGCACTTTCTCCGACCCAGCCGAGGCTGTAGCCTGCGGAGCCGAGTATCTGATTTGCGTGGCTTCTGACACCCCTATGCTTATGGCTACGCTCCAAGCCAAAGAAGCCCGCGAAAAGCAAGGGCTTTCGGTACCCCGGCTCCTATTCTCCGACAGTGGCTACCAAGCCGATGTGTTGGCAACTGTGGGCGACCTTGGCGAGGGCCTTGAGGGAGTGGCCTACGGGGCTGACCCGCAGAGCGGTTTCGATGTCACTTACGAATTGATTTTTGGTTCACTCCCTACCTCAGGGTGTTCGCAAGTGTATGATGCATGCCTTCTCACCCTCTACGCTTCGTATTGGCAATTGCTTCATGGCTCATCCACTCTTGAACAAGCCCTGCGCGAAGTAGTGACAGGCGAAGATAAACTTCCTGGCTCTTGGATGAAAATCGATATGCAATTGGCAGCACGTTCCTATGCGGCCGGAGGCCATCCTAAGATAAGCGGCGCCAGCGGCTCGCTGGAATTTGACAGCCGAGTATTTACCAATGTGCTTTGCACCAATTATATCAACTACCGCATTTACAATGGCAAATATATCATTCTCGATTACAACACTACTGATGGCTCAAAGCGCTCCGACGCTACGCTTGCTGGCTGGACCTGGAAAGCATCGCAGATGCAGGACTTTGACGACACCACCACCCTTGACTATCCCGAGCTGGCTGAAAACTGGGCTATTGTGATAGCTGCATCCCAGGGATATGTCAACTACCGCTTCCAAGCTGATGCGTTAGCAATGTACCAGTTGCTCAGAGCCAACGGCTACGACGATGACCACATCATCCTCATTATCGAGGACGACCTGGTGAGCGATGAACGCAACGCAGCCCAGCCAGGCGAAATTCGCAATAGTGCCAATGGTGACAATCTTTACCATGATCTTGAGATTGACTATAACCTATCCAAACTTACGCCCGATGATTTTGGTAACATCTTGGCAGGAAAAGCCTCAGAATCACTGCCCGCTGTAATCGAGGCCACTGCGAATGACAATGTGCTGGTGTTCTGGAGCGGACATGGCGCACCCGAGGGATTGGCATGGGGCAATACCACATGGCCCCACGCTTCGATACGCCCCTACGCCGAGCAAGCCACATTCCGCAAGATGCTCTGGCTGGTCGAGGCCTGCTACAGCGGCAATGTGGGGGTGGCGCTTGATGGCGTACCTGGCTTACTATGCATCACTGCGGCTAATACTGAGGAGACATCCAAGGCCGACAATTTCTCTACCGAATTGGGAGTGTGGATGAGCAACCGCTTCACCATTACCCTGCTCGAGCAAATTGAGGCCAATCCATCGATTGCGCTGCGTGATCTCTACTACCGACTATTTCTCTCCACGATTGGTTCCCATGTCACGGTGTACAACGAACCCGAATATGGCTCCCTCTACACCAACACTTTCGCTGAATTCCTAATGGGGGATGTGTCATAATTAACTTTTATCAAGGAACTCCGTAGGAGCATTCTATATT
>JAJBUG010000053.1 GCA_020860515.1 Bacteroidales bacterium | reverse complement strand
AGCGTACTTTATCTCACCAAAAATCGGAGATAAAGTACACTTATCCACACTTTTTTTAGATTATTTCAAAAATTATTTGTATCTTTGCAACAGAAAAATATTATACTATTGCCTTATGAATGAAAAATTTATAGCACGAGAAAGAGAATGCACCGAGCTTGACCGCTGCCTTAACTCCAATCGGTCAGAACTGGTCATAATCTACGGGCGTAGGCGCGTAGGAAAAACCTATCTTATTGATGAATTTTTCGATAATAAATTCGATTTCAAGTATGTAGGTGCCAGGAATCAAAAAAAACGTACATTACTTCAAAATTTTTCACGGACTCTGAAACGTTTTTCAGGAAAATCCATAGGCCGTCTTGATACTTGGTCTGATGCCTTTTATGCCTTGGAGAATTACTTGGAAAGTTTGCCTAAGGACCGAAAAAAAATAATTTTCTTTGATGAAATGCCATGGATGGATACTCGTCGATCCGATTTTGTCAGTGCCTTAGAATATTTCTGGAACAGCTGGGCAGCAAGTCGCAACGACATAATGTTGGTAGCCACTGGCTCGGCAACCTCTTGGATGGTGGATAAACTTATAGATAATAAGGGAGGCCTACATGCAAGGGTTACCTCACGCATTCATGTAGAACCATTTACACTTAAGGAAGTCGAACAATACCTGAAGGGTATAGGTGCTCGGTGGGATCGATTCCAAATTCTCCAATCATATATGCTTTTGGGTGGAGTGCCATTTTATTACCGCCAAATTAACCCGAAAGAAAGTTTGGCACAAAATGTTGACCGCTTGTTCTTCCGTCCAGATGGAGTGCTAAGGGTGGAATTCGACGAATTGTTCCCCGCTTTATTTGAAAATGTGGGATTGTACACCTCAATAGTAAAAACATTAAGTGCAAATAAGTCAGGCCTTACTAATAAAGAAATATCAAAAAAGATAAAATTAGAGGGGGGCAAACTCACCCGGGCTCTTAAAAATCTGGAACGTTGTGATTTTATTGAAAAGTGGTCGCAGTATGGAATGAGCAAAAGAGAAACTACTTATCGATTAGTTGATTTCTTTACTCACTTCTACTATCAATTTGTAGAGGCTAACAATACCCGTGATGAATATTGGTGGACCCACAATATAAACTCTAAATCCATATCCTCATGGATGGGCATCACATTTGAATTGATATGCATGCGCCACCATCCACAGATTAAACAGGCTTTGGGGATTGCTGACCGTGGCACATCGATTTCCTCATGGCATCAAATTGGTGATGGACAGCAAACACGAGGCGCGCAAATCGACTTTATTATTGAAAGAGACGACCGCATGATTCATCTCTGTGAGATGAAATTCAGCACAGGCAAATATGTGATTGACAATGAGTATGAAGAAAGGCTTTTGAACCGAGAAGCCCTTTTCCGTCAAGCCACGAAGATTAAGAAAGCCACGGTACACACTTTTGTCACCACCTATGGCGTTGTCGATGGCAAGCACAAGAGCATCGTACATTCTGAAGTTACAATGCCTGACTTATTCAAATAAAAGGAGTATAGTTCAAGAGCCACTCTGTCGCAGGGCGGCTCTATGGGCGTTATTGAGTATGAAAAAGATGATTGGAGGCTATTATTTTGTTGCAGTGGCTTTGGTGGTGATGTATAGGCGGTTGGGAATGGTTTCCTTGTCGAGGGAGATGGCGGTGATAGATGAGTTCTCAATAGTCATCAATTCTTCGATGGAGATTTCTTTGCCATCTTTGATATAAATTATATCATGCTGGGGGATGAAGGGGTATGTCAGGATGATGGCTGCTTGTAGGGCAAAAGATGTGAGTGCTCCCATAGGTTTACAGCTTTTGGCGCTCTACCATGTCGATGATTTCTCGCAGTTCCTCTACCGAGATTTCTTGGTCTTTGACGAAACTCGACACAAGGCTCATGGCTGAGTTGTTGAACAGGCGCTTTACCAAGCCTTTGGCTGTGGCACTGCGGTATTCTTCAATTGAAATGGCTGGGGAGTACACCAAGGCATTACCGCATTTTTCGCGATTGAGATAGCCCTTTTCTTCCAAGATGTGCACAAAGGTGCTGATGGTGTTGAAATGAGGCTTGGGGTCTTCGTAACCCTCGAGCATCTGGCGAATAGTCAGGGGGCCGCGCTGCCACACTTGCTGCATCACTTCTTCTTCTTTGTCGGTAAGTTTTTTCGCTTCCATAATTAAAAATTTAGTTGATGCGGCAAAGTTAGCACTAAGTTTTTAGTTATACAAGTCTTTTGCGGAATTTAACACTAAATTTTTAATTTCATAACGAGTTCACCGTCTTCGACGGTGAAAAGGGATAGGGTATCATATGAGGGTGTGTCATAATTAACTTTTATCAAGGAACTCCGTAGGAGTTCTTTCTAATAGATACCCGAAAGCTCTCAAAAACCACAAAATCGGTGCCAAAGGCACCGATTTTGTGTGGAAAATGGGAATATTGATAACTATTTGAAAGAATCCCTACGGGATTCCGTAAGGAGATTGCATTATGACACGCCCTCATCCCTGTGGAAGGTCTTCGACCTTCTGCCCCACGATTACATCGATTTCTTCATTCTCTTGGATTTTGGTAATTTGTAAATTGGCAGTACAAAATTAACAATTTAAATTGATATTTTTGTCATTAAATCGCTAATTTTGCAGTATGATTGATAGAGAGACAGTACAACGGATACTTGATGCCGCCGACATAGTGGAGGTGGTGAGTGATTTTGTGACCTTGAAGAAGCGTGGTGCCAACTACATGGGCCTATGCCCATTCCATAACGAGCGCACCCCTTCGTTCTCTGTGTCCAAGGCTAAAAACTATTGCAAATGCTTCAGTTGCGGCAAGGGTGGCAGCCCCGTAGGCTTCATTATGGAGCATGAGCAGATGAGCTACGGCGAAGCGCTGCGCTATCTGGCCAAAAAATACCATATCGAAATCAAGGAGCGCGAGATGACCGATACTGAGCGTGAAGAGGCTTCGGAGCGCGAGTCGATGCTTGCAATCAACGATTTTGCCATGAAGTATTACCAGGACTTCATGGCCAATACTGACGAGGGGCGCGATGTGGGATTGGCATATTTCCGTCAACGTGGAATCAACGACTTGATGATCGAAAAATTCCGCCTTGGCTTTTCGCCCGAGAAGAGCGATGCCTTTTACCAGGCAGCCGTAGCCAAGGGGTACAATCCCGACCTGCTGGTGAAGACGGGATTGGTAATTCGCACTGATGAGGGCAGAGTTTATGATCGCTTCCGAGCTCGAGTGATTTATCCATGCTTTTCTGTGTCAGGGCGTGTAGTGGCTTTTGGCGGCCGCACGCTGCGCACCGACAAGAAGATGGCGAAATATGTAAACTCGCCTGAGAGCAGCATTTACCGCAAGAGTTACGAACTTTACGGCCTCTATCAGGCCAAGAGCGCAATAGCCAAGCGCGACAAATGCATCTTGGTAGAGGGATACATGGATGTGATCTCGATGCACCAGGTAGGGGTGGAGAATGTGGTGGCTTCGTCGGGCACCTCATTGACTGAGGGGCAGATTCGCTTGATTCACCGATTCACTAATAATGTAACCGTAATCTACGACTCTGACGCAGCTGGCATCAAGGCTTCGCTGCGAGGCATCGACCTGCTATTGGCCGAGGGTCTGGATATTAAGGTGCTGCTCCTGCCTGATGGGGACGATCCCGACTCGTTTGCCCAGGCTCACAGTGCTACAGAGGTGGAAGAATACCTCAAGGCGAACGAGGTTGATTTTATTACCTTTAAGACTCGAATACTGCTCAAGGATGCCGGTGCTGATCCCTTGGCTCGGTCAAAAGTGATTACCGACATTGTAAGGTCGATAGCAATGATTCCAAATCCTGTGACCCGCGCAATTTATGTGCGCGAGTGCTCCAGGATGCTGGATATTGATGAAAAGACATTGGCTCTGCAGCTTGACCGCGATGTCGCCCAATTGGCAGAGAAGCGAGTTACACAGCAGGGTGGAGCTTACGGAAGTCAGGGAACCCAGGGCTCCCTGACGCAAAATGGAGGACCAGTAGCACAAGGGTCAAAAACAGGCCCTGAAGGGTCAACGCCGGGGAGCCAGAGCGCACAAGGAAGCTTGGTGCTGGATGCGACACAGCAAAAGCTGCGACGCCCCGAGATGGTGCTGGCCAAATACATAGTGAAATACGGCTTTATGCCAGTGGCTGAGGAGCTTGACGAAAATCCCGAAGCTAAGCCCAAAATGGTGACAGTGATTGACTACATTGACCAGGAATTGGCTAATGATGAGATTGAATTGACCCATCCGGTGGTGAAGAGGATTTTCGATGATGCGCGCCAACTTTACGCGCAAGATTGGCCAGCGGCACAAGCTCAAGAGGCGCAGCGAATAGAGGAGCGGCGGCAGGAGGCCTTGCAAAAGGGACACCAAGAAATAGCATTGCGGGCCAAGGATTTGGCCGACATTCAAGCTCGCGAGCAAGTGCTAAATGAGCAGGTGGAGGCGCAGGCGCAAAGAGAAATGACTGATTTCACCATGAAATACCTTGAAGATTTCTTCCTTTCTTCGCCAGATGACCAGGTGCGCATACTTTCCACTGCTCTTGCCACTGAGCGCTACTCGCTCAGCAAGGTACATACCAAATACCAGCACGTGGATACCGAGCTCGATCGGTTGCAAGAGCTGGTTGTGCGCGCCGTGATGGAATTGAAATTCACCATCCTTGACCTGCAAATCGCAGAAATGCAGGAGGAAATCCGCACCAATAGCATCGACCCTGCAAAAACTCAGGAATTGATGAGCCAACTCTTCAATCTCTACCAAATAAAATCACAATTCGCCAAATTTTTGGGCGAAAGGATAGTAAACCCAAAGTAAAGTGCCGAGATTTAAGTGGATTTGCAATTGCTTTGCTAAAATTAACTTGGACTTTTTGCAAGAAAGCAGTAATTTTGCAATCAGAAATAAACCATGATAATGAAGCAGTTACTTTCCTCTACATACACAAGATTTAAGGCTATGGCTGTCGTAGCGGTTACGGCTGTGCTTGGTCTCGCTCCTGCGGCGATGGCCGACGAGCCATTTCAGGTAAGCGACCGCCTGGCTTACAATATGGATATCGATCCCACCTCGGCTTTCCTGTTCCTCCCAGATCAGGAAGAAAGCACCTCAGAGCGCGACGAGTTGGTGAGCGACATCCTCAGCTATGCTAAGAGCTATCTCGGACGTCCATATCGCAGCGGCAGCAAAGGTCCCAAGGCATTTGACTGCTCAGGCTTTACCAGCTATGTGTTCAAGGCATTCGACATTCAGCTCAAAGCATCATCGGGTGATCAATATACTCAAGGTGAAAAAATCGACGTCAGTGAAATCCGTCCGGGCGACTTGGTGTTTTTCGGAGGCCGCGGAGCAAGCAAGACACGCGTAGGCCATGTGGGTCTTGCAGTAGATGTGGACGAGAATGGCATAGTGACATTTATCCACGCAGCCACATCGGCAGGCATTCGATTCGACAAATATCCCGATGGCGGATATTATTCAAAGCGCTTCATTGGCGCACGCCGAGTAATCGAATAATTTCTGGAAGCAGACAAAGGAACAAATAAAGAATGCAAAGAGAAAAAAGAAGAATTATTTCATAGGAATGAGGAAATTCCTGGCTGTGAAGCTGGGAATTTTTTTATGCAGTATAACGAGGATTGAGGAAATTTTTGTAACTTTGCAAGTTGGAAGCAGACCTACTATTCAAGAAATGACTACTTTTTATAAAAACATATTGCAATTGGTGCTGAGCCCCAGCAGTGGATGGGAGGATGTGGCGGCTACAAAAAGCAAGCCTCAGCAATTGGCCCAGCAATGCATGTATCCCTTGATGGGATTGGCTGCATTGGCAGTGTTCCTGCAGCTTATATATGAGCCCGAGGTGGCTTTTACCATTGTGCTGGTAAGGGCAGTGGCATTGTTCGTAAGTTATTTTGTGACTTATTTTTTCGCCTGCGCTTGTGTGAAGCAATACATTGGCCGCTATGTGGAGGATGATGTTGACGATGAGCGCTGCCACACTATGATAATTTATGCGCTGAGCCTCTTGGCTCTGGCCAGCATTGTGTGCAGCCTGCTCCCTCTGAGCGTGGGGCTGCCGTACCTGATGCCTATGGCTGTGGCATTGGTGCTGTGGAAAGCATGTACTTATCTGCATGTGTCAAAGGAGCATGAACTGAGGTTTGTAGTGCTGGTGCTGGTGGCTATTGTGCTGCCTCCGACATTGATACAGACTATGTTTGACTACATGCTGGCGAATTAGGTTTTTACGTTTTACGTTTTACGTTTTACGTTTTACGTTTTACGTTTTACGTGTTACGTTTTACGTTTTACGTTTTACGTTTTAAGTGTTAAGTATTAAGTATTAAGCATTAAGTATTAAGTATTAAGCATTAAGTATTAAGTGTTAAGTATTAAGTATTAAGTATTAAGAAAAGTGTTAATTATTAAGAATTAAGATGATGGAGCTAAGGATGTAAATATCAAGAATAAGCGAGCGCGGTTCGACTACGACATACTCGATACCTACACAGCTGGCATTGTGCTCACTGGCACCGAAATCAAATCAATTCGGCAGGGTAAGGCAAGCCTGTCAGATACTTACTGCTATGTGACAAACGGAGAGTTGTGGGTGAAAAACATGTACATAGCCGAATATTTCTATGGTTCGTACAACAACCATGCGGCTCGTCGCGACAGGAAATTGCTGCTGCAAAAGAAAGAAATCCGCCGCTTGGAGAAGGATGGCAAGGATGCTGGATTCTCGATTGTGCCGCTAAGGTTGTTTATCAATGAGCGAGGCCTGGCCAAATTGGTAGTGGGTCTGGGCCGAGGAAAAAAAGAATACGATAAGCGCCAAAGCATCAAAGAGCGTGAAGACAAGCGCTCGATGGCAAGAATGTTTATGAAATCATAGCCTCTGGCTCAAAGCCTGGGACTGGAATGCCTAAAAGATATGGGAAAGAGCTTTTTTATCACTGGCATCGACACCGATGCCGGCAAGACATATTGTACCGCTTGGCTGGCAAAAAAATTGGCTGACCAGGGACAGCGAGTGATCACGATGAAATTTATCCAGACTGGCTGCGTAGGCCATTCTGAGGACATTGACAAGCATCGCGAATTGCTTGGCACAGGGCCGCTGCCTGAGGACAAAGAGGGGCTGACGGCTCCAATAATTTTCAGCTACCCAGCATCCGCGCAATTGGCTGCCAGAATCGATGGCAAGCAGATTGACTTCACGGTAATTGACAGTGCGAGAGCTGAACTGGAGCGACGCTACGATGCAGTGCTGGTAGAGGGAGCAGGAGGCCTGATGGTGCCGATTACTGATGATGTGTGCACGATTGACTATGTGGAGAGCCGGAAATTGCCAGCATGGCTTGTGACCAACAGCCATCTTGGGTCTATCAACCATACGCTGCTTTCGCTCGAAGCCTTGGAGCATCGAGGAATCGAGCTGGAGGGTGTGCTTTACAATCAATATTACGACACCGACCCCGAAATATCGGCTGACACTCGAGGGTATATTGAGCGTTATTTAATGAAAAAATGGCCAAAATCGCAGATTTTTGACGTGCCGAGGCTCTAATACACCGAAATATATAAGAAAATATTTCTTAGAGTCGTAAAAAATAGGTAAATTTGCACCATGAATGAGTCAGCGTTAAGCCAACTATATCTAAAAGACACTTCCTTTCAGGATCTGATGCAGCGGCGCATATTCAATGTGCTGCTGATTGCTGCGCCTTACGATGCGTTCATTATGGAAGAGGACGGACGTGTGGAGGAGCAATTGTATTTTGAATACGTATCGCTTAATCTTAGTTCGCCTCCCCGTGTGTCGCGAGTGGCGCATGTGAGCGAGGCACTCGACGTGATGGCTCATAAGCCCTTCGACTTGGTGATAGCCATGCCAGGCGTAGATATTTCAGAAACATTTGATGGCGCGGCAGCTATCAAGGCAGCTCACCCGAATGTGCCATTCGTAGTGCTTACGCCATTTTCAAAAGAGGTGTCGCGGCGCTTGGCTAATCAGGACTTGACCCATATCGACTATGTATTCAGCTGGCTTGGAAATGTTGACTTGCTTCTTGCCATAATCAAATTGCTCGAGGATTGGCTTAATGCCGAGCACGACTTGCTGGAGATTGGCACACAAGCAATTCTTTTGGTCGAGGACTCCGTGAGGTTTTATTCATCAGTATTGCCTACGCTCTATCGCTATCTGCTCAATCGGTCGATGGTATTTTCGACTGAGGCATTGAACGAGCATGAGCAGATGCTGCGCATGAGAGGGCGCCCCAAAGTGATTTTGGCGCGCAATTACGAGGAAGCGGTAGAGCTCTACGACAAATACAAGGATCATCTGTTGGGCGTGATCAGTGACGTGTCGTTCAACCGCGATGGGAAAAAGGATCAGGCAGCAGGCTTGAGCCTGGCTCGCTATATCCGAGAAAAAGATCCCTTCATTCCGATTATCATAGAATCATCGGAAGTGAAGAATGCGGAGAAGGTGGCCGAGTTCGGTGGAATTTTCTTGGATAAAAATTCAAAAAAATTGCCAGTGGACCTTGGCAACGCCATTACAAAGAATTTCGGTTTTGGTGATTTCATAATCCGAAATCCCGAGACTGGCGACGAGATAATGCGAATCCGCACGCTTAAGGACCTGCAGAAGCGTGTGTTTGACATCCCCGACGAGTCGCTGCTTTACCATGCCCATCGCAATGAAATATCGCGCTGGCTTTACAGCCGCGCTCTCTTCCCGATTGCCGAGGTGCTGGAGATTCACCGCAGCAATGGCCTGGAGGATATTCCAGATACCAAGAAGATGATTTTTGATATCATCGTGAAGTATCGTCGCATGAAGAATAGGGGAGTGGTGGCAGTATTCCAGAAGGACCGCTTTGACTATTACTCCAATTTCGCGCGCATAGGCCAGGGGTCACTTGGCGGCAAAGGGCGCGGCTTGGCTTTTGTTGATAGCATAATTAAGAAAAATCCCATCTGCGACAATCTTGACGGGGTGATGATTACCATTCCGCGAAGCGTGGTGATTTGCACGGATATCTTTGATGAATTCATGGCATCTAACGAGCTGTATCCGTTCGCCCTGAGCAATGCCAGCGATGAGGAAATACTGGAAAGATTTGAGCAGGCACTGCTGCCTGAAAACATTCGCGAGGACTTGCTGGCCCTGTGCGAGGTGATTGACCGACCGCTGGCCATACGCAGTTCGAGTCTTCTCGAAGACTCGCACTACCAGCCATTTGCCGGCATCTATAGCACCTACATGATACCCTATCTCGAGGATAAAAACGAGATGCGCAAACTGATGTGCAGTGCCATCAAGGCAGTGTATGCGAGCGTGTTTTATGCCGCGTCGAAGGCATATATGACAGCCACCAGCAATGTGATTGACCAGGAAAAGATGGCTGTTATAATCCAGGAGGTAGTGGGCGAAAATCACAATGGCTATTATTTCCCTTCGTTCTCCGGCGTAGGGCGAAGCCTCAATTATTATCCTATAAATGATGAGACAGCTGAGGACGGCGTGGCTCAAGTGGCTATCGGCCTTGGCAAATACATAGTGGATGGCGGGCGAAGCCTGCGCTTCTCGCCCAAGCATCCCGAAAATGTGTTGCAAACCTCAACCCTCGATTTGGCCTTGATGGATACCCAGACCCATCTGTTTGCCTTGGAGCCTAAGAAAGAAATCGAGGAGATGAAGGTTGACGACAGCTTTAATATCGTAAAGAAGCCTGTGCAAAACTTCGCCGACACGGGGGCCCTGCGCCACATGGTGAGCACCTACGACTTCACCAACGATATGATGCTGGATTATGAGCGCGGCAAAGGCCGACGCGTGGTTACATTCAACAATATGCTGCGCGACAAGGCTTTCCCCCTGGCAGAATGTGTGGATTTCATGCTTACCACTGGCCAAAGGGAGATGCGACGCCCCGTAGAAATTGAGTTTGCGGGGCAGGTGAATGATCCGCGCGTAGTGCACGAGCAGAGCACTCCTGGGAGCCCAAATCTGAAAGGCCATATCTACTGGCTGCAAATTCGACCCATCATCGACAAGAAAGATATGGTTGACGATGAAATCTTGGAGGTGCCGGATGACAAACTGATTCTGCGCAGCAACACAGCCCTGGGCCATGGCAATATCGAAAATGTAGATACCATCATCTATGTGCGTCCTGACAAGTTCAACTCGTTCAACAATCCCAAGGTGGCTGATGAAATTGCGGAGATCAATCGCAAATACCAAGCTGAGGGGAAATATTATGTGCTGATAGGGCCAGGCCGTTGGGGAAGCAGCGATCCAGCGCTCGGCATCCCAGTGAAGTGGGCTTCGATTTCCAATGCACGCCTGATTGTGGAATCTTCATTGGCGCATTACCGGATTGAGCCCAGCCAAGGCACCCATTTCTTCCAGAATCTTACGTCGTTTGGGGTAGGTTATTTCACCATCAACCCATCAATTGACGATGGTGTGGCTGACCTGGATTATCTCGACAGTCTGCCTGCTGAATATGAAAACGAACGGCTGCGCATAATTCGGTTTGACCAACCACTGTCAATTGCCATCAATGGCAAGAAAGGGATTGGAGTAGTGGCCAAGCCTGAGGGAAAAGATAAAGGACAAATTGCGAATTGACAATGCAATAAAAATGTGAACTAAAATAAAATGGCATTTCTCAATAAAATAGCAAGGGCTTTAGGCTTTGGCGGAGAAGAAGAGCTGGATTATGACCAGTATTTAAATTCAGCATCTGAGAATGACAGCGCCCAGCTCCCTAATGAGGGGCTTACGAGCACTGAGCGTCAGGCCTTGCCATCTGCTGAATCCACCGCCGTGATTGAGATTGATGCCGAGCACATCAATCTGATTTTCAGTCGGGTGGTGGCCACTTTCAATCAAGCGTTGCCCACATTCTTGGCTGAAAGCGTGGATGGCGAAAAACAAAAGCAATTGCTCTATCAGGGGTTAGATGAATCGCTCAAGGACTATCTGAAGCTGGTGCAGCGCCAAGCTCATGAAAAGTGCCAGACCGATTGGGCTATTGAAAGAGAGAAATTGCAGGCCGATGCTGACGAACTGAGGCGCCACGCTGCCGAGCTGGAAGAAAAGAAGTCGCAGCTTAAGGATCGCCAGTTAAGCGCTGACCGCCAAAAACGCGCACTCTCAGAGAGAGTAAAAGACCTGGAAGAGCAAGTAATGCGGTTGGAGGCTGAAAAAGAGCAGCTTGACATTGAAAACAAATGCATGCTCAACAAGGCAAAGGCAGCAGCTGTGCTCGAGGCACAGCTTGAAGACTTGCAAGCTGAAAAACAAAAAAATACCGATAACAATGATGCTGCCGCGGCTCGCAGCGAAATCAACGACGCTATGCTCAGCGAGTTCAAGAAGCAAGCTGCTGAGGCAACTCAGGCTCTGAAAGCCACCAAGGAGCAGTATGCAAACCTTGAGGAACAGCTAAAGCAACAGGAAGCTCAAATCGAAGACCTTAAGCAGGCAGCAGATGCCAATGAAGCTCTGTTGGTTACAAGGGAAGAGGAATTGCAAGCGAAAATCGCCGAACTTGCAGCCAAAGATGAACAGCTCACAGCCAAAGATGAACAGCTTGCAGCCAAAGATGAACAGCTCACGGCAAAGGAAGCCGAATTGGCCGCCAAGGAAGCCGAAATAGCCGAAAAGGATGCCGAGCTTGAAGATGCCATCTCGCAAGAAGAACTCGAAGTACTGATGGGACAAGTAGAGAAATTCGAGGAGGTGCGAGCCAAGATGGATGCTCACATAGAAAAACTGCGTGAATCCCTGCGCAAGGCTCAAGAAGAGAACAAGAGTCTGCGCGAATCGATAAAATATCACCTTGAGGACAAAATGCGCCTTGAGCAAACTCTGCAAGCTATGCAGAACGAGGGGAACGAAGCCGATCAGCCAAGTGAAGCGGTGGCTGAAGCGGTGGCAGCTCCCAAGAAAAAAACAGTCCCCAAAGCTAAAAGACGCTCTGCAATGGAAGCTGTTGACGACATAATTTCGGGCGATGATTGGCTGGTGTCGGTGCCCGACGAAGAATCACCGATGCGCGCTAAGGAGTCAACCGAACCATTTGGCTATCAGGCACCGCAGCGCAAGCGCACAGTCGAAAATGAGGCCCAATTATCTTTATTCGATCTTTAACCCACGTATTCAATGATGAACCTTAAGACATATATATCACTGGCACTGGCTGTGGGCGCAGCCAGCGGAGTCCAGGCTCAGGTGTCGCCGATCGTAACCGACATCGCCCAGTATGTGTATCCCCAAAATCGCCCTGCCACTCCCCCAAGCTTCGTGTATGCTCCTGATGGAAATGGATATGTGCTGCTCAGTAGCGATAAAAAGACTGTTGACCGCTACGATATTGCCACTGGCAAGAAACTGGAAACTCTGATTGACATTGCCACTACTCGCGAGAATACCATCCCGCTTATTGAGGGCTTTACCCTGAGCAAGGACGGACGATTTATGCTGGTATATTGCAACAGCAAGCCTATCTATCGCCACAGCTTCACTGCCGAATATTATGTGTACGAAATCAAGACCCGAGTGCTGAAGCCTCTCTCGACACAGTTCAAGCAGACGCAATCTCCATTAATGTCGCCTGATGGACTGATGGTGGCATTCGTGGCCGAAAACAATATTTACATAAAGAAAATTGTTTACAATTCCGAGGTGCAAGTAACCAAGGATGGCGAGGTGAATAAAATCATCAATGGCGTGCCCGACTGGGTGTATGAGGAAGAATTTACGACCAATTGCTCGATGGCATGGGCTCCTGACAATCTAAATCTCTGCTACCTGCGCTATGACGAAAGCCAGGTGCCACTTTACACGCTGCCTTTGTATCAAGGCACTTGCGACCCAATGGACGAATACGCTTATTATCCAGGCGTGTACAGCTACAAATATCCTGTGGCTGGCGTGGCCAACTCAGTGGTAACCCTGCATAGCTACGATGTAGAGACACGCAAGATTAAGGACGTTTCGCTGCCCGATAGCAAAATTGAGTACATCCCGCGCATTGAATACGGAGGCAGCCCTGAGCGATTGATGGCTGTCACACTCAACCGCGATCAGAACCATATGGAAATTTATGCAGTGAATCCTAAATCCACGCTTAGCAAAGCCGTATATACTGAGGATTCTAAGGCATGGATTGATCCATCGGCTTATGAAGATTTGAAATTCTGCGACGATTACTTCCTGGTGCGCAGCACTCGCAGCGGATGGAATCAGCTCTACAAATATTCTTATGCTGGCCAGTTGCAAGCCACAATATCGCAGAGTGGAATGGATGTGACGGCCAGCTATGGCCGAGATGCCAAGGGCAATTATTACTATCAAGCAGCTGCTCCCACCCCGATGGACGGAGTGGTGTACAAGCTCGATGCAAAGGGCAAACAAACTGTGATTTCACGCTCAAATGGCACCACAAGCGCTAATTTCTCGACCGACATGGCTTATTGCATGATGCGATACAGCGATGTCAACACTCCGCCAATCTATACCATCAACAATGCCGATGGCAAGCAGGTGCGCGTGCTCGAGGATAACGCCGAATACGCAAAGAAAATGGCCAATGTGCCCAAGCGCGAGTTCTTTACGATGACCAGCGAGGGCAACATGCTCAACGGTTACATAATAAAATCGGCAAGCGCATCGGGAAAACTCCCCGTGATAATGTACCAGTACAGCGGGCCTGGCTCGCAGAGCGTGCTTAACGCTTGGAGCATGGATTGGGAAAATTATTTCGCCATGAATGGCTTCGCAGTAGTATGCGTTGATGGCCGAGGCACCGGTGGCCGAGGACGCGATTTTATGGATGTAGTGTACAGGCAGCTGGGCAAGTACGAAACGATCGACCAGGTGAACGCTGCCAAATGGGTGGCACAGCAAAGTTGGGCTGATGCCAAGAGAATTGGCATCCACGGCTGGAGCTACGGAGGCTATGAGACTCTGATGGCAGCATCAGCCGCAGGCAACCCCTACGCTGCAGCGGTAGCGGTGGCCCCGGTCACAAGCTGGAGATTCTACGACAGCATTTACACCGAGCGATATATGCTTACACCCCAGCAGAACGAACAGGGTTATTATGAGGGCAGTCCGCTCTACAGAGTGGACAAATTGAGCTGTCCGCTGTTGATAATGTACGGCACGGCTGATGACAATGTTCATCCGCAGAACTCGCTGCAGTATGTGTCGCGCCTGCAAAGTGCGGGAGGATTGTGCGATATGTTTATCTTCCCCAACATGAATCACAGCATCTATGGATGCAATGCGCGCGCTGTGGTTTATGCTAAGATGTACGATTATTTCTGTAATCACTTAAAATCACGATAGGAGGGACAGATGCCAACATCGGTAAGTTTTAAGAAAGTTTTCAGTCAATTGTTCCTCACATGGGCTATATGCCGAGGAGCAATTATCACCCTTATAGTGTTGGGGTGGTGCGTGCCATGCATGTGGCTTCCATTCATCGGGTTTGCGCTGATGATACCAGTGCTATCATTTGCCAATTATAGTTTGTCGAGGGGGCAATTCAATTGCTCGCTTGAGACTCACTACACAATCTACTCCCTGTTCATATCGGCATTGATAATGCTGATCATCAACATAATGAACACAAAGTGGTGCCACTGGGGAATTGCAGCCAATATGCACGACCCTCATCCATTTATTTCCACTCTGATTGTGTATCCAGTCACGGCCATTTTGTTCGGCTTTGCGTTGATGCGACGCAAGCATACCAGCTATTGCAAGGCTTGCAAGGAGCAGAATACATTCTCGGTAAGAATGACCATCGAGTGCAATGTGTTCACGGCTCAGGCTATGGACCAACTCAAGATGCATGTGATTATGTCGACGCTTGTGTCGATTGCCACATGGGCTTATTACATCTTTTTCTACATCAATGTCAACATCAATTCTCCCGACACTTTCTTCTTCTTCATCGTGCCTCTGACAGTGTTCTTGCTGTCGCTTGTTTATTTTTCGTCGAAATACTCAAATATGAATTTTGAGGCTTCGATTTCACCTATGCGCCTTGACCATGACAATATGACAAAGATGCGCTATATGGTAGTGGGGGGCGACAAGGTGATGCTGCAAGAAGTGGCTAAGGACAAGTGCGGCCTGGGACTGTGGGACACTCCAGCTGTGTGCGAGGTGCCATTCTCGGATAATATAGAAATTGATCAGGCTAAGGCAACGTTCAAGAACATGTCGGGTGCCGATGATTTTGAGATAAGATATCTGTTTTCAATCAACACCTCCAAGACCATCACTTATCATTATGCTGCCTTTGTGCCAGTAGATGAAAATATGCCTGGATTGGAGGGGAAATGGTTTAATCTCTATCAAATCGACATGATGATGAAATCGGGCATGATCTCACGAGCTTTTGCCTTTGAGATGCACCGCATTTTCACCATCACAATGGCTTGGAAGACCTACGACCGCGAGGGCAAGCGCCTCTATCCAATCAAAAATTATCGACCTACATTCCGCCTAAAAGATTTTAAGGATTGGAATGTAGATTACACTGACTTGCATTGGATTTCTGTGTCGCAGAATAATGAGGATCGACCATTCTTCCGTCTGCGCCGATTCTGGCGCCGCTATATTTCTGGCAACGACCTGCGATGGAAGCACCATCACCGCTCATTGTAATCACTGGCCCCACGGCCTCGGGCAAGACGGGGCGTGCTGTGGCTCTGGCTCGTGAGATAGGCGGAGAAATCATCAGTGGTGACTCTCGCCAAGTGTATCGCGGCATGGATTTGGGCACAGGCAAGGATCTGGAGGAATATGGCGAGGTGCCTTATCACTTAATTGACATTGCTCCCGCCGGGCATAAATACAATTTGTATGAATACCTGCGCGACTTTGCTGATGCCGAGGCTAAGGTAAGAGGTGCGGGACATGTGCCTATCCTCTGCGGAGGCACTGGGCTATATATAGAGTCAGTGCTAAAAGGCCTAAAACTCCCCGAAGTACCGGAAAATCCTGAGCTTCGAGCTGAGCTTTCACTGAAGTCGCTTGGTGAACTTACCGAAATGCTGGCGGCTCGGAAATCCCTGCACAATACCACCGATGTTGATACAGTAAAGCGAGCTGTCAGAGCATTGGAGATTGAGATATACTATGAGGCTCATCCGAATGAGGCCATAGAGGCCACGCCTCATCCACGCGCTGATGCAGTAATTATCGGAGTGGACATTCCGCGTGAGCAGCGTAGGCAACGCATCACGGCCAGACTTCATGCACGGCTTGAGGCAGGGATGGTGGAGGAGGTAGAAGACTTGTTGGCATCAGGGATTCCGGCTGAGGACTTGGAATATTACGGCTTAGAATATAAGTTTCTTACCCAATATGTAACAGGAAAGCTGACTCGCCAGGAGATGGTGAGCCAGCTTGAAATAGCTATCCATCAATTTGCCAAGCGGCAAATGACATGGTTCCGGGGGATGGAGCGTCGCGGATTTGTAATCCACTGGCTGCCTTATAATATGCCTGCTGAAGAATTTACTCGCGAGGCCATCAGGATTGCTGAGCGTCGCTGCCAGTGATTTTCCCAGAGGAAATATCATAGCTGATGGTGTACTGCAGGAGCTCTACGGTGTAAGTGGTCGAGGTGCGCGTGAGCTTGAATACTGAGTTGGTTTGCTCTGTCTCTTGGAGATAATTGTAGAGGTCAGGGGGCAGGTCATTGAA
Source organism: Bacteroidales bacterium (assembly GCA_020860515.1). Classification (GTDB taxonomy): domain Bacteria; phylum Bacteroidota; class Bacteroidia; order Bacteroidales; family Muribaculaceae; genus CAG-873. Next base: position 84,374 of record JAJBUG010000053.1, on the reverse strand, counting down.
CAGTAGCACTTGAGGCAGCACCGAGCCATTGCCATTGATTTGTGTCCATTTGCAATTAAGGCCAAATGTCATGGTGGGTCCATTCTTTAAAATTGCAACATATCCTGAGTCGGAGGATGTGAAACTCTCTAACTGGGAATTTGGATAATACTGTGAGATGAAATTCTGTATCTCTTGCGGCATATCGTCGTAGGCATCGTTGCTCGAGCATGCCCATGTCATCCCCATAAGTAGTGCAATGAATATGTAGGTAATATGTTTCATAATTATACGTTTTATGGTGATTATATTTTAATAACGTATAAAATATGTTAATTGTTGTGCTTTGCTAATGTTAATGTGGTGGAGGGACCACTGACGCAGGCCCAGCGGTGGCTTTGAGAGATATGCTACAATTCTATGCGGCAAGGGTCAGCGGCAGGGTCATGGCAGGCGAAAGAGGCCACGCAGCGATCGTCGAGACTTTCTTCACGCACCCATTCCAGCGAGGTGCGAGCCAATTCCTTGTCATCGCATATTCCGGGGAGCACCAATTGCTGCCATGAGCGCGACCCATAGCCTGCATCGGCAAAATATATAAAGTATTTGCCATTGCGGCCAGTTACCTTGGTAGAGAACATGCCCTCGCTATGGCCTGGAGTCCATATTAATTGCACGCTGCCATCACCAAGCAGGTCGTAGGATTTTTCCATTGGGCCCAAGCCGGTGCGACCGAATCGGAAAGTGCGAATAGGGGTGCCATGCCACATTTTGCTGCAATAGCGAAACTTGCCGCAAAATCGAGTGGCTGCATTCATTTCGGGCTCTGAGACTAAAATATTGCGTGCAGCTGTCAGGGATTTTAAGGCGCTTACATGGTCCACATCAAGATGGCTCAGTAGCACATAGTCCAAATCACTGGGTTTTACACCCAAAGTGGCCAGCTGCTCCACCACAGTCTCTCCCTCGCCCACTACGCCTTGGTTAACCATATAAAGCATAAGTGACATGTGGGCAATTTGGGCATTGCGGTCGTAACTATTATTGGGCGACATATCACGATGCCAACCTGTGTCGATTAGCACTTTTGCTTGAGGATGCTCGATGTAGAGAGCCGACACTGGCAGCCAAATGCGATCGGCACGGCGAGTGAATAGCCCCGTTGCCCCTAAGAAATTGCCATCGCCGTAAGGCAGCTTTTCTGATACTCTTACCCGGCCGCAATGCAGCCAATATATCTTTATCTTATTCATAGCTGAAACTGGTTATCAATGTTACTAATCAAATAAAAAACAATCGGATTGCACACGTGGTTTAAAATCGTGGGCATTTCTTTAGTTAAAGATTTGTGACAAAAATAAGCCCGACCATTCACGGTGGCCGGGCTTATTTTTGATGCTTGTGCGCTTACTTGTCGAGCTTTGCGCTATTGGTGATGGTTGAGCTGCTTGTTGTGGTAGGGATCTGATCAGCAGATTCCACAATAACTACGGGGTAGGAGAGCGCGGCTGTGGCTATGGACTTGTCAACGGCCAGCACAGTGGCAGTAATGCCGATAGCGTGATTACCCTCGGTGGCATCCTCCGAGATAGGGAATGTCATGCCAAAGGGAGCAAAAACGGCGGGTGCATAGTACATGCCATCCCAGTAGTAATTAACGTTGGTTACGGTGGCGCTCTTGCCAGCTTCGTTGTTAACTACATCGATCGAAGCGATCTGGATAGTGTCGCCTGCTACGGCGTAAATTGTGCCATCTACTACGGTGCCCTTGTCAACGGTGAGTGAGATATCTACGTTGGGCAGATCGTCATCATCATTACACGATGCGAGCGACATGGCCATCACGGGCAATACGGCTACAAGCATTAGATAAAACCATTTTTTCATAATAGTTGAAATTTTGGTGTTGATAAAATAAAGGTTACGTTGCGAGAGCCCACTATTAGGCTCTCATATATTTAACATTGTATATATGAAAAGGGTTGAATTAACAAAAGTTAAAACTGTAGTGGCTGAAATAAAGCGTCACTACAGGTGTTCGCCTCGTTCGCCCCAGCGTGTGCGCAGCGGGTATCGAGTAGTGTGGAAGAGTAGTCGCAAGCTGGTGCTGTAGCTGAAATAAGCCCAAATCCAATTGACCAGCACTGTGATTTTGTTGCGCATTCCCAGCAGGGAAATAAGGTGGATAAACATCCATATCAGCCACGCTGGGAAGCCCTTGAGGTGGGCATGATTCAGGTCGGCTACTGCCAAGTTGCGCCCGATGGTAGCCATTGAGCCTTTGTCGTTGTATTTGAACTGCTCGATGAATCTTTCAGAGTTAAGCTGCTTGGCCAGAAGCTGAGACTGCTGAATGGCAACCTGAGCCAACTGTGGCAAACCGTGGGGGAAATCCTCAGTTTCCATATAGGAAATATCGCCCAAGGCAAAAACTCCATCCAAGCCTACCACTCGGTTGTAGCGATCCACCACAAAGCGGTTGCCTCGGCCCGGCTTCACATCTGTGCCTTCGAGCTTGAAGGTGACTCCTGTGATACCAGCCGTCCAGATTACTGATTCAGAATATATTTCTTGTCCGTTGCTAAGCTTTACGATGAAATCTTCGTAGCTGTCCATCTTTACGCCGAGGTTGACATCCACAAGGAGCTTCTTGAGGTACTGCTCGGCATTTTCGCTCGATTCTTTGCTCATAGTGCCCAGCAGGCGGTCAGTGCCCTCGAGCAGGATTATTTTTACCTCGTTGGGATCAAGCGAGGTGTACTCGCGCGGAATAATGTCGCGCTTCATTTCGCCTAATGCACCAGCCATCTCCACACCCGTGGGACCTCCGCCAACCACAACAAAGCTAAGCAATTTGCGACGCTTTTCGGGATCGTGCTTGGCCAAGCAGGCACGCTCAAGGCGGTCGAGTATGTGATTTCGCACACGCATGGCTTCGTTGGCGCTTTTGAGGGTGTAAACATATTTCACAAGGTCGGGATTGCCAAAGAAATTATTGGTGCAACCCGCTGCAATTACCAAGTAATCATAGGGGAGAGTCTCAAATTGAGTTACCACCTCTTTGCGGGTTATATCGATGGTTTGCACTTCGCCCATGTGATAGCGCGTGCCTTTGGCTTTGCTTTTCTGCATCTCTCGGCGCAGCGGGAAGCAGATATTATCAGCATCGAGGCCGCACGAAGCTATTTGGTAGAAAAGTGGGGGAAAGCTATGATAGTTGTTGCGATCGACCAGTACGATGTCGTATTTCTTCTTGTCAAGTCGCTTTACCAGGTTGATGCCAGCGAATCCTCCGCCGATTACCACCACTTTCTTTCTATTGTCAGGAATATTAGTTTGCATAAATAAATAGTCTTTTCTAATAATAACACATCAAGTCCTTGAAAGTTGAAACAATAGGATTTGTCATAATGTAACCTTACCAAGGAATCCCGTAGGGATTCTTCCCAATAGCTATCAGAATGCTCTCAAAAACAACAAAATCGGTGCCTTTGGCACCGATTTTGTTGTTAGAAATTGGAATATTGATAGCTATTGGGAAGAATCCCTACGGGATTCCTTGGTAAAAATCAATTATGATCTTCCCTCCTATTTAGAGGATTTTAATACATTAGTCGATTTGGATTACTACGTAGTTGCTGGTTGCCCAGAACTGAGCAGGATTTGTAATCTTAAGTACTTTCTGTCCGTTTTCGTCCTCAATCACATAGCTGTCCTTGTGCTGAGCATTGGTAATAATCTTGGCCTTGGTGGAGTGAAGTGGAATTGAGGTTAGCGTGCGCTTGTCGGCTTGTGTAAAGAAGCTCTTGTCAAAGTCGCTGGGCAGAATCTTGCTCTTGCGCAGGAAGCCACCGCCCTCGATGATATTGTGCTCCTTAAGTTCTTTCTTGCTGCCAATAGCGAAATAGCAGGCATTAGCCAGGTCTTCCTGACGAGTAGCCTCGGCCATGGCTTGATCGCGTTCGCCAGTCACTTGCTGCACATTGGTGGTGAGAGTGTCAACCTGAGCGCCCAAATTTGCGATAGTCTGATTTGCCGTGGCCAGTTGGCTTTGCAGCTGTTCGATTTCGGCAGTCTGGTTGGCGATTTGAGTCTTAAGACTCTCAATGGTAGCCAGAAGCTTGCTATTGTTGGATTTTGAGTTCTTCACAGAAGCTTCCAGCTCTTGCAGACGCTTTTGGCGTTCGGCCAAGGTAGCCTTGATTGCTTCCAGGTCGCTCTTTACTTGAGCTTGCGAAGGTCCGCCTTCGCCTCCGGTGGCGTTAATGGCTACAATGCCTTCGGCACTCTTAATGTCGTTGGTGGTGTTGATGATGTCGTTCATGACATCAAGCAATTGGTCGCGTTCTTGAATAGCTTGTACCAGCTCTTCGTGGGTAGCTGCAGCGAGTGCTTTGGCGTTTTCGGCCTCCTCTTTGTCCTTGTTGTTAGTGCAACCAGCCAAGCAAGCTGCAACAGCCAGGTAGATAAGAGATTTCTTCATAGCGTACATAATATAAATAGTTTAGTGAAACGATATTGTATTGGCAATTGTATTTTGTACTTCGTACCTCGTATTTTTGTATTTCACGTCTTGTATTTGTTCTGGTGGACTTTCGGCGCTGTGTCGCTTTTGCCTCCAACCACAATAACAATTTCACCTTTAGGTTGGTTTTGGCTGAAGTAATTAAATAATTGCTGCAAAGTGCCGCGATGGGTAGTGTCGTGCATTTTTGAAATCTCGCGGCTCACTGCAGCTTCGCGGTCAGGGCCGCAGACTTCGATTAGTTGCTCAAGAGTTTTCACTAATCTAAGGGGAGATTCATACAGTACAAAGGTGCGTGGGTCATCGGCAAGGATTTGGAGGCGCGTGTTGCGACCTTTCTTAGGAGGCAGGAAACCCTCAAATACGAATTTGTCGCACGGCAACCCACTGTTGACCAAGGCTGGCACGAAGGCAGTAGGACCAGGCAAGGTTTCCACTGGGATGTCGCGTCGGCGACATTCACGCGCCAGCAGAAATCCGGGGTCGCTGATGCCAGGGGTGCCAGCATCACTGATTAGGGCTATGTCCTCGCCAGCCTCGATGCGGTCGATTATGGGAGCGGCGGTGTCATGTTCGTTAAATTTATGATGACTTGCCATTGGAGTTGTGATGCCAAATCGCTGCATCAGCACAGCGCTGGTGCGAGTGTCCTCGGCAAAGATTTGACTCACGCTTTGCAACACCTCCACGGCTCGTGGAGTCATATCGCCCATATTACCCACTGGGGTTGGCACTATGTAAAGTTTTCCGCTCACTTTATTAAATACAAAATACTAAATACGAAATACGAAATACGAAATAGGGAGGGTTAATTTGTGGAATTGTTGAAATGGTTGGCTACAATGGCCAGGAAATCGGCAACTTCGGGTTGGTCTACATCCCAATTGAGCTCGTTGAGGAAGTAGTCGTAAGCATCACTTAGGCTTTCCATAGCCTCAAGGCGCCTGATTGCCATATCAAAGCTTTCTTTGTCGCCATTGAAAAGCTCACGAGTGAAGCGGTAACGGTCGTTAATAGTGAATGCCTTGGCAAAATTTTGTGATTCTTTTTGGGCAATCACAGTTTCAAGTCGCGGCACTTCAGGAGTGGGCACTGCCACTGGCAAAGGCTCAGGCTCCGGTAATGGTTCTGGCTCAACCTTGGGTTCGGGTAGTGGTTCTGGCTTCTCTTCCACTTCGGGCTCAGGAAGTTGCGCAGGCTCAATATTGGTTTGAGGTTCTGGCTCAGGCAAGGCCTCGGTTGGAGCCGCAGTCCCACAGAGTGTTTGCATTTGGGTGATTTTGTGGCGAAGCAAATCCTCAGCTACATCGGATTCGCGAGCTATAAGTATGCGTATGCAACCTTCTACCTCCAGGTTGAGGTCAAGCAATTGCTGTAGATTCTCTATCATAGTTATTTGAATGTGTCAAGTAAGAATTTTTCGATGCAGCCGCGCAGTTCGGCGCGAGGACAGAAGAAACTGTTAACCATTATTACCACCGTGTGGGTGGGGCGTCCATTGTCATCGAGTTTGTATCCCGCATAGCACTGCACGCCACCCATGCTGCCACTTTTTAAAGCCAATTTGCCCTTGAGGCTCGTTTTGGCTAAAAGATTTTTTACAGTGCCGTCGCAACCGACTTTTGGAAAGGTAGCGGCATAAGCACTCGCATGATCTGTCTTGGCCATTTGTTCAAGCACACTCGACACAAACTTTGGCTGGATGCGGTTGGCTCGGGCCAAGCCGCTGCCATCGCTAATTCGGTTGTTAGTAGTGGGTGCCCCAATACCCTTAAGGGTGCGAGCTTCGGCTTTTAAGGCTCCTTCGCGAGTGTCATTGGGCGCAATTGCGCGGAGCATCCCCTCAGCATACAGGTTATGGCTCTCGTGCATCATTTGGGTCAAGATGTCAGTGATTACTGGCGATTTGTAATCGCATACCAAGGCTCGCTGGCTTTCATCGCTGGTCTCATTTCCCTCAAGGGCAATGCCTGCGTCTTTTAGTCTTGCTTTGAGCCAAGATTCATAAACCAAGGCAGGATCGTCCATCGACACCTTTACCATCAGTTTCGGGTTGGTTGGTTCGGCAGTAAAGATTGTAAGATTGTTAGAGTTGATGCCCTGCGCCATATCGGTGCCGCTCTTTTGCTGGATTACTGAGAGATGGAGGTCGGGCACATAGGGAGCGGTCTTGCCCGTAGCGGGCCATAGCTTATAATAATTGTCTTGGAAGTTGAATCCGTAGAGGCCAGCACCGTAGGCGTATGGGGTGTCTTCGATTTCCCAATGCGGATTGCAGCCTTGGTCGGTCATTGGCTGTGAGATGATGATTCGGCCTGTAATCTTGGTTATCCCTAAGTCCTTAAGTCCTTGGATTATCGAGCGATGCAGAGGTGTCACATCATCTTTGAAAAGTTCGCTGTCGATTGTGGGGTCGCCTACGCTCTCGATGATAAGGTTGCCATTCCAAGTGCTGCCATCTTGGCTGCCATAAAGATACACTGGGGTGGAAAATCTGAAGTCCTCGCCGAGGGCAGTAAGGGCAGTGGCACATGTTACCGATTTCATTATGCTGGCAGGGAGCAGGGCGCGCTGAGCGTCGTTTTGGGCTACTATATTGCCTGATTTCAAATCCTTTACAATTATGCCGACGCTGGCAGCGCTTTCTCCGTCAAAGCCCAAGGTGACTTGCGCCTTGGCTACGACTACAGCCAAAAGGAGAACAAAAGAGAGAAAAGAAAGTCGAAGATTATTCATTATTTGTATATTCATTATTCATTAGATCTGCATGCTTAGTTGCTTTTTGTTGCAAAGAAGCACTGTGGCAGGGTAGCGTTCAATAAAGCTATGGTTATGTGTGGCAATGATCACAGTGGTGCCTGCTTGGGCGATGTTGTAGAGGCGCGTCATGATGTTGTCGCCAGTCTCAGGGTCGAGATTGCCAGTAGGCTCGTCAGCCAGGATAAGCTGGGGCTTGTTGAGCAGAGCGCGGGCAATGGCAATGCGTTGCTGCTCGCCTCCCGAAAGTTCGTGAGGCATTTTGTAATACTTCTTTTCCATGCCTACTGCCTTTAGCACCTGCTCAATGCGTTCTTCACGTTCGGTGCGTGATTTCCAGCCTGTAGCCTGAAGCACGAATTCGAGGTTTGAGAATACATTGCGGTCGCTGAGCAATTGGAAGTCTTGAAACACGAATCCGATATTGCGCCTGAGATATGGAATTTGCTTGCGCTTAATATGAGCAAGGTCGTAGTCGAGCACGCGCGCCTCGCCCTCTGAGATAGGGGCATCGGCGTAAAGCGATTTCAGCAGCGTGCTTTTGCCTGAGCCCACTTTGCCTATAAGAAACACAAATTCACCAGGATCGATGGTGAAGTTTACGTCCTTGAGCACGGTCAGCTCCTGCCGCCTCAGTTCCACGTGGTCATACTCGATAATTGGCTGCATATCCTTGGCCAGTTTTTAATTAACAAAGCATGGCTTGTTTAAGCCATAAAATAGGACCACAAAGTTACATAATAATTCCGACCTGTACAAATTAAAATTTCTCCACACGTTTTTTCAAAAATACTTTCTGCGTTGGGAATAAAAAATTGCAAAAATAAGTTAATTATACAAGGAAATGACCTTCGGTTAGAGAATTATTATTAATTTTGCAAAGTTATTGGTGAAAGCCAATACGTGACATTGTTATTAAGAGACGTTATGTCTTCGCTTGTTGTTGAGAAGCGTCGGAAACTTCAATCAACCCTAAAGACAAGAGAGGAGCGTAACTGTCTCCACGTCCATAAGACGTGAGGTTGCTAGTTCGAGTCTAGTAACCCCGACAAGCTCAAGCGGCAAAAAGGTCTGGATTCCTCTATGCCTTTTTTTTATTTGCCATAAATGCAACGACTTGCTTATTATCAACCACTTAGAACAATCAATCTGTAACGGTTGGAGGAGGTAAAGTCAAGCGTAAAAGCTGATAAGAAAGGTGCCAATAGAGATAAAATGCTTGGTAAAAATCATAAAGCCTTCGTAAAAAATTCGGTAAATTTTCGGTCAAATGGCCGACTTCTTCAATGAAATCGGTAAATTTTCGGTAAATTTTCAGGGTTCGCATGGAGATTCGCACCAAGTCAAGATTCGATTTTCACCGAAAAACACATTCAAACTTATGGCTAACCCATTCTTAAAACTCAATCTTCGCCGTCCGATCAGCGATGGCACCTATCCCATCGTCATTGCTATAGGCAATGGAAGAGACCTCTATCTATCAACGGGAGTCTATGCAGACAAAGATACTGGTTGGGATGCTAATGCTCGCCAGTGTGTGGGTCCTGGAGCAAAGCAGAAGAACGCTGTGCTGGCAACCATCCTTGCACAAACCATCAACCGAATTATTCAACTCAAAGAAGAGGGCCAATTTGAAAGCCTATCGAATAAAGAGCTGAAAACTCTTTTGACGGATCCAGATTCCAAAGTGGCCGAGGTCAAGAAAGCCAGTCAGCCGACACTCCATGGTCTTTTCCCTAAAGTTGCTGCCACAAAAAACAAGCGCAGCCAGGAACTATATCTCTCCACTCTGCAAAAAGTGGAAGATTTCTGCCAACCTTCAGAAGCACGGCTCGATGACATCAATAAGATGTGGCTTGACAACTTCTGTGTCCGATACTCGCATTTGGCAGCCAACACTCTGTCAATCCATCTGCGCAACATCCGCGCTGTGATCAACTATGCCATCGACTGCGAACTGACCACTAACTATCCTTTCCGCAGATACAGCATACCTAAATCACCCATCAAAAAGAAGGCTGTGCCAGTTGAGACAATCCGCAAACTGGCCCACGCAAAACTCCCCGACCATCTATGCAAGTGGCGAGATGCAATGATGCTCATGTTCTGCCTGGCCGGCATCAATATTGGTGACATGTGCAACCTCAAAGAGATTGCAGAGGGTCGTGTGGATTATCAAGAGCAAAAACACACAAGCCTTATAGCATAAAGGTTGAGCCCGAAGCAATGGCTTACATAGAAAATCTCAAAGGCGAACAGCATCTGCTTTACATACTGGATAAACACACTTGCTACCGCACCTACTACCGTCAGTTGCGCCGTGGCTTGGAAGCTATCAAGAAAGAGCTTCACCTCTCAGAGTTGACCACATACACCATGCGTCACTCATGGGCCACCATAGCTCGGTCAATCGGCATAAGCAAGGATGTAATAGCTCAGGCTTTGGGCCACGACATGGGTAATCGCATGACTGAGATATACCTTGACTATGACCGCACCGAAGTAGATAAGGCCAATCGCAAAGTTCTAGATTGGGTGTTCAACAAGAAGAAATAATCACAACAGGCACTGCTTCTCAGCGGTGCCTGTTTTTAATAGGTATGAAATCAATGAAAAATAATAATTGAACAAAATTAGTAAATTTATATTCCTACTCCAATAGGATTTCTCAATTGACCGCAATCAGTCCTTAATAATTCCTTAATCAGTCCTAATAGACGCTTGGTGGGATGTGAGAAAAGTAGTAATTTTGCAATGTCGATGGGTTTATGCTCAGAGATACGAAAAATGCACCTTCTATTTAATCCGAAACCCTTTGACCAGGGATTTCCAGTAACATAACCAATAAACCAAAATTCAAAAAATGTTTCATCCGTATGTCATTAATGAAACTACTATGGGGCTTAACCGTCCCGATGCTCACCTTATCAATGGTGGGCTGCTCGGATTTGGACGATTTTGATACCGTCGGACAAGTCAACACCAACACTGTATCATTTACCGATGGCGATGGATCACGCGCCACGGTAGAAACCACTGCCTCGCTGCGAACTTCATCTTACGGCGTAGGAGTATTTGGATATTACGACGATGGCAATGCTTTTGGCAACAATGCCATTGCTCCCACATTTATGTATAACCAGCAAGTGACCTATGACCAAGATGAAGGCTGGGTATATACACCCCTCAAACTATGGCCTGACGATGACCCAGCCAGTTTCTTTGCTTATGCCCCTTACACTGCCTCTGCTGGAAATTCCAATACTTATGGCATTACATCAATGGTAGGATCAAGCGAAACAGGTCACCCCTATTTGAAATTCCAAGCACCAACAGGTAAAGGTGCAGCTGTTGATCTGCTTTATGCCTCATCGCTTGACCGCACCAAAGCACAAGGTCCAGTGCCACTCAGATTTCGCCATGCCCTTACAAAGATTAGTTATAGCGCACAATCGGCCTTTCAGGATGGTTATGAAGGCTCATTGGAATTGGTGTCTGTGACCTTTTCAGTAGCTGCAAGTGACAATTTCACTACAGCTGGCACCCTCGACCTCTATACCGGTAAGTGGAGCAACCGCACAATTGGTGCTTTTTCTTTCACATCGTCGGCTTCGAGCTTTAAAACCACTACGATTCCTCCAGAAAAGACTTCTCTCACAAAAGAGAATGCTCATCTGATGATAATACCTCACATTTCTCACGATAAAGAAATCACCGAAGGATCCACCGTAACCATTTCTGTAGTAAGCAAAATCACTACTCCTGATGGTTCGGTTGTCAACAACAATCTCTCTTCCACCTATTCGATGACCTTCGTGAAGGGCAGGGCCTACGACTTTAACCTTAAGATTGGATACAACTCATTAGTGGTAGAGCCAGATATTACTGATTGGGATAATGCTGACATATTGGATTACTGCTCGGTAAGCCAAGATGGCTATGATCTCGTTGGTTCAATCAATACCTCCCAATCATCTTTAACTTACAACGTAGAATCCCTCACAAGAATCAAGGACGCTGATGGAAACGAGGTTTCCGACACATATAATTATATAGAAAGCGGACTTACCACTTCTCCTACAGTAAACATACCAGCCACAAGCCTCGACTTTGATGCTATTACCTCTGGCACATATCGCATCACGTTCACTGATGCAGTGGGTCAAGTTTACACTTCCGACTTCTTGTATGAAAAAGGTGATTATATGCTATTCACAGTTAAGGCTACATCATCTGCCCGAAGCTTCACCTACCCATTTACTGGTGATACTGCTGGCAATGGATATTTGGCAGATTGGGGCGATGGCAATCGCACAGTATGGAAATATGCTGTTACCGAAGGATGCAACCACACATATTCCTCAAATGGAGAGTACCAGGTAAAGCTTTGGTCGCTCACATCTTCTATCCCATGGTTCACATTTCTAAATGCAGATGCATCATCTTTGGAAATGATGTATTCTGTAGATGGCCCATTACTCCCATTCTCCAGTATGCCTGGCGATTATATTACCTATAATCCCGAAACAGTACAAGGCCTTTTCCGTGGCTGTACTTCTTTGTGTTCATTGAGTGAAGACACTTTTGCACGTAACGCAGGGAAGGCCGTGCCATTCTATCATTGCTTTGCTAACTGCACAGCCCTACAAACCGTGCCCGAAGGAATATTTTCATATCACCCTGACGCAAAATATTTCAACTATTGCTTTAGTGGTTCTGCAATCAGCGACATCAAGGCAGGGCTTTTTAGCAATCAAACTGGAAACGCTCTTTTCATAAGTTGTTTCGAGGATTGCGATCAGATAGTTACACTGCCAGGTGCTTTGTACTCTTCGACATCTAACGCAACCTCATTTGATCGCACCTTCTTTGGTTGTGATGCTTTGCAAAAGGTGCCAGCCAATTTCTTTTCAGGTTGCACCAATGCATCGAACTTCCATCAAACTTTCTCAGAATGTCAAGCACTTACTGAAGTGGGCGATTATGCGTTTGCTGGCATCAAAGGTGGCGACTTTGGCAGTGTGTTTTACAATTGCCCCAATCTCGAAACTTTAGGGGCAGGATTGTTTCAAAACACTGAGGCTACAACTTTCCGCTATGCTCTGCGCGAATGCCCTAAACTGACCACCCTTCCGGACGGCATATTTTCTAACTGCTCTAAAGCCACAATCTTCAACGCTGCTTTCTTGGATAGCCCTATAGCAGCTATTCCCTCCACATTGTTTGATGGCTGCTCATCAATGAGCTCGATAGATTCTCTATTTATGGATAATACCCATATCACGGAGATTCCTGCTAATTGGCTTCAGAATAAAGGATGGCTCACACAAGTACTGCGTACTTTCAGCGGTTGCACAGCTCTTCAACGAATTAACGATGGCTTCTGCTCAGGTTGCGGTCGCATTTGGAATGGCGCATACGCATTTGATGGCTGTACTAACTTACAATATGTACCATCAAATATGTTCCAAAGCAGTCTTGATACAATGCTACATCTCGAATACTGCTTTAATGGGTGTTCAGCTATTACCTCGGCTCTACCCGAATGGTGGAATTGGTCGTGGGCTGATTTACGATCCTACCAAGGTTGCTTTGCAGGATGTACCTCGGCATCGAATAGCAGCACTATCTCTTCTGATTGGCAATGACAAGCTTTAATATATACGGATGAAAGCAGCCGCATAGACTCATTAGCCTATGCTTCGGCCTATGCGGCTTTTCTTTCACAAAATCAAAACACCTTGTATAACATCATATAGATTCAAAAATATGAAACTCCATAAAATACTTCTCCCTGCTCTTTTCCTAAGTGTTGCATTCTCGGCTTGTAACGATATTGAGTATTATGTTGATGAACCTGAAATGCCATCTGACGGCTCAATAGCCTTTGGCGGCTCTGTCTCTACTATGGCATCACGCGCTCAGGATGCCAATACCGACATCATACGTGCGTCATCGTCTGGCTTCGGCGTGATGGCTTGTCTCACAGGCGAAGAAGATTACAATGCAAGCACAGCCGACTGGATCCCTGATTTCATGTATAACCAGCAAGTGACTTATATAAACTCTCATTGGCACTATGAACCGATCAAATATTGGCCCGCATCAACTACGGAGAAAGTATCTTTCTTCGCATACTGGCCTTATACATCATCGCCCGAAGCCAAGGATGCAACATCATCGGAAATCACGGCCCTATCGGCTAATGATTATCAAGGCGATCCCATCTTGACTTTCCATCCTGGCACTTGCCCTACCAACCATATAGATCTTCTGCGAGCCTCCTCATTGAATAAGACTAACGAGGATGGCACTGTGGCTTTTGACTTTGCTCATGCTCTTTCTAAAGTTGGATTTCGTTTGGAGCCATGGACTGATGGCGGTTATCTATATGGATCCACTGTCACCATCAACAGCCTCACGCTTACCACTCCATATACTAAGGCGACACTTGATCTTGCAATTGGAGAATGGGTGAAGGCAGATAATGACCCCAACACATTTGATCTTTCAGGTGACGCAATCAACCATTACGACTTCGATCCTGTGGAGGATGAACCATTTGTGCTGAATGCATCTGATAGTTTCATTTACATGGTGCCTGAGACGGATTCATCAAACCCCGACGAGTACGAAATCACCGTAGATTTCACATATTCTAATGGTGGTCTGCCTGAACAAACTCGCACATACACTACTACCATCTCACCATCATTTGAGGCTGGTGTTAGTTACATGATAGTCATGCGTTTTGGTGATCCCGACATCACCCCAACTGACTTCATTCAGTTCTCAATTTCGGTAGAAAAATGGGATTCTACGCCATTAGAAGCTCGATTAGTAGCCGCTCAGGAGGGTATGCACATAGTTGGTGCCATGTATGATCGTCCTCTTGGTCGCACCTATACTGTCACTGGTCTTTACTGTATTGATTCAGAAACAGTTTCGCCTGATGAAAACCTCTTAAAAGCCCCCAAATTAATCACCTCACAGACCTTCACATTAGAGATTGACGAGTTCGAATTTCTGAAGATGGAAAACGGAAAGTCCTACCGAGCCGAGGTAGAAGCAGCACTTGAGGGCGAGGAAACCGTTGAATACCAGGACGAATTTGCCTACCAGTGGGTAAGCACCGAGTACACCACCAATGCCGCCTGCACTGAAGTACCTTTCATTTATGATGACAACACATATGCGAAAAATTTTGGCAATACAAAGGATCAAGCTGTAATCATTGTGAACGGCGACGCCTTTTACAAACGAGCTTTATTCAGGCCATTCGTCTGTGTCCTGGACCGACGAGCCGATTGCTGGGCTGTATTCTGTTAGATCAGGCCAGACCGATTTCTATTCGCGCCAGTCTCCTTACTGGTATTTTGCTGCTTTAGGCAAAAAGCTGGTCAGCGTGGACTCTCCTCTCTTGAATAGTGATCAAACTTCTATGTGCAGAGGGTCTGCCGGCTCACGACATAACGGTTGTTTCGCTTATTGCACTTCACTTGTTTCTGTGCCTGGTGATTTGTTCTATTATAATCCTCAGATTACGGAATTCGGTTATGTAAATTATTATGAAGGGTTATTCTGCCATTGTGTGTCATTGGAATGCATCCCCGAAACAATTTTTAAATACAGCAAGAATGCCATTAACTTCACATCATGTTTTCATGGATGTACAAAAATTAAGGACATACCAGAAGATCTTTTCAGCTGCAACCCTTTGGCTGAAAATTTTACCTCAGCATTTAACGAATGTTCTTCTGTTACGGAAATACCAAAATTTCTCTTCATGCATAATGCCAATGCCTTGGATTTTACTTATACTTTCAGATGCACAAGTATCAGCACCGTGCCAAAAGAACTTTTCGATCAAACTACTAAGGCTACCACTTTCTACGGTACATTCGAGCAGTGCTCAGCTCTATCCACGCTACCTGATGAGGGACTTTTTTACAACTGTGAATCAGCTACTAGTTTCTACAAATGCTTCTGCTCGTGTCCGATGCTTTCTGATTTGCCAGAAAAGCTGTTCGCCAACAACTATAATGCAAGTCAATTTGGATGTGTCTTTCAATATGACATCTGTTTGAAAACCATACCTGCAACCTTGTTTTCCTCCAATGAAAAAAGCGTCTCATTTGCACATGCGTTTGATAGATGTACTAATCTGACTGGAATCCCAGCTGAATTGTTTAATGGCTACCCCAATGCCACGAGCTTTGCTTATGCGTTCAATCAAGCTGGGATGTACAGCGGCACAGAGCTTGTCATCCCCCCAAGCCTGTTCGCGAACAATGCTGAAGCGACTGATTTCAGCGGTGTATTCTGCGATTGCAGGACCGTAAAGGAATTTCCTGCCGGGTTGTTCGTGCATAATGTCAAGGCCGCTACATTCGCTTCTGCGCTTAAGTATTCTTCATGCACCAGCCTTCATGAAGATTTATTCAAGTACAATACAGCAGTAACTTCGTTTGAAAGCTGCTTCAAGAATTCTGACTTGCTCGAGTCAATACCCTCAACATTGTTTGACTCTTGCCACAACGTGACTAATTTCACAACATGCTTTTACAACTGCTCAGCCGTAGAGGGGAATCTGCCCGAGTTGTGGCTCCGCGGAGTGGAAGGCACGGCTTATGAAGACTTTACGGTACCTACCTCGTATTCACAATGCTTCTATGGCTGCACCAAGGCTGATAATTACAATGAAGCCGGAAATCACGGCTGGAATTGATCTAACAATTAAAAAACACATAACTAAAAAACTTGGTGTCACATATGTGATACCAAGTTTTTAATCATATAACCTGAGTTCTGGATATAGGTTTGTCAATAAAAAGTGATTTCAGTTCCACCCATAATTACCTGCCTCGTTGTAATTATCTGCCTTGGTGCAGCCATTGAAGCAGCCAGAATAAGACGTGGGTGCAGTGTAACTCTCATAGGCTGTACCTTCTACTCCGCGTAGCCACAGTTCTGGCAGTTTGCCTTCGACAGAATAACAATTGCCGAAAGTTGATGAAAAATCTGATGCAACAGGACAACCGTCGAATAATGTTTCAGGTATGGATTGCAGGAAAGTCTGCTGATAAAACGTAGACGCAAAGGTGGTGACTTTGGGGCAAGAAGAAAAAAGATTATCGGGTATGGATACGTAAGACCCAAGCGGAGTTCCCCCTTGCCCGTCATAAGAACTGAAAGTGTATTTGAAATTTGTTGCTACTGAGTTGTTTCTGAACAAGCCAGCCGGGATTGTTGATAGAGCTGAGTTGTTGCAGCCGCAAAAAGTTCTCTCGAACCTCTTCGCTTCAGCATTGCTTGCAAAAAGATCCTCGGGGATTGAGGCAATTGACGTTCTTGCGAAAGTGCGATAAAAACTGGTTGCAGACACGCAGGATTTGAACAGCCCTTCAGGGATTGATATCAATTTATAACATGACCAAAAAGTGTTATCAAAAGTGGTGGCCTTGGCATTGTTTATGAACAGGTTTTCTGGAATTGATGATATCAAAGTGCCTGAGAACGTTGATGTGAAATCAGTCGCATCAACACAAGCGTCAAACAAATGCTCTGGTATTTCTGAGACAGAAGTATTTGCAAAGCAACTACTGAATGACTTAGCAGCCGCATTGCGGCTAAACAAAGATTCGGGGGAATCCGGGATTTCGGTCAAGCCTGAGCTGTAAAAGGTTCCCTCGAAGCTTTTCACGTTTTCATTGCCTTGGAACAAGTCATACGGTACAGTCTTAAGATTTTTGCAATAGTAGAAACAGTTTTGAAATGTTGTGGCAATCGAACAGCTTTTGAAAAGATTGGAGGGCACTTCTTCAAATGTGCAGTATCCAAATGTCATGTTAAATTCTTGTGCTGACG
Organism: Bacteroidales bacterium; assembly: GCA_020860515.1. GTDB lineage: Bacteria > Bacteroidota > Bacteroidia > Bacteroidales > Muribaculaceae > CAG-873. Next base: position 67,246 of record JAJBUG010000053.1, on the reverse strand, counting down.
TGCAGTCCTTGAAAAGGTTGCTCGGTATTGAATGAAGCGATGTGCAGCTTCGGAAGCAGCCGTTGAAACTGTAGGCATTGACGCATCCCTCGAACAAACTCTCGGGCAGGCTTTCTAATGCGCTGCAATTCATGAAAATGCCTTCTTCGCCCCTGCCAAACATTGTAATTTGGATATTATGAACGAACATCTTTTCTGGCAGGGATTCCAAGCTGGTGCAGTTGATGAAATTGCAATCGTTCAACGAAGTAGAGAAGTTATCGTGTGCGCAGTTGAGCAGAGGGGTGCCGACACTTACGAGCTTGCTTCCAAGCTTTGTGAAGCTCCATGCAGGGCACTGCTGAATAGAATAGTCGGTTTGACCTGAACGAACTGAATATTGACCAGCAATCGGCTCGCCAGTCCACGACACTTCGCTATGTCCATTGTAAAGTTCGGAAGTATAGGCATCACCATTTACAACGACTACGGCTGCTTCAACGGAATTTTTGTACATGGATTGGCTGTAAGTGCTGAAAGGCAAGGTAGTGCAAGCAGCATTGGTGGTGTACTCGGTGCTTACCCACTGGTAGGCAAATTCGTCCTGGTATTCAACGGTTTCCTCGCCGTCGGCTGAGCCCACGACCTCGGCAAATAAATAGAAATGTAAAGAAATGAATTTCAGATTGTTAACACAAATAAAGTAGAGTCTTTCATAGACGTTAAAAGAGAAGTCACATTCCTCGACCGCCTCCAGGTCCCTCAAAACTTAGTCCTTCCCTGATCTCTTCCAATGCGTCCTCCACGATTGCGATATGCGACTCCACGTCGATCTTAAGCTTCGGAATATGTTTATGCAACAACCCCCAAAGGAATTCAGGGGTAACGCTGTCATAGCCGTGAATTATTCGGTTGCGAGTTTTAATCACTTCTTTTGTATTGGGCATTTCAAAATTCTTATCTATGTCAAAAATGCGATAGACAGCCTCGCCCATTATTTCAGTCTTTCGCTCAACCGCAGCAATTCTCAAGCCGTCTTTTGCAAAAACATCGTATCGATTAGGGTAGTCTTCAAAATAACTCTCAACGTCTAAAATGGCATTTTTAATGTCATAAAGGCATTTCAAAACCTTGGTCAGTTTTTCTTCATCCATATATAGTCTTTTTTGTTTTGTTAACCTCTTCGATAAAAATCCGATTTCTCAGACCCTTTTCTTCAACAAGGTCAATATCTCTTTGCAATAGGGATTCAAGTTCTTCCTGCAACCCAAAATAATTTGAAACGTAATCGAAAGAATCCACATTGTGTGGCAAAAAAGAAACCAACAAGTCTACATCGCTGCTATCATTGAACTTGTTAGTGAGCAGCGAACCAAAAACCGACATTGACTCCACTTTGTATTTGGTGCAAAGGGCTCTTATTTTTTCTATGTTGTCATTAATCAGGTTCATATCTTTCAGAATACAAAGTTAATCAAAAGTTTTCTATATAACAAACAAATTTTTCAATTCGCCTGAAAAACTTTTTCTTATTCCACTTCAGTAACATACTATAACTTTTGTATAGAATGCCACAAGTTAACATCCTCCAATCCTAAAAAAACATCTTGTTCCGTAGTTTTCGGTTATATTTGAAAATACAGAACAAGACTAATCAATATGCTATAGTGTCAATTCCAGCCGTAATTGCCAGCGATGTTATAGTTGTCGGCTTTTGTGCAACCGTAAAAACAGCCAGAATATGAAGTTGGCGCGGTATAATCCTCATAAGCCGTTCCTTCCACTCCGCGAAGCCACAGCTCTGGCAGCATTCCTTCAACGCTGCTGCACCCTTGGAAGGCGCCTGAGAAATTGGTTACATTTGGGCAGCCTTCAAACAAAGATTCAGGCAGATGGGCCAAAGCCATGTAGCCGTAATAAGCGGGCGCAGTGGCGAACACGGAACTCATGTTTTGAGCCGATGAGCAGTTGGCAAACAAGTCGCCAGGCAATTCTGTCAGTTTTCTGTCGCCATAAAATGCACCCGAGAAGTCCGTGGCATTTGCGTTGGCGCAGAAAAGCATTTCAGGCAACTGTTCCAGATTAAGGCAGATGGCAAACACGTTGCGAAAGTCTTTCGCCTCGGAGCATTTGATGAAAACCGTCGGTGGAATTTCTCTCAACGAACGGCAGTTCTCGAAGCAGCCGTAATTGGGGTAGTTGCCGTTTCCGCCAAAGGTCTCGGCTGCGGGACATCCATGAAAAAGGTCCCATGGTATCGAATCCAAAGCTTGGCATTCGGCAAAGCAAGCCATGAAATTGGTAGCCAGTGCGTTGTTCTTGAACAAATCGTTCGGCAAAGACTTAAGCTTGTAGCATCGGAAAAACGTGTTGGAAAAATCTGTAACGGAAGGGCAGCTCTTGAAAAGCGCAGAAGGAACTGAGGTCAATGCTTCGCACTGCGCGAACGAATACGAAAAAGACAATGCCGCCAGGCATCCTTCAAAAAGATTGTCAGGCAGATTATTCAAATGAGTGCATTTATAGAAACAAGATCTGAAATCAGTGGCGCATGGCTTGGACTTGAAAAGGCCGGTTGGCAATTCCGAAACAGCTGTGCTAGATAGGCAGCCGTTGAATGACTCCGCCTTTGGATTGTAATCGAACAAATCCGACGGCAATTCTTCCAAAGAAGAGCACCCAGCAAATACGGAGGTGAAATCAGTGATTTTGGCATTGTAGAAGAACAGCCTTTCGTGCAGCTCGGTTAGGGAAACTTGATTTTGGAAACATCCTAAAAGAGGCCACCCCACATGCTGTGAATAATAATCAGCGTTGAGCAGTGGAGTTTTCACGGCAGTCAACGAAACGTTTCTGAAATCCCAGCAAGGACACTGCCTCTTGGCGCAGTCAGTTTGCGCCGACCTAACCGCATAGTCTCCGGCAATCGGCTCGCCATGCCACTCGACATCCGCATGGCCTGAATAGAATTCGGAAGTGTAGGCATCGCCGTTAACCATTATCACGGCTTCCTCCACCGAAGTATCCAAGTCAGGGAACCTGGTGGCAAACGGCATGGCCGTGCATGCAGAGTTTGTTGTGAAAACCGTTTCGCTCCACGCGTAGGTGAATTCGTCCTGGTATTCAACGGTTTCCTCGCTGTCAAGTGCTGCTTCGACCTCGGCAAGGGGAGAGGAGGATTAAGATGTTGAGAATCACCTGAAAGGAATAGATGATTACAAAAGTTACGATTCTTTGTGTCCGAGGCGTTTGGCGAGGCCTTTGGGGAGTTTCTTTTTGTAAATCCAGTCGAGGACGATACGGTTGGCTTCGTCGGGTTTGCTACGGTCGTAGTCGATATAGACGGCGGTGATGCGGTTGCCAATGTCGTGGCCGAGGCCAGCACTGATGGTTTCTTTGGGGATTTCAAGCCATGAGGCGATCGTAGCCCATGAATGGCGCATCGTGTAAGTAGATAATTCTTCTAAGCCAATCAATTTCTTGATTTCCCTTAACCCTCGGCCCAGCTGGCGATAGTAAGTCTTATAATCCTTATGGTTATCCAAAAAGTAAAGAAGAAACTTCTCACCCTTAAGTTTTTCGATTAACTTCATTGCTTCTGGCTCAACCTTTATGCTATATGGTTTGCCCGTTTTGGCTCGCCTATATTCCACTCGGCCATTCTTTATTTCCTTCAATCTACAAAGATCAACGAAATTGATACCTATAAGGCAGAATGTGAGCATTAAAATATCACGATATTTGCATAAGTGTTCCGGGAGTTCAAGATTCATCAATCTCCGGATTTCATCAGCCGATATAGCTCGCTTGCGCCCTCCACCCCTCGGAATTTTGAAATGTTTAAATGGATTGCCATGAGCCTTGCCTTCCTCCACGGCATAGTTATACACCATTCGGATATATCTCAGGTGCAATCCAATAGTGGTGTCAGAAAGATTTAATTTTTTACATCTCTTTTGGAAATCCTCAAGCCAGAGCTTATTGATTGCATTGAATTGGAGTTCTTCGGGCTTATATAGTTGTAAGAGCTTTTTCAGAGTATCCATCACCAGCTCACCACTGCGTTGGTTCTTAGCCTTGGCAACATTAAGGAACATTGACACCATATTTTCATTCTGCTTGGGTGCAACAATTCCATCCTGACCAGAATTAACAGCAGTCAAAGTAACAGCATCCCCCGAATAGTTCCCAACTCCATTTTGAATAATTATTCTTTGCTGGCATAGCCTCTCCAATGCCAAAGCAGCCATTTCTACACTACAATCACAATAAATTGTGTGCATGGCTCTCAATTGAGAATTATTCGCCCTATCGAAAAGTCCAGCCTTCTTCATATCGGCTACCATGGTAAAGACTTCTTCCAAATGACGCTCTATGACTTGGTTTTTCTCCTTAGCGTCCTTCCCCTTGCATCTGCGCTTCTTTTTATCCCACTGGGATAATTTGGCTGTTATACCAGTGGGGAAATAAATATCTTTATTGTAGCCCAAACCTATATAAACTGAATATTCTCCATTTTTAGTGGGTTTTCGTTTGTTGAGCGTGGCAAATGGACCCTTCGAGTAATTTCTGACTATTTTTGTTTTTAGGGCTTTAGCTTCTTTCTCAGCATTATCCTCTAATTGCTCTGTCTTAACCGAGGACAATCCCGATTCTAATTGTTTACGATCTTCCTTTTCTTTCCTTGATTTCTTTACTATCCTTAATGGACTCTTTGGTTTTAGGGGTATTTCTTCACCAGCATCTATCTTCTCTCTAATCACTTCAATCTGTTCCTCCAATGTCAGATTACTTAAGCTGCTTTTGGCCTGGTCGGCCACAAAATCCTTATATTCCTGACGTTTTCTCTTGAGGTATTCAGATTCCATGTGAATGTGATTTGTGAATGTGGATTGATAGTGCAAAGATAGCAAAAGTTTTCTTATCCCTTCATGTTAAAGATGGGAAATATGAATAAGATTGGGTTTAGAGGTCTGTGCAACGAAGTGGGTGAAAGGTTCAGTTATGAAAAATCAATCGTGAGAAAAGTGGAAAAACGAGGGGTAAAAAGTGATTTTTTAGTTAAAAGTGGATGGTTTTAGGAAATTTATGTTTTTCTTTGTGAGAAAATTTCAAAAGACACAACCAAAATTCAAGCACATTATGAACCCAAATGTCATATTCAGTTTGATATGGACTACCCTATGGCTGTCAGCAATGGGGTACAATATTTGGTCGGATTCTGCCAAGAAAAGTGGCAAGAATAAGACCAAGGGTGAGACCATCTCGGCCGGCGTGAAGATACCCAGGCTTAAAAAGACCAAAGTAACCGAAACTGGCGAGTTGATCAAAGAGGAAGATGAAACCATAATCGAGGAACCAGTAGTGACCCCTCCTATCACCACGGATGTCAGCACCGTTGAAGATGCCACAATAACGGATGCAAAACAAGAAAACGAAAATCTACCTTTTGGCAAGACCAACGAAAATACTCAAAAAACTACCGAAACCACCACGCCTGACAAACCTCAAACCACACCTAAGAAGACCACAAACAGTGCTGCTGATTCCGTGACATACTATAATAGAACTCTCAACGCTCTTCCTAAGACCTACAGCAATCAGATGGAGGATTACGAATTTGAAGATTTCATCCGCATAGGTCTTGTGCCAGAGAGGATGTACAACAAACCCACGCCAAAAGTGGTGAGAATTAAGACACCTGAATAATGACCAAAAGGAAATGAAATCTATCAATCATATTATGCGACCGCTGTTGGCAATAGCCTTTATTGTCCTAAGCGTTATCCCAGGCCATTGTGGTGTGGGATGTGTGGATTATTGGTCAGCTGGTGCCGATGGCCTTTACAATGCTTATGACTTCGTATGCGAAGTTTACATTTATGTGATGTGGATAGTTTTTGCAATAGCGGCAGATTTATTTCTCGTAGGAGTTTGGGAAGTATCTGAACAAATCAAAAACGAAGAAAGAGATACTAAATTAAATCTGTATAAATTATTAGGAGGTGCCATATTTCTTGTAATCAGTGTCAGATTCTTCCCTGCGCTTTTCGGCTTCTGCTATACAGGATAAAACAGGATAATTCCAACAACTCATAACCAATCAAATAAATCCATCATGCTAAAGAAATTCATCAAAAAGCTCGTAAGAGTACGAGAAATGGCCTATGACCGCATTGCTCTGGCCATTGTCTTTCTTATGAGCGCAATGACCGCCAAGGCTGACGGTTATTCACTGACAGGATCGGGCGATCTTTCGCTCATAACCAAAGCAATGCAATCAGCCGCAGAAGAATTGATCAAGTACCCTGAGTACGTCAACTACATCTGCCTCGCTCTCGGAGGAGCTACCATCGGTATCACCATTTACTGCGTTTACCAAAAGATTCACGATGAAGAGCAAGGTGTTAAGAAATCGCTCGTCGCCCTGGCACTTGGCTGTATCTTCCTTATCCTGGGTCTAAAGTTTGGTCCAAGCCTCTTCTTAGCATCAGCTTAATCCAAATGGAAAAGACCAAAGATGAAGAAAAAATCTCTTATCCCATTTTCAAAGGGCTTCAAATGCCCTTTGAACTGATGGGTTTGCAAGGGAGATATTTCAAATGGGCTATATATGGAGCCGTAGCGGCTTTTTTCACCTACATTGTTACAAGTGCAATGATGGGCTTTCTGGCTGCATTAATCATAACATCTATAATTATCTGTTATACAGCCATTATGATTATAACCAAACGCCAGAAAGGACTATACTCTAAGAAAACTGACAAAGGCATCTTTGTTTACACACGCCACTATCAGCTATAAGGCTGAAACAATAACCAAAAGATACAAGAATAAAGGATAATACGCGATGACATTGACAGTACTATTTGCAATCACCTGCATATTCGTAGGCATGGCAATCAGCGTATATGCTTTCGGCACTGGAGGCAAGCGCAAGCACATATTCAAAGACATTTACTATTCGATTGAGAATGTCGGTGGATATGCCGTACTGTACACCAAAACTGGCGAATACTCAGTCATATTCAAATTCACAAATCCAGTACAGAAATATTGCGCCGATATAAGTGCCTATTACGAATTTAACCGTATTCTCACCTCAATAATGCAAACTCTTGGAGAAGGTTATGCCATGCACAAGCAGGATGTGTATGTAAGGCGCAAATTCCAAAAAGAACATACCGAAAGGTTGGATTATCTGTCAAAATCATACTTTGAGCATTTCAAAGGCCGTAAATATACAGATGCTCATACCTATCTTACCATAACCCAAGAAAACAAGAAAAGCAAGTTATTCAACTACGATGATAAGAAATGGAAAGAATTTCTTGTAAAGGTTGAAAAGGCAGCTTCTCTACTGAAAGATTCAGGAGTGTCAGCTTCACTTCTTACCGTTGAAGAAGCCACAGAATATGTTGACCGTTTCTTCGCAATGGACTTTGATTCCAAAGTACCAAAGTTCAACAACTTCAATGTAACCGACGAATGTATTGAAATAGGCACAAGAAAATTTCGTACCTATACCGTGGTGGATGTTGGTGACGTTGGTCTTCCAAACACATTGCGACCCTATACCAATATCGAGATTAACAATATCTCAATGCCAGTTGACATAATGGCCTTTTTGGATTCAGTGCCAGAGGCGGACACTGTGATTTACAATGAAGTAACATTTATGCCAAGCCAGCGAAAGGAATTGGCAAAACTGGAAAAGAAAAAGCACTACCATGCCTCATTTCCAAGTGCAGGGAACCAAATTGCAGTAGAAGACATTACCAAGGTGATGGATGTAATCGCTCGCGAAAGCAAGCAATTGGTTTACACCCATTACAATATAATGATTGCATGTGATGAATCAGTTGATTTTCATCGGCCAACTAATGCTATAGAGAATTTTCTGGACCGTCTTGGTATCCACATAAGCCAACGATCCTACAACCAACTTGAACTATATGTATGCTCTTTCCCTGGCAATTGTTATAGTTTCAATATTGACTACGACCGCTTCCTTACCCTAAGCGACGCTGCTATGTGCCTTATGGCCAAGGAGCATTATCTACACAGTGAAGAATCTCCGCTACAAATCTATTACACAAATCGACAAGGTGTGCCAATAGCAATTGATATCACAGGCAAGGAAGGCAAGGTGAAGATGACCGACAATAGCAATTTCTTCTGTGTCGGTCCCTCAGGTTCAGGCAAGAGCTTCCACATGAACTCAGTTGTGCGCCAGCTCAGTGAGCAAGGCACCGATATCGTATTGGTTGATACAGGAAATAGTTATGAAGGGCTATGCGAACATTTAGGAGGTAAGTATATCAGCTATACACGTGAGAAGCCCATTGCCATGAATCCCTTCAAGCTCACTAAAGATGAAATCAATCCGGAGAAGATCAACTTCCTCATGAATCTTATTCTCCAGCTTTGGAAAGGCAATGATAGCGATGTGTCGCCCACTGAGAAACGAGTAGTACGCCAAATCATCAACGAATACTATGCCACATATTTTGATGGCACTAAAGGCTATACCTCTGACCGTTTTGACCAGCTCAAAAAGAGCCTAAAAGCGGAAACCACCAATCTCAACATCCACGATCGTCTGAATAGTCGAAATATCCACACCGATGAAGTAGATATAGAGGAAGAAATTGAAAAATTTATAGAGGATTTGGGTAAAAGTCGCAAGGGCATGAAAGTGGACGAATTGTCATTTAACTCTTTCTATGAGTTTGCTTGCGAAGATATAGCCATCATCTGTGCCGAAGATAGCATACCCAAAGAAGGTCCAGATTCTGTGCGTCCGTCCACCTTTCGTCAGCAGTTAAAGCCATTCTACAAAGGAGGAGAATATGAAAAGACCCTTAACGAACAGTCAGAAACTACGCTTTTTGATGAAAATTTCATAGTCTTTGAGATTGATGCAGTGAAGGACGATGCTACGCTTTTCCCAGTGATTATCCTCGTGATTATGGATGTCTTTATCCAAAAGATGCGATTGAAAAAGAATCGCAAATGCTTGGTGATCGAAGAAGCCTGGAAAGCCATTGCTACACCCCTGATGGCTGAATACATAAAATATCTTTACAAAACGTGCCGAAAATTCTGGGGAATGGTGGGAGTAGTGACCCAAGAGCTTCAAGATATCATTGGAAGTAAGATTGTAAAGGAGGCTATTATCAACAACTCGGATGTGGTGATCTTGCTTGACCAATCAAAATTCCAAGAACGCTTTGACGAAATACAGCAAGTGTTAGGCTTGACTGATGTGGATAAAAAGAAAATCTTCACCATTAACAAGCTTGACAACAAGGTAGGCCGCCCACCATTCAAGGAGGTATTCATTCGTCGCGGCTTGGTGAGCGGCGTATATGGTGTAGAGGTATCACCCGAAGAGTATATGACCTTTACAACAGAACGAATTGAAAAAGAGGCATTGAAACTCTACAAACGTGAATTGAATTGCAGCCATGAAGGAGCATTGAAGAAATACATCGCTGATTGGCACAAGGATGGATGCAAAACCTATCTGGCATTTGCTCAGAAGGTGATGGCAGCGAATAAGGTGCTAAACCTGTAAACCGTAAGGATTAAACGATTAACGATGAAGAAGATAGTACTCATAATAGTAATGGCAGTGATGTCGATGTTGAGATCACAGGCTTACAGCTACGTTGAAATCAACGTGGATCAGAAGACCATTGCTGAAATGGGAACCATTTTCACTGCACTGCAAGAAATCGAAAAGAAACGCGCAGAAGCCGATGAGCATATAAGGGACGAATACAAGCAAGCCTTTGAAGCTGGGAGCACTGTATTCCTCAGTAAATATCTTCTTCACAAGGCTTTGACCGATGCTGGGCTTTGGAGCAGTGATGAAAATTTCTATTACAAGCTGATATGCCAGTTGGTGCCTAACATCATGACCAAAACTGTCAACCTGGCACAAATCATGATGAACGACCCAGCCACCGCTTTATTTTGGGGCAACTACATATTCAAGACTACAAATGAAGTACAGAGCCTTTGCAATCAGTTCCTGTCAATATGCACCAACTCCAAACTCAATTTTGACCACCTCTCATTCCTCGAAGTTGCAGAGCCATTCCGATCAATGGTTGACTTTACCCAACTCGGAGGCGTTGACTGGAAAGAACGTTTCAGCCACTTTGGTGATAGCATTAGCGTAACTGTTAGCAAGGAGAACCTGAAAGAACAAGTAAGGGCTATTGTTGACCAGTATAAAACCATGGGCGTTGACCTTTATGAAGAAGCTGACAGCCTATTCAAAATAACGAGCCACATTGACCTCACTACAAAGGCTGGACTTAAGGAAATGTGGAATCTGACAGATTCTTGGAAGAATTTGGCTCATACCACTCTTTATGATGTGAATATGGCCAAGGCTGCTTGCGACGCGATAATGAATGATCCAGCTAAGGTGTTCAACCTTGTTAGCCTTAATCCCATTGACTGGGGTACTGACTATGCTGACGAAAGTCTTGGCCAATATTACAAACAAATGTGGTACATAGTGCCGAAAGCCAAGCCTCAGCCATCGGCAGCTGTAGATTCCGAACTATTTGATAGTAAAAGCATGGATTATAACCAATTCTCAAAGGTTATGCAAAGCAGATTGGATGCTTACAATGCAGAGACCGATTCATATCAATTCTATCTTACTTCTAAAAGTTATTATGAAGATGCCACTACCGAAAAAGTAGAGGGTTGCTCACAAGCCATCGTATCAGTTACCTGTCATGATGAATCCAATTTGGGAGAGCAAACCACTCGCTACAGATGCTGGGATTGCGGAACCAAACTTGGACCTCATGCAAAAGTTTGTTCGATGAAAACTTCATTGAGCAGTGATGACACCGAGGATTTGAATGATGTGGAAAGCGAAATTAATATCCGAAAGACATTGATTTCTACTCTTGAAGAAAAGATAGCCAACATTCAGAGTGAAATGGAGGAAATCTTGGAAAAGATGAAACAAGCTAATCTTAATGGTGACACCGAAACAGCCCAGGCTTTAAAATCCGAATACTATGAGAAAAAAGAGGTGCTGAACGGATATCAATCTCAACTCAACCAAGCCAAGCAAGACCTTGATGACCTGAATGCAGCATGGGAAGAAATACAACAAGAGAATGCGGACCAAACTGACAACTGGCAACGCATACCTTACTTGATGAATTATCTCCAGAAGATTTGGAATCTTGTATGGCTCGATAGTGGCCATTGGGAAAATTACACATGGATCCGCAAATGCAAGATAGGCAAAGATGGAAACCAGATTGAATTTCGAGCCACCGTGAGCATGGCAGAGCCAGTGAAGAAAAAGCTTGGAATAAAGGTGCACCGTGCCAGGATGGATATCAACTGGAGCCTTGGTGGCACTGGTGACAACACCACAGTTTACAAAGTAATTGACCTTGATCCAAGCAACACAGAATCAGCCAACATCGCCAATGCCAACACTGTGAATCAAGTGATTGCCAAAGCCAATAGCGACTATCCAGAATGTGATGTCACCGTAGAGTACATTCGCATAGAAGCTGATGACTATACAGAGCCAGACCATGCTGTGCATCTGTTGTATGCTTGCGACCGCTTAGAGGTGGCCATTGAAGTCACCAACCGTCTGGTAAGGATTTATCGTACTTTGGTACAAGCCGAACGTGCCATGTGGTTCAAATTCAAATTGGCTTATCTCTTCAATAGCACCAACAGCATGATTGACTGGGATAAGAATAAGAAAAAGACTTTAGCCGAAGAAAGAAGAGATATATGGTTAAAGAACGGCAAGAACGCTCTTTACAAAATATCAGATGGTTCTCAAGCTATCCCTTTAGAATAAAGAATGAAGACAAAGGCATTACATATTACACTATTCTTCTTGATGTTGTCAAGCCTCACTGCGTGGGCTGATAAGAACTTCGATGCTACATGCACCGAAGCCTATATCTCCAACCACAAGGCTGTAAGGTCAATACTTGTGGCTCGGTCAGCTGCTGAGACTTGCAATGAATCACTGCATAATATCTGCAAAAAGGATTTCATAGAGCAGAATGATATCGAAGATAAGCTCAACCAATATACGCAAGCCTTTGATGTAATAGATGCGCTGATAATGGGTGCGCAGACTGTGCTTAACAGCTACACTACATATCAGAGCGTATCATCAATATTGCCTGAATATGTAAACACTCTTGAAACCTATGCTCAACAGGTGAAAAAGCGTAAGCGCATCGAAGTAGCTGACACCATAATCATAACCATTGCGCAGCATGGCATTGAGAAAATTCAGGGTCAGGTAGAACACATGGTGGTAAGTCTTGGGGCCTTGGCTGCTGTTTATGCTACTGAGGCTGGTTCCAAGACGGCGACTGTAATGGAGGGCTTGGAAGAAATCAATGCTACTCTTGACATGATCGAACTTACGCTGAAACGCATGTATCGCACCACTTGGCATTACATCAATGTCAGGCGTGTATATTTCAGCAAAGCAGTGGAAAAGGCAAGATCAAAAAAAGAAATATGTGACGGTGCTTTGGCTGATTGGCTGCAACGAAAACGAGATGCAATAACTTCAAAAACCGAATGATTATGAAAAAAATCACATTCATAATAATGCTTATAGGCATAGCCACAGTTCAAGGAAACGCTCAGGGAGTATCTTATACTATGAAGCATGATGCAACCAAGCTCGATGCCATCGAAGGTGCCTATGCAGGGATGGGGTCATATTCTGCCTTGTATTTTACTACATTCCATAAGAACTATGCCAAAACAGCCAATGCTACCAACAAAACTCTCTATACCACAGAATCCGAATTGATGTTGGAGAAACAGATTCCTTATGCTGAGAAGGTGGATACCCTAATGAAAGAAAATGCAGAGTTTGAAACCATCCAGATGGCTGATAGAAATGTCAATGCTATTGCCTTGACGGAAAATTCTAGGCTTGATGATCTGCAAAGTGAAATAGATAAAAGATACACCACATTGGAAATGCTTCTGCCAGGTTCAAACACAGCCAAACATTGGAAAAATAAAATAATGCAGTTTGTAAATGCGCGATCGAGCTTGAATATGCAAATGCCGAACTCGGAAAGGCAAAGAGCCTACAATCAGATTTATGCTGAAATGGTTAGGGCAAATGTTGAACTGAGCCGACTTAACAAGAAGTATTGGCTAAAGAATCAGACTGATTTGAAGCTCAAAAGCAATGCAAGGCTTGTGCTGCCAGATAGCAGTAGAAGATCGCAAACTATCCAAGCAGCTAAAATGAGATTCTTGGAGGCTGGATGGGGAGCAGTACCAAGTTCAAAGTCAGAGTAACTTACTTAACCAATCAAAACAACGAAAATTATGATTTCAGAAGACGACACCATCATATCTCAATTCGGTATTGACTTATTGGAAGAAGAAATCGACCAGGTGATTTTTTCCACCAATGAATTTCTGACTGATAGCACCTTTATTCAGCCCAATGGCCCGTTTTGGCTCATACTGCAAATCAGCATGGGCTTGGCCACTGTGTTTACATTAGTTTTAGCAGGAAGCATGGCATATAAAATGATGGTAAAGCATGAGCCTTTAGACGTATTTAAAATTCTCAGGGTGCTTGGAATCTCTATAGTAATGAGTTGGTGGTATCCTCCAGCAATCACAAGCATTAGCCGAGTTGGAAGCATGTCATCTCAGACGGCTTCGGTGCTTGACATTGTTGCTTACATTCCTAATTGTTTAGGACAATACACCCATGCCCTTTATCAGATTGAGGCTGAAAGTGTTGAGGAAAGATATAATGATATCCAAGTGGCTCTTGAAAAAAGAGATTCAATTGACCAGTATTGCAGAGCATTGGTAGAAGCTGCTAACAAAAACACAAGTGCCGAAAGTACGGATGGTACAGAGTTAACAGATACAAACAGCGAAGTTTCAAGCGCAGTAGAAATGGCTCGCAATACTATTAAAACTACAAGTGCTGGATTGATCGTGTTGCTTGACAAGTTGGTAATGTTTATTGCTCTAATAGTTTACCGCATTGGTTGGTGGGGTACGATTTACTGCCAGCAAATCTTATTGGGAGCATTGACTATATTCGGTCCAATACAATGGGCTTTCTCAATCCTGCCGAAATGGGAAGGAGCATGGGCGAAATGGCTGGTAAGATATATCACAGTACAACTGTATGGCGCAATGTTGTTTTTCATTGGCTTCTATGTACTCCTACTATTTGACATCGTGTTAAGCATCGAGCTTGACAATCTCGAAGCCCTCAGTTGCGATGTGGAGAGCTATGCCTCATATATCCAAAGTTGCTTCTTCACAGCTGGCTACTTGATGGCTGCATCAATCGTGGCTTGCAAGTGCTTGGGCTTAGTTCCTGACTTGGCATCGTGGATCATACCCGAAGGCGAAACAGCTTTCTCTGCCCGTAGCTTTGGCGAAGGCGTGGCTGGCGGTATGCGTGGCCCGCTCCAGGGTGCAGCTGGCAGTGTGACTGGTGGCGTAGGCAGAGCATTCGTATAATGACATCAAAACACAAAAGACATGGTAATAAAGAATCTCGAAAACAAAATTAAGCTCGTAATCATCATTTGCGGCATCTTTATCGTGGGTGCAATAATCATTTCTATTGCGTCGATGGTAACAGCCGCTAATATGGTGAACGAATCTCACAAAAGGATTTATGTGCTTGATGGCAATGTGCCAATCATTGTCAGCCGTACCGACATGAGTGAAACGCTTGAAATCGAAGCCCGGTCTCACATCGAACGTTTCCATAATATGTTCTTCACCTTGGTTCCAGATGACAAGTATATACGCACCAATATTGATCGCGCTCTATATATGGTGGATGAAACAGGCTTGGCTCAATACAATGCCCTGAAGGAAAAAGGATTCTACAGCAGCATTATGGGAGCAAGCGCAATGTGTTCGATCATGTGCGATAGCATCAATCTCAATATGGACGACATGACTTTCACATATTATGGCAGACAAAGGATCGAGCGCAGAACCACTACCATCATCCGAGAGCTTGTGACCACCGGAGGGCTGAAAAAGGTGCCAAGATCGGATAATAATCCTCATGGACTAATGATTGTGAACTGGCGCACACTTGTCAACCGAGATATAGAACAAAAAGCCAAGCCTAACTATTAATACCCTTGCTCTATGAATGTCAAGAAAATTCTTTTCGGTGAAAAGCCTTTGGATATCGAGGCACCCGAACATCAAGAAAAAAGAAAGAAATGGCAAGAAGCAGGAGCAAGATTTGCAAAATGGTGCAGGTTCGACAAGGCATTTCAATGGATAAAAACTAAAGCAGAGGCACATCCAAAGCGATTCTTCGCAATCGTATTTACCGTTATTGGTCTCTTGCTCATGCAATCAATCGCCTCACTGACTATTGCAGTTAAGAACGCTTCGGCTCAACATTCAGCCGTAGAGCTTCAACGCCAGCGGTTAGAGAAAGCGATGGAAGAACGCAAAACTCATAAGTTGGAACTCATCAAGAATTCCGAAAAGAATGAAACAGATTCCGAACCACAAACCACAGAGCCATGAATATTGACTTGAAAACTATAAAATGGAACCAGCCAAAGTATATACTCCCCACGATTATATACCTCACTGGCTTGATGGTGATTAATCCAATAATCAGCATGGTTACACTTGATACCAGCGACCGAGATATGGTTGGTGAAACTACTGATTATATTAATCCAAAGATACCTGACGCTTCAATTCGAGGTGATGGCATCGGTGATCGCCGTAGCAATTTGGAGAAAACTTTTGGCAATGTCACTGACCTCACTGCGATTGACAACATCGAAGAAGAACAAGCGATTGGCCCCGAAGAGTATGAATCAAAGTACACCGATGATGAATTGGCTCAAATGGAAGGCGACAAATCTCAGCAGGAGCTCAACGCTATGTTAGCAGAACTTAACCGTCAAGCACAAGAGGCCCAGGCTAACGCACAAAAGACTACACAATCTACTCAGCCAAGCCAAGCCGAATTAGCCCAGCAACAGCAACAAGAGGCATTAGCTGAAATGCAGAGAATCTTAAGCCAACAACTCGAAGATTATGATAAGGTCAATAATCCATCAACAGAAACACCTGAAGTAGTGACTGAAAACACCGAAGCAAAGGCGACTGAGGAAAAAGCCAATGCTGTTACTGTGCCTGATGTGATGGATGAAGCCACCACCGTAGTAAAAAAGGTAAATGTCAAGAATGACTACTTCAACACCTTGGCTGAGAATGACCCACAACCCAACCTTATCAAGGCCATAATCGATGAGGACATCAAAGCTGTAGATGGAAGCCGAGTGCGATTGAGGCTGCTTGATGACATCGACCTTGATGGCGTGACCGTGAAGAAAGGCACCTATATCTATGCCACAATGAGCGGATTCGGTGGCCAGCGTGTGACTGGCAGCATCAACACTATGCTTGTGAATGACAATATCGTTAAGGTCAATCTTAGGATGTACGATATGGATGGTCTCGAAGGGCTTTATGTTCCTCAAAGTTCTTTCCGTGAAACCTCCAAGGAGATAGCCGGTAGCGCAATGGGGCAGAATGTGAATATTGGCAGCAGTTACAACAATTCTATGGAACAATGGGGGATCCAAAGCCTACAGAATGCAATTTCTCGCTCCACACAAGCTCTGTCAAGCGCAATCAAAAAGAACCGTGCCAAGCTTAAATATGGCACTCAGGTATATCTGGTAAACGGACGTGTGCAGTAACTCAACAAAAATCAAAAACCAACCATTATGAATATCAAAAAGACACTTACAGCAGTCGCTCTTAGCCTTTGCTTCTCAGAAGCTATGGCTCAAAACACCTATAATGAATTGGAGTGGCTTACGGTGAACGAGCAAGTGACCACTATGATCACTGCCACTGAGCCGGTGCGTTTTGTTGACATCAGCACCGACCTTGTTGCAGGCGACCAACCCATTGACAATGTGATTCGCCTCAAACCCAAGGAAGGAGGTCACGTTGATGGCGATTGCTTGGCAATCGTGAGCATAGTGACTGAGCGTTATCGCACCCAATATGCCCTAATCTATACCAGCCAATTGGAAGAGGCTGTAACTGACAAGACAATCCAAACCAATGAACAAAATCCCTACAACAATCCTGCCGTAAGCATGAGCACCGAAGATTTGTATAAGTTTGCTCGCAGGATTTGGAATAGTCCTGCTCTTTACCGTAATGTGAGCAACAAGAACACCAAGCTTGAAATGAGGCTCAACAATGTGTATGCCGTGGGTGATTACTTCTTTCTCGACTTTTCGATTGAGAATAAGACCAACATACGCTTTGACATTGACCAGATGAGAGTGAAGTTGTGTGATAAAAAGTTGGCCAAGGCTACTAACAGTCAGGAAATAGAATTGGAGCCAGTAATTATTCTCGATCCTAATTTGACCTTCAAAAAGAGTTACCGCCAAGTGATAGTAATCAAGAAACTCACATTCCCGAATGACAAGGTGCTTACTATTGAGGTTAGCGAAGAACAAATCTCAGGTCGCACTATTAGCCTCAGCATCGACTATGAGGATGTGCTTAATGCCGATTCATTCAGTAATCTACTCCTAAACGAAGAATAATATGAAAACGTTGAAGCCTTTACTGATTCTAATAGCCATATTCTTTGGCACAGCCCAAGGCTTGGCTGGTGATAAAGATACCCGATTGGTAGTAGGCACTGGATTGCTCTACGAAAACGGTTGGGATGCTACCATTGGAGTAGAGAAAGAAGGTGCGCACCACGCAGCTTGGGAGTTCTTTGGCACTGCATATCTGAAATGGAAGAAATGCGAGAGTTGCGGCCATGTATGCCCTGAATCATTTTGGCATTACTATAATACCTGGGGAGGGGGTATTACATACAAACCTTGCGTAAGCCTTGGACGCAATCATCATAGTAGCCTTCGCATTGGCGGTTGGCTCGGTTCTGACCTTCACCATGTGATAGGCGCAGTAACTCTTGGATATGAACACTCCTACTGCCTAAAGCATGGATGGCAAGTGTATTGGCAAGCCAAGACGGAAATAGTGATCGAGGGCAAAGACCTTTTCCGCACTGGTTTGGCGATTGGTGTAAAGTTACCTCTTTAAACTCTTAGGAAAGATGAAAAAGATTTATTACATATTGTGTTTGATGCTTTGCATTGCAATGGCTTCATGCGATGCGCACCAAGATTTTCCTGACACCTCAATGAAAATCGGTCAGGTGCTATGCAGTGATGGGTCGATTGTTGAGGCAGAAGTGGCAACAGAATTAAGCAAAAAGCCAGTGGGAGTAGTATTCCATATCAACCGTGGCGAAGATGAAGGCTATAAGGCTTTTGCTGCTTATATACGAGAATTGGAAGATGTGCAGTTTTCTGACACCATTGGGATATCACAAGGCACATCGGCTGATATTGATGCTTACGATGGCAATGAAAACACCTTCGCGCTATATACGTCAAGTCCTGCCACCTCACACATGGCCGACAGAGTGTTTGCTATATGGACTTACGGCCAAAGCGCATATATCCCATCGGTAGCTCAATTAGGTCTTTTGTGCCAAGCTCGTGATATAGTCAATGCCACTCTTCTTAAAGTTGGTGGTGACACAATAGCGTCATCAGGCCATGCAGCTTGGCATTGGAGCAGTACTGAGGTTGAAGGTCAAGAAGGCTATAAGGCATGGCTTGTGGCTATGGGTACTGGAGCTCGCCAAGAAACGCCAAAGACCGAGGAACACTACACTCGGCCCATTATCACTATCTACCATTCAAATTAAACTGCTATGAATCAAAACATGAATGTTTCATTTCCTATCAATGGTGATCAGATGGTGATGACCTCGCCTTTTGGCTGGAGATTACATCCTGTAAGTCACGACTGGAAAATGCACAAAGGCACCGATTTTTCCATGCCAGTTGGCACTTCTTTGTTCTCAACTGAGAATGGCTCAGTGGTATCGGTTGACGAGATTGGCAAGGGCGCAGCCGGGAAAAGTATCACCCTTGAATATGACCGTGAAGATGGGTCAAAGGTGAGGGTAAAATATCTCCACTTGGATAGCGTGTCGGTACAGAAAGGCGACGTAGTGACTGCTGGCCAGGAAGTAGCTAAGTCAGGCAAGACTGGCAGGGGCACAGGCGCACATCTGCACATGTCGGTATTAGTTGCAAGCCAAGGATCTGGTTTTGCACATAAAGACCCAATGGAATATTTGGCATGGCTCGAAAGCAATTCTTTGAAGAGCTTGGCTGTGGTTAAAGCTGGCGAGACCAAAAAAGATTTGCTTGGCAAATATAGTGATACCGATGTGGCATATTATTCTGCTCCAACTACTATGCCAAAGCAAAACACTGATTCAGTGAAACCCCAATCTGAGCAAGACACTCTTATTGCTAACGAAACAAAGCCATCAAAGCCCAAACTAAAGGATATGGATGTTACCTCACTTATGGCATCGGCTGAAAGTGCGAAGATAGACATCAATAAGAATGGTTTGGTTACTCTCAGTTATGCTTATGAAAGCGATGAAGCCATGCGCAGTGTTCAACTCAAAAATTCCGAGGTGAGGAATCTGAAATCCATCCTTTTCTCAAAGAATCTTAGCGACGAGGAGAAAAAGGCTTCGATTTCAGGCATATTGGCAGGAGCAGCTGGGAGGTGCGATGCTATGCGCAACTTTAATGAAGCATTGGAAAATTTAGCGGAAGATCAGTCATTCACTCTTAGAGTTTAACTGTTATGATAAGTTTTGGAAGCAAAGCCCAACTCTTCACTGAGGCTGGCAAGGCAATAGGCTCACTTAGCAAGGTCATCAACTCCGTGTTTGCTCTTGGCGTGATGGCAACTGGCGGCTATGTTGGCTATGAGTGGATAGCCAACGACAAGCCAATAGTGCGAACCGTGGGTGAAGCATTGCTTGGAGAGACAGATTACACTCGTGCTTACATGCATATCACTGGCTCGTTGCCATCGGACGTAAAGGCTGAATTTGAGGAATACTTTGGCGATTCTTTCAAGGCACTGGAAGCACTTATACGTGAGAATAAAATTAAAGCAGATTCTACAGCAGTGGTTTCAGATTCGGAAACAGCGGATTCAATTAAGGGGAGTGAGGCGAAAGAGTATAAGCAAATCAATCCCATATTGCCAGTGTACACAATTGCAACCGACAATTCTCCCTTCAATACAATTCAATTACAAAAGAAATAGTCGTTATGGACGAAACATCGAAATCATTGCTCAACATAGTTCGGTGCGCCATATATCTTTGTGTTCTACTGGAGGTATTCGCCTACGTCTTCAATCCGGAATGGTTTGGTTCCTGGAGCGGGCTGGTATATGAAATCCAGAGCATACTAAAGCGATGGTACATTTACAGCAACGACCACATGGGGTGGAGCAAGCTCTTCACTCTGATATTCGTGTGCATAGCGTCAATCGGAGCTATGCCTAAGAAGAAGGTGGATTTCAATGCTCACACTATGGTAATGCTACCGCTATTTATTGGTGGCATAATGGTTGTGGCATCAGTTTGGTGCTACAATCATCCTTTCGGAGAGAAGCACTTCTATTTCCGCTGGAGCGAATGGATTTACATATTCTGCAGCTTCAATGGCATGGCTCTCATCCTCACTGCCCTTGATGCAATCTCCAAGCACATCAAAGAGGGATTCATGAAGGATCCGCACAACTGGGAGAACGAAAGCTTTAAGCAATGTGAAAAGCTGGAAACCAATGAGTGTAGCGTAAACATTCCTATGAAGTATTACTATAAAGGGAGAATGCGTGATGGGTGGATTAATATTCTTAATCCATATCGTGGAACACTTGTTTTAGGCACTCCTGGCTCTGGTAAAACTTACTCAGCAATCGAGCCGTTTATTCGACAATTGAGCGCAAAGAAGTTCGCCTTGATGGTGTATGATTACAAATTCCCATCTTTGGCGAAGATGACCTACTATCAATACAAGAAAGCGGAAAGAGAAGGCAATTTGCCTCCTAACTGTACCTTTAATATGATTAATTTCGTAGATGTAAAGTATAGTTGCAGAGTAAATCCTATCCAATTGAAATACATTCCCAACACAGCTGCAGCGGTGGAAACAGCGGAAACCTTGCTTACATCACTTAAAAAGGGCGCAGAGAAGGGTTCGGGCAACGATGCTTTCTTTGAAACCGCTGGTCAAAACATCGTAGGTGCAGTGTTTACATTTATTGTCAACTATAACAAAAAGCCATATGACGCACAGAACAGAGAATTGTTCCCCGAACTCGAAACAATTCTGCATCATTATGTGCCTCTTTCCAAAAGGAAACCTGGCATTAATAAAGATGCGCCTCAACCACGAGATATAAAGATTACTCGTCCTACTGGTCGCGTATTTGCCAACAAAGCTATTCGCGACAAGGCACATCAACTAAGCGATGCCATAAATGAGGCTCTAAAGAAGAAAAATGAGGCTTTGGCTGATACACTTAAAGAAGAATTGAATCAATTAAGAGTAAAGCATCAAGTAGAGCCAGCATATTGGCTTGGCCAATATAGCGATCTTCCTCATGCTCTGTCGCTTTTGATGGAAAGTTATGAAACAATATTCGAGGTATTACAAACCGACCCAGAAGTTGCTCCATTGATTGCACCGTTCCAAAGCGCTCTTACTGGCGGTGCCAAAGAACAGCTTGAAGGTATGATGGGTACTGCACGTGTTTTCTTGTCTACTCTGTGTACAAAAGAGGCATACTGGATCTTCGCTAAGGAAGGCAACGATTTTGACCTTAAAATTTCTGATCCAAAAAAGCCTTGTTATCTTATCATTGCTAATGACCCAAGGATGGAAAGCGTAAACAGTGCACTGAATGCCTTGATTCTAAACCGTCTTGTAACAGAAGTAAACTCTGGAGGGGGTAACAACAATCCTGTTGCTATAGTTGTGGATGAGCTTCCAACGCTTTTCTTTAATAAACTCGATCGTCTTATAGGCACAGCTCGAAGCAATAAAGTAGCAGTGGTAGGTGGAATTCAAAGTACGCCTCAGTTGAAAGCAGATTATGGCGAAACTGGTATGGAAAAAATAACCACCACTATTACCAATGTTATAGCTGGCTCATGCCGTGACAAAGCAACTTTGGATTGGTTATCTGAAATGTTTGGCAAGAACAAGCAGAAGAAAAAGGGTGTAACAATTGATCGTGAAAAGACGAGTGTAAATATCAATGAGGAAATGGCAGATGTTATACCTCCTTCAAAGATAGCCAGCCTTCCTACTGGCTGGGTTGTAGCACAGATCGCTCAGGATTATACTGAAACCAAAACCGGATTAAGAGGCTCTATTAATGTGCAAAAGGCCGATGAATTCAATCCCAGGAAATATTATTGCAAAACAGCAAATGATAATGTGGCTATCGAAGCTGAGAAAAAGGACTACGTAAACTATCCTCTACCAGTTTACTACGAATTTCCCAGTGAAGATGCAAAGGAACGCATCTTAAAGGAAAACATGGCACGCGTCAACCAAGACATAAAAAACATGGTACGAGCCATCTTCAACGAAGAAAACGCTCGCTAAAACTTTTGAAGCTATATGAAACCAAGGATAACAAACCAAATGTGCAACTAAATTCTAACACATGAACAAAGATTATCATTCCACAACACTGTAAATGAAGCAACTGATTATTATTCTGATGTGTCTTTTGATGTCACAGGGTGCCGTCGGCCAGAACGGCGACACCCTGTTTGATTTAGACTTGCGAGAGCGAGCAGTACTGATATGCAAAAACTTTGAGGGATTGCATCACAACAAAGGCGATTATATTGGTTATGGTCATAAAATCCTGCCCAATGAATCTTATTGGCCGAATCAAGAACTAACGCCTGACCATGCAGAGCTTCTGCTCAGGCTCGACCTCGAAAAGCTTCACATGATGTTTATCAACTATGGCCAAGACGCATGGCTATTAACCGCATTGGCTTACAATGTTGGTCCTTATGCCCTGCTTGGATATGGCAAGAATCCCAAAAGCAAACTGTTGGTAGCATTAGAATCAGGCAATCGTGATATCAAAGAACTATACTTGGAATATTGCCACGCATGGGGCCAACCCATCCGATCCATAAAACTCAGAAGATTAGTAGAATTAGAACTCCTTTACACACCTTAAACTTCAAAGACACATGAATAAGGACGCATTAGACAACATCAAATGGCAAGAACTGCCCGAAAGCTCAAAATTTATTTGGCTCTATCTTAGCAAACGTCGCAATCAAAAGTTAGACCGAATTGTCGCAGATACTAAGTTTGAGAAAGAAGCAGTACAAAGTTGCTTAGATAGCATGGAAAGATTGTCAATGATCACACACTCTGGCAATGACAATTTTCCCAAATATGATATAAATCCATTTGTCAAGTTCGATACTTCGATATTAATCAAGAACCCAACACAAATAGGCGAACCTACTCATGAAATTGACATTGAATCCATCAAAGAGGGAGATGAAATACCCGAAGGCTTGACACCCGAGCAACAGGAGGCAATAATTGAACGCTGGTTATCGGAGAGTGAAACAAAAGAGTACGAAGAAGTAATAGATGAATCAGCACAAGAAGAATCATCTAATAAGGAAACTGAACCAGAAACTATTCCTGAACCTAAGCCTGACCTAATTGATGAAATGCCAGAAGATGAATTGACCGATGCCAAGAAGGAACTTGAATCCATAAGGAAACAAATCTTAATCAAAAATAATGATCAAGTATGGCTAATAAAATGCCTTAGAGACCTGGAGAATAAGAAAAAGAAGTTGACCGATGAAATAACTGCTTTAGAAAAAGATATTGAAAAGAAGAAATTAGTGGCTATACCTAATCCTAAAGGTTTGAGAGGATGGCTTACCAAGAAACTCAGCATCTCAGAATGGGAATCTGCCAATATTCTCTTAAACACTCAACTGGAACTTGCAGATGCCAAACGGCGAATTGAATACCAAAAGAAAACCATAGAGGAAGATCGATCTGGAGCCATCAATGCAGTGGAAGAACGGTTGCGCCAATTCACCAACGCCATAAGCAATCACGCGAATATTCCAGGGATAACTAAAGTAGAATTGGATAAGCTGCTTGACATAAAGTTGAGTCAATGGAGCGAAGTCTGGACTGATGAGGCTTATCAGATTGCTATAGCCACTGTGTCAGGAGCCAAGCAATTGCCTCCCAAAATAGATCTGGATCAACCATTGAAACATTATCTATGGGATATGCCTGTGTATTGGGCCAAAAGAATACTCCAATCAACCACTCTTAAGGTAGCGGTGTGGGTAAGTCTTTTGACCCTGCTGATAGGAGCGTTGCTCGGGCTTAAACAAACCACGCAATCCTATATGCAATCCGAGGCTGAAAGAATGAGGCTTGAAAACATACTTTCAACCTTAGAAAATTCTTGAAAAATAATTGGTTAAACTCTTGCAAATGTGGATATTATTTCGTAACTTTGTAGTGTTAAACCTAATAAACGCTTCAACTATGGAAACCATAATTTGCACCGTTCATAAAGCCGTTTACACCAAGCCTGGTACTGACTACCGATTGGTGAAATGTCGAGACAATGACCATAAGCGCGACTTTATAGCAGTAGGAAGTTTCCCATCTTTGATGGAGGGTATGGCTCTTTCGCTCGAAGGCGATTGGGTGACGCACCCACAGTATGGCCGTCAGTTCAAGACCACACGCCATACCGAGGTGGAACCCACCTCGCTTGAAAGCTTTGAGCAATATTTGTCAAAGGGTCCAATATTCGGAATCGGACCAAAGATAGCTCATGCATTGGTAAAACAATTTGGGGAAAAGACGCAATGGGTGATTGAGAACAATCCCACACTTCTTCTTAAAGTTCCTGGATTGGGAAAGGCTAAGGCTCGCCAATTAGCAGAAGAATGGAACAAACATTCTCATAACCGCAAAGAGCAGGAGTTGCTGATTGGTGAAATTGGCCTGTCGCAAGCAATGGCCAAGAAAATCATCGAAAAATACGGTGAAAAGACTGTTGAAGCAATCAAAACCAATCCATACCGACTAATCGACGATATGGTTGGCGTTGGATTCATTCGTGCCGACGAGGTAGCTCTTAAATTAGGAATCGAGCCATCATCGCCTTTTAGAATTTCAGCTGGCATCCTTTATGCATTAAAGGAAGCTGAGGGCAGTCATGGGGATGCCTTTTTGTATCGCGATCAGCTGATAAAGAATACTCTTTCACTTTTGAAATTAGAAGAAGCCTCTACACCCAATATCGAGGCAGAACTTGACAAGAAAACCATGACATGGGTGATCGATGGAGAGCGGATTTACATCAACTCACTTTACCAAGCCGAGACAGAAATAGCCACTCATCTTCATGCTATCCTTGACGAGCCTTTTGTCCTTGGGTCAGGAATAAACAAAGGAACAAAAGTTGTGCTGTCATATTCGTTTGAGGGAGCTTCAATCTCCTATAGCGAACAGCAGCAAGAAGCAATAAGGATGGCGTTGCAATCGAAGATTCTGATTATTACTGGTGGGCCTGGCACAGGAAAGACCACAGTGGTCAAAGGCATACTCGCCGCAATGAAAGCCAATGGCCTGTATGTGCAAATGGCAGCTCCCACTGGAAAGGCTGCAAAGAGAATGGAGGAATCCACTGGTTATCCAGCCAAGACCATTCATCGTTTGCTGGAATCCAATCAAACAGGCAAATTTTCACGCAATGCAGACAATCCGATTGATGGCGATGTACTGATATTGGATGAATGTTCTATGATTGACCTGCGGCTTATGCATTCACTTCTTGATGCTGTGCCGTCGAGGATGAAAATAATTTTTGTGGGTGATGTGGACCAGTTGCCAAGCATCGGTGCTGGATGCGTGTTGCGCGACTTGATTGATTGTGGCACTATGCCAGTGGTAAGGCTAACTCAGATCTTTCGCCAAGCAGCTCAGAGCAGCATCATCACGAATGCTCACCGAGTAAATAATGGTTATACTCCTTATCTGTCGAATACCAGCAAAGATTTCTTTTTTATTTCCAAGGATCGTACTGATGTACCAAATGAAATATTGTCACTGGTAAGTGGTAGGCTACAGAATTACACTGAGGAGGAAAGCTATGACATACAAGTACTGACACCCATGCGCAAAGGTCCAAGTGGATGTGATGCTCTGAATGGGCTGATTCAATCCCAGCTCAATCCGTCTGATGGCAATGATGTGAAATGTGGTAACACGGTGTATCGCAAAAATGATCGAGTGATGCAGATTAAAAATAACTACAAGAAAGGTGTGTTCAATGGAGATGTGGGCGTGGTGACACTGGCCAATCCCAAAGAGAATATGCTTGTGGTCAAATTTGGATCGACTTCTGTTGAATACAGAGAGGATGACATCAAGGAATTGGATTTGGCTTATGCCACTACTATACATAAGTCGCAGGGTTCGGAATATCCGGTAGTGGTAATACCAATTACGAGTGAGCATTATGTGATGCTCCAACGCAATTTACTATACACTGCACTGACACGAGCCAAGAAGCTCTGTGTGCTTGTGGGTGATGACCGCCAAATCGCTTACGCAGTTCGCAACAACCCTGCCATCAACCGCAACACCTACCTCAAAGAAAGACTTAAGTTCCAATAGCATAAATCAAAAGAAATTTGTTATTTAGTTGTATAGTATAGAAATTTATTGTAAATTTGCATAAACAAGTCACTACAATGTTTTTTGAAGATTACGTATATTATCCCAATGCCAAAGTAAGTCCTTCACTGCTTTGGGAATATGATTACAACTCTTTTGACTGGAAACAGATGCAACAAAGAGTTGTAGAAAGAGTAGTACAACGTGGCGATTACAATGATTGGTACGCCATTCTTAATATGTATGGTGTAGAAGGCGTCAAGGATTCAATAAAGAAGATTAAAAACCTTGATTCTTTTGATGCCAATTTTGTATCTAATGTATTTAAAATTAATAAAGAAGAAATGCAATGTTACAAACTCAAACCCTTTCTCCAGACACACTGGAACTCATAAAAGTTCTCCAAAGGGAACCTTTACTCAACAATTTTAGATTAGTTGGTGGCACAGCTTTAGCTCTCCAAATGGGACATCGTATCAGTGTAGATATAGACTTATTTACTGATACTGACTTTAATATTATCGATGTTTCCGAGATGTTAAAGAAAAAATTTAATGCTACCATTTCTAAATGTCGTGATTACACCATTAATGGTACCATTAATGGTGTAAAATTAGATGTTTTAGCTCATCGATATCCCTGGATTGATGACATAGTAGAGGTAGATGGTATTGAAATGGCATCAATGAGAGATTTGGCTGCAATGAAACTTAATGCTATTTCTCATTCAGGAGAAAGAATGAAGGATTTTGTAGATTTAGCTTATATTTCTAAATACCTTTCTTTAGAGGATATGTTAAGATGCTATGAGGAAAGGTATAATCAATCAAGCATTGTACCTGCCAGAGCTTTAACATATTGGGAAGATATTACCCCTGGTGAAAAAATCAAATCTACCACCAACCAACCCATAAATTGGAAAGAAGTTCAAAAAGTTCTAATAAAAATGACTGATCATCCGAGCCAGTTATTTGGAATGAAAAACCAAGAGGATTTAGGTTGGTCGTTTGAACCACAAGGAGGACTTCACATGTAATACCAGTTTAAAGACATAAAAAAGTTATGGAAAAGATTAATGATTTGATAGAAGAATATTTTGATTCCGATATAGAGAACTTGATTGACCATAACAAGTTTTACCTATATTCGTTGATTACTCATTCTACTGCCATCGAGGGAAGCACAGTTACGGAAGTAGAGAATCAATTGCTTTTTGATGAAGGCATTCCTGCAAATGGGAAACCCATCAAAGAGCAAATGATGAATCTGGATTGTAAAGAGGCTTATGATACTGGTCTTGAATGGGCCAGAAACAAGAAGCCCTTTACTGTTGAATCATTGTGTGAACTCTCAGGAATAATGTTGCGCAGAACAGGTTCTACTATGAATACTCCTATGGGTTCATTTGATTCTTCAAAGGGAGAATTAAGATTGTGCAATGTCACTGCTGGAGTTGGAGGTAAATCATATATGAGTTTCCTGAAAGTTCCTGCTAAGTTGAATGAATTTTGTCAATGGATTAATGATCAAAGAAAATCTCTGCCAAACATGGATTGTGACAAAGCTTACTCTTTAGCATTTGAGGCACACAAACGTTTGGTTGACATTCATCCATGGCTTGATGGAAATGGGCGAATGTCACGACTTGTGATGAATATGATTGAGGAAGAAAGGGGGTTGCCATTAAGTTATGTTGACAAAAGGGAAAAAGCAAGTTACATTGAAGCATTGATAAAATCACGTGAAGATGAAACACCACAACCATTTATCAATTTTATGTTAGGAGTGCATTCTCAACACCTACGGAAGGAACTTGACAATTATTATGAATCTTTGGATATAGATCCTCTCGCTCCAAGCGGAGGAAGGGGAAGAAGATAACATCAAGCCCTGGCTGATCTCACGATTGGCCAGGGCTTTTCACATTCATCACATTATACCGGTGCTATAAAAACACATCCACCTATAATATTTTATCAATTCATTGCTTGCAGTTGAGATAAGATGTCACGACGAGTGTTAACGATGAAGTTCAGCACTATCTGAGGGTCTATTATCTTTCCTTTATGTTTGGTGGTAATATGGAGGTGAGGACCAGTAACGCTGCCAGTGCTTCCGCTAATAGCCAATACCTCGCCAGCATTTACCCACTGACCCTTCTGCACTGCTATCGAGGATAGATGGCAATAACTGATGCCAATATCCCCACTTTCAACATACACCCAAATGCCTGACCGCTTATCAGCTCCCATCTTTGTTACCTTGCCTGGCATCATCGAAAGAACTTGGGCAGTGTCAGATCTCAGGTCAAGTCCTGGGTGCATTTTCATTTTCTTACCCTTAATAGGATCGAGCCTCATGCCATAAGGCGAAGTTACGGTAAGTTCGCCTTTGATTGGGGGTGACACGCTCAGGTAAGCTTGCACCAACTTCTCTTTGGATTCCATTATGCTGTCTGGTATTTCAACAGCAACCTCTTGGGTCGAAGCCTTTGATGAAGGCTCGACCATAGGAGCTGTTTGTTGTTGAATGTCGTTGGTTATGGGTCCATCGTCCTCCACAACCCTCACCTTAGATAGTTTTGGCTTGTTTTGGATCGTATAAAATGGCGACTGGGCACCAGCCATTAGCGATAGTGCCAATCCGACATAAAGGACGAAAGGTCGATAAGTCATAAAATGATGAATTATTGGTTATGATGGCACAAAGGTAAGAATAATTTTTGAAGCAGCAAAATTTCTACAATAATTTTTACAAAACTTGAAGAAAGTCGAGGATTGCATACATAAAAAAAGTGCCGTGGATCGGAAGGGTCACGGCACATTCAGTGTAAATAAAAACTATTTGTAAACGCCTGATACGGCTTAGGCTCAGTGTTGAAGATACCTTAGAGTGTGGTAAGGATGGTTATGGTATGGAGGCCAGGGGTGGCGTAGAGGTGATCAATAGAATTACCATCTACTGCGCATGTGTGAAGCGAACCAAAGATTGGTTTTCCTTTCCACTGGTAACGCTCATGCACCAACTGGCCTTTGTATTCCTTGTAGTAGATATGACTGACACGATCTTGCGGCTCACCCCAATACACCAACATTGAATTGTTATTCTCAGGCAGAGTAAGTTCATAGTTGGTATCAAAATCCTTGGTTATGACTGAACCAATGGTAAGGATATTGTAAGCAAGGACTGTTGTAAGCTTATACTCATGCATATCCTCGTCGGCACGATGGAGAGTGAGGGTGTATTTTTCACCAGGCACTACGCTCTTCCAATCGATGAAGTCAGCGTTGATTCGGTGAGTGGCTTCGTTAGGGTAATAGCCAAGGCCATCAGCATTGACCAGAAGGTTGCGACGCAGAGGATCGCTGTCGCAAATAAGGCTGTCGATGAAGAGAGTTTGGTCTTCCTCAATGTTGATTACCAGCTCGAAGCCGTCTTGCTTCAACGAGGTATCGGCATTAGTGGTGGTTGGAACGAGGGTTGCCAGTGCCATGATGGTTGCTGAAAGGATAGTTGTAAGTTTCATGATCATATGGTTTTAGAAGTTATTTATATATAGTTAGCAGAATCCAAGGCGTGGCTTGGATTGTGGAGCATTTGGCTCAGGTATGTCGCAAGCCTCAATGACCGATAGTGATTGGAGATCGTTTGATTCCTTGACACGCATAGCCATATTCACGGCGATTTGGTTTTCAATGAGGGAGGTAATGTATCGGGCATTGCCAAAGGTTTCATCCTTTGTGGCATAGTCAACCAATATTTTTTCATGCAGTTTTGTTTCTGCCTCAGATGTTAATTGCAACTGATAGCGGTCAAGATATGAATGGGCTATCTGAATCAACTCTTCTGTAGAATAATCCGCAAACTCATAGATATTGCCAGAATTGATACGAGAGCGCAGACCCGGATTGGAATCAAGGATGGCGAGAGTTTGCTTAGTATAGCCAGCGAAGATGACCATCCAATCCTTCTTCTTTGGATCGCCCATAGCGGTAAGCAAACTATTGATGACATCCTTTCCAGGATCGCGTGGGTCTTGGGGATTGCACAACAGATAGGCCTCGTCAATAAAAAGGATTCCACCCATAGATTCATGGATGGCCTTGGTTACCATCGCCTCGGCACCACCGTAATTCTCCGTTACAAGACTTGCTCGCTCTTTCACTACCACATGTCCTCGGCTTAAAGCCCCAATGTCATGAAGTATTTGGCCGAGAAGCTTAGCCACCGTGGTTTTGCCAGTGCCAGGAGAACCCACAAACATCGAATGTAGCGATGCTTGCACTGGCGTAATGCCTAAATCCTCACGTTTAATGTTAAAAGCGCACAAAGCAGCAGTACGATAAATAGCATCCTTGACATTTTGAAGACCAATCATTGAATTTAATTCATCCATCGCATTAGCGTGGCAAGGCTTCAAATCAGATATTTCATTTTGTGCCACAAATCCTTGAAAACCATTTTTGCGTCGGATGCCCTTGAATCGAATCACCGACACTGCGCCATGGAAGGCCGGATGAGAGGTGCGCAGATAGATTGAGTATAAATCGTCAGACTTCAAAATACCTCCTTCTATGTTGAGCACAAAAGTACGCTCCATCTTGGGCCATTTCTCCAACATAAATTTGCGCACATCCGAAGTGATCATACCCTGTTCGCCTTGGTGTTCGATTGAACAACAAACTTCAAGGATAGGATAAGAACGAAGATCTATGGGAGGGCAAGTGCCTGAGAATTGCACATCAACTTGTATCTGAACTTTACCCTTTGGAAGCTTAGCTGAGATTACAGGTCCGCAGAGAGCCGTACCAACAAATTCTTGGATGACATCTTCTGCTGGAAACAACCTGATCCCTGCCACATAGCATCGGGCATCGGTAGGCGGAAAATTATGATTATTTTCGTTGGTCATATCAGTGTCATTTTGATTACGATGCAAAGTTAAGGCAGAAAACAAGCTTAAGAAATTTTCCAAGGTTAACTATGTGGAGAAGGTTATAGTCAATCTACTTAAACCTTTATCTGTCAAATAATTATTTCTTTTATTATTATCTTGGCAGAATAAGGTTGTAAGATTTAAGTATTTGGA
Source organism: Bacteroidales bacterium (assembly GCA_020860515.1). Taxonomy (GTDB): domain Bacteria; phylum Bacteroidota; class Bacteroidia; order Bacteroidales; family Muribaculaceae; genus CAG-873. The sequence goes on along the minus strand of JAJBUG010000053.1, from coordinate 35,458 downwards.
TATAAACTATTTAAGGGGTTTTTGACAACCTTGGAAAGAGAGTCTTGGAGGTAATATTGAAACCATTTGAGTGAAACCCTAAAGATCTCAATAGTTTTTTCTAAAATAGGCACTTACAGGTTAACAAGAGGTCTGTGCAACGAAGTGGGTGAAAGGTTCAGTTATGAAAAATCAATCACAGAAAAAGTGAAAAAATGAGGATAAAATTGTAAAATTAGGATAGTGATTCAATGGTATCTGCCTTAAAGTTTGTAACTTAGAGGCACCAAACCAAAATTCAAGAGCATTATGGAAGAGAACATTACAGAAGTCAAAGTAGATGGCAACAAAGAAGAAGTGGAGATTGTAGATCCCCGAAAACAAAGTTTTCAGAATGAATGGTTGGAACGCCTTTTCAATAGTGATGATTCATTCCATGTAATTGAGAATTTTGATGACGCAGACGAAACTCTTTGCCTCATCGAATATGATTCTACCCAAGACGAACTGCGCGTAATGGTTGAAGGTCTCCATCCTATTCGCACTGAGATTGATTACGGCTTAACCGTAGATGAAAACATTGACAATGCCAAAGAGGCCGTGATTGAATGTTGCCCCGACTTAGAGCGCGCCAGCGCGCTAAGCATGTAACTACAGCCGCTCCCATTTCATTTATCACAACCAAAATTCAAGAGCATTATGGAAGAAGAAAAGAAAATCTTTTATGGAGAATTGGAACAGATTCAGCCTGGCGATTCCCTCTTTGATACTCTTTGGAATGTCAAAGAGGGTCAGTACGGTGAAGAATGTCCTGATTTCAGTGAAGCGTTGAAAGAAGCCAAAGGCTGGTATGGAGAAAATGAGCCAGAAGTTGACGAAATTTATCCTGAAAACAAGGTCTATGGTGATATCATTGCTGAGGATGAAAAGTACGCTTTGACTTTCAGCAGCTACGCCAACGAGTTTCATTTATACAATAAAATGGATGAAGCCCAAGTAAAGAAAGCATTTTTGGAAGCAGGGTATTCTGATAATGGACGCGCTCGCTTGCCAGAAATGCGTGAGATTGAAAAGCAAGCTTTCCGTGAGGACTTCAAGCCAAAATGGGAAGAATTTTTCAAAGGCATCCAGCCTATTGCAGAATGGCCTGACACAGAGGTAATCCGCTACTTGCAATATGAGCCTGAGAAAGATGCAATTGCTATTGGTGGCGTAACTAACATAGGTTTTCGTGCTGAGGAAAGATACGAAGTAGATTACGATTTCTCAGTGTCAGAGAATATTGATTTTGCTTTGGAGCGATACGCCAATGACCATCCAGAGGTGCAACAATCAGAAGGACTGCATCGCTAAACTCTTAGACTTTCCCTCACAACCAAAATTCAAGCATTTTATGCAGACCCTCTTCAAAGTTCAGACCATTGATGCTGTGGAAGCCTTTCTCAAAGAATATGACACTACGATTGACAACCACTCCTTAGTGCCAAAGCAAATTGAGAAAGAAGACTTTCTGTTGGGTAAGTTTGAGCTGAAACCACATTGGTATTCTTGGAAGAAAAGAATACCCACCACGGCTTTGCTATTGCCAAATATGAAAGCCGCTACCATTGCCAACATCAAGCAGGAGGCTTGGACTGATGAAGATATTGAGCAAATGGCTCGGTTTGTAGTAGTGATGCCACTGTTCCAATCTGAAATCCGCAAGAAGATTCAGGAAGAACACATAGTGCGTGACACTATTGCAGAGCCATTCGACGATAAGCCAAATTCACGAGAAGAATTGCAACGCTCAAGATTCCAGCTTTATTGGGATATAGCCCCATTCCAAAAAGAATACAATATAAAGGCTTGGTGGCATTTTGACCCAAATGAAGCTGAGATTTGCGTGTTCTCTTTCGACGCTGATCAGGACCGCATAATTGCCAATCTGCCTGGTGAGAAATGGCTTGACCACCCAGTGGATTACAACAAGTCGGTACAGGACAACTTCAAGGAGGCATACGAGGGAATAGACAAGCAATTCCCTCAGCTATTCCAGTCCTCTGGCTTAAGAATGTAACACTCCTTAAAGTAAATACCTCATAATTCACTCACATAACCAAATTTCAAATGAAGGATAAAAATTTATTTTCCGAAGACGAATTCCCTTATGAGGCCTTGGCAAGAATCGGCCTTAGCAAGGAAATGATACAAGATCTCCCAGAAGCAGAGTTGATGCGCCTACGAAATGGCGTGGCTACTTCACCTATGCTTCTTGTCATTGACAAAGGAAATGGGGTATCTGATGTGGCATTAGCATCTATATTCCTCAAGCGCAACCCAGTTGACAATAAAGTGCATCATGTGGTGATAGCTCAAATGCCATCAATTGACCTTTCAGATTACCCTGCTGAAATTCAGGATGCCCTTAATCAAGGATATTCAGTATTCTCCAAACTGCCATTATCACCTATCGCTGGCACAAGCCCAGGTTTCTATCAAGTGAATCGTTCGCTCAATTGTGTAATGTTTATGCCATCAAGTGAAGAACTCAACAATTCTCTTATGGAGATAATCAACAAAGAGAGGGTTTCAATCCAAGAAGTAAGGAAGCTTTTCCACAATGGCCTTATGACCATCTATAAAGATGGGAATCCTCTTACTTTCGGCATAGATCTAAACAGCGAAACAGGCCTACGAATAATCGAAGGGGATAAGCTGGATTGGCGCAAGGAAGCCGGTCTTACCGAAAAATATAATTTCGGACTTAATGGTTGCTGGAAGCTCTGCAAGAACGGAGGCTTAGAATACATCCCAGAAGATGCCTACGACGATGAAATGATTGAAGCTCTTCGCGAAGCCAATGACCAAGCATTATCTCGCTAATTAGAATAACATCATATAAAGAATTCTCATAACCACTCCTATTTCAATCACCACAATATGGCTTATTCCAAAACCCCCGAGGAAAGAGCCAATGCAGCAGCCTATGCGCAAGAGAAAGAAGACAAGACCTACGAAATGTATGCCGATCTTCTTGTGCAATACATCAAAAATCGAAAGGATGACTGGCTAAAGCCTTGGATCAACACCCAAACTGGGTTGCCTCACAATATGTCGGGTCGCAATTACAGCGGAATCAACTCTCTCGTCTTAATGTTCTTTTCAGCCAGCAAAGGCTGGAATGCACCCATATTTGCCACTTTTAACCAAATCAAAGCTCTCAATCTGACTAAAGATAAGAATGGCAATATCACCCCTGCCAAGGATAAGGAAGGCAAGGTGCTTCCCACTGTCTTGATAAAGAAAGGCGAAAAATCATTTCCAGTGATTCTTCCCATCTACAAGTGCATCAATAAAGATACCAAGAATGAAATCACTATGGATGACTATGCCAAACTCTCAGAAGAGGAAAAGGAGAATTATGTGACAAAGAAAACCGGCACCAAAGTTTTCCTTGTGTTCAATATCGACCAAACCGATATGGTGGAAAAGCGGCCTGAACTTTATCAAAAACTGACCCATGCCCCCGAAGAGAAAAAGATAGAGGTGTTTGAGCCATTGACAGATATGACAACTCATCAATTATGGCGTTGCCCCATCTCTCATTCAGGCAATCAAGCCTTCTATAGGCCAATGGCGGATTCTATTACCCTGCCAAAGCCCTCACAGTTTAACACTCCTGAAGATTACGCATCCACTGCCCTGCATGAAATGGCACATTCTACAGGCGCAATACATAGATTCGCTCGTCCTGACGGGCATGGATTTGGATCGCCAAGCTACGCTCGTGAAGAGTTGGTCGCAGAATTTGCATCCATCCTTACCTGCGCTAAGTTCAACATTGGCCACATGCCAAGCTCTTACGAGGAAAAAGGCTCGGGAATATTGGAAAACTCGGCAAGTTACCTGAGAAACTGGCTGATGGTGCTTGGTCAAGGTCCAAACTATGTGAAAAATGTGCTTGAAGATGCCAAAAAGGCATCAATGCTGATGTCGGCACGAATAGAAGGCATAATGGAGCTTAAGAAAAAAGGCGTTGCTCTCAGTAAATACACACGCGACACCATCAAGGATTCATTTGAAATGGATTTGGGTGTGCCTGAATATATGAAGGATTACTATGCCAATAATAAGCTTCACTCTGACACGGTTTCGATTGATAAAGATATAAAGATGGTGGTATCAGCCCATCCATCTAAACCAATCCTAATATTTGAATCTCGTGATGAAGCTGCATATTATGAAATTCCATTCAAGACCAACAAACCTTTGGCCGAGAACTTAGCTTTGGCAACCGAAGAAGTCAAACATGATTACGCAGCTAAGAAATCTTTTGAAGAAGACTGGAACAAAATCAAGGGTAACCCATTTGTGGAAGACGATCGATTAGAGCAGCGCATTAAGGTGGAATATGACAAATGGGAAAAGACGCTTACCTTCACAGCTGAGGATGACAAATCTTTAACTCTCAGCTATGAGTTGGATTATAAAAACACGCTCAATGACTACTTGGAAGAGGGTATTGAGGATATGATAGGCCAACACCCAGAATTGGCATCAAGCAATGGTTTACACCGATAAAAATCATTGAATATGGATAACTACGATTACGATATAGCCGTTCAGAAACAGCAAAATGGAGAATATTCCTTGGTAGAATTCTTGCTCAATTCATCCGCAGAAACAGCGGAGGATTTCAAGTCGTTCTGCCGTCAAAACGGATTGCCAATGGATGAAACCGTAGCCTTCGACTTCATGCAGAAAGAGGATGCGGAAATGGAAACAGCCATGGCGTTGGATATCTTCTAATGCCTCCTCTATTGCCAACAAGCCAAAAGCTGTGGTCATCAAAGGCCACAGCTTTTACAATTTTCCCATGACATATCAAGGTTGGGATTTATGATCACATAATCCTTGGCACCTTCAATTCGGCAACCATTTCTTCCGCTTTCAATATGGAATCTTGATGCTGCTCTATCGGTAAGTGCAGCATCTAACTTACGGTTGATACGACGGCGTAGATTACCAAAATTCTTTTTATAATCCACAGGCTTTTTCTTCGAAGATTTATCACTGAGATTGGGTATAACCAATGAATAAGCTGATTCAAATGGATACTTCCTACCTTGTAATTTCTGAATACTATTATAGATATCGCTGAGACAAGCTATCTGTTGCGATTCTTGCTCGAATGCCAGTCTGCAATTGTTTTGAGATAACAACAAACACATAAGGTAAATAGCCAATTCATCAGAATCAAGATCGACACTTGCGCCTCGATTATTGGCATCAAATACCTCAATTGAATAATCATCGTTTACTACAAGCCAACTATCCTCATTAAACAAGCAGGTAGCCCCACTTATTTCCTTAAGGTCGATACCGGATAGCATTAGCTTTGTTACCCAATCAAGATAATAATCTTGATCAATAAAATATTGAGTATCATCCTTGATTTTTTCTTCTCTTATTTCATCTAAGAGTTGAAATGATTTGTTCATGCTATCTTCCTCGTCCATTCTTTCAGATTCAAGATAAGCTGTAGCACTTTCAATATTATTAGCCAGTCGGTTCTTCTTGCAGAAAATGAGATACTGAGTAGCCACATCACGATAACGAAACAACAATTCTTTAGTTCGCACTTCGACTTGGAATTCATCAATCTCGCCCCAATCTTTTGGCATGCAAACTTGCTCATTCCATTCATCAATGATTTCATGCAAATGATCCAGCAGAACTGCATCCCTATGGCGAAGTTCAAACACGCCATCCTCATAGTAGAAGTCTAAGTCTCCTTCACTCACCTTATTTGATATCGTACCTCTTATACCTTCCAAGGTTATATGTTTCTTAGGCAAGAGGATTCTTTGTGCAGAACCTTTCTCTCCTGATATTTTGTAATTTTTGCAACCAATCTCACCGAATATTGGCGACAACACAAGATTTTCAATCTCATGTTTTACCACACTCAGGCGTTCAATCGTAGCATTAACGGTTTCTGCCGTAGTATTCTTCTTTCTGAAGAAAGACTGCATAAATCCATGATTATCCATTAAGCGTGGATTCTTTTGCCAAAAATCAGGATAAGGAAATTTATCAATTGCATTGGTCAACAAACTAAGTCGTTCTACTTTGTCAACCTTTAGAAAATACCAGTAAAGGAGTTGTTGAGGCTCAGATAATGTCAATTTGATTCGGAGGTCATCAGGCAATACGGCATAGAATGAGCCAAAGCTGTCAACTTCAATATCGCACAGGGTGTCATTAGTGAGCAACCAACTTTTTACTTTGTGTTCTTTTTGGCGTTTACAAATATCTTGTATGAAGTTTTGAAACTCATTGAGCAGTTCACTTCTTTCCTGATGGTTATTTATGGTCATTTGGGCACCCTCCCAAGTGTATTGCCTAACTCTAATGCACTTTAGGTCATCAGGAGTAATAGCCTCATAATATGATAACACATCCTCTAATGAACTTTCAATTGCAAAGACCTTTGCTTTGCTCCATAATTCCCATTCCTCGGGCAACGAGAAATGGTTACTATTCATTTTCTTGAAAACACCATCAATATTCTTGATCGCTTCTGAACCCCCTGGCTTATTAGCCATGTAGTATAAGAACTGCAAGAAGAAGTAAGCCGAGAGCTCACATTCTTCCAACAATAATGCCGTCCGAAAAATGATGTAGGCATCTTTCAGATTCTTATTACTCCTGTTGGCTTTCCTCACTTTTTCAAGGATTCCAGGCAGGAAATCACGCTTTTCAATTACAAAGTCCATAGTCAAATGTGTGCGGTTATGTATTAGTACACAAAGTTAAGCATAATTTAGCAAATTACCAATTTTATGAGCTAATTTTTAAGTTAATTATTGCAAAGTACTTTTTCATTCCCTATTTGGCATCCGTGCAACGAAGCGGGTGAAAGGTTCAGTTATGAAAAATCAATCAGTGAAAATGTGAAAAAATGAGGATAAATTTGTAAAATTATGATAGTGATTCAATGGTATCTGCCTTAAAGTTTGTAACTTAGAGGCACCAAACCAAAATTCAGACCATTATGGAAAAAGAGCAGAATATTAACATCAAAGAAGAAATCAAATACAATTGGTCTTTAAATGATGTTTTGAAGTATCTCAATACTAAGGGATGGTCATACAATGACATCTCAAATGCATTGGGGGAAGAATATGTAAAAACAGGAGAATGGGATTCTCTTCCTCAAATATATCACGATAATATAAAAGGAATAGAAATTAATATTCAGATACTATACGAGGCTGAAATTAACGTTTCTGATTACGAAGTAGATGTACAAGGGTATCCTATAGTACCAAATAATGGAGAAAAAATCCATAACTTAAAAATGAAGGAGTATGAATTGCTTTCTAATTATATCTCTTCCTACAAAAATGGATTGCTGACAAAAAAGTTGGATTTTCTTAAGTATTTTCATAAAAATTATCCTGCTCAAGAAGATAGAATTCTCCAAATAGGAAAGCTTAAAGGCTCTCTTGAGTGGGAACTCTTACCGCCCGAAATATGGGAAGAGGAATATTGCATAGGTGTGGCTGGTGAACTTAATAAATCTGATGATGAATTAGGAAAAGGAGGAAGCTTAATGATTTCCCAATTCTATTCAATAGATTATAACCTTTCTTTAGAAGATAATCTTAATCAGATAAAAGAATCTGTATATAATGACTACATCGCTCCACGCATAAAGTTTCAAAAGGATTGGAACGATTATTGTGAGGCTAATACTCCAGGAATTTCATTCGATAATTCAGAAGAAGACTTCCTCAATTGCGAGTATGATTCTCAATTTGGAAAAGAATCAATCCATGTATCAGGAATTATTAATAATTCCGAAATTATTGACAAACACTTTTCTATGCATTCCTTCAAGAATTTAACAACAGCCCTTGAAGAAATAAAGGAAATGCTAATTTTCGATCATCCAGAGCTTGATGAAGATTATGGATGTTCTGTACATATGTAATAAGTAAAAATTCTTAAACTAAACCAGAAATGGATGAAGTCGAAGAATTGCAACCTTCAAGCGGTCTTCATAAATAAATTCTAAAGCCAAAATTCAAGCGATTATGCGCCAAAACAAGCCACATTATGACCCCAATTATACAGTGATGTCGCCAGCATTCATTGAATTGCTGGCAAAGAATGGCATGGCTGCTCACATCGAAAGAAACCAGAATGGCTCTTATCGCCTTTATGTGGAACTATATAACAATGGCCAACTTGCAAAAGCTACAAATTATCCTATAACCAACCAACAACGCAGCACCCTTACCGCTCCCACTCAGGCAATGGACTACAAGCAGAAGCAGGCCTACAACTGCCTTAAAGACATAGCTGGGAACGATTACGATTTCAAAACCTTTATGGGATTGACCAACGCACCTGACAAATTCGGGCGAGTGGTCACAATGGGTCAAACTGGCTATTACGAGCCTCATATATGCGGCTGCAATCATCGGCATTATATACCTTCGCGTCCGTTTGTGAATTTTGTTTATCCTAATTCGGGATTCAACCTCAATCGCATTGATGGTGAACTTTATTATCGTGATGTCAACCAAATGGCTTATGCTTATGGATGGGTGCCAGAGCGAGAGGGTGGAGTACGCAAACCTGGCGAATTGGCCAGCGGAAGCTATGGCATCAACCCACGCAACAATGGGATGGATAACAATAACACTTATGGCTTCCAAAATGGTTACAATAATAGTGGGCTCAATGGCACTGACCTTGGCAGTGGAAATAACAGAACTGGCATACGCCTTACTGATGAATACAAATCGCCTTACCAATGGTCAGATGAAAAACCAATCAGGTTTAGCGATCGCATAAAAACTGAGAATGACCGCACCCTGGCATTTTCAAGCAATCAATGGGCTGAAATCTTAGAGAGCCATGGCATAATCATTGATGCTGACCACCAAAAACTGGTTATCCAATCTTCTGCTGTCAAGATTGACAGAAGCTATCAACTGACAAATGAGGAATACAACCTGCTAATGGCAGATGGCGAGAAATCTCCATCAGTCAAGCAACGCTTAGATCTCATAAATAAATTAATCGCACCAGATTTCAAAGAACCGATCACTATTGATTTTCTAAACACAGAAATACGATATTCTTCCCAGCCAACTGAGGCTTTCGTCAAAGAAATCGAAGAGTTCAAAGCCACCACTGCCAACGCTGAGATAAAAGCCACTGAGCAGGCAACGCAATATGCACAGTGGCAAAACCAGTATGCGCAAGCCCTTTCCCCTAAAGGTTTGCAGATAGCAACAGAGGCACCACAATACTATCGGCTCCCTGATTCAGGAGTATCTGACTTGTTCCCAGAATGCGGAGTTTACTATAAAGGCAAGAATGGACGTGAAGTTTCATTCAATGGTCTCAAATACGATGCAGAAGCCTCTACCATTTCATTCTACATTAATGCTGAAAAACATAATTACGAGCTAACATCTGAGCAAGCCCAAGAGTTTGAACGCCGCGACGATCGTGCCAGGATGCAATATGCAATTGACCGTTCAAAAGACTTGGTAATAAAGCCACGTGCCAAACAAGGCATAACCTTAGCAGATAACGCCAATGATGCTGCAATTAGAGCCAACGGCATCATTAACGGCTCAGATATAACCGTGCTGATGGAAGGCAAAGGATGGTACCGCGAAGGCAAGAATGGCAGAGAAGTAGAGGTCGGCACCATTGGCGCTCATAAAAACATCTACAACGTGCATGTGCTCACTGCTGAAATAGATGGAATAGAAGTAGCTAAAGAAATCAGTGAAAACGACTATCAAAAATGGATGCGAGTTGACGATGCCACTCGTTTGAAGATGGCATCTGACAAACTGAAAGAAATTGACATTAAGGATAGTGCCAAGCAATACGCTGCACCCGAAAAGTCAGAAAATCGCACTTTCAAAATTGACGGTCAGGAAATATATTTCTATACAGATCAGAAATCTTGGTATGGCCGTGATGAAAACAACAAGCGAGTGGAAGTGCAAGTTGACCAAATCACAATCGGTCCTGCACCTACGAATGGCAAATACATGCTGACCATTCAAATCAATGGCCAGCAATATCAGGAAGAAATCTCTAAGAAAGATTATGAGGCCATCGTAAAGAATGGAGGCGACACAATGAAATGCCTTGAAAGAATATCAAAGGCAAGCGACATAGTGAATCTTGAAGACATCAATAAGCGAAGCCTTCTTAGCAAAGTTTTTGGAGTAGTGCTTACTGGCACAGCCATCGTAGCTGGCGTGGATATGGCTCTGCATACGCCAGGTCCACCTCCACCAGAACGCGCACCAGGCATTTTGGTTGGGCCAGCCACAACAGCGCAGTCGGCATTTGATGCTCAAATGAGAGCATGGGAGGCACAGCAAGAGATAAACCGTGGAGTACACTGGTAGCAGTCAACATATTCTCTAACAAATTCTTCATATTATGGAACAGAAAAAGTTATTGGTAACAGGAAGCAGTGCCTTTGACGATCCTCAGCCTTTAGAGAAAGTGCTGGATAAGGAGCTTGAAGATCCTAAATATTTGGGCTTTGAGGTCGTGTTGGTTACACGCGAAACGCCTGACAATGCTCAGATTGACCAATATGTAAGAGAATATGCGCGTGTCAATGGGTATCAGTGCCAAGTAGAGACTATGACCGACAAGGATCCTGCATATCTTCATTCTTTCAATTCCAAGCTGGCAGATGGTGTGGATAGCGCACGCTTATTCACTACTGGAGAGGACAGCATTATTAATGACCTATACCAGCAATGCAAGAAGAAATATTGGATGCCAGTATGGCTTCATCCCTTTTCTCCTAAATCGCCAGGCTTGAAAACCTTGGTGCAAAATCCTTTCACGAGTAAAAAAGAAAAGAAACTTACCAAACAGAAGGTGGATAAACTTAAGGATAAGACCGTAAAGCCAGTTTCTATACCTAAAGTTAAAGAGGCATATAGAGCACAAATGAGTTTTAAGGAGTTCAACAGAGCTGTCCTTTTTCCTACTCTTTTGGCTTATGCTGGATATGCAATTGACAAACAAAAGAAGGGCAAATGGGCTGAATTTTATCAGTTGGATTCAACAGGAAGAAAATTGCCTGGTACAACTGTTAGAGTTAACAACTTTAAAAATGTAGCTTACGAAGGCACTGATAACAAATCATTATCAGTTTATGACTTCATTGAAAAGCATTCTCATCTCTTCCGAGAATACAGTGATGCAATGAGTGCCAGCAAATCACAGCGTGAATTTGTACCAATTCTTGTAAACAAGGTGTGTTCCCATATCCTGAATATGCCCGAGGGGTTGCGCCCTGGTTTTAAAGAGCAGCGCGAACTGTCGGAATATGCCAACAAGCCACAGATCGAGTTCAACCCATCGGATTATGAAAAGCATACTCTCAATCCTTATGATCCTATGTCGGTAGCTCGGTTCCAGCCATTTCTTGCTCATCGCAGAATCAGTATGGATACTCAAACTGCCTTTGCTAATAGCCTGATGCTTGTGCGTGGCCATAAATTAGGCGGTCAAGGCAGAGGCATAGAGAGATTGGCGTTTCAGATACTCCACCCATCCCAACAAGAGATTCGTCTTGTTGGCTTTGACCTGCGTGGCACCGAAAAATATCCTTACAAACGTGCAGCAGCTGGATCGTCGAAGAATGGGCTTTGGATTGGCTCACCGTCTTACAAAAATGGCAAGCGATTGGAGGACGTAATCAAGGAAGCGAAAATTGTAGTATGGACTGAGGCTGGCATGGACTGCCTTAGCTATTACCAAATGCATAAAGAACGGCTTGAAAGAACCAAAGAGCAATTGACGCTACAAAAGACTGAGATTGAAAAGAAAGTAGCCAAACTGGAAAACATGTACGAATCAGGCGTGATGGACTATCTCAAGCCTATGATTGAAAACTCAAAAGTTGAACTGCAATCTTTGAATGGCCAAATCTCTGCTCAGGATTCTAAGCTTAGAAGCCTTGATGCAGCTGTGTATGTCGCTACAAATGGTGTGCTTACTCGCAATCATGTAGTTAATATGCGCGAAGCTGCCCCCAATGCCCTGCATGTTATTGGATTTGATTCTGACCATGCCGGCAAGTGCTTTGGCGTGAACTTTGTGATGGAATCTCTCAATGTGGCTCAAAATGATGTTATGGCCACTCGCAAGGCTACTATTGACTTCGATAAAGATACTTTCCATGAAATGATGGCAAAGCTTCAAATCGACCCACGAGCAGCCAATGTGGTGCGTGAGTTTCCTCCTGATTACCCTCATTGCAAGGATTGGAACGACTGCCTCAAATATGAATACAACTTAGCTCATGGCATAACTGTAGAACAAAAATCAGAGAAAACTGAATCAGTGAAACAATCTTCCGATGTAACACAACAAACCAAAGAAGAGCCAAGCATTGATAAAGAGATATCAGATGAGGAAAAGACGGAGGAAAAAGAAGAAAAGGATAAACAAGAAGAACAGCAAGAGGAGGAAGACCTTGATCAAGAGGAAGATCAAGACCAAGAAGAAAAACATTCACTAAAACCGTAAAAATATGCAACAGATGAAAATAATGGATAACATGGAGCCTTATTCCCTCAGTCAGGACACGATTGTTCTGAAACCGAAGGTTGCACAGTGGCTAATCAGCTATTGGGCATATTTAGTGTGCACGGTATTAGCTTTTGGCATTAGCACTATTGATGGGTTTCCTTTCCCCAAAGCAGCTGTACTCACATCAATATTTTTCGCCTTATGTGCTTTTTGGTACTTAGGTTACATGAGATCCCTTACCTACCGAATTTCTCCAGAGCAGTTGCAAGTCAGCTTCGGAGTAATGACGACGGAGGTGGAATATATGGAACTGTTTCGCATAAACGACTACAAAGAATCAAGCACAATGCTGCAAAAGCTGTTTGGCATCAAAAATGTGATCATAACCAGCAATGAGAGCAAAACACCCGAATTGACCCTAATAGGAGTGCCACGCAATCTTGATATTATATCAGTGATACGCCAGCGAGTAATCACTAACCGCAAAAAATACAACATCCATGAAATCGCCAATCGCTAAATACACAATAATCGCAGTAGCCACTCTGATATTTCCCTTGGTTGCCATGGCACAAGGTGCCATTTACAATCCAGGGGAGATAACTCTTGTGCAAAGCCATAGTGAAACGATGAATAAGCAGTTCAATCGGGAAATGTCGGCAGAGAAAAGACCATAGCATATCAAAACGTCTTGTCTGCGTATGAACTGAAAATCGCCAACTGGCAGAGACAGTACAATGAATATCTGATGGATGTCAACAGGTATGCATCAACTCTTAAGGCAAGCTCTACCATCGTGTCGGACGCACTTTCAATCTTCAACGAGCTAATAGCAATCAAAGACGCAGTGTCCGCTAATCCCCAAGGAATGGTGGCAACCGCTGCTCTTAACAACCTCTATGGCCAAGTGGCCGCAGACTTTGTGACAGTATTCAATGTGTTCAACAACAGCATAGCGAAAGGCGGTGAAACCAATATGCTAACAGGAGCCGAGCGCAGCAAATCGCTATGGATGATTGAAGACACTTTGAAACAGCTCTACAAAGACCTGCGCAAGCTCTGTATCAGCCTTAAATTCCACAATATGATGGACGTATGGAACAATGCGCTTATGGGCTACGGAGTACTCGACAAGAAATCTATTGCAGAGATTGCTCATGACCGATGGAAAAGAGCAGCCCGAGCATCAATGACATCTTCAAGATAAAAATTTTAGAAATGAAAACGACATTGACCTTACTTCTCCTTGCAGTTATGCTTCCATTTACCATTGAGGCGCAGCTTCGTGTGGATGTCCAGCTTTTATATGAAATCACCAAAGCATCAAATGCGGAGAGGAAACAGCTGCAACAACTTCAAGGACTGCCAATGCTACAAGCCGCAGCTCATGTGGAAATGTCAAACGCTTCAAATCAGCTTTTCGACCTCCAGAAACAGTACAATGAATATCTGACAAAGATTCAAGACACTATCGCAATCGCTGCTCAAACCTATGGCATGGTGATTGAAACCCGAAGATTGGTGAGCAATTTGGGCGAACTGCGCAGGATAATAAGTGAACATCCTACCAACACCTTTGCTGCTGCTCTTAGCACCAAAAGCTCAAACCTCTATTACGAAGTAGGCATCAAGGCTATTGGCATTATGGAAGACCTTAAGCAAGCTGTATTGGAAGATTCAGCGCATCATTCAGGCCATGAAAGATTGAAGATGGTGCTTAAGATCCGGCCAAAGCTCAAAGACACCAGCCTTTCGATAAGAAGGCTGATACGAGCCATAAGATATACCACCATCAACGATGTGTTGCGTGAGATAGGCTTGCGATCTTATGAATTGCAATCGAAAGAGGATATCGCACAAGCTTGTCTTAAACGCTGGAAAGCCAATGGCAAGAAAGGCACCAATTCAAAAGACGGCTGGAAAGAATTTTTCGGTGAGAATTGGCAACAAATTGATGAAAACAGAATTGTAGGAACTATCAACACTAACAAAATACAAAAGTAATACAGTTATGGGAAAAGCAAAAGGCGCCGGCAAGATTGGCTCAGAAATAGCAAACGCTTTAGGCAAGACTGAGGAAGCCGTATCCGCAGGGAAAGGCCTTAATCTCGGCATAGGCTCATCAGTCAAAAGCACAGTTGAATGGGCTGGCAAGCATGCGCTTAGGCATCCTTGGCTCACTACTGGCGGAGCTATGGTAGGCTGGAATATGATGACCAAAGATGAATCCTTCGGTGATGCGGTCGGAGAAAGTCTTGTTACCGCTGGAGCTACAGTTTACGAGGCTGGATCTAAGGTAGTGGATAAGATCAAAGAGAACAATCCTCAGCCACAAGAAACCCAAGCCCCAAACGTAGTTGTACCCTATGGTCCAGGTCAAACTCCATCGCTTGGTTCTACATCTACAGATTCGCCTGGCATAATTGACACCATTACCTCAGCATTAGGGATTGGAGGGAACGGTGGAAATTCTTTCATGAGCAGCATTGGCAATTTCTTTTCTAATATGTTCAGTGGAAAGCTTCATGGCATCAGCTACGCTATGTTGGGATTAGGGGCATTGATGGCATTCCGGGGCGGTTGGTTTGGCAAAATCATAGGCGCTTTATTGTGTTTCATTGGAGCCATCATACCTGCCAAAGAAACGACTATGGCTCAGACCAATAGCTGCAATCTCTCAAACAACCAGCAAATTCAACAACAAGGAATGGCTTATAGCCACAATAATCCTGAGCTTAACTATGAAGACGACGAACGCTATGAAATTCAAAGCGGCAGAGGATTGAGCTAACAACAAGGATAATATCATTAGACTATGAGATATTCAGCAGAAATGAACTTAGTGTCGGAGAGCGGATACTGCATGCCCTTCGCTAACGAGAACGGAAACGTCACCGTCCTTCGCCCCTATGGGTTGCAAACTGATCCCAACACAGGCGAGGAAGTTTTTCATGATGGCGTTGACTTGGCCGTTAACAAGAATTATCTTCATGCCATCGGCACCGGCAAGGTGTCAGCTATTGGTGTTGACAATAACGAGCATGGCTTATACATTACTGTGAAATATAAGAAATGGGAAGTGACCTATTCTGGCATGAGCGATGCGTATGTGCAATTCGGTGAGGATTTGGTAGCGGGCGACTGCGTAGGGATGGCTGGCGAGGAAGTGCTTCATCTTGGAGTTAAGTACGATGGTGAATTGCTTAGCCCTTATGACTTCATTACAATGCTCAATGGCAATGTGGCTCAATGGGGCAATCAAGTCAATGGCAGAGAAGGTCAGCCCACAGGGCTTGACATGGATGTGAAAACCATTTACGATGACAAACGCAAGGATATAGAGCCACTAATAACAAAATTCATTCTGCCCTATACGATGGCTCTACTGAGTGGAACGTATCAAATGCCTGACGCTACTGGCGAAGCTCTGCGCAGTCTTTTTGCGCTTGGCAATCTCCGGAATTATTTCTTTAAGCAAATTCCCACAGCCATCAATCCTTTAGGTTTGGGTCAAGGTTGCGAGGGCTTGATAGCAAAAGGCCAGAACCTAATGATTGGTGACATTCTGAACTACATCTATCTAATGCATAATATAGCAGTGCCAGGAATAGACTACCAACCTGTAAAAAAAAAGACCAGACCGAGCTTAGAGGGCCTATTATAAAGGACACACTTAAAAACCTCAAAATTGATATTCAGAATATTGACGTGCCACGCAAAGTCACGGTTTATTCCAACAATGTAGGCACTCGGTTTTGGACCAAAGCCTGGTTTAGCGGAAGCGAAAAAGGATGTCCTTCGGTAGAAATAGAACCTTATAATCCTGAGTTGGCATTGATGAGGGCCTACGAATTCTACATGGGTTTGGTTGACAAAGACGAATGGCTGGAAGAATTTTATCCCGAACACATGCAAATATACTATCAAAGCATAAAGGAACAGATAAACAAGCAACTACAACAAAATATAAACCAAGCGGTATAACAACATGGAGAAAACGGAACATAGAGCAACAGATGGCAATCTTTCGGGCTGGAGCAAGATATTGGCTGAATGTCTGAAAAGCTGGAACGACGATGGCAACATTAGCGTATTGGAAGCAGTGGTGCCACAAGTGACCTCAGCTGGATTAATGCCATTTGAGCCGCTTGACAATCCTCAGCCTCGCACCATGGCTTATTTGGCCATAATCACCGCTCCATTTTTCCATAGCAAAGCTTTGCAATCTTTGGCCAGATACAGTGGCGAATTGGGTGTATTCTCAGAAGCTTGGAAACCACTGCCTAAAGAAACACAACAAAGACATGTAATAGAATACAAAAAATATGATGACCAAACCCTAAATCCTCACATTACCGATATTCCCAAAGTAGCGGGCAACACAATGATTCTGTGCTATGACAACACTGTGTTCTCAATAACTTTGCACCGAGAAACAGCCAAGTCGGTAGCGCAGAAAGCCGTGCCGGTAAACACTCTCGCAAACGCCATTGTTGACCAATACGGCGACAAGCTGGCAAAGATGGCTGCCGAGATACACCACATCACAATTAAGCCTCTGCAACAAGAGGAAAACATTCAGATTTCTCTCTCATAACAACCCAAAACTTTCTCATTCCATTTATCATGAATCAAAATCAGCCCAATACTAACCAACAGGCCAAGGATCCCAATCAGCGTTATGAGGATGCTCGCGCACAATTTTGCGGCATCCTCTCACGCCGATTAGCAGCCAGCCTCCAGACCGAAGGCATATGGCTCAATCCTGGCTGGAAGCAAGCCCCACGCAATATTCTCGACGGCGTTGATGGCCATCTCTTCACCATATCGCCGTTCTACTCCTTGGTGTTAGCAGCCGCTTCGGATGAGCGTTGCTTCAACACTAACATTTATGGCACTTACAATGATTGGGAAGCATTGAAGGTGTTTGTACAAAAAGGCGAGAAGAGCGTGCCAATAATGCGTCCTGGCAGATGGAGCGACTATAAGCTAAAGACCAATCCAGCAATTGTGATAACAGAAAAAGATTACAATCAGCTTCCTGCCCAAGATCGAGAGCTATACAATCGTGTAAAGAAGGATGAAATATACCGAATGTTCAATCTCGACCAATCGAAAATGCAAACAGCCGACAATGCGCAGTATGCCCAGCTTAAAGAAAGTGAGGGATTCCGGTATATTGATACAGAAGACCTACAGACCAGCAAATCCTACCGCAGTCAGCTCAACGCTTGGATTAAGGCCATCAATCAAAATATGGTACCCATAAAGCGTTCTCCTGACAAGATTACTCGTTACGATGAAAAAGCGGATGTTGTGTATTTTGGCAATCAAGATACTTATTCCTCCTTTCAGTCATTTGCTCAGGATGTGCTGAGAGCAGTAGCTTTGGCGACTGCCAATCCGCAACGCCAATCACGCAACAAGATAACGGAAGAAGATATGCTTGCTTTTGACCCTGCTGGCAAGAACGAAAGCTTGGTGGCAGAGTTCGTGAGCGCGTATATGATGCTCAAGCTTGGCATGCCAGCTCAGATTCAGGAAAAATACCGCAGACCGCTCTCAAATTCTGGCAGAACAGTTCTGGAAATATGGGCCAATGAGGTAGCCCAGGGTGAGCTGGAAGCTGAAAAGATGACCCGAAATGCGGTAACTGGCAATCTCGAACAAGTGCCATTGAAAATGACTGCTTTTGAAGCTCGCATCAACAATGCGGTAAATATGATCGAACGCGCGATTACAGGTCACAAGATCGCAAAAGTGCAGGACTTGCAATCTGATGAAATCAACAAATTTCGTCGTAGGGGCGAATTTATTTCAAGCGAGGCACTTTTGGAGCTTGGCCATATCTTTGCTCGAAAGGGATTGGTCGAGTGTGACGAATATTCGCTAAAGCTTATGGAAGAAGTAGGCCTAAGAGAAACTGCAATGAAAGTTTCCGACTGCTACAAAGCTTGGACAGATGAATCAAAAACAGAATCAAAAGCTGTGATTTTCTCTGAGCTTAAAGCTCGATCCAACATTCTTATGGATAAAGTGTCTCAGATTATTTACGAGAACGAATCCAACCTTCAGGATAACGAGCATAATCTTGCTTGGGAAATAACCAACATGGCTTGTGAGAATCATCAAGACTTCGTGTTAGTTCTTGACAAAGAGAATTCCACAGCTGATATCATATCATTCCAAGGTGTAGATAACAAAGAAATGCCACATTCTTCCCTCCGAATAGAGGATGTGGTAAAAAAAACTATGCGGGCATTAGCCATGTACGACACTTTAGCCATATCAATGGCGTATTTCACCAATATGAGCCGAATGACACTTTCTTTCAAGGCAAAGAGATAATCCACGCCCATATCACAAAGGGGCTGCACCTTGAAGAGATCGAACGCTTGGACCCCAAAAGCGCGATTGAAGATGTGATATCATCAAGGATTGATCGAATGTCAATTCTTAAGATGCCCAACAAAAGCTATCTAATAGCCCTTGTGCCGACCAACGACGAAACTTTTGCATTGCCTTTTGCCCCAGCGGACCGTCAGGTGTTTTTTGATTTGGCAAAAAAGCTTCAATGGCAAAGCGCAATCTTCCACCCTCAGAAGCAGCCTCTCAGATACAGGAGTTCAATGATTGCAAGTCACAACTGATGCGCAAGTATTATCTGGAGGCCCAGGTTCATCCTGAGCGAAAGGCGGATCTTTTACGTGAGCCACCACGTGGAGTAATACTGGATCGAATAAAGAAAGTTGACTTAATCCGGGATGCCAACTTCAACTATCAATTAATGGTCAACATTGATGGCATCGATCGACCTGCATCTGAGGTCAGTCCTTATGACAGCGCAGTACTCAACGTGCTAACCCCTGACCAAATTGAAAGTTTCAAATTGACACTCGCCGCCGAGGCCAATCTCTCACTTTTGACAGGTAAATCCCTCGACCAAACGTCACAGAGCGAAAACCAAGAAGTCGCAAATGCAGAAGGCTTATACACTGATGACCAATTGGCTCAAATCAGGGCTGAATACAAAGAACGCACCATTTCCTCGATGTCAGATGTTGACCCATCCGAACTGGCCGAACGCGAGGAGATGCTGAGAAACGACTTCCTGCCTGAATTGGAAAGCAATCTGGAAGTAGCACCATCGACGCAAGAAGAAATTTCTGCATATCGAGAGTTCCAAAAAAGCTATGCTCAGATGCTTGGAAACCTTGATGCCATCTGTGAAATCTTAGGCAAGGCAAATGTGGCCAAGAAAGACGAATGGGAGGAAAAGGCCAAAGCCCTTAATGGATCAACCATTGAGTTCCCAAACCTCTTTCGCCTACAGGCTTATTATGACAGCACTGTGGGCGAGTTTAAGGCTGCGCCCGATCTGACCTCCGAACAGCCTGAATGGATGGAATTCCTGCAAGCTGACCGCACCAAATCCCCAGAAGAGAACATTGCCATGCTTCGAGAAAAACTGATGGGCAATATCCCCCAACTGGCCGAAACGCCAGAAATGTCGCTTGATAGGCTGGAGGCTGAGTTCAGCGACCTCGATGAGGAAGACCGAGAAATTGAATATTCACCCGGGTACTATGCTAATGTCAGTTTTGACAAAGAAAGAGCAGAAATAGTGTTCGCTGGCCATAATCCAGAGACTGACAAGGACTTCAAATACGGTGTACCAATACCTGAAAGAGGGTTCTCCATTGAAGATAACATCAGTGAAGCTTTTGCGATCCTTACGCTACGCAATGTCAAAAATCTGAAAATATCAAGCGAGTTTTACGACCGGCTTGACCAATGCGCAGAGGACTTGAAAGAAAAGATAGGCAATTTCATCGCCTCATGGGGCAATGCCAATGAAGATGGCAAATTGCGCAATCTTTATTTCAAGACTGGAGGTCTTTATTATCTTGACATTGACCCAAGCACAGCAGAAATGCAGATATACAAAGACAAGTATCCCAGCTTTGACGCACAGCCTCTGTATGAAATGAAAGCAGAACTTGACAAAACTCCAGAAGAAAACCGACAAATCATTGCGGAAGCCTTTGCTACAACCAAGCATGACATTTCTCTGCCACTCATTGACATTAAAAATTGGGAGAAAGAGTGGATTAAATGGGATATGGAAGGTGAGACTGGCGTTACAATTACCTTCCCCAACGGAAAAGAGTTCAAAGTTGGCTATGATGCCAGGAACAAAGAATTGCAATTGGCAGATTTGCCTCACCTGCTCCCAGTCGGCTTCCCGATGCTTGTTGACTATACGAAGTCGCCCCAAGAAAATGTGGAAATGCTTGAAAACAAAGTGCTTTCTTACCGCATAGATCTCGCTGGAGAAATAAAGCCGGATTCAGTTTATCTTGATGGATCTGACAGCCCAATGGTTCGACGCTAAATCTTTCAAAATATGTCATCAACAAGAGATTACATAGCGCAGCACAAAGAAGCTTGGATTGAGCAGATGATAGAAACTGGCGTGCCAGCTTCTATCACTGCAGTCCAAGGAATAATCGAAAGTGCCAATGGCGAACGAGTGCCAGGAGGAAACTCCAACAACCAATTTGGCATTACCGCTGGCAAAGAATGGGAAAAGCTTGGCGGAAAATCAGTGATGGCAAGCGACAATGGCAATCAGCGCAAATTTCGCGCTTATGCCAGCGTATCGGATAGTTTTCTTGATCATGCAGCTCTTCTAAGAATTTCCTATTCTAAATGTTTCGATCTTGACCCTCTCGACTATAAAGGTTGGGCCAAAGGGTTGAAAGCTGGCGGCTATGCCGAGGATCCATCTTACGCACAAGTTCTAATAAACAACGTTGAGCATCTAAATCTTCATGAATTAGACAAAGAAGCTCAGCGCCGAGCTAAGGAACGAGGAGTGGGGATTGGTTATCTTTGGAAAGGAGAGGATGGACTTGAAAGGGCCAAAGAAGCGCGCAAGGTGCTGGCTCAGGCCTCTACATCGGGCAATCCCTATTCTTCTCAGTTAGCCTCAACGATCGACAACAAACCTACGCAAAACACTACTTCAAACATCAATACCCCTAATCAAAACAAAAACGCACTGGCTCAAATGCTCGGACTTGATACCGAACCAATGCAAACTCTTTTCTCCATGCTTGGAATATCAGGCAAATCCCATACTATTCCTGATGGTCCTTTTGATTATTCAAAAATAGTGCCAGGCACTAAGGCAGTGTATCTGGATAAAACAGCTAAAGGAACGAAACTGACTTATGACATCGGATATGGCCAACAGACAAAGATGCTGACCAAGGAAGAAATAGCTTCGATTCAAGAAATACTCAAGAATCCCTATTATCAATTGGAGGAACGCGCTCAACATTTAGGAGATGTATTGCATGGAGCTATCATCAGCCATCAGACACAAATAGCTTTTGACCGAGCCCAAGCTGAGTACGAATCAAAGCAATTGGAAAATCAACAGAGTATAAACTTTTCAGTATAATTAACATAGAATAATATGGCAACTAATTCAACAGCTGTAATGCCCCTCATGGGCGAGGCAAAAATTACAAAGCCTTTTGGCCAAGAGCCTCATGGACCACAAATGATAGTGGCCGTAGATAGTAGCAACGCCTACCTTTACTCCAGCGAGAACAATGGCGAAGTGGCCAAGGTTGAGCCTTCGCTAATCAATCCTAACAACAAGGCCATAACCATTCAGTATGCCCGAGAAGATGGCACCACCCTTATGGTGACTTATGACAATGTGCATACCACACAAATCGAAGGCGATAAGCCTTTGAAGGGCGCATCAATAGGCAATGCCGTGAGCAACGATTTCTCAGGAAAGTCACAAGTTGGCATTAGCGTGGAGCTTATAGATAAGGATGGCCAATCTCACAAGATGGATCCAAATGCCTATATCTCGGACATTGTGATCAATCAAGGCGCGAAATTCGATGACCTAAAGATTCTCGACCAAAACAACAAGAATGTTC
This sequence comes from Bacteroidales bacterium, assembly GCA_020860515.1. GTDB lineage: Bacteria > Bacteroidota > Bacteroidia > Bacteroidales > Muribaculaceae > CAG-873. The sequence continues at coordinate 12,929 of JAJBUG010000053.1, read as the reverse complement.
TAACAGAGTATGTTGACAACGACACTACATTGGAGCAAATCATGGGTCTTGAACCCCCAAAGGAAACATTGGGGGAAGCTCAGGCTGCTGATTTGAATCAAGAGGAAACTATCGACAATGCCCCCACGCTTAATGATCCTAATGACCCAACCAAGCAGAAGAAGGATGAGACCCTGACTGGGCTTCAGGACTTATTCACAAATATGGGAGAAAACCAGAGCAGCGACCTTTTTCAGAACATCCTTGCCGCCATCTTCCAGTTCATGGTAGCAATGAAGATACTTGATGCCAATAAGAGCAAGGAAGAAAATGAGCAGGTGGTGCAGGAGGTGCAGAATGGCAAAGAACTGGAACTGCAAATGGACGAGGGCCATAGCGCACACATATCCGTTGACAAGAGCAATGGCAAAGCCTATCTGACCTACGACCTCGGCAAAGGCCAAAAAGTGGTTGAGCTTACAAGCGCAGTCCATGTAGATAATCTTACCGAAATTCAACAAGACCCCACTCTGAGCCACAAAGAGAGAATCGAACAAACAGAGGGGTGCGTTCGGCAAATCGACGCAGTGGCCGCAGCGCAAGCAATAGCCCAAAACCAGAACATCGAATTAGAAGCCAATCGTGAGCAATCGCAAGGATTGAGCCGATAACCAATAAAACAGATTAGCTATGGTCACTGTAGAAGGAACTATCAACGCCTCAATTCTGCGTCCAGCCGAAGCTCGCAACCGTCAGAATGATGGCAAGCCCTACATTTCCTTTCCTGTAAGTCTTTTCCTTGCAAATCGCAAAGGAGATGCATTGCAGAAGGAAATTACTATCAACATCGACCAAGACAAGGTTGCGCTACAAAACCTGCTCCCTGGGAAAAGAGTGGAGGTTAAAGGTACAGCTCATTTCCGCAAAACTGGCCCCAATATCTATGTCAATTTCTCTGCCACTGAAATCAACCTCGCACCAACCTCTCTGCTCGATAAATTTTCGGGCCAGCTATATATGATTGGCAAGTTGGGAAAGGTGATTATGGAGAAGCATGATTGTCATAACAATCCTATGCTGCTTTATTCCTGCCGACATACTGACGTAATCAGCGACAAAGAATATGAGCATCTATGGGTTAACCTTACTCAATTCAAAACAGCGAAACCCGAATGGATGGTAGAGAAAGCCACGATTGAACTTATTGGAGTGTTTGAGCCAAGCGTACACAAGACCAATGGCATTCCTGAAATTTCACTAAGTGCCATTGTAGATGACTGCCATCCTTACGCAAAGCCTGAATCGTAACACTACTTAAACCCATCACTAATGAGCAATGAAACAAAGCAAGCCCTGGCAGAAGCATCCGCTGCTGTAGATGCCTACTATGAGAAAAATGTAAAGCCAGTTATAGAATACAATTTCTCTACAGCTGGCAAAAGTTTCTCTGACGCAGTGGTTGCGTTGGCAAGGGACGGTGTGTTTGGAGCAATTGATTTAGCCAAGAATCCCAATTTCTACTCGAAAGCAACGGATATAATTTCTAAATCATGGGGTCAAGTATCAAACAGCCCTATGAACCAGCAAGCCCAAGTGGAATTGGTAAACCAATGGCGTAAAGCTGCGATTGATCACATAGGAGTTGAGAATTATCTCATAAAAAGCGGAATACCAGCCGAAATAGTACGGCAATACGGAGTGGAGGGTTGCATCAATCGTGGATATTTGGGCGACAATGACTTGGCCATCACTTATGTCATGGAAGCTCTGCAACAGCACATGATGGACACAATGGCCGAACACTCGGTGCCACGCAGTTCGATGGAATACATTGTGAAAAAAGGCATTGATAATTCTTTGATTGGTTCCACCAAAGAAATCCTACGCATGGCAAACACACTGCTTACACCCAAAAGCTTAGGAGCTGACGATGTTATTGATGGCATAACTCATCCTCTGCATGGCGTTTTGACTTTGGGAAAAATGGCTTATGGCAAAATGATGGATCATTTTCTGGAAGTGACGGAAGAAGAACTAATTAACGTTGAAATAGATTCTCGCGCCGAGGCCAGATACAATCCTACAAATGGTGAGAAAGTTGCTTCAAAGATCATAGGCTCATCAATTGACTTTGTAACAATGGGTGGTGCCAAAACAATAGCAGAGGTAGGAATGTATGGAGCCACAGAAGCTGGAATTTACACAATGAATGACGCATTAGGTGAAGATACTTACGACTTCAAGGATATGAAAGAGTGGCAGAAAGCCTTTTCTCTTGAAGTATTCGGTTCGTCAAGCGTGTTGAATGGATGGGAATCTAATCTTGTTACAGAAAAAGCTATAAAGGATGGACTCAAGCCCCAGCTTGAAACACCCAAAATCGGCCGGTTTGAAATGATACGACCAAAGAACGCCCAACAGACATTCGAAGAACTAATGGATAAATATAACCAAAATCAAGAATATAACGGATTATCATTATGAGCGACAAAACTTATTATTACCGGGTGGAAAATGCCATTGACTACAACGCAGATGACAAAATCCACGAAGCCCTTGACGAATCAATACATTCTGAGCCACATTACGCTGAGGCGATTGAGATTGCCAAGAGCTGCGATAAAGGCTCCAAGCCCTATATCGAAACCATAATCAAGCCAAAAAACATGCCAGAGGAAGAGCTCATCATCAATCAAGATGAAACCCATCTTTTGGTGTTAGACACTCAATACAACACTTTTGAGTTGTATCGCAAGCTCACAGAGGATGAAGTGAAGGATGCAATTCGCGAGGCTGGAGCTTGGAGCGTAGAGCAAAATGGCTCTGACGATATCAAAGATCTTGCGAAAGACACTTTCCGTGAAGATTTCAGCATAAAGTTCGATCGCTGGCTCAATGCTAACAACCGCGATGCAATTATGGAATTTGATAACGCAGACGCAACATTCTACTATTTCCGTTACAATGCGGAGAAGGATGCTATCGAATTTGGCGACATCACAAATGCTGGCTTCAAAACCGAAGAGAGCATTCCTGTCGATTACGATCTTGGCGTAAACGCCAATCTCGAAGCAGCCAAAGAGAAGATGGAAGAACTGCACCCCGAACTTACTCCATCCGGAGGCTTGCATATGTAAATGCATATTCATCCTACATTACAACAATAGCCACGCTTCACAGCGTGGCTATTGTCATATGTTCATCTATCGTTTAACAACAAATTATGAGTTTCTTATACCCATTTACATAAAGTTTACATCATCACGAATTAACTTTTTCCTAACGTTTAACTAAGTCCCTTCATTAACAAAATAAACTAATCACATTCAACTGTTACACTTTGCTTAATTTTCTAACCTTTTCACTTTTTATATTTTTAAATTTTTATACTTTTATACTTTTATACTTTTATACTTTTATACTTTTATACTTTTATATATAACCATATTAATTTATATATATAAATATAATTAAATATTAATTAAAATTAATTTCAATATATGTAAATATAAAACTATATTCATATTAGAATTAAATATATATTTATTGTTACCATTAATCTATAATAATATGTAAATATAAATCATGTTATATATTTCAATAATCCTAAATCGTTATATTTTCAAATAAAGTAAAGGCCCTGATGCAATGCTTGGCATCACACCAAGGCCTCACCGTGAAAAATAATGCCTTCTATTCAATCCGAAACCATCGCGGCTTAGGAATTCTTTACGAGTGTGATTTCAACCTCGTTGTCACTGCCCCAGTCAGATACGGTAGCTGTGAACTGGATGTAGCCAGCCTTTGACGGAGGGGTAGGGGTGTCAGGCTCGTCGGGATCGCTTGGATCGGGATCGGGATCTTCAGGAACATCGGGATCAGGGTCATCGGTAGGATTGCCCGACATGCCGATGTTGATTATGATGGCATAAGCCTTGCCAGCCTCGAAGTTGGGCTTGATGTGGCGGTAAACCTTCTGGCGATAGCTTACCTCACCCTCTGCCAGAGCATCATCAGTAGTGGTGATTGTGTAATCCACCAAGATTGCATACTCATCATCATCAAGATTCGGGAGCATCATGATGTAATCGCCCTCACTGTTGAGAAGCTTGGCCTCAGTGTCACCACCAGTGATTGTAGCATTAGCTGTGTTCATGTTGCTGTAACGCTCAGCCACTGTATAAGCTTCGGTCTTGCCACCGGCTACATCAACTGGATTGCTCCATGTGCCTTCCTTAAGGTCAAGGGTAGCGGCTTTGCGAGCAGTGGTGATTTTGACAGAGTGGATGGTAACAGTGGTTTGATCATCAAAAGTCTGACCTGCAACCGTGGTAGCATCCTTCCAGCCACGCACCTTGAAGCATACGCGCGAAAGAGCGTGCTTGAACTGCATATTCACAGGAGTATTGCTATTATCCTGATCCATTGCACTGGCATAGGCGAGATCCAGCTGGTCTGTAATCTTGGTGCCAACCGAGAACTTCAGATAGGGATTGCCAGCATAAGAGTTGTTGGAAAGTTCTGTGATAATCGAGGCGACACCATCAGCAGATGCAGCTTTGGCATTTGCGCCAGTAGTTTCATCCACTTCCACATAGGGGGTATAACCCAAGAACGAGATTTTCTTCGATGCGTCAGCTGGCCAATACTTGATTGGATCATAGATCCAGTTTGCGCCAGATTTTTCCACTTTCTGATTGTACATGAAGTCAGGCACGAGGCTTGAGGTTGCAGCCCAAGTTGCACCATCGTTGTAGTAGGCGAGAACACCGAAGTCGGCGATGTTGTCACTGGTCAAGCTTGAAGCTCGGCTGGTGTAGGTTGTGAACGAGATGGAATTGTCACCCTTGGCGACAATGTCCTGCTGATCATCGTTGCTGCATGCACCCAGCGAGAGTGCTGCACCAGCGAGAAGAGCCAAAGTCAATCGATTGATCTTCATTTGTTAGAAATGATTGAGTTAAACAAATTGGTTAATTATAATTAGCTATATGAAACTTTTCTGATTACATATCCACGTTTACGTCGCCACCGTCACCCCAGTCGTCAACTTCGGCCTTGAAGGCTCCGTCGCCATAGTTGGGGTCAACATTAGGCAGTGGCTCGCCATAGTCAATGTAGATGCTGATAGTTTGGGTTTCTTCGTCAACTTCGATGCCATCTACTACCTGGAAATTCTTGCTGCAAACAGTCTCGTCGTCCACAAGCAGAAGCTGGATTGAGAATGGGTTGGCATCAAATCTGCCACCATGGCCATAAGGAAGGCCGAACGTAAGCACCGACACCTCAATCTCACCTATAGTGGGGTCAGTTTCGTCAAGAGTCAGCTCCCAATTGGAGAGCAACTGAGCAGCCGTTGTCTCTTTGGCAAATTCAAGCGAGAACTTGTAGCCGTCGGCCAAGCCAGAGATTGCGCCTCGCGCAGAGCGAAGATTATGAATGCCTTCGATATGCACCTTTACCTTCAAAGTCCAAATCACATTAAGCGGCGTGACTTTGCCTATCAAGAACCCTTCACTGGGCGCATGAGTGGCGCAGCACTCACAGTCGATGCACTTGCAGTTGGTGCCAGCAGTAGCAAGAGCCATGTCTTGCGTCACCTCAAATCCGTGTATATAATCCACTCCCATCCATTCGGGAGCCATAATCAGGCGGTCTTCGTCGTACCAGCTTTCCTGTTCCAGATTCACTGCATTTAGTTCGGCGGTGTCAAACCGATCCATCCCATCGAACTCCACAAAGGAATATTCATCTGGAGTATTTGAAAAAACGGCTACATCGTAGGTTCCGATAGGCAAATTCAGACGAGCTTCCTCAGTATTGTGGGTAGCCAAGCTTACGGCATTGCCAGCATCAGAATTGAAGCAATGCACTGTCATGCCGTTCAAGTCGTCATCCACAGTGTATTGGCTCCAATCAGCTTGAATCAGGCACGATGCATAGGAGGCCGACTTGTCATGGTGGCAACGGCAATGCTCTTCGCAAGATGCCAGCAAAAAGACAAGTGTGCCAAGGCTCATGTACATAGTCCAATTCTTAAGCGATTTCATGACTGCGGTTATCGATAAAGTTCAACACGTGTGTTGCGGTTTGCCTGCACAGGATAGTAGTCATCAATGCCTCCCTCGGAGAACACTGTGATTGACTTGGGGTCAACACCTGCCTCACGAAGCTCAGAAGCTATCAAATTTGCGCGATCGGCCGACAGACGGTCATTTATCCTATCATTGCCAGTTTTCGCGTCAGCGGCTCCGTAAACGCGAATTTTGAGATTGTAGGCATTGGCCACTTTGGCAATGGTGGTTAGGTTGACCATCTGAGATGGATCCGTAAGCTTGGTGGTGTTGATGCGAAAGAAGAAGAAGACAGGCGCGCCAATGCAACGATCGCCATTTGAGATCTGCTCCATATAATCGGCCCAGCTTTCATCGCCAAGGCCAAACAGTTCTTGCACCCTTGCCAACTCTTCACAGCAGTCAGGATTTTCAAATGGCTGCTCCACGCAATGACCGCAGAAGCAGCGAAGGCCATCAGATGCTACTCCGGCACGGCACACATTAGCAGTGTCAACTCCATTCGCCACAAGAGCATTGAACTCTTCCTCGGTCATATCTTTTCCAGGGAAAGTGGTTGAACCAAGGATTACGGTTTCTCCCTCTGGATCCACATATCCATAATTCTGATAAATGGCATTTTTATCATGTGAGCCAACCACTGGAACCTCTGGACCCAAAATCCCAAGCCGACGGCGAAGGGAGTTAAGACCGCTGTAATTGTTGCGAGGATAGCGGCCTCCAGTCTGCAGGGTGTCAGCCTCGGCCTTCTGAATGCGGTCAGCATATTTTCCAAGCAGACCTTCGATTCCAAGAATCTTGTTGTACTCATTGATTATGCGCTCATCCTGTTCGTGACGTGATGCAAGACTGCGGTTTGCATCGCGCAACGCCAAGGAGTAAGCCATCAAATCCTCATTGCGGTCAATATACGGACGAGCATCAAGCACTCTCTCCCAGCCATCTTTGCCTATCACAATTGATGCGCCAACCGAGAGGCCCAAGAAGTTGGCATCAAATTCGCGGCAACAACCGCAGCCATCAAGGTCGCGCCAAGTGGTAAGGCCACCAAGCTCTCCAATCAAGTCAATGCGTCCTCCAAGGCGATACTTAGCAGCCACGCCATAGGTGAAAGCAAAACGGTTAATGCCGAAGGTTGAGTTGTGAGCAAAACCGCAACCAACATAAGGCATCACAGCCCAGCGAGGAATCTTGCCTTCCTTTGACCACAGAGCCACAGGATTCCACATCACATCAAGATGATAAGCTTGGTAATTTTCGTTGCGATTGTCAATGTCCTCAAAAGCGAAGGCATCAAAGGCTATGCGAGTAGCCACAGTGGGAGAATGCCATTTGCCAAGTTGAGCACGTCCGAGCCAGCGAGTGCGGCCAAAGAAATCATCACAGCTGACATTCTTGCCAAGATAAGTCATGGCACCTCCCGACACGCCAAAGAACCAATTTGACTTCCACGAATCAGGGAGATAGATGCCTGGCATGTAATGAGGCACTACTGGAGTGAATGCAGCCGAGGGATCAAGCAGCCCTTCACAGCAAACTTGCTGGTCAGGAGCGGACTTTGCTCCGAAGGCAGTCACAGCCAAAAACAATGTTGTTAGCAGTATCTTATTCATTAGTTGAAATAGTTGTGAGGCCTTAGCCTCGATTGCACTTTATTTTTCTGTTATCCTAATTCTTATTTTCTTCGTCCGCCAGTTGAGCGTTGGCGAGTAGCTGCTTTCATTCGGCGAGCCTGACCAATGCAGCGACGCATATATTTCTCATCGTCTTCATCATCGAGCCTTCGCCATGGCAAATCAGATGTCGAGCCTCCGCCACCGCCATAAGTCACAGGGTCGGCAATTTCCAAAGCCTGATCGATTGCACCAGCAAAAAGGCAGCAAGCAATCTGAGCCACTTCATTGCCATCTTTCATCAACTCGCCAGCCAAAGAATCATCAAAAAGTTCACGCTGGAAATTAGGCAAAGCATCACGGACGCTACCAAGTGATTCGAGAATCATATCAAGCGCAGTCTTGGATGCAAGTCCAGTTGAATCATTAGCAAGCTGCTCTTGCTCTGACATTCTGCGATCAACAGTTTCTTCGTAGAGCTTTTGCTCATTCTTTATTTGGTCGCGAAGATCATCCAGGATACGTTCGGCATCAATGAGCTTTGCTGATTTGTCTTCAATCGAAGCCTTCACCTTATCCAAATCGCCTTGAAGCTTTGCGATTTCATTTTTCAGGTTAGTCGCATTGGATGAATCCACCAGGCACTGGCGTTGAAGTTCAGAAATTTTATTTACAAGCTCGGTGCGTTTGGCCTCATTATTTTCAATCATCTTGGCAAGACCTTTGACACGCTTGTAAGCTTTCTGCAACTCTTCATAAAGCTGCTGATTCTTGCCTTCGAGTTCTTTGTTCTTTTTCTTTAACTCATGGTGATACTCTTTCAGATTTTGCTTTTTATAATCCCCATGCTTAACTGATTCGCCACGCTCCAAGCCCCAACGCTTATTTACCATAGCAAGCCGATCATGCATAGCCAACCATTGATTGCTATTTTCATAATACGTGCCGCTTCCAAAACGACTCTTCCATGAAATTTTATTTCGGGTTGGATGCACTGGAATTATTGCAGCGTGAATATGTGGAGTGGTTTCGTCGAGATGGACGTAAAAACCTACGATATTTTCCTCACCAAATTCCTTGCAACAGAATTTGTAAATATCCTTGGCCCACTCTTCAATCTGAGGCATGCGCTTAAGATGGGAATTATCTACTCCAGGAGTTCGATCGAGCTTTTGATTACCGAAAGCAAGTTCACGCATCCTTTCGGGATTCCCAGTGAACAATAAGGTGGCAAGTGTACGAAATTTCCCTTCGTCCTTCTCTATGCTTAGACCTTCATTGCGATCTTTAATTCCACGAGCCGCAAGATTCTCTTTCATCTTTTGACCAACGGTCTTTGACTTATCAATTTTCTGAACTTTTCCACCCTTGGCAATTTCAAAGTTAAGTTGGTCACGGCTACGGTCATAATGCTTGTCCTCTTTTGTGAGGGCATGCTTCCAGACTTCATCGCTCCAGCGACGTTGAAGCTCATTGCTCAACGCTGCCTTTATCCCCTTATGGGATTTTATGTCGAACGCTTGTTTCTGACCGTTTGCCATAGCTATATAGAAATGTTGTTTAGAAGTCCATTTTGATTGGTGGGCCGAAGGCCCGGATTGCACAGCTTGCTGCCATGGGTTTCGTGCAATCCATACCCGTTTGCGTCAGCAAACAGGGTATAAGGCTACCCTGTGAATTTCGAGTGTGCAAGCACAACTCTCAACCAGGGGGCCGAGCAAGCTCGGGGGTTGCACATCGGGGCGGTGAAACCTCCAATGGAAAAGAGGAATCCGGCCTGGCGTGTTCGTCGCACTTCGAGGTGGAGGTCGGTTCCGAGTCCGATGGCTGGTTGGCACCAAACCCCAAGGAAGAAGCCAGATAGTAAGCGACGGCTTTGCTATCCGATTTGAATGCTTGGAACCATCGAGCCAATGGGCTTTTCTCATCAGAGATCAGCTTGGAAATCTTGCTCTCAAACAATCTCTGGTCACCTTTGCAATCCACGCAATACGACCTCAGAATTGCAGCCTCAACCATTGGCGAATAGAGGTCATTGAAAAGCTTCTGGCACATTGGAAGCATCAAATCAGCTACTGTACGGCTCACATTTCTGCGTTGAGCAATGCCATATTTTTCAACCTCTGCATGGGCCAAATTTAAAGCTTCATGATCATCGTTTTGACTAAATGACCATCCAAATTTCAGAGCTACCATATCCACTGGTATCGAGAAAATTTTCTGTGCTGACACCACCTGGCCCAAGCTTTTCAGCTTGTCGAAAAAATAATAAACTGAGCGTCGCGACCACCCCCAACGACTTACCAGACTCTCAACAGAAACAAGAATTTCGCCAGGACGCAAATCACATACACGGCCATTTTCATCGGTGTAAGTGCCACCTTTGACAGCCGAGCGTACGAGGTCCATATAAGCCTCCAAGCGCGTGTACTTCTTACGTTGGCGTTCAAACAGGTAGTCAAGCACCGGCTTTGTCATGTCGATTCTGCGAAGCTCTGGTATGAGAGTTGGTATGGTCATTTTGTTATTGAATTTTGGTTATGAGTGAGGTTTTTTAGGGTCTGTAGCAATCCAACTTTAAGATGCCGTTGGTAGCCATTTCCATTATGCGATCCACATCCTTGGTCCATAAATCACCAGTCTTAAGATGGTGGTCGAAAATGGGATCATTAGTTATCAAAAGCGAGCAAACTTGCTCTATTTCTTGCCATGGAATTGTGATCAAATCGCCCTTGCGCCAACAGCCATGCTCGCATGCCACCACCATCGAGATAGCTGGCACCATTTCATATTCACAGCCATTTCCGCGTTTGACGATCTGGCCACAAATATCATCAGCCTGAACGAATTTCATCCATCGGCATCGGTAAGATATTATCCTTGCGATATCCTCGCGAAGGGCATCTGAAAGCTCCATCAAACATAAAAATCTGAGAGAAAATCATTGGGTGAAACAATCTGTCGCATAGCGCAATCGTTGTCTTTAAGCCTTATGATCTCATCTTTTAAATTCTCTCGCATAACATCAAGAGAATGAAAAAAGGAAACCATTGCTCTTCTGGCCACACCTTTGGGAGTAGCGTCAATATTTACCTTGTACATCACTCTGCCTTGTGGCATCAGGTAATAGCTAAGCGAATCGCCAGGCTGCTCATGGCTGTTAGATTCGGCATCGTAAAGCAGCCTTACGCCATCCCTTTGATCAAGGATTTCATGCACTTCACCTAATGGTTTTGGACGATTGAATATGTATTCCACCAACAGCAGGTCATCGTCGTTCTGCACCAATCCTTTCTCACAATCTTTCACCAGCTGTGAAAATGGATTGGCCGCATCGCGCTCAAAACAGTTGATCGTTGGGTTACGCATAAGGAAAAAGAAATGTTTTTTCGGTCGTGTCAACCCAATATCGGATTGACGTTGCAAATTTATGGTCAATATTTCACAATTACAATAGGTTTTCTCAATTGACCGCAATTAGTCCTTAATAATTCCTTAATCAGTCCTAATAGACCGTGAACCAGGTTATTGAAATGCCATAAAAAGTGCTTAACTTTGCATAAAAAACTCATGAACATCGGTTATTTCAATCTTACATGGTACAGCACCGAGGCCAGCAAGCAAGCCATACGCATTCTTCTCGACCAGAATTGTGATGAAGTGTACTTAGATGCAAATATTAAAGTTGGCCATAATTTATTATGGAAAAATCTCTTGAAGAAGGTCCATCCTGGGGATACATTCACAATTATAAAATTAGGCAAATTATCAGACTCAGAAAAATCATTCATAGAGTTCTGTGAATGTTGCGGAATCAAAGTGATCCAAATTGGATTGCAAATTCCCATGTCATTACCACAATCACAACTGATTCCACGTAAAAAGTTGTTCAAACACCAGATGCCTTTTTCAAAGATAAGGGCCATAAATCTATATCTTTGGGGTATGCCAACAAATGCCATAGCAGAGAAATTTGGCTTACACAAAAGTTCTTTGCAAAGAAAGCTCGCTCCTATGCGTCAAAAGATACCAGGGTTAGGAAGCAGCCCTCGATTGTTGAAAAACGGATAAGTGGAAACAGGAAAAACGGATAAGCGGCATCGGGCACGAAGACATCATAATACCAATGTAGGCAACCCATCACGGGCTGCCTACATCCTCCGTTTAACAACTATTATATAAACTGCTTGTCTGTGTGTCTGACATAGCATCAGGCGATGTCAAATTACTTCCACCTCATACAGGCGGCAACAACCGTCCTTTTTCTCCAATCTCTTGTGGATTCGCTCGATGTCTCGTTTCGACTTCACTTGCTTTCCTGCCATCTCAGAAATGTACTGGAAAGCCTCTTCTTTCGTGGTGTGGTAATGGGTCTCAATCTCATCGCCATCGCTCCAAGATGTAACCCATCTGTCAGGGAAATAAAGCCCAGTGCGATCATTGGTCCAGAATGCATCGCTTCCTTCACCCTCCGCAAAAAAGGTGAATCTGAGTGATTTGTAATGACTCTTTATGAGGTCGAAGAATCCAATCTCTGGTTGGAAATCGGTCTCAGTTTCGATGGTCAACTCAGTGTGTGTGGGTGACTCGTGCCAAAATTTTCCACGCAAGAATTTATCCTCCGTAGATATGCCAAGTGCCTTTACCAAGTCACCAAGCCAGGATTCCTGAGCGATATTGCGCACCTTATCGGCGAGGTCTTTCAACTCGTTGTCATTGCCATAGAAATGGCAGATTGAATATACCCAGTATGACATAATTTGTGTATTTTGAGGTTTGGAATTTTGAAAAAGTAGAGGAGAGAGGTGGCTTCTCCGCTACATCGGGATGCCCATAGCATCACCAATCCATAGAATAGCCCAGAGGGCGAAAGCAGCCAGTGCGGCTATCGCGAAGTCGCGGATTGTGGTGAGGGTGCGACGCAGGGTCGCGGTCTTGATTCGTGCCATAGTTGATACATTTTTGGCGTTTCACAAATAAGTTGATTAACACTGATAATCCCTTTCCTCCAGGTTCGGCCTCTGCTTCACCTTTGAAAAGGATAGATGGCTCACAATCCGGTCAGGTTCCATGTCAAGGGCGGCGCTGGAATTTTTTGAGCGAGGAACGAGCCAAAAAATTTCGGTGCAGGCGAAGCGCACCCTTTACATGGGTTCTGAGCGGATTAAATTGTGTGAGCTGGCTATCCCAAAGGTGAAGCAGAGGCCATGCCTAAGTTGAAGGAATGGAAAAGAGAAACTTAAGAAGAAAGGATAAGTGAAGA
>JAJBUG010000081.1 GCA_020860515.1 Bacteroidales bacterium | reverse complement strand
GGAAGTGCTGTCTAAATCCGCTTAAATTTCTTTACAAAATATTTGACACTCTATTAAATAACGAAGTTTTATCTATTCACCCCACTGATAATGAGTTTGAACTTTTTCTTCGTTTCTTCGAAGAATTAGAATATGCAATAATGTCCGAACGAATTGAAGAAGAAGTGGTCCATGACATGTTTGCCTTTTATGCCTTGGAAATTTCTAAAAAAGAAGGATTAATAAAGGATTATAAGGAACCATGCTGGCAAACTTTTCATAATTTCATTAACAGAATGAATCAAATAAAAGAGAAGAAATAATACTCTAAATAAAAATTATCTAAGAACTAGAAACTTAATAAAATAGTAATAATGAAAAAATATATCTTACTTTTAATCCTCACCTTTAATACAATTTCCACAATAACGGCAATGACTTTGGTTTCTTCAAACAGTGGAAATATTGTAAGCAATTTCAGTTCTAATGAAGATATTCTTTATCCAACAACAAAAGAATTTGTTAAAATTCATAACAACACTTTTGCCAAAGGAGACAAATTTCAAAACTGGGAAAAGAATTTCATCATTCTTGCGAAAGAACAATGTAACCGTATTAATAATGATATATATGATTCTACCAATTTATCGGCTATTGAGAATATTATTCCTCTATTTACAGAGATGTTAAACTTTGGCCTTACCAAAAATGATGATTTCTTGTATCTATTGGAAGACAATGGGTTGGGTGAAGGCGTAGAATTCGTACTAAACCAAATTAAAACTCCGAAAATTAAATTCTATATAGATTGTTATTTTCTTTATAAACCATCAAATTATTATTGTGATCGGCTAAAGGAAATAATGGAATATGTTGAATCTGGGAATGCCTCCTTGGATGACAAAGTTTATGCTTGTAACACAATGGTACAAGATTATTGGATAACTAAAGTTACTAATAACTATAAGGAAATAACAAAGCTTATCTCTGATATCTTATGCGATCCAGAATTTAGTCTAGAAAAAGTATTATCTAACCAAAGATATATTAATGCTTTATCATTTCCTTGGATCAAAAATATTAATGAGTTTGAAATTCTCAGCAATCTTATGTCAAAAATTGATTTGAATAATACTGAGAATTCAAGATTTATAGATTCCTATCTTGACCGGTTATATTTCTATTGTTGTAAAACGAATGATAGAGATCTCCCTGCAAAAAATTTCTCTGAAAATATAAACGGTATTATATCACATATACAGAATCTTCAAGGCAAGGGATCCACGATATTAATAGATATTGCATATGAAACAAGATATTATATAGATGAAGAAATATATAATAAACGCCAAAAGAGAATCTATCCAAATAAGGATTATATTTTATTAACAAAGAACATTTTAGATAACAATGGAAAAAATTTATTATGGGATGATTTCCTATTTCTTTACGATACAACTATCAGATCCTTTGACGAATTAAGCAAAAGCGGCTATGCGTGGGATTATAAAATATTTTCTCCTCTTGACCTAATGAAAATGAAACGTGAGATTATAATAAATGAATATGGTAAAGACAGTGAAGAGTTTTCCGCTTTCCTACTTAATGATGTGATAAGCCGTTATGGAGAATATAGTGAAGAATACGATTTATTAAAATAAATAATGTAAAAAAGGTTATTCTCTGAATTTCCACTAATGTTGACAAATGTTACTGTAAAAGAAAAGTCTTCTAAACCAATAGAAAAATGAAAAGATTTCTTACACTTCTAATCTTAGTGGTTGGAGCGAGTGTGGCCCTGATGGCAGCCAACTCAAAACCTGAATGCTGTATTTCAGGGACCGTATATTCTGAAAAAGACAAGCCCATCAAAGGCGTTGAAATAGTCTATAAAAGCCAGACTATTGCAACCTCAGATGCAAAAGGAGAATTCACACTTAACGCTCCAAGCAACGCCACCCTATATATTTATAAAGATAAAAAAGAATGTTTTTATGGTGGAATAAGTAAGTTGATTGAGTCCTTCTTTAACAAGGACTCTATTATGATGTATACTACTGATGAAGAAGGTATGATTAACACAAGTGTACCCTCCCCCTATATAATCATCAATTCTTATACAAATCCATTGGTACAAGAATACAAAGAAACCCATGACAAGACCTTCTCTCTTGGAGACAAGTTCCCTAATTGGGAAGATAATTATATAAATGTTGCCAAAGAACAATGTGCTCTAATTCAAAAAATGTATAATCAATACGGCGAACAATATGAAATAGATGAAATCTTACCTCTTTTCTCCGAAATGTTAAGTTTTGGATTTTCAAAAGATCCAAAGTTTATGACCCAAGTTTATACTCCGGGATTTGCTGAGAAGGACAATGATTTCCTAAACAGAAAAGCAATTCTATATACCTTACACCAAGTGAAAGATCCTAAGCTCTTGTTTTATATAAATTGTTATACCTTAACCGCGGAAGTTGGTGCCCATGGAAATGTTCAAATGATAATGGATTACATTAAAACACCTGAAGCTTCATTAGACGAAAAAGCTTTTGCTTGTAATACTCTCAAAAATACTACAGACAGAAAATATTATTTTAACGAAAGAGATACTTTAAGAAAATCTATCATAATGAGCCCCGACTTTAGCATAGAGAAGGTTGTAGCAAGTCCTTCTTGTATTCAAGCCATAGCAGGATATGGATCACCTGATAGAGATAATCAATTTAGATCTGAAGATATCCAATTGATGAGTAATATAATGTCAAAATTAGATTTAAACAATCAAGACCATAAAGAATTTATTGATAGTTATTTTACTTTGCTTGACTACTATTGTTGTGCTAGCAAAAGAGCCAAAGCTAAGAACTTTTCAGAAGAAATTAATAATATTGCCATAAATATTAGAAATCAACAAGGAGAAAAATCTCCTTTACTTATCCAGTTAGCTAAATCTGTAAGAATAGATGATGATTCTGATGAATATATTCAATTCCAAAAGAAAATCTATACGAATAAGGAATATGTTACACTTTCAAAAGGCATTTTGGATGCATGGGGAACTGACATAGCGGAAGCTGATTTTAATTTCTTCTATAATACTGTAATGCGTGCTTTTGATGGCATGAGTAAAAGCGGTTATGCCTGGGATTACAAAATTTTTTCGCCATTAGACCTAATGAAAACCAAACGAGAACTTATAATCAAGGAATATGGGAAAGATAGTGAAGAATTCTCTGCCTTCCTTCTAAACGATGTGGTAAGCCGCTATGGTGAATATAGTGAAGAATATGACCTGCTAAAGTGACATATGAGCAAATTACTCCTAACAATATTATTTTTAACTCTTTATATACTTGAAGCATCAGCACAAGATACTTCAAGTATTGAACGCTTGATAAAAGCAAATCAACAGACTGGCAATTACAGCTTGGCACAGAAGTATATACAACAAGCTATGAAGTTATGCCTTACTGATAGCGTATACGCTTCTCAAAAGTTCCCAGAATTGATTAAGACATATTATGACTTGGCGTATCTTAATCATACTGATGATAGAGCAACGGAAGAGATATTGCCATACTTCTCCCAGCTTAACAAAAAGGATAGATTTACCTATCCCAAGTCTTTTCAAATGCTTTTGGGAGAATTCAGAGGCAATTACCGAGACTACAGATTCTCTAATGCTTCTTCAAAATTTGAACTATTCATTGATCCAGATCAAACCCTTGATTTCTATAATCAATATGTTCCAGATCCAACTCAGATGAATGATTTCAATAAATTGTATACACTTCTTTCAAAGGCAGATATCTATATGCTCGGTGGAGATTTTGAAGCGAGTGAAGAAACATTAGAATCCATCAAGACTAATTTCTCTGAAATGCTCAATAAGGATAAAAAATTATCCCTGTACATAATGCTCAT
Organism: Bacteroidales bacterium; assembly: GCA_020860515.1. Lineage (GTDB taxonomy): Bacteria > Bacteroidota > Bacteroidia > Bacteroidales > Muribaculaceae > CAG-873. Next base: position 30,533 of record JAJBUG010000081.1, on the reverse strand, counting down.
GCAAGAGTTAATAGCTGCCTATAGCCAAGATTATGAGCTCGCCATTGATCTTGCAAAACAAAATTTGAGTTATATGGATAGCAACCAGTTGAGAAATTGTTGGGAATACGCTTCTACTTTGAGTCGATTGCAATTTTATACTCATGAATTTGGTGAACATCAGGAATCTGTCCTATATGGAGAACGTCAACGCAATCCAGATTTCGACAAACGCAACCCCTTGGTAAAGATGATGTATCCAACTCCAGGAGGCTTTGCGTCGCAGTTCAAACCTCTTTCTTCTCAGCAAATCAAAATTCTATTATCCGATAGTTATTATATGATAGGAGAGATAGATAAGGCTGAGGCTTTAATTTCTGATGTTCTTGATATAGATCTCAAAGATATCACCAATGCAGCTTTATCCAAAGAAGATATAAACCATGTTGATGCATATGTAATGCCTTTAATTGAAGAAGCTCCCAAATATGCTCTTCGATATGGCAATGACAAATTCGCCGAGTATGTTTACGACGGAGCACTGGCTTATAAGCAATTGTCACTGAATGCAGAATCGTTCATGCGTAATATTGTAATGCGCCATGGCAACGAAGCGACTCGAAATGCATATCAAAAGTTAGAATCTGCAAAGGCAGAGCTCGATGGAGCCACACCAAATCAGGTAGATAGCATAGCAAACAGAATAGCCCATCTTGAACGCCAAATCTACAATAATATCAAAGTCGAAGCAAAGAACGCCTTGTCTATGTCTTGGAAATCGGTTGCTGAAAAACTAAAGTCCGATGAAGTCGCCATCGAATTTGTAGAGTGTACTGATGACGATGGCACCCAAGTATATGCTGCCTCAGTCATAGACTCTTCGTGCACGAAGCCATTTTTCCTGAAGATTTGCAATAAAGAAGATATTGCCGAGATAAAGAATTCTTACACTTCCACGGAGGTATACGATAAGTTATGGAGTAAATTCGAAACACTACTGAAAGACAAATCTCGAATATATTTCTCACCTACAGGGGATTTGTACAACATAGGTATTGAATATGCACCTTTTAAAGGTGACAAAGTTTATGATTTCTATAGGCTTTCATCAACCCGAGAATTACTTAATCGGACAGAAAGTTCACAGATTTCGATAGCTAAAGCTTCACTTTTTGGGGGCATTAAGTATGATTTAAACCAAGAAGAAAGACAAGAACAAGTTAATGTAATACGAGGTTTACATTCAAATGATATTAAAGGTTCTACTTCCAAGGAATCTTTTGATTATGACAATGCAGTGAACAAAGGAAGCCTTTCATATCTTCCTGGAACTAAGGTAGAAATTGAAGATATTTCAAAGTGCCTTTCTGATAACAAAGTAAAGGCAGTTTGCCATACGGGCATTAATGCTACAGAGGAAGAATTCAAGGCTTTATCAGGACAAGAAATAGATATACTCCATGTGGCTACCCATGGCTTCTATATACCACAGAATGTAAAATCAAAAATAGGTAAGCTTTACGGTTACCTTGACAAAAGATCAACTATGGAAGACCTGTCCCTGACTCGTTCGGGAATAATGATGACAGGTGCTGTAAACTCGGTAAATAACCGTGACAATAAAGTGATGAATATTGACGATGGCGTGTTAACAGCGCGAGAAATCTCTCGACTTGACTTTTCCAAGACCAATCTTATTATACTCTCAGCTTGTCAAACTGGCTTGGGTGACGTTGAGAGTGAAGGAGTTTTTGGTCTGCAACGTGGTCTGAAAAAAGCCGGTGCCTCTTCCATGATAATGAGCTTGTGGAAAGTCGATGATGAGGCCACACGCATATTAATGACTAATTTCTACAACAATTTGATGAAAGGGCAAAGCATTCACGACGCATTTAAGGCGTCGCAAAGCACACTCCGTGAAATCCAAGATGGAAAATTCGATAAACCTATGTATTGGGCAGCATTTGTATTAATTGATGTACTATGAATAAATTTTGGAAGAAAATATTTAATTTTGAAAATGTCTTTCTTAGCGCAGTAACCCTGCTTATTGTGCAAGGAATTTTGAGACTGACAATGGGACTGAGTTTTCTCAATCCCATGGGAAGTTCGATGGATAACTTTTCAATATCGGACATCTTTTTCCAAATAGAAAATGCATCTGACGTAAAAGATATCAATCCAGATATTGTATTGGTTGACATTTCCGATGTATATGACAGGAATGAGCTGGCAACACTAATTAATCAAATAGATGCCGCCCACCCTAAGACTATTGGTTTAGATATCATATTCGAAGGTGTTAAAGATGATGCCATAGCTAATAAACATCTTATTGATGCGATTTCCAACGCTTCCAATATAGTATTATCTTGCAAACTAACACAATACGATCCCGATGATGATACTTTTTATGACATTGTGGATAACTTCTTTAGCGATGATTTACAAGATAAGAGTAAAGGCTATACTAACCTAACTATAGACAATGGTACCCAGATGCTAAGAAATATGTCTTATGTGCGCTCCTATATGGGTGACACCATTGCATCTTTTTCAAACCTTATATACCACAATTCTGTATCTAAAAAGCCCACCATTAAGGACGACAATTTTATTGTATTCAATAACCAAGAATTTTTCACACTCGGTCCTAAGGAAATAGATACATTCTCATCTATTATTAAAGATAAGATAGTATTAGTGGGTGCTGTCAATGATGAAGCTGATAAATATTTTACGCCCATAGGTCGCTTGCCCGGAGTTGCCATTCATGCGTTCTCTATACTTTCTATAATTGAATCCGAAAGAAGTTTAGCTATCCCCGTGTGGGTTAATGTATTAATAGCTTTTATTCTAATCTATATCGCTTTGTTAGTTGTAGATTGGATTGATGATTTATGTGAAAAGAATAGAATATTAAAACATTGGTCCAATACAATTACTGTATTGTTTGTATTTACTTTTTTATTAATAGTTGTTTTTTATGACTATTATTTGTACTCAACCCATCATATTTACATAGATCTTGGCCTTTGTTTGCTGGGTATCGGCTTAATCGACTGGATAAAGGAAATCTACAGTGCTGTTTTAAACACATTTACAATAATCCAACCCGAAAGAAGTAAATTATTGACAAAATCAAAATTTTATAGATAATGAATATGACTAATAGATTGATCACTTTTATGGTCCTCGCCTTTCTTGGGATTGCCTTTGGCTATGCTCAAGATTTCCTGATATACTCAGTGACAGGAGAAGTAATCACCATGAATAATGGGAAGAAGCAAGAGGCAGCTAAAGGACAAGAACTTACTACTCGCACTGTAGTAGATATACCTAATGGTGGCTCCTTACAGATAATAGACCTTGCACAACAAAAAGTGTATACTCTAAGTGGAGCAAAGAAAGCAACCGTTTCAGTATTTCTAAAGAACGCCTCTGCTCCTGAATCTGCAACTGGCAAGTTCTTGTCTTTCATGCAACAACAATCAAAAGGCGTTAAAGCTAAGGGATCACATGAACAAGCAGCTGGCACATCTTTCCGTGAAGACAGTTTGTTAATAGAAACTGATTCACTAATCATAGACAAAAATGTAATAATGGAATGAAGATTCATAGTTCATTAAATCACTATTTAACTCAATATACTGAATGGCTTTAATTGATGTTGTAAAATGCACAATGGGTCCTGGAGAACTAATCGCTAAGTTTCCCAGCAATGACTTACGCATAGGTACTCAACTTGTAGTATATCCAGGACAAACTGCTTTATTTGTTAAGGGAGGCAAGATATATGATGAGTTTAAAAGTGGCACATATACCCTTACCACTTCCAACATTCCTCTTTTAAACGCTATTATAAATCTTCCCTTTGGAGGAGACTCCCCTTTCCAAGCTGAAGTATGGTTTGTAAACCAAGTTGCGATATTGAACTCTAAATGGGGCACCGCTACTCCGCTTCAAATCGAAGATCCGAAATACGAAGTAATTGTTCCTCTTAGATCCTATGGACAATATGGATTTAATGTTGCAAATCCAAGAGTATTCTTAGAGTCACTTGTTAGTAATATGGTTTCCTTTGACACTGAAAAAATTAAAAGCTATTTCAAAGGAAAAGTCCTATCACAATTGACTAATATAGTGTCTAACAAATTGGTCAAAGACAACATATCAATTCTCAATATAAACTCTCATCTGCAGGAGATAGGTGATTATTGCAAAGAAAGGATTTCCTCATATTTCAACAGATATGGCATTGAAATTCTTGCATTTGATGTAATATCAATAAGCCCGAAAGAAAACGATCCAAGCTTTATCAAATTGAAAGAAGCAAAGGATTTGGCTGCCAGACTTAAAATTACTGGCAAGGATGTGTATCAAATGGAAAGAAGCTTCAATGTACTTGATAACGCTGCACAAAATGAGGGCGGTTCCAGCAATCTAATGAATGCTGGCTTAGGACTTGGCATGGGTGTAAATATTGGAAAACAAATGGGTGATATAACTCAGAACTTAAATACCAATCCTGTGTCGGTATCACCATCCAACAATCCTAACACACCGCCACCTCTTCCAGGCAACAATAATATAAAATATTTTGTTGGTTTAAATGGACAACAAATTGGGCCCTTGGAACTTGAATCGGTTAGAATCAATATACAAGAGGGCAAGTTCGTTGAAGATACTCTTGTATGGAAACAAGGCATGGCTGCATGGGACAAGTTGGCCAATCTTCCCGAGTTTAAATATATGTTCTCAACATGTCCACCACCACTTCCTAATATAAATCTGTAATGAAAAGCTATAACTTAATTGTTGCCCTACTCTTTTTACTTCTAAATCTTCTTGCAGGTTATATCATAACCTCATATGAATGGATAAATGTAGGATTGACATCTGTTGTGATCCTTGTCAATTTTATATATATGTATATTGCTGATGTGAGTCACCTTAGCGATGGTTTCCGTATCGGTCTCACCTACTGCACTTGGTTTTTCACTGTGGCCGAATTTTTCTTAGGCATTTTTAGTCCTTCTAAAATTGAAGACAACTATGTCATACTGGTTATGGGAGGCCTATTTATCCTACAAATGGCAATATTTTTCACTGTAAAACAAGTAAATAACATAGATCAAAAATGATAATCTGTTCTGAATGTGGCTATGGTTATTCAGAAACCATGCCCAGCTGCCCAGAATGTGGCAATCCGACACCAACTCTAAGCATCAGCTCTACTGACCTGACTAGTTGCCCTAACTGTGGTGCCCCCGTAACCAATCCGGTAAGATGCGAGTATTGCGAAAGTTTATTCCCCCAAAATGTTCAAAAGGTAGTTTATCAACATCCAATAGGTTCTCAAAATTCCAACAACACTGGAGAAGTTGCAGGTGCAGCCTTCGTAGGAGGTCTTATTGGAGGGATATTCGGAAATTAAAATTTTCAAGATAACTAAATATATATCTTATGGCTTTAATTGAATGTTCAAACTGCGGTCAGCCTGTCTCAGACAAGGCTGTTGCCTGCCCCCATTGCGGTGCAGCACCTAACGCTGCCAAAGCTGAAGGCAACGTTAAATTCTGGTGGATAGTTCTGGATTTTCTTATTCCTCTTGTGGGAATCATCCTCTACTTCGCCAAGAAACCCAATCCTGCAACTGCCAAATCTGGACTGTATGCAGCAATAGTAAGCATTGTTCTCGGCTGGTTGCTATTGTAAGTAGCAATGGAATCATGCCCTGGGGTCTAAGAATCCAGTGCATGATTTCATTCATGCATTTTGAAAATGAATAATATTAATAGATACTTTAATACTTTGACACTTATGAAGAATATAAAATTCTTTATAGCTATAATAACTCCGATTCTGTTTATAATGGGTGATCAGACTCCTCTAATTTCCCAAAACTACTCTGATGTTGTAGCGTATGAATATGATGATAACTATGACATGCTTCTATTCCTCAATGATGGCATGACCATCGAACAAGCTCCTGCTCTATTAATTGATTATAGGAAGGAAACCTTAAGAAGTTTTGACACACACGAGTCCTTTAACAAACGATAATTTTTGTATTAAAATCAATATACTTACGCTTGGATTTGAGCTTGGTTGTGGGGGGATTTTTGGCGGTGCATGGCCATGAGGACGAGGAGAGTGAGGACTACGCTGGAGATGATTTGCATGGTGGCTGGGAGATGTGGGTCGTTGCTACCAGGCCAGAAATAATCACTTAGCAGGAACAGGATATTGTTGGTGCTGTGGAGGATAATCGCAGTCCATAAGCTGCCGCTCCAATAAAGGGCATAGCCAAAGAAGGCACCGAGCATCAGGCGGGGCAAAAAGCCGTAAGGCTGGAAATGCATGAGGCTGAACACGGCTGCGGCAATCCATATCGCAGTATGAGCCTTGACGCCACCAGTGGCCATTAACCGCTGGAAGGCTCCACGGAATATCAGTTCCTCGCTGAAGCCTGCGAATACGCCCACTATCAAGATGCTCACTATGAGATTCGACACATTGTGAGGACCAGTGAGCGATTGTACCATAGTGGCAGCCCGCTCTTCCATGGCTCGAAAGGTTTCGGCCAAGTTTTCTGGAAGCGGCAATTGCTCATTAGCCCAGATCACGACATTCATAGCTGGGATTGCCACAATCAAGACACTAATGCCAAGCAAGGTAATACGCATTGGGGGTCTGCGATCAATAGCCAGGAGTGTAGCAGGCTGCCGAGTGACAAACACGGCTGTAACCACAGCAGGTATTATGAAAAGAAAGATGTCCTGAAACATGCTCAGGATTCTCATTGCCAATGTGGATTCGACACCGAACTTGCCCATGATCAGACCCGACACCACGCTGAACACGAAGTATCCAATCACGAATACAAAAAGCAGGAACAGTAATCTACGCTTCAAATCAAGTATCATTGTTATGTTTTACGTTTTAAGTTTTACGTTTTACGTTTTAAGAAATACATTCCTTATCAACCTTTAATATAAAGCTTTAATATCAACCTTTAATACTAAAAAACGATAAGATAATACATTAATAAGAAAGGGAAAAAGAGGGGAAATATTGTGTAAAGGTACAAAAAAACAAGGTATTTTTTAAAACGTAAAACGAAAAACTTAAAACTTTTTTGTCAATTCACAGAAAATGTGTACCTTTGCAGTCGAAAATCGCAATCTCTGGCGGGACAAGGCTGCCCAGCCATATTGCGCATGTTGAAATAATAAACTAAAACACGAAATGGATTTAATCAAAGTTGCCGAAGAGGCATTTGCCACTGGCAAACACCACGAAGACTACGAGTTTGGTCCTGGCGACACTGTGACCGTAGCTTATCGCATCAAGGAAGGTAACAAGGAGCGTATCCAGCAGTACCGCGGCGTAGTGATTCGCATCTCTGGCCAGGGCGACAACAAGCGCTTCACCGTACGCAAGATCAGCGACAACATCGGAGTTGAGCGTATCTTCCCCATCAATAGCCCGTTCATCGACTCAATTACCGTCAACAAGTATGGTAAGGTACGTCGTGCAAAGCTTTACTATCTGCGCAACCTCACCGGCAAGAAGGCCCGCATCAAAGAGCGCCGCGTAGCTACCAAGGCCCAAGCTTAAGATCACGACCCAGGTGTAATGATCATTGTGTAACACAGCATTAAAGCTACTAAAAATTAGTCACGACGATGAAAAGAACTTTCCAACCCCACAACCGCAAGCGCGTGAACAAGCACGGCTTCCGCGAGAGAATGTCAACCGCCAATGGCCGCAAGGTGCTGAGCCGCCGTCGCGCCAAGGGCCGCAAGCGCCTGACCGTATCAAGCGAAATTGGCAGCAAGTAATTGCTCACAATACCCCTTTTGGAGCGCCACCCTGCAGAGGGTGGCTTTTTTATTTTGGTAATTCGGGGATTTTTACTAAATTTGCAACCATGTTACCACGAATTACATTCATTGTCGCCTTATTTCTTGCCTCTTGCCTGCAGATGCTTGGCGCCCTACCCCAAGATATACAACAGCTGATTGACACCCTGGATGTGCAAATCAGCCAGCGAAACATGTACCTGCAGCAAAAAGAGCAGGGCATAGCCTCGCTGCGCAACCAATACCTGAAAGCTGCCACCTACCGCGAGCGGTTCTACCTCTTGGGCCAGCTTCTCGACGAGTATGACGCCTATAACACTGATTCGGCGCTGGCAGTTTGCCGCCTGCGCGAAGAGATTGCAGCGAAATCAAAGGATACTAACTTGCAGCTTCAAGCCAAGCTAACCACTGCCAACACACTTAGCATCTTAGGCATGTATAAGGAGGCCCTGGAAATAGCCGACGGCATCAATCCCAACGAGGTGACTGAGGACTTGAAGCGATATTATTATCATGTGTACCGGGCAACCTATGGCCTTATGGCTGATTATGCACTGCGTCCCGAAGACAAACATCGGTATTTCACCCTCACCGACCAATACCGTGACTCTCTGCTGACCACTTACGAAGATGGCACAGTGAGCAAGGCCGTAGTAGTATGCGACCAGCTAAATGCCCATGGCCATCCTCAGCAAGGAATAGATTCGCTAATGCCTTACATGGGGGCTCAGATGGACAGTCCCCGAGCCCTCGGCATACCCTCGTACACCCTCTCGGAATCATACCGAATGTTGGGCGACACCGACAACCAAATGCGCCAACTGTTAATCTCGGCCATTGGCGACATGCAATCGGGTACCAAAGAATACATCTCTCTGCGCAAGCTGGCTATCCTGCTCTATGAGCAGGGCGACATCGACCATGCATACCAATATCTGCGCCTTTGCATGGACGACGCGGTAGATTGCAATGCAAGAATGCGCATGCTCGAAGTCAATCAGATCTTCAAAGCCGTTAACGAAACTTACCTTGGCCAGATTGAGAGTCAGCGCAGCCATCTCCGCTGGGCGTTGGTGCCGGCTTGCATTTTTGCCGCCCTGTTGGCCGGAGCTCTATTTTGGCTTTTCCGCGAAATGCGCACTCTTTCCCAAGCTCGTAAAGAATTGGCATCAGCCAACGAGCAGCTGATCATAACCAATCAAGCCTTGAAAGAAAGTTCGAGTCTTAAGCAAGAATACATAGCCCAGTATATGGATCAATGCTCGGTCTATATCGATAGGCTCGATCATTACCGCAAGAGTCTGGCTAAGATAGCCAAGTCGGGCTCAATCGAGGAACTGAAGAAGTACAACAAGAGCCTGGGTGCTGTGGATGAGGAGATACGCAGTTTCTACGCAAGTTTTGATGAGACATTCCTGAAGATGTTCCCGACGTTCGTGGAAGATTTCAATGCCTTGCTACAGCCTGACGAGCAGATCCAGCCCAAGACACCAGGGCAGCTCAACACCGAGCTTCGCATATTCGCCCTAATCCGCCTTGGAATCACCGACAGCGCCAAGATCGCACAGTTCCTGCGCTACTCGGTGGCTACCATCTACACCTATCGCACTCGCATACGCAACAAGGCCCTTGGCGACCGCGACCGTCTCGAAGAGGCCATAATGACCATCGGAAAGGCCCAATAATCCACTATTCTACCACTTGATTTTTTCGGCCCAGTCAGTGACTTAAATCATTGACTGCCAACATTGTCACCCTTTGAAAACACTTGATTTCAACTATATGGTATTGACAAGCCTGAATTATTGCATTAACTTTGCAATGTGTTACAGATACGACAATGATTAGAGATTGACAACCAATAACAGAATTTAAGTATACAGTTTCAACATTAGAAGGTAAATTTGAAGGTAATTTTAGAATTAGAAGAAGCAGAGATTCACTTATCACCCATCAGAATGGCTATCCATCTTCATCATGCCAATGACGACAATCTGACCAACCAATCTTGAAAATCCGGTAGATTATTTTAGGTTTGCAAAAAATGAGGCGCCGCTGAGGCACCTCATTTTTGCTTATTCCTCAGCCGGCTACCAATAGACATCGCGAAGCCGACTGCGAGCAAAACCAAAGACAATCAACCTTGATTAAAAAAGAAGAAGCTTATCACGAATGATAAGCTTCAATTGGGGAGTAGCGCTACCGGGACTCGAACCCGGGTTTCCGCCGTGAGAGGGCGGCGTGCTAGACCGCTACACTATAGCGCCTTGTTTTTTGACAGTGCAAAGTTAGGCATTATTTTTGGAACCACCAAATTAATTTGCATTTTTTAATAAAATTATAGCCCTTGGCTTGGCCAAGGGCTATGGAAGCAGTGTTTTTTGAGGTTTTACTTCACAAGAACCTTTGATGAGGCATTGCCTTGCTTCTTGATGTAAATGCCTGGAGCCGTGGCATTGTCCATGCGTATGCCCTGGAGATTGTAATATACAGGAGCTTCTTGGCTCTCAGTTGCAATGCAACTTATGCCCTCAGTAGCATCGAGCTCAAGCACAGTCTCATTCAGATAAGTATAGCTGCTATTCGAATACATATACCATGCGCCCAGTGCCTCAGCTGCCCATGTGATGACCTTGGCTTCTTGGGTAGCCTTTATTTCTTGGTAGAAAAATACTGGATAACCCGATAGGATTTCTACTCCAGTGCTGAAATAGATATTGGTTTGCCAGATAGCATCAGGGTCGGTAGCATCAATTTCCCAGAAAGTATCGCCTGATGGACCAACCACTACATCACCAAAATCGAGCGGACATGTGGCAGCCAGATAAGGATTCTCTACGCGGAGAAGTCCCGGAGTAAGCGAGCTTTCATATACATTTACCATCCAGCTCTGTGGCTCAGTCTCTGTGTAGAGGCTCCAAAAGCCATCAGTGTACTTGGCTTGGTAAACATAATTCCATGTCTCTGGTTCCACACCCGGCAGATACACTATAGTATTGAAATATCCCCAGTCAGCATCGCTCCACCATGTGTATAGAGAATAAGGCACCGCCTTGATGATGCCATCGGCAAATGTTGAACACTCGTAGGCGGCATAACGGTTGTCATAAAATACACCTATTTCATAACCTGTGTCTGCTATTGAGAGCCCTGGATAGAAGGTGCTCCACGTTACAGCTGTTGTGTTGGTGCAGTCGATGTACCAATAGTCATACTCGGCAGCACGAGCTTGATCAAAGGCAATCCCAATGGCATCCCAATCGAATGGGCAAGCCTCAGCAGCGTAGGGATTTTCGATGCGGTAGAGATTCTCATCGGTGGTGCACTGCTGCACATCGATAGCCCAAGCCTCGGATGTGACGCCGCATATGCATTCAATCAGGCCGTCCTGAAACGAACCGGTGCCGATTGACTCATACACCAAGTCATCGGCCATTGCGCTACCAGCCATTAAGGCAGCCGTGGCAAGAAAGTAAAGTTTCTTCATCGTAAATTGGTATTAAGTGATTGAAATATTTGCAACCGATAGAACACAATTGCGCTCTATCGGTTGCAAATATAATTAAAAATTCCTAATTTACACAAATTAATCGACAAATCTTGAATTTGTTTTGACTGATACCTCGTTAAAACCCTTTCAATTGAATTGATGGATTAATTGATGTAAGATCCTTTATAAATTCCGATTGGTGACATGGCGACACCACCAATGGCACTCCTATGCTCTTCGAGCGAAAAGTGCCATAACGCACCACCACGCTGCCATCAAATATAATATTTATCCTATCATGCGACAAGGCTGGTCCTGGCAACAGGTTCCTGCTCTTTATGATGGTCTTGATTTTAGATATAGGGTATCGTGATTTATTGTTTATGTTATACACTATCAATGTGTCACCACTTATCACATATTTTACTCTCCAAATCATCCACACTGGCGGAATCAGGCACACCACGATGCAAGCCAATAATATCCACCAATCGCCATCGTCATAAACGAACATTGGGGTGAATATCAAAGCTAAAATCACAAGTATGCCTACCCAAATCCACCAATCAATTTTTGACCTAAATGTTTTCATAACTAATCTCCTTTATTCTATTATAACAAATCTAACAGGATTAATGATTTCTGATTTCCTTACGCTGGAGGGAGCATTTGGTAATTTGAAGATTATTTCGTAATTTTGTACTACATTTTTATATAGACCTTTCTTATGACTTTATATAGACCTTCTTTATGACTACTGATATAAATTTCCTGGCTATTGATTTTGAAACTGCTACTGGCAAACGACATTCGATTTGCGAAGTTGGAATTTGCGTGGTGATTCATGGACATATTATCGAAACTCGCTCATGGCTGGTAAGGCCTGAGGACAATCGCTACAGTTATTATAATGTGCGGGTGCATGGCATTCACCCCGAGGACACTGAGAACGCGCCTGATTTTCCACAGGTATGGGAGGAAATCGAGCGATTGTATCTCGATGATATTGACCTAATGGTGGCTCACAATGCTGGATTTGACCGAGGATGCCTCAATCAAGCTGCCAAATTTTACAATGTTCATCTCCCTGCCCTGCGATGGGACTGCTCGCTGCGTCGCGCTCGTCGCACTTATGCTTTCAGGTGTAACAAGTTAGGGCATCTCTGCGCCCAACTTGGCATCCCCGAGGGCACTCATCATCGCGCTGGTGATGATGCCGAAATGTGCGCCCGCCTCTACCTCCGCGAACTCGAAGACACACTATAAAAACTCCCTTATAAAGTTATTTTCTCTCTTTTGAATGTAAGAGAGTTATAGTCAGAATAAGGCATCGAGGAAATTCAAGGCTTGCGCACCAGTTTTTCCTCGAAGTGCGCCAGGGCTTAAATATACCGTCCCAGGGCCATAGATTTTCAGCACACTTAGGCCCTCACCACCAAATGCATTCTTTAGCGACCATGAAGCCTCCAATTGGTCCTCAGAAATTCCCTGCAAGGCTATTATATGATCTTCATCTACCTGAATCACCTCACCTACTTGCAACTCCTTGACAATTGGCTTCCCTATACTATCGAGAAATACTGTAGATGTACCCGAAATCTTTTGCAGGAACAATCCCATGCCACCAATCATTCCAGACAATGAGACCTTAGTGGTCACTTTTACCAATTTGTTTGATGCAGTATATACTCCTTTATGACATATAATAGATTCATCTTGTATGTTGATTGGAGTTATTGAGCATCGGCTACCCAGTGTCAGCTTCTGCGTTTGATGTGATTGGTTGATAAAGCGCAGGATGAAGAGAGCTTCCCCTGAAATCTTTGCTCCGAACATTCGTCCTATACCACCGCCTCCCGAGAGACCAATTTCCTTGACAATGCCATTATCACAACATATTAAAGCTCCTCTTTGTCCATAGAATTCTTCACCAGGAGCTAACTCTATCTCAAGATAGTTTACAAAGTTTCCTACAATCGCACAATTCATATCTATAATGTTTAATTCTTACTTTTTAGGCAGGGTAGAGGTTCGATAATCAATAATTGTACGATCCTTTGTGGAGAAGTTGATTCCTATTTTTACTATCGGAAGATCAAGACGTTGAAAACGCAGAGCATAGTTCTTCTCTTGTATCTGACGTAGAGCGATTTTGGCGTCACTGTCTATCTTTATTTCCCAGAGATACAGTGTGTTCTTATACACCATTGCCATATCTACTCGGCCATCTTTAGTGCGTACCTCCACATCAGCATAGGCTCCAAACAAGGAGAAAACTACATAGAGCATCTGTTGCCAATGGCCCTCATAATTGATATTGTCACAATATGGCACGCTTGCAAAGAACTGTTTGAGGCTTGCCAAAGACTCCTTGATTTTCCCAGCTGATATTAAACTAATCATATCCGCAATCTCATTGCGAGTCATGCCTGGATCCATTATATAATTTGGCAGCATTTGATCCATTAGGCCTACACGAACTTCCTTATTAGGGATATCAAGAAAGTATTTTTCTGACAATGGGTCATAACCTTTAATAGTAAGGTAGCCGCTTTGATAAAGGAGAGGCACAATATTGGTTAAGCTCTCTGTAGGAGTGTCAAAGTCAGTAGCACGAGCTTCGAATCCACCAATATTAGAAGGCTTAATTTTGTATTTTTTAAGCATCTTTCTAAGATAAGACGGTGTGCCTGATTCAAACCAGTATTCTTTGAATTTTTTCCACTGGAAACATTTCACCAAACTGAATGGATTAAGAATTTCTGGAGAATTTTCACTGAACTTGTATCCATCGTAGTATTCCTTGAGTTTCTCCACAGCATTTTCAAGACTTATCCCATAAGTCTCAGCTAAGGCCTCTACTCCTGGCTCCATCTGGCTCATCATCTCTTCAACTGTTATCCCACAGATAGAAGAACATTCGTCGAACAAACTTACATTGTCAATATTGTTTAGTGTGCTGAAAATGCTGACTTGTGAAAATTTTGTTATGCCTGTAATGAATATGAAACGCAAAATCTCCCCTAAGTCCTTTAAAGGGGCATAAAAGGCTTGCAATGCATTGCGTATCTTGTCGAGCAATGGAGTGTCATCAATCACATTGAGCAGTGGCGAATCATACTCGTCAATCAAGACCACTGGCTTCTGTCCAGCGATCTGATGCATAGTTTTGATAATAGAAATCAAGCGAGGGCCTGGTGAAGTGGCATCTACTTTGACATTGTATTCTTTCTCATATTCCTTGAGAAGAACATCAAGATATTCTTGTAGCGTCTCTACAGTTTCACCTTTGAATCCGGCAAGGCTTATCACCATTACAGGATGTTGCTCCCATTTGGTTTCCAACTTGCTGATTTCAAGACCTTCAAAAAGCTCTTTTCGTCCTTCGAAATACGCTTTTAGGGTGCTTACAAGCAAACTCTTTCCAAAACGGCGCGGGCGGCTAAGAAATACACTCTCCGCCCCGTACGTCACAAGATTATAGATGTCGGCAGTTTTGTCAACGTACACATAATTTCCCTCCCTAATCTTAGGGAAGGATTGTATTCCTATGGGGTATTTTAATCTCTGTGTCATCTGATTCTCCTTTTTGCAAAGTTAACACTTTTTTTTCACCTTACCAAATAAAACAAATTTGCAATACTTAAATGAATGTGGATGTGTCATAATGGAACCATACCACTGAATCCCTACGGGATTCCGTGACGAGAGTGCATTATGACACGCCAATCTTGAAATAATATAAAATGTTAGTAGGCAGTGTTTTGGGGGTCGAAGTTGGTCCAGCCTGAGAGCCAGTTGTCGGATGAGTCTTTGAAAGCTCCGATGTAACCACCATTGCCGTCGCTAAGGGTAGTAGAGGTGGCGAATTTTTGACCAGCATTGCAGATATCAACCAAGCCCAGCAAGGATTCTTCTACAACTTTGTTGTTGGGATTCGAGAGGAACCAAGTGTGTGAGAATGACTGCTGGATTCGACCGAGGATGCCTCAATCAAGCTGCCAAATTTTACAATGTGCATCTCCCTGCCCTGCGATGGGATTGCTCGCTTCGTCGTGCTCGTCGCACCTATGCTTTCAGCTGCAACAAGTTAGGGCATCTCTGCGCCCAACTTGGCATCCCCGAGGGCACTCATCACCGCGCTGGAAATGATGCCGAAATGTGCGCACGCCTCTACCTCCGCGAACTCGAAGACCTAACTTAATTCCAACCTTATCATAACTATAAGTCCCAAATCAAAATCTTACATTCAAATGTAAGATTTTTGTGATTTTTTTACATTCAAATGTAAGATTTTTGTGATTTTCTTACATTCAAATGTAAGATTTTTACGATTTTCTTACATTTGAATGTAAGATTTTTACGATTTTCTTACATTTGAATGTAAGATTTTTACGATTTTCTTACATTTGAATGTAAAAATTTCGTATCTTTGCACCAGAATTAAACATTTATCGTATGGATATAGAATTGTTATATCAATACTCTGCTCGAATAGTAGAGGAAGTGGATACTAAATTTAAAAGATACCTTTACGACCAAATTGATTGGAATAATCGACTGATTGTGATAAAGGGAGCTAAAGGTGTAGGCAAAACTACTCTTATTAAACAACACATTAAAGAGCATCTCTCCAATGATGCCCAGGCATTGTATGTTACGTTAGACCATATATGGTTTGCCAAACATTCCTTGCTTGACCTTACCGAATACTTCTATACTCACGGTGGAAAATACCTTTTCCTTGATGAAGTACATAAGTATGAAGGATGGATTCGAGAAGTAAAGAATATCTATGACCTGTACCCTACTATCAATATAGTTGTAACAGGTTCTTCTTTACTTAACCTCTCAGATACTACTATTGCAGATTTGTCGCGTAGATGTCGGCAATACTTGTTGATGGGATTGTCATTTCGTGAGTATTTGACTTTGGAAGGGGTAAAAAATATCCCACTCCTCACATTAGAAGATGTTCTCACCAAACATATTCAAATATCTTCTAAGATAACCAAAGAGGTTAAAGTCCTTCCCTATTTTGAAAGATACATTATGAACGGGTACTATCCATTTTATAGAGAAGACTTAATTGGATTCACCGAACGCCTATCTCGTGTGATAACAGCAGTTATTGAAAACGAAATACCGACCGTAGGTAATTTAGAATACGACTCAGTATATAAAGCTAAGCGGCTTTTAATGTGTCTCGCTCAGCAAAGCCCTTATACTCTAAATATTACAGACCTCTGTCGGAAATTAGAAATTTCGAGAGCAGTACTTCTCAAATTGCTTGACTTAATGCAAAAAGGGGGTCTAATCCGTAGATTCTTCGAAAAAGAGGGTGATATTAAAGCTCTTGCCAAACCAGAGAAGATCCTCTTTGATAACACCAACATAATGTATGCCTTATCCGATAGCTTTGATGCTGGCACAATGCGGGAAACATTCTTTGCATCACAGATGTCAAGATTCGGAGCTATTACTATGCCTACCAAGGGTGATTTGAGCCTTCCGGATGGCACAACATTTGAAGTGGGAGGACCCAATAAGAAACACACTCAGGTGAAAGACTTCCCTGCAAGCTATGTCGTGCGTGACAACATTGAAATTGGCTTTGCCAACAAAATACCTATTTGGCTGTTCGGGATGTTGTATTAAACTGCGTATTCAAAGTCATTAGAAAAATCTACGGATCAGAACACTACAGAAAAACAAAATTTTGTGTTTATGTAATTTTTGTAGTTTTGTCGGCACCGCAGGCTTTGGTAGATGTGCGATAGTCAATAATGGTGCGGTCTTTGGTGGAGAAGTTGATACCGATTTTCACTATCGGAAGACCAAGACGTTGAAAACGCGGAGCATAGCCTTTCTCTTGTATTTGTCGAAGGGCTATCTTGGCATCACTGTCTATCTTTATTTCCCAGAGATATAGTGTGCTCTTGTAAATCATAGCCATATCTACTCGGCCATCTTTAGTACGCACCTCTACATCGGCATAGGCTCCAAATAAAGAAAAAACGACATAGAGCATCTGCTGCCAATGCCCCTCATAATTGATATTGTCGCAGTAGGGCACGCTTGCAAAGAACTGTTTGAGGCTTGCCAAAGACTCCTTGATTTTCCCTGCTGAAATTAGCCTAATCATATCCGCAATCTCATTGCGAGTCATGCCTGGATCCATTATATAATTTGGCAGCATTTGATCCATTAGGCCTACACGAACTTCCTTATTAGGGATATCAAGAAAGTATTTTTCTGACAATGGGTCATAACCTTTAATAGTAAGGTAGCCGCTTTGATAAAGGAGAGGCACAATATTGGTTAAACTCTCTGTAGGAGTGTCAAAGTCAATAGCTCTTGCTTCGAATCCACCAATATTAGAAGGCTTAATTTTATATTTCTTAAGCATCTTTCTAAGATAAGATGGCGTGCCTGACTCAAACCAGAACTCTTTGAACTCTTTCCATTGAAAACATTTCACCAAACTGAATGGGTTCAGTATTTCTGGAGAATTCTTACTGAACTTGTATCCATCATAGTATTCCTTGAGTTTTTCCACCGCATTTTCGAGACTTATCCCATAAGTCTCAGCTAAGGCCTCTACTCCTGGCTCCATCTGGCTCATCATCTCTTCTACTGTTATTCCACAGATTGAAGAACATTCGTCGAACAAACTTACATTGTCGATATTGTTAAGAGTGCTGAAAATGCTGACTTGTGAGAATTTTGTGATTCCAGTTATAAAAATAAATCGTAGAATCTCACCTAAGTCTTTTAATGGTGCATAAAAGGCCTGCAAGGCATTGTGCATTTTGTCGAGCAATGATGCGTCATCAATCACATTGAGCAAAGGAGAATCATACTCGTCAATCAAAACAACAGGCTTTTGACCTGTAGTTTCGTGCATCGTTTCAATTATTGAGATTAGACGTGTCCCAGGAGAGGTAGTCTCCATGCTTACATTGTATTCTTTCTCGTATTTTTTTAGAAGTAGATCAAGATATTCTTGTAGGTTTTCCACACTTTCTCCTTTGAATCCGGCAAGGCTTATCAACATTACAGGGTGTTTCTCCCATTTGGTTTCTAACTTGCCGATTTCAAGACCTTCAAAAAGCTCTTTTCGTCCTTCGAAATACGCTTTTAGGGTGCTTACAAGCAAACTCTTTCCAAAACGGCGCGGGCGGCTAAGAAATACACTCTCCGCCCCGTACGTCACAAGATTATAGATGTCGGCAGTTTTGTCAACGTACACATAATTTCCCTCCCTAATCTTAGGGAAGGATTGTATTCCTATGGGGTATTTTAATCTCTGTGTCATCTGATTCTCCTTTTTGCAAAGTTAACACTTTTTTTTCACCTTACCAAATAAAACAAATTTGCAATACTTAAATGAATGTGGATGTGTCATAATGGAACCATACCACTGAATCCCTACGGGATTCCGTGACGAGAGTGCATTATGACACGCCAATCTTGAAATAATATAAAATGTTAGTAGGCAGTGTTTTGGGGGTCGAAGTTGGTCCAGCCTGAGAGCCAGTTGTCGGATGAGTCTTTGAAAGCTCCGATGTAACCACCATTGCCGTCGCTAAGGGTAGTAGAGGTGGCGAATTTTTGACCAGCATTGCAGATATCAACCAAGCCCAGCAAGGATTCTTCTACAACTTTGTTGTTGGGATTCGAGAGGAACCAAGTGTGTGAGAATGACTCCTGGGTAGGATCTTCGGTGCCAGTGGAGTAGTCGTAGAGGTAGTCTTCGTATTCCTTGTTCTTGTCGCTGCCGATAACCCCCATATTTGCAAACCATACGTTATCGACTGAGAATAAGCCTGAGTTGGCGTAGCCAACGGTATTGCCTTTTTCTCCGTCAACTATGATGCCGATGGGATAGCCGATGGCCAAAATATTCTTGCAATTGAGCTGGCTACTGCGGCGAATCTGCATTGCTGCCTGGAACTTGCCGAGCTTAGAACCATTGTTGGGGTAAACCGAACCAGCCGTAATATAGTCAGAAGAATTGACAAAGTCGGTGTTAGCATCAGTCATCGGCCCAATGAATGTCACGTTCTTGAATGTGGCTGTAGTGAAAGGCGTGGTTTCAGCTCCGCTGGCATTGTTGTCGCTTTCAAAGCCGTTGCTCTGGCTGGTGTCGGCAATGCGCGGGTCGCGGATTGAGAGGCAGTATTGCACTGTGCCGCTGAAGCCATTGTCGGTGTCAAACTCATCATCCCAGCCCTTATAAGCTACCAAATAAGAGCAGTTGACCGAACCGCCAAACCACTCGAAAGAGTCGTCATTAGAATAGGAAACTTGCAGGTGGTCAACGGTGGTGCCTGAACCAACCGAACCGAAGGTGATGCCGTTGATTTCCTTGTCGGTTTCAAAGGGATAGCCAGCAAACTCTACGCGGATGTATTGGTAGATGCCCGAATTATCAGCCTCATTGCTGCCTCCATGGATAGTAGTAGGCCCACCTTCGATTTGCTGTGTGGTCTGATTATTAAGACCCTTGCCGCAGATAATAAGACCTCCCCAGTCGCCCGGTTTACGCTGGCCAGCAGCCTGCGCCGAGGTCATCACGATGGGTTCTGATGCCGTTCCTCGCATTTCACAATAGCCACCAGGCTCAATGATGAGAGCTGCCATGGTCTGCTTGTCACCCTTGATGATGGTGCCAGCTGGGATATAGAGCTTGGCTCCCTCGTCAACATACACCCAGCCCTTGAGCGTGTAAGTGCCCTTGGTGAGAGTCACATCACCAGTGAAGTGGAAGTTCTGAGTGCCATTGCCGAGCTGAGTGCCATCTTCGAAGAGAATGCCGTCGCTGTAAGCCACATTACCCTTGTAGGTAACTTCGGGTTCTTGGTTCACAGGATTGTTGGGCTCGTCGTTGTCGTCGCTACTTGAGCATGAGCAGATCATCGAGCCAGCTGCGAGGCTCATTGCGAGCCAAGCCGCAGATGCGAATTTCATCTTAAAATTCATAGCTTAAAGTTATATAGATGTTAGTGCCGGGACGATACCGGCGGTTAGTTTCACTGATTGTTTTTGTTGCGCCATCGATGGTGACATCTTCATATTGTTTGAATACATAAGCTTGAGCCAAGAGGTCGCGCACTGCAAGTCGAGCTTGCCAATGGCTCCATTTCTTGCCCAATGACAGGTCGATGGCATGCCGTGGCATCTCATAAGCGTTGGGGATTGTGCGAGCGGAGCCGTCGCTGGCATTGCCATAGCGATTGCCTACACCAATAATGCGCTTGCCAATTATGTTGTAGAGGATGCTTGCGCTCCAACCTCCGCGTTCGGGGTTAAAAAACAGGCCAGCATTGATAAGATAAGGAGATTGACCTTGCATTGGTCGGTCAATATTGTTGGTGCCTTCTTCAAAGGTTACTCGGCTATGAATCCAAGAAGCGTTGCACGAGAGCGACCAAGCATTCATACCAATGAAATCAAGGCTTTTGCGAATATCCACCTCCACTCCATAATTGTTGGCACCCTTTGCATTTATGTAGGAATATACAAGGTCGGTGCCTCCAGCCACTGTATAAGTCCATTCGATTGGATTCTTGAAATGTTTATAGAAGAGAGCAACTGAGATTTGTTCGCCACTGCGTGGATACCATTCATATCTCAAATCCACATTATCGATATAAGCTGCTTTTAAGTCGTAGTTACCCATCACGCTGCTGCCAAGGTCAAAGTCATAGAAAACAGATGGAGACAGTTCTCGGAATTCTGGGCGATTGACCGAACGGCCATAAGCAGCTCTCAATTGGTGGTCATTAGCAAGCATCCACACCACATTCACCGAGGGGAAGAAATCACGGTAATGATAGGTGGTGTTTTGTAAGCTTTGCTCGTATTGCCGAGTGTTTTGCTTTAGGGTCTGGGCGCAATCTTCATAGCGCACACCAGCGTGAAGTCGAAGGTTTTGCCATTCCAAATGAGCTGCTATATACCCAGCTGCCATCGACTGGTGAGCCTTATAACTATTAATCCAATTTACCTCTTCATATACAAATAATTTGTCGGGACCATAATTTTCATCTATCAACACACTGCCTGGGACATCAGGGTTGAAAATCCAGCCAGAGGGCAGTGTATTGTCAGGGAGCCAGCCATATTGCAGTTCGCGAGCTCGATAATCACGAGAACGATATTCACCATAGGCCCCACCCAGCAAAGTCAGTTGATATGTGTCTTGCTCGAAAAGGTGCTTGTAATTGGCCGCAAGCGAAGCGATATGTTCATTGAGGTCGGTGTATTCACGACTGATGCGGTAGATACCCATTGTTGCATCGGTGCGGTCGGTACGCTCTATCATTCTTCGATCAGGCATCTTTCGAGTGCCATAAGAGTAACCTCCGCTCCATTCCAACTGATTATCTACCCACTCATGGTGGCCATTAAGCTGGGTGTTATAGGTAAGTCGTTTACTATAGTAATACTCCAAGTTATTGATGCTGTCAGGCTGCGCATTTATGCCCCAGCGCTCGGTGAAGCGATTCTTGGTGAGAACATTGAGGATATTGTTCCACTCATAATAGTTGTCACCACCATGAGGACGAAGCGACATATTGAGCATGGCTCCAAGGCGTTGGTCATGACTGTATTGGTCGTCAATTGCTCTTCGCAGATAGATAGGCTTGTTGTTGCTTACATCATAAGGGCCAAAGAGCGAATTTTCCATATTGGTCAGTCGCTTGTAACCATTTGTGAAATTCACAGCAGCAATGAGGCCAAGAGCTGTACCATCGTAGGTGCGCCATGTGTTGCCATAGCTAAGTGTGGCTTTCATCTCCGGGATAGCGGTCTGTCGTTTGATTTTCCAATTGTTATCTAAGCCGCTTGCCACTGGGTCGATGGCTGTCTCATTGTAATATTTGAAATCCCCTAACTCTTTGTGGTCGCCTTCACCAAGATAAAGGTCCTGAAAAGTGGTGCGAGTGTTAACTCCAAGCGAAGCCAAAATATTGAAAAGTGGTTGCTTTACAGTCTGCTTCGTTTTTAGCAGGATGAATCCGCCAGTGAAATCAGCAGGATATTCAGGCGATGGGCTTTTCACAATCACCATATTTTCGATTTGGCCCGCAGGGATGATATCGAATGAGAAAGCTCGACTATCAGCTTCACTGCTTGGCACGGCTCCTGAGTTTATCCACACGTTGTTATAACGTTGTGAAAGGCCACGTACCATCACATATTTGTCATCAATAATCGAAATGCCAGGAATGCGGCGGATAGCCTCCGAGGCGTCTTTGTCCTGCGACTTTTCAATCTGGCGTGCAGATATTCCCGACTGCACCACAGCACTTTGCCGTTGCTCACGCACTAAAGCTTTTTCACTGTTGTAGGCTACCTTTGTAACTACTGTCACTTCTCCAAGCTTCTCAGCTCCTGCCGGTAACGTGTCAGTAGTCAAAGAGTCAGATGGGTTTGAATCATTAGGGATTGCTTGAGCGTATCCTGAAGTAAGGATCGTGAATGCAATCAAAATTTGTTTCAGCGTCATACGAGTCATAATTTTCGTTTCACGCTGCAAAATTCCCCATTTATTGTTTCATAATCGTTTCAATAAAATTAAGAACCCATTAAAGCTTGTTTGGACGAGAGATACGAAAGACGAGAGATACGAATTTTATTTTTTCGTATCTCTCGTCTTTCGTATCTCTCGTCCTTTTTATTCCATCAGTTGGTAGATTTCGGTGGTTTCCTTGGCGGTGAGGGGGAGATATACGCCGAGGACTTCGCCCTTGTTGCGGTGGAGGCGCTCCACAAGCAATGGGATGTCGGGGTCGGAGATGCCGAGTTCGGCCATTGTGGTAGGCAGCCCGATGCTCTTGAAAAAAGCACGCAAGCGCTCAATGCCTTCTATAGCTGCCGCATAATCATCGGTGGAGATAACTCGGAACACACGGCGAGCGAACTGAGCGATCTTTACTGGATTGTGTTCGGCCATATAGGTCATCCATGCTGGGAACACCACTGCCAAGCCTGCGCCATGAGTAACGCCATAAACTGCACTCAACTCATGCTCCATCGCATGCGATGTCCAATCCTCTTTTCGTCCACAACCGCAGATGCCATTATGAGCCAGAGTGCCACTCCACATGATGTTGGCACGAGCTTCATAATCGTGAGGATGAGCTATTACCTTTGGAGCCTCTTCGATTATTGCTTTTAATAAGCCTTCGGAAATGCGGTCGGTGACTACCACATCCTTTGTAGGCGTAAAGTAGCGCTCCATAATGTGGGCCATCATATCAGCTATTCCTGCAGCCGTCTGATGAGGGGGAAGAGTGAAAGTCAGTTCCGGGTCGAGCAGGGCGAACTTGGGTCGCAGCCAATAATCAGTGCGAATCGAAATCTTAACCTTTCCTTCCTTCTTTGTAATCACTGAATTGCCAGAGCCTTCACTGCCAGCTGCTGGAATGGTGAGCACCACACCTATAGGCAGCGCATCCTGCACTACTGCCTTGCCGCAGAAGAAGTCCCAGAAGTCGCCATCATAGCGCGCACCTGCCGCAATGGCCTTGGCCGTATCTATTACAGAGCCGCCTCCAACGGCTACAATGGCGTCAATGGCGTTGGCATTGCAAATAGCTATACCCTCGCGCACAAGGTCATCCTCAGGATTTGGCTTTACCCCGCCAAGGGTTTCCACCATTATATCTTGGTCAGTCAGGGATTCAATCACTCGGGTCAGCAAGCCAGAGCGTACCACTGAGCCTTGTCCATAGACTACCATCACTCTGCTTGCTCCAAGCTCGGCTGTCAGTTTGCCTACTTGGTCCTCCACTCCGCGCCCAAACAGATAGCGCGTGGGGGTGCAATATGAAAAATTCTCCATAGTAATAATTTTAGGTTTCGATTTCGCAAAATTACAACTATTTTCCCAATAAATTTATCTACCAACTATGAAAAAAAGTGAAAATCTTTTATGAATATTTGTCATTTGCCGAATTGACCTTTATTTTGGTCAATCAGATACCGCACCGAATCGGTGGGCGTAAGGGTTGGCATAGGAGCATAAGCCTTTTCGGTTTGACGACATGCCTCGAATCGTGAACATTTTCAAATCAGGAAATGTTATAAAACCATAATAGCCTATTATGAACTCGCGCGTTTTCAAGTCATGTTAAACTATTTATCTATACCAATATGAAGCTTATCAAATCCCTCCGCATCTTTTCATTGATGGCCGTGCTGGCATGCATGACCCCGATGACATTCGCCCAAGACCAAGAGACGAAGATTTATGACCATCGCACGAATCCCGAACTATTCTGGCTGACAATCGATGAAGTGCCAAATTCTGCTCTGGTACTCCCACTGCCTCCAAGCTGGACCGAACAGCAGTTTGCCTATGACCAGACTCGCTACTGGTGGGGCAAGCAACAGCGCAAGACTCCGCGCGGCGATCTTGCCTGCTCAGATGCTGATGTTACTCCCACTGGCTTGGCTGCCTCATTCAGCGAACCATTTGGCATTGAAATCAGTGAAGAAAACACACCCGAGCTTTGGGCTCTTATCGTGCCTATGATTCAGGACGCTGGCGACTTGGCTTGCCGCTCGGCAAAACAAGGCTATATGCGCACACGCCCATACGTATTCTATGAAACTGGCACTTGCAATCCCGCCCAAGAGCAAGAGCTCCTTACAAATGGTTCATTCCCATCGGGACACTCGTCAATTGGCTGGTGCACAGCACTTGTGCTTTCTGAAATCAATCCTGAGCAAATGACCCAACTCCTCCAGACAGGCTTCCGCCTGGGCGAAAGCCGAGTAATATGCGGATACCATTGGCAAAGCGACGTTGATGCAGGCCGAATTGCTGGCTCAAATGCTTACATGTCACTGCATAACAACGAGGGATTTACCAAGCAATTGGATAAGGCTAAGAAAGAATTCAAACAAAAGAAAGCTGAGGGAAAATACCATCGTCCTGACCAAAGCCGCGACTTTAAGAAAGCAGCTGAATAATATCACCTAACGTCTTTACCGGTTCTCGTCACGGAGGCAATCCATGGCGAGAACCTCGTATAATTTAAACTGAAATATTATGGAAAACAACATGAAAAACGATAACATAGTGGTAATCGGCAGCACTAACACCGATATGACCATTAAATCCCAACATCTGCCCCTGCCAGGCGAAACCGTGCTCGGCGGCAAATTTATGATGGATCCAGGCGGCAAAGGTGCCAATCAAGCGGTAGCTGCGGCGCGCCTCGGAGGCAAAGTGAGCTTTATAGGGAAGGTTGGCGATGATATGTTCGGCGCCCAGACTTTGAGGCAGTTCAAAGAAGAGCATATCAATGCTGAATACTTAGGGGTTTGTCAAGGAGTGCCTTCCGGAGTAGCCTTAATCAATGTCGATGAAAAAGGTGAAAATTCCATTTCAGTGGCCCCGGGAGCCAATTTTTGTCTGCTTTCCACTGATATTGATGATGCCTCATCAAAAATCGACGAGGCTGGCATTGTACTGATGCAGCTCGAAGTGCCCCTTGATACTATCGACTATGCCTCACAAAAAGCAAAAGATGCGGGCGCTTATGTAATTTTAAATCCCGCACCTGCCCCGAAAGAACCTCTGCCCGACTCCCTACTGTCAAGTCTCGATTTGATAATACCCAATGAGACCGAAGCCAATATCATAACCGGCCTCCCCACTGACACTGACGACCAAGTGAAGGAAGCCATACTCGCAATCGTGGCCAAGGGCGTAAAGTCAGTAATCGTAACGATGGGGTCGCGCGGTGCCATGGCATACCAGGATGGTGAGTTCTTTAGCGTGCCAGCATTTAAGGTTAAAGCTCTTGACACCACTGGTGCTGGCGACACATTCTGCGGAGCCCTGTGTGTAGCCTTAGCCGAGGGCAAGTCGCTGAGGGAGGCTATAGAATTTGGATGCAAGGCCTCGTCGATTGCTGTGACCAGGATGGGAGCTATGCAAGCCGCTCCTTATCGGCAAGAATTGACCAGCTAACCTCCGTGCCCCATCCTCTTTATCCAATAACCCCGAAAATATTAGTGTTATGTTTACCGTAAATAGTTACGCACTGGCAGTAATATTCTGCTTTGTGACGATGATATGCTGGGGATCTTGGGGCAACACCCAAAAACTGGTATCCTCGAAAAATTGGCGTTACGAGCTCTTCTACTGGGACTATGTGCTTGGCATGGTTGTATTCGCCATTATCTTAGGCTTCACGCTTGGCAGCATAGGCAGCACCGGGCGTTCGTTCATCCCCGACCTCGAGCAAGCAGCTTGGAGCTCGATTGGCTGGGTAATCTTAGGCGGTGTGATATTCAATGCTTCCAACATTCTACTGTCAGCATCAATCTCATTGGCTGGCATGGCTGTAGCCTTCCCGTTGGGAGTGGGAATTGCCTTGGTGCTCGGAGTAGTCATCAATTACTTAGGTGTGCCTTCGGGAAATCCTCTGCTTCTGTTCATAGGCGTGGGATTGGTGGTAATAGCCATCATCTGCAATGGCGTGGCCTCGGGCAAGATGAACCGCAGTGCTGAGAGCGCGAGCAACACTCGCAAGGGCATAATCATTGCCATCATTGCGGGGTGCTTGATGTCACTATTCTACCGCTTTGTGGTGATGGGCATGGATGTGGAGAATTTTGCCAATCCTACCCCAGGAATGCTTACCCCCTACTCTGCTATATTCGTGTTCTCAATCGGTGTGCTGCTGAGCAATTTCGTGTTTAATACCATTGTGATGCGCTATCCCTTTACTGGCACGCCTGTCACCTATGCGGCATATTTCCGAGGGTCGGTTGGCACTCACCTCTGCGGCATGTTAGGAGGCGCGATCTGGTGTCTTGGCACTGCCTTCAGTTACATTGCATCAGGCGAAGCAGGCCCCGCTATCAGTTATGCACTGGGCCAAGGAGCGCCGATGGTAGCCGCGCTCTGGGGCCTTTGGGTATGGAAAGAATTCAAGGGAGCCTCGCGAGCGGTGGATTGGCTGCTGGGATTTATGTTCCTTTTATTCATTGGAGGTCTGGCCTGCATAGTCATTGCTGGCAATTGACATTGGGCAAAAATCTTTTTCAGGTTAACAAAATTTGGGTCGCAATATATTGCGTTTTTCAGAAATAAGTAGTAAATTTGCGGTAAATTTTAATTCCTATCACATAAACCAACTTAACACTGAAAAAGCATGAATGATCCAGACCTGAAAAAGGTTATAACCCAAATTACACAGGACCTCGATTGCGGGATGATTTGTTATCTTAACACTGTTACCGGCGAAGTAGAGTCGGTAATGGGGGATTCGTGGGCCGATTATCACGACTATGATGACATTTTTAAAGAAATCGAAGAAAAGGTGGAGTCCTGGGAACACTCGATGACTTTTGAGCCTCTTAACTCGCATGACTCTTACGAAATGATGGAGCATTTCGTGGATTATGTGCTAAAAAAAGGAAGTCCTACGCAGCGCGAACTTGCCGAGGCCTTAGTCGGCAAGCACCCTTTTGCCCGGTTTAAATCAGCCCTGGATGGACACCCAAGGATTCGGAAGAAATGGTTCGAGTTCAAAGAGAGTTTTCTTCATTGCTACGTAATAGATGAAATGAAGCGCCAAGCTGGAGCCTCAGAAATCAAGACCTACCCGCTCGACGACGACGCTATCTCCATCATGGCCCTTGGGGTATATTCAGGGAGATACGTGTATTGCTCGCCCAAACTCAGGGAGGTAGTGGTATCGAGCGTAGTCACCCAGCCTGGCACTACCCTGATTCCATCGGATGATCAGGAGGAAATAGTCACCCATTACACCATTGAGGAAGAGATTCGCCGCATTGCTGAGCAGCATTTCATATTCAAAAGCGGCGGAGGCATCACTTTTGAGCCTGTAAATGTGCGCCCTGGCCATCGCGACGAGCGCACACTGCAGCAAGTAGAGCGCGACATCCGGCGCTCTGTAGCCTTCTTCTTCAAAGCCGAAAAGCACCTGCGCGAGTTTCTCGACGCCAAAGACAAAGAATCTCAAAACTAATTTACAGTTGGCACTCCATGGGGGTGCCAACTGTTTTTTCAGCATTTTGTCATTATTTTGTCAAAATTTTGTCATTTCGCCCTCAAAGTTTTTTGTGATTTGTCACAATAATTTTGTAACTTTGCACCTTAGAATCAAAAACAACTTTATAAAGTTACAAGATATTATGTACCGTACGCATAACTGCGGTGAGCTGCGCTTGGAAAACGCCGGGCAGGAAGTTACCCTGGCTGGTTGGGTGCAACGCACACGCAAAATGGGAGGCATGACCTTCCTTGATCTTCGTGACCGCTATGGACTGACGCAAATAGTCTTTGACAATCAGGCTTCGCCTGCTCTGACCGAGGCAGCCAACCATCTGGGCCGCGAATATGTGGTGCAAGTCACTGGCAAGGTGGCTGAGCGCTCGTCGAAGAACGCAAATCTGCCCACTGGCGACATCGAAATCAACGCCACCGACCTTAAAATCTTGAATCCGAGCGAAGTGCCTCCATTCACTATCGAAGACGATACCGATGGCGGCGACGAGTTGCGAATGAAATACCGCTATCTCGACATCCGCCGTGCTGCCGTACGCAAGAACTTGGAGCTGCGCCACCGCATGACTATGGAGGTGCGCCGCTATCTCGACAGCAAAGGCTTCCTTGAAATCGAAACTCCTATGCTGGTAGGCTCCACACCTGAGGGGGCACGCGACTTTGTGGTGCCCAGCCGCATGAACCAAGGCCAATTTTACGCCCTGCCTCAAAGCCCGCAGACCCTTAAGCAGCTTCTGATGGTAGCTGGCATCGACCGCTATTTCCAAATCGTGAAATGCTTCCGAGATGAAGACCTGCGCGCCGACCGTCAGCCTGAGTTCACTCAGATTGACTGCGAGATGAGCTTCATTCATCAGGACGATATTATCAACACCTTCGAAGGCATGGCCAAGCACCTCTTCAAGGAAATTCGCGGCATCGAGCTTACCGAGCCGTTCCTGCGCATGACTTGGGCAGATGCTATGCGTCTCTACGGCAGCGACAAGCCAGATATGCGCTTCGGCATGACATTTGTGGAGCTGATGGATGTGATGAAAGGCCATGGATTCCCAGTTTTCGACAATGCCGCCTATATCGGAGGCATCTGTGCAAAGGGAGCAGCCCACTACACACGCAAGCAGCTCGACCAACTCACCGACTTCGTAAAGCGCAGCCAAATTGGCGCCAAAGGTCTGGTTTATGCCCGTGTTGGCGAGGATGGCACTGTAAAGTCGTCAGTTGACAAATTCTACGACCAAGAGGCTCTGCAAGCACTGCGCAAGGCTATGGACGCTGAGCCTGGCGACCTTATCCTGATTATGAGCGGCGACGATGCAATGAAGACCCGCAAGCAACTGTGCGAACTCCGCTTGGAGATGGGACGCCAGCTTGGACTGCGCGACAAGAATAAATTTGCTTGCCTTTGGGTGGTTGACTTCCCAATGTTTGAGTGGAGCGACGAGGAGCAGCGTCTGATGGCCATGCACCACCCGTTCACCCATCCTAAGGCCGAGGACATCCCCATGCTTGATACCAAGCCAGAAGATGTGCGTGCTGATGCCTACGACATGGTAATCAATGGAGTGGAAGTTGGCGGCGGCTCAATCCGTATCCACGACAGCAAGTTGCAAGCCAAGATGTTTGAAATCCTTGGCTTTACCCCCGAGAGGGCTCAAGAGCAGTTCGGCTTCTTGATGAATGCCTTCAAATATGGTGCTCCGCCACACGGAGGCCTGGCCTACGGCCTCGACCGCTGGGTATCGCTCTTCGCTGGCCTCGACTCAATCCGCGACTGCATTGCCTTCCCGAAGAACAACTCAGGCCGCGATGTCATGCTCGATGCTCCCGCCCCGCTCGACCAGAAGCAGCTCGACGAACTTGCCCTTGCAATAGTAAAAAATGACAAGTGACAAATGACAAGTGACAAATAAGTGACAAGTGACAAATGACAAATGACAAATGACAAATGACAAGTGACAAACTGTCACCAATTTAATTTGTAATTTGTAAGAAATATTCAGATTAAAATTAAATTATAATATTGTATTTGCCAACCCCGTAGGGGTTGTTTCTAATAGCCTGGATTAAAGAACTTCCAATCCAACCCCGTAGGGGTTGTTTCTCAATAACTTAACAACCCCTACGGGGTTGGGGG
>JAJBUG010000092.1 GCA_020860515.1 Bacteroidales bacterium | reverse complement strand
CCGAAAGCTCTCAAAAACCACAAAATCGGTGCCTTTGGCACCGATTTTGTGTGGAAAATGGGAATATTGATAACTATTTGAAAGAATCCCTACGGGATTCCGTAAGGAGATTGCATTATGACACGCCCTCTTGCTGTTTTAACAATTAATCATTAACAATTATGTGGGTGCCGGCGGAGTGGGCCGATAGCTCGGGGGCGTACTGGGATTGGATTGATGCTACGCCCGACGAGAAGGAGCCTGCTGTGTTCACATTCAGCTCATAGGTCAATTGATATGTGCCAGGAGTCATATAATCCACATACAATCCGGTGAACGAATCGCGATTCTCGCGATAGAAGCCCACGCCCTCGCTCCAAAGCCATCCCGGCACTTGGTCCACTGGCTGCAGGGCAGCAGCACGCTCATCAATTATGGTCACGTACGACAGATTACGCTTGCATTTGATGGTAAGCACCACTTTCACTCGGTCGCCAACCTTGAAAGAGTCTGCATATTCCCAGTCTGCACCTCGGCGCACTGCCAGTCGCTTCTCAATCGACAGATCCTCACAACTCGACGATTTCACATCCTCCATGGCTTGCTTGAACTGCGCATACACCGCTCCGTAGGCCGGGCCTACGCCGCTGGTGGCTATCATCAGTTCTTCGCCAGCGTAGGGCGAGAGGTCGGCACGTAGCGAACCAGTGTATTTCTCGATTGGAGTGGATGGCTGTATCATAGATGTGCCGCACATGATAGTGGCTCCCTGGGCTGGCACTGTCCATGATGTGCCAGATGAAAGGATTGCCTTTACTACCTCCATGGTCACTACTGAACTGCCCCAGTCGGTGGCTTGCTTGCGCACTATCAGTTGCTGCCGCAGTCCGTCCACAGCCTTGTTCTCGGGCTCAATCATCGCATAAGCTTCCAGCAGGATAGCATAGTCGTAAAGGGCATTGACTGATGGGAATTTCAGTCCCTGATCCTTGGTCCAAACTCCAAACTCGGAAATCGATTTCATCAACTCGTGCGACATCTTCTCATAGCTATTGAGATAAAGCGCCTCAGCAGCCATGGCCTTGTAGGCAGGATCAGAATAATCCTTCCATTTCTTGAGAATGGCCTGAGTGGTGTTGGCAATGACTTTCTGTCCGTAAGTCCCTACAGGAATTTCTGGGAAGTAGGGACGAATCAGGGTGTAGAGCAGGTCGGTGCGCTTGGCTTTCTCATCCCAATTCTTGGCAAAGGATTGGTCCCAATATTTTACGGCTTTTTCAATCATTTCCTTTAGCTTTTTGTCGGATGGCAACCAGCCAAGTTTGCTGAGGTCGCCAAGCATCCCAAGCACATTCCCTGTTACCCAAGGCGAGGATTCGTCGATCCAGGTAGCCCAGCTCCAGCCACCATCCGCACGCTGCAACTTGCTGAGCTGCTTGATGGCAGCATCGATAGTGCTTTTGCACTCTTTCTTATTGAAGATAAGCGTGAGGTTGGCCATTCGCTCGGTGTCGCTCTGTGCGGCTTGCACCCATGGAGTGCAATTGAGCAGAGCTATCTTCAAGTCCTCGTTCTTTTCGAGCGATGAAATCAGAGTAGAGTCATTGGGATTGTCTAACCATTCTTGCATGGCTCGGGCAATATTGGGATTGGCATCCATCAGCCCTTGCGAGATGCGGGCAGCATATAGGGCGGCAGCGGCCGAGTTGGCTGTTGACCCAATGCTGTTGCGCAGTCCGGGCAGAGCCGATACAATGGTCCATGCTGGATTTTCTGAGAAGGTCAGCGACAGCCGTGCGTCCTTGCTGGCTGGCAGTCGCATCTCCCAAGAGGTATCGCCGGGGTTGAGATAGAATGGCGTGGTTTCGATGAGCGAGGCATCAGCCGAGAGAATAGGCATTACGCCTTGCTCGCCATCGCTGAATGTGCCATTCGAGGCTTTTACGCGGTACCCAATTGAGCTGGCGTCAATCGCAGCGTCAACCCATGCTTGGATGTCGGCTGATGCCATCGAGTCAATGTCGTTGCTAAAGTCGTAAGTTGCGATTACTTCGTTGGTGACTGGATTGAAAAACTCTATACTTGAGGTTGCAGTGACGGCTTCGTCGCTATTATTCATTACTGTGGCTTTGATTAATGTGCGGTCGCCAGCACGCAGGAAGCGCGGCACATTGGGCTGAACCATGATGGGCTTGTTGGCCACAAACTCGCGAATCATTGAGCCCACGTACATTTCCTTGGTCCAAGCTAAGGCTTGCAATCGCCATGTGGTGTTGGCATTTGGCACCTTGAAAGTAAATGCCAAGTTGCCATCAGCATTGGTTGTTAGTCTCGGAGCCCAAACTGCCAATGGCACATCTGCTTCGCGGTAGTCGAATTCTTCATTGGGCTTGCTGGCTTCTCCCTGTGAATTTGAAGTCACTTCTGCAGAAGCCTCCTCATGCACTGTGACCACCTCAAGAGAATTTTCTTCAACGGCTGACATCATTTTGGCCGAACGCAACATCCCACGTGAGGACATAGGCATGGCCGCGTCGCAACATTCATAAAGCATATACCGATTAGGCACCAGGCTGTAGCCATAGAAATAGAACACAGGCTCCGAAAGGGAATTGTAGGCAATGGGCTTTAGCTTGCCTGTGGTGCTTACGCTGAAATTGTAATTGTAGGGCGTATTTATGGAGATTGTAGCATAGCTTGCTCCATAAGCCGAACGTATGTTTACGCTGTGCGGGATAATGGCCTCGAGAGCCTTGTTGTACATGTCGAGCATCATGGCAGCCTCCACTGGCTTGCCATCTGGGTTTAGCACTCGCAGATTCCAAGTCTCTTCAGTGCTGGGGGTAAGGCGGTCGCGCATTGCT
Organism: Bacteroidales bacterium; assembly: GCA_020860515.1. Taxonomy (GTDB): domain Bacteria; phylum Bacteroidota; class Bacteroidia; order Bacteroidales; family Muribaculaceae; genus CAG-873. The sequence goes on along the minus strand of JAJBUG010000092.1, from coordinate 31,672 downwards.
GAGCCCTCGATTTTTAGCTTGGTGTCCAATGCGCGCGTAAGAGTAAGAGTTTCTTGGAAACTTTGGCATTTCTTTACACCTACCAAATATACATTGCCATTTGCAAACTCCGCAGGAATGTCAACCGTAAGGTGATGATAGCCCTTGCTGTCGGTGCGTGGAGTAAAGGCAAACAGCTCGGAGTAGTCAGCCAACGCCATATAATAATATGTGTCAGGGTCGGGGCATCCCATCAGCACGTCTATTGTGGCTTTGCCCTGTGCAGGGATGGTGTAGCTCGACTTTAGCACCCACAGAGGATCGTTGCCTGGCACAATGTCGGTAGATGTGTTATAGACCGTAAACTGCAAAGATGCCACGTCGGCAAGGGTGGTATCAACGCTTTCAACTTGCAAAGTGTAGGTGCCAGGCTTGGCGTTGGCGAGGTCGATGGGAGTGCCCACTTCGCCTTGCTGAATAGTATCCTCGTCTTGGATTAGCTTCCAAGTCATCGCTATTTTCGCCTCATTGCCATTGATGTCGTAGGCTTGGATAGTGGGGGAGTAGGGCTTTTGGCCATCTACGTATGTCTGGTTGTCGCTGATTTCAATCTTGTATTGTTTGCCAAGGGAGAATGGCACCGAGGCTTTAGCGCTTGACCCTGCACTCGAAGTGGCATCAATCTTGGCAATGAAGTAGGCCCAGCGGCTATCTTCTTCTTGTATCTTGTCAACTGGCACATCAATCTGGAAGCACCCTTGTGCGTCGGTAGTAGCGTTCGATGAGAATAGCACTTCAGAAGATGGCGAGAACCAACGCCACCAAGTTGCCTTGACTACATTCAACTCGATCTCAGCATCAGCCATGGGGAAGCCAGAATAGGAGAGTGCCTGACCCTTTACGCGCACTGTGTTCAGGTCCTCAGGCAGGCGGGCGGTGGTCACATCCTTAATTTCAAAGTCGGGCATCTTGTAATCGCTCACGGTGACATACTGGTTGCTATTCAGGCTGTCACCAGAAACCTTTATGCGGAACTCGCCTGTAAGGCCAGCAACGGGTGCCACGAAGTCAACAGCGAGGCGGCCGAAAGCATCAGTCTTGCCTTCGTGGCGTGTTACCTTTTGATTGTTCTCGTCGTACAGTGTGACTCTGATATCATAGTCGGGCACTATCTTGCTGGAGGTGCGTCCCTTGGTATCAGTGTCGATTTGATAGACCACCGCAAGCACATGGATGCTGTCACCAGGGTGGTAGATTGATCGGTCAGTGTTGATGCTGGCATTGTAATTCTTGGTAGCTTGCGAAGGGGTCTTAGCTCTTATATTTTGGGAGAAGTCATAATTTTTATTGTCGATCTTAAGGATTACATCGCAGTGGTTGTCACTATTGGTTTTTAACATGTTAGATACATCCACAAAGCCGTCCTTGTTGGTTGAGCCAGCATAGACTGAGCCTTTGTCTTGACGCAAATATACCTTGGCACCAGCCACAGGTCGGCCAGTGACAGGCTCTACGGCAGCCACGTAGGACCTTGGACTGTTTGAGAAAATCACAGGATAGGCTGGCACGCAGTAGGTTAACGATGGGTAATAGGAAGAATATTCTCCATTCTCCATCTCTGGAAGAATAATGTAAGTGCCAGGCTTGTCGGGCTTGAACGTCAGGGTTTGCTTTTCTAAGAAGGGTGCCTCCTGGTTATTCTCAATGGGGAAAATGGCTACGGGATTTTTTAGCTGACTCTTTATTTTAGAAAATTCTTGCCTATTGTTGGCCAATGAGTCGCACCAGAAGTACACTTTTACATTTCCCATATTGGCGGAGCGGTTAGATACCTCCATGGCAATGTCATGGCCTGGCTGGCAGTATTTTGGCACAGTGATTTCAAGGTCGGGCTGCGTGAGCGTTTGAGTGACATTGGCCAGCCAATCGCTGTTGGGATTATTGGGAAAGCGGCTTTGGAAGTCTTTTATTTCCTGCACTGCCCAAGCGGCTTGCGCTATGCCTTCTTCGTTGCTGAATCTAACTCTATTTCCAAAGATGCCTAAAATATAGCCAGCCAATTGGCTATCCTTGTATTCTTGATACAAATTCTTCAGGGCATCTTCCTGGGTTTCATTTGAGCCATTGTTCTTATTTCCTTTCATAAGCGCTTGCTGGGTTGCCCAGTAAATGCGGGCGCCTTCGCTAATAAGGGGCGATGACAAGGGCGCAGCATACGCATCGCTTTTGTCATCGATAGCGTTCATGATTGACGTTGCATTGGCATACACGAAATCAAGCAGAGTAGGGAAGTAGAGCAGGGTAAGCTTGTCGGCTGCAATGATGTCGGCATAGTCTGCTGTTTTCAGTTCGCTTAGCGCATCTGCGTTGGCATACGATTCCTTGCAGAGACTCCGTATGGCTGACTGGTACTGAGGTCCGCTCCACTCGGTGATGTCGGTCTGGTTTAGGCTGATGGGGAGCGTACGGCTGTTGTAAATGTACATGTTGCCTTCATAGGCAGCCAGATACATTTGAGCCAGCAGAGCCTCAAACAAGCCGTAGAGCGGGTTGCCGATGAATTTGCGCTCGGCACGTTCTACTCGCTCGATTGACAATTGCAACATTGATGGATCAACCAGCGAAGAAGCTATCGACTGACGAATCAAGGCGTTCAAGACCGCATGTGCATCCTTGGCCTTGATGGCAGCGTCAAGGTCTTCTTCCGCCTCTTTCGAGACAGTCTGGGGGAAGGCGAAGTCGGGAGTCTTGACCTCGCCGCGTGAGAAGATTGGCATAAATATGGTTATTAGAATAATTAGTAGAAGTGGACTGCGAGTTTTCATCTTTAGTTGAAATTTGGGGTAATACTAATGAGATAAAAAACAAAAGTTGAGGTTTAACGTTTTTAATTAAAAATTGTCTAACATTTGTTGAATCTTTATAAACTATAACCTACCAATACACATAAAAATTGCACTATGAACCACATAAAATTGAAAATCGGGTTTATCGCATCCTTTTTGATAAGCTTTGTTGGCGCCCATGCCGAGTGGGTGGAGGACTACACATGCCCCGACGGCTGGGTTTATTCCGGTGAGATGGCAAATGGAAAGCGCCAAGGCGAGGGCGCTGCCGTTACGGTCAAAGGGAATGTTTACTACGGCAAATGGGTGGATGATCTGTTGCCGCAGGGCAAGCTCGAATGTTACGACGACGGCAACGAGTGGATTTACGAGGGGCAGTTCAACTCAAAGTTCCAGCCCAATGGTTATGGTGTGATTCGCTATCTCAAGGGGCAGTTTGCTGGCGATGCCTACTACGGCCAATTCTACGGCGGCAACAAGCATGGCATCGGCAAATGGGTGCATAAGAATGGCACCATTGAGTTTGGCAACTGGAATATGGGCCAGCTTTCGCTCCCGGCTGATCAAAAGTTCAAGGCTGGCGAGGACAGAGTATATGGCATCGACCTGTCGCATCACAATCAAGTGGACTGGGACAAATTGGCTCTCTATGCCGATAAGAATGGCGATGTGTACAAGCTGAAAGCTCCCACGAAGCAGTATCTGCAGCCAGTATCTTTTGCTTATGCCCGCGCCACAGCTGGCGCCACGATTCAGGACTCGCTATATTACGATCATAAGGAGCAAGCCAAAAAGCATGGCATACCCATGGGCAGCTACCATGTGCTGTATCTCACCACCAGCTCGGTGGATGAGCAGTTGGCAAACTTCCTGCGCGAGACCAACAAGTGCAAGGACGACCAGCTGCCGCCAATGATCGACATCGAGTGCCTGGACCAGGCTAAGAAGATAGGCCGGACCAAGACCACAACACTGCTGCTCGACATGTGCAAGAAGGTGCAGAAAGCCACTGGCCGCAAGCCGATAATTTACACCAACGACCGATTTGCCAACAACTATCTTGATATGTCCCGGCTAAAAGGCTACACATTCTGGAAGGCTGCCTATGGCAAAAACAGCACCCAGGAAAAGAAAGAGCCAGAGAAGCCGTGGGACATTTGGCAGTTTACCGAGAATGGAAATACCAGCGGCATTACTCCGGTGGATATAAATGTCTTCAATGGTAGTCTAAAAGACTTCAACAAGAAGTTCGTAAAATAGATTAAGAATATTTAATATAGAAAAACTTGATTTAGGCTCGAAAATGTATTAACTTTGCGCAAAATTCGGTGTTTTGTGTCTCCTCACAGGGCACTTTATAATTGCCAGATGGTAAAAAAGAGAGTTAAATTATCCACCTTAGGGTCGCGAATCACATCTATTGTTAGCGTTTCCTTGGTGCTTTACATAATTGGCCTGTTGGCTGCCTTGGCTGTTGTGACGCATCGCATCACGGATTCTCTTCTTGGCGAGGTTGCGATTGTGGTAAAGGTTGACCCCTTGGCTTCGGAATCGGAAATCGAAGCATTGGGCTCGGCCCTTGAGGCATTGCCATGCGCCAACGAGTGCGCTTACACCTCAGCTCAGCAGGTGCTGATGCTGGAGATGGAATACCAGGCCGAGGAGCTGGCCCTGCTCGACGAAAATCCATTCTCACCTGAATTTGAAATCAAGCTCAAGCCCGCTTATGTCAATGCCGACAGCATTGAGATGGTGTCAAACCAGCTGATGCTTATGGCTGGGGTTGACGAGGTGGTGTCGCAGGTGGATCTGGTTAGTTCGGTCCATTCTGCCACCCGGCGCATAGCCATTGGCCTGAGTGCTGTGGCAGCCGTGCTATTGGTAATATCTTTGGTGCTGATTTTCAACACGGTGAGCATTTCGGTCTACGGGCGCCGCTTTGTAATCCACACTATGCAACTGGTGGGTGCGAAGGCTGGCTTTATACGCCGCCCATTCGTGTGGGCTGCCATCCTATCTGGCATCATTTCAGCTATTGTGGCCATTGGAGCCCTGGTCGGCACCGAGGCTTATGTGGCTTCGCTTAATCTTGAATTAAATTTGTCGCTCCACTGGCAGGAATTGGCTCTGTTGGCTGCAGCTTTGCTGGGCCTTGGCATAGCTATCTGCGGCTTGTCGGCTCTCTGCGCCACCAACCGCTACCTTAGCCAGAGTGTTGACAACCTTTACTCATAAAATTATATGCAAACTGACAACAAAACAAAGAAAATCACAATCATGCGCGAAGATCGCAGCCAGATGCCGCTGCTGCGAAGCAACTTCGTGTGGATGATTGTTGCTGGAATCCTCATCGTGCTGGGTTTCATCCTGATTGCAGGGTCGGGCTCGGGTATTGATGAGTACAATCCCGACATTTTTAGCACTCGACGCATAGTGGTGGGCCCACTGCTTTCATTCCTTGGCTTCGTAATAATGGGCGTGGCTATCATAATCAAGCCCAAGGATTAACCCCCCAAAGACTGAAGACTAAAGACCAAAGACTGAAGACTAAAGACTAAAGACTAAAGACTAAAATGGATACATTACAAGCCCTAATATTGGGCGTGGTGCAAGGCTTGGCTGAATATCTGCCTATCAGCAGCAGCGGCCACCTGGAAATTATGAAGGATCTTCTGGGCCTCGATATGAGCGGGGCCGATAGCTTGGAATTCGACCTTATGCTGCATGTGGCCACAGTGCTCAGCACGATTGTGGTGCTGTGGAAGGAATTTGTGCCTCTGTGCCAATCGTTTTTTACGCTTAAGAACGACAGCAACACCATCTATGTGCTGAAAATCTTAGTGTCGTGCATACCGGTAGCAATCGTTGGATTCTGCTTCAAGGATTGGATAGAGACTCTTTTTGAGAGCAATCTGCTGATTGTGGGCATTTGCCTGTGCGTAACTGCCGCCCTGCTCACATTCTCATATTTCTTCCGCACAAGCCCCCTTACTGCTAAAAGCTACAAGCCTCGCGATATCACTTGGCTCGACGCCATCATCATTGGTTGCGCCCAGGCTGTGGCAGTGCTGCCAGGCCTTAGCCGCTCAGGCTCCACGATCGCTACGGGCGTCCTGATCGGCGACAAGCGTGAAAAAGTGGCCCAATTCTCATTCTTTATGGTAATCATTCCTATTCTTGGCGAGGGCTTGCTCGACCTGAAGGATATGCTGATGCCTGCCGTTGAGGCTACCGAAACTGCGGCCAGCGCAGCTGTAGGTTTCATACCTCTGATTGTGGGCTTTGTGGCTTCATTTATCGTCGGTTGCCTGGCGTGCAAATGGATGCTTGAATTGGTGAAGAAGGGCAAGCTCGTATGGTTCGCGCTCTACTGCGTAATCGTAGGCGCTCTCTGCATCATCTTCTCATAAATGACAAATTACAAGTGACAAGTGACAAATAAATGACAAATTACAAGTGACAAGTGACAAATAAATGACAAGTTACAAGTGACAAGTGACAAATTTGTAATTTGTAATTTGTAATTTGTAATTTCTTTAGGAGTGGATTTTCTTACAGGAGAAATATTATATATCGACAAGCCTCTGGGCTGGACTTCGTTCGATGCCGTGAAGCGGCTTCGCAGCGAATTGATCCGACGCACTGGCATCCGCAAGTTCAAGGTGGGCCATGCTGGCACGCTCGACCCCTTGGCCACTGGCGTGATGATTGTGTGCACCGGGCGGGCCACCAAGCGCATCGAGGAGCTGCAGGCCGGAGTAAAGGAATACATCGCGACATTGCGCCTGGGGGCTACTACGCCCAGCTTTGACTTGGAGAAAGAAATCGACGCATATTATCCGATTGACCATATCACTGAGGAGAAGGTGCGCGAGGTTCTAAAGAGATTCCAAGGCACCATTGAGCAAGTGCCCCCATCATTCTCAGCCTGCAAGGTGGATGGCAAGCGCGCCTACAGGGCTGCCCGCCAAGGACAGGAAGTGGAACTAAAGCCTAAGACCTTGGTAATCGATGAAATAGAGCTGCTAAGCTATGCCCAGGACGAAATCAAAATCAAGGTAGTGTGCAGCAAAGGCACTTATATCCGCGCATTAGCTCGCGACATTGGCCAGGCTCTCGACTCGGGTGCGCATCTGATAGGATTGCAGCGAACGCGAGTAGGCGATGTCGGGCTTGACGACTGCCTGAGCATCCCACAGGCAGCTGAGTTGATAAAAACAGTGGAAATTGAGTACCCCGACTGGTACCAGGAAATAAAGAAAGGCTCATAGAGCCACATAATATAAGCTTCGGTGCAAGCTGGAGCGTTAATAACAAACATTCAGAGTAATGAAGTTATCGCAATTCAAATTCAAATTGCCGGAGGATCTGATAGCGCAGTATCCCGCACCCGAGCGCGACGAGTGCCGCATGATGGTGGTGAATAGGAAGACAGAGGAAATCAAGGATATGATATTCAAGGATATCTTGGATTTCTACGGCGACGACGATGTGATGATATTCAACAACACGCGTGTGTTCCCCGCTCGCCTCTATGGCAATAAGGAGAAGACTGGGGCTCGAATCGAGGTGTTTCTGCTGCGCGAGCTCAACGAGAACAACAAGCTGTGGGATGTTCTGGTGGAGCCAGCGCGAAAAATCCGCATTGGCAACAAGCTCTATTTTGGACCTGACGAATCGATGGTGGCCGAGGTAATCGACAACACTACAAGCCGAGGACGCACTCTGCGATTCCTCTACGATGGGCCCCACGATGAGTTCAAGGAGGCTCTCTACAACTTAGGCATGACCCCGCTGCCCGAATATATCAAGCGCGAGGCTGACAAGGAGGATGAAACTGCCTATCAGACTATCTACGCCACCGAGGAGGGCGCAGTGATGGCACCGGCTGCCGGCATGCACTTTACTCGCGAATTGATGAAGCGCCTTGAAATCCGAGGCGTAAAGCAATGCTTCATGACTGTGCACAGCGGCTTGGGCAACTTCCGCGAAATCGATGTGGAGGACCTCACCAAGCATCGCATGGACTCTGAGCAAATCATCATCAGCCAGCAGTTGGTTGACACCGTGAACCATGCCAAGGATATGGAGAAGCAGGTGTGCGCAGTGGGCACATCGGTGCTCCGAGGCATTGAGAGCGCCACCAGCATGGGCGGTCACATGAAGACTTACGATGGCTGGACCAACAAATTCATATTCCCGCCTCATGATTTCACCGTGGCCACATCTCTGGTGAGCAACTTCCATCTGCCTTACTCCACCATGCTGATGATGGTGGCAGCTTTCGGCGGCTACGACTTGATCATGCATGCTTACAAGGAAGCTGTAGAGCGCGGCTACAAATTCGGCGCCTATGGCGATGCAATGCTAATCATTTAGCCATCCTCCTTCCTCCCTTCCTCCTTTTATCCTTTCCCCTTTAACAAACAAGAACGTTAACTTAAAACTAATATATGAATCAGGAAATTGACTGGGCTAATCTGTCATTCGGATACATGCCCACCGACTACAACGTGCGCTGCACCTACAAGGATGGCAAGTGGGGCGAAATCGAGGTTTCGCAGGACCCCTACATCAATGTGCACATTGCTGCCACTGGCATTCATTATGGCCAGGAAATCTTCGAGGGCCTCAAGGCTTTCCGTGGCAAAGATGGCAAAGTACGCATCTTCCGCCTCGATGAGAATGCCAAGCGCCTGCAATCGTCGGCTCGCGGCATCATGATGGAGCCGGTGCCCGTAGAACTCTTCACAGAAATGGTGAAGAAAGTAGTGAAGCTCAACGAGCGCTTTGTGCCCCCTTATGGCAGCGGCGCTTCGCTCTATATCCGCCCCGTTGAGTTCGGCATTTCTGCCCAGGTTGGCGTTAAGCCCGCCAAGGAGTATGTGTTCATAATTTTCGTAACCCCCGTAGGTCCGTACTTCAAGACTGGCTTCAACCCCAGCAATATTTGCATCATGCGCAAATATGACCGCGTGGCTCCCCAGGGCACTGGCCGCTGGAAGGTGGGGGGCAACTATGCTGCTTCGCTCGAGGCTGGCGAGAAGGCTCACGAGCTGGGATATTCTGCCGTGCTTTATCTCGATCCCAAGGAGAAGAAATACCTCGACGAGTGCGGCCCTGCCAACTTCTTCGCAATCAAGGATGGCAAGTATATCACTCCTGCCAGTGATTCGATTCTGCCGTCAATCACCAATAAGAGCCTCCAGCAACTGGCTCGCGACATGGGAATTGAGGTGGAGCCTCGCCATATCACTGTTGACGAACTGGCCGACATCACCGAGGCTGCCGCTTGCGGCACTGCCGCTGTGGCTTCGCCCGTAGGTGAGATTCACGACCTTGACACTGGCGAAAAATATGTGATTAGCAAGGATGGCAAGCCCGGCCCCATCACCACCGCTCTCTACAACGAGCTTCGCGCAATCCAAAACGGTGATGTAGAGGACAAGCATGGATGGATCACAATCGTTGAATAATTGCGAATGAGGCGATGCTTTGGCACGACATCATTGACCGATACTACGAATCAGGGTCTCCCCTCAGGGAGATTCTGATTCGTCATTCTGAGCAAGTGGCTGACAAGGCTCTGAGCATTGCCAAGGGCCGTGGCATAAGCATACCTGCCGAGGATATAGTCACGGCTGCCATGCTCCACGACATTGGCATCTTCCGATGCAATGCGCCTGGGATAGAATGTCATGGCACCGAGCCATATATCCGCCATGGAATCTTAGGCGCTGAATTGCTGCGAGGCGAGGGAGCGGCCGAATGGATAGCACGGGTGGCTGAGCGCCACACCGGAGCTGGCCTCACGGCCAAAGAAATAGAGGAGCAGGCTTTGCCGCTGCCCCTACGGGACTATTTGCCTGAAACTCAGCTGGAGCGACTGATTTGCTATGCTGACAAATTCTTCAGCAAAAGCGGTGCGATGCAGGAAAAGCCATTTGACCGAGTGAGAGCGTCGTTGGAAAAATTCGGACCCGACACATTGGCTCGCTTCGATGCTCTCGCATTAGAATTTGGAGATTTCAAGGAAAATTTGTAATTTTGCACCATAAATCCCAGCCGCCATTATGGCGGCGGTACCAACGAAAACACTGCTTAGTTGACCATGAAATCGCTATCTAAGGCATCCACGAGTGCCTTCTCAGTCATATCCAATCACATAGGCGGCATCATAGCCGTCATTTTTTGGGGCTTGTCGTTCGTGTCCACCAAGATATTGATGGATGACGGAGGCATGACCCCAACCGAGGCTTATGTGTACAGATTCACTATTGCCTATGCGCTGATATGGTTTTTTGCTCACAAGCGATTCTTTGCCAACAACGTGCGCGACGAGCTGCTGCTCCTGCTGTGCGGCCTTAGCTCCGGCTCAATTTATTTTATCACCGAGAACACCGCGCTTCAGTTCACGCTCACATCCAATGTGGCTCTCCTGTCTGCCACTTCGCCATTGGTCACGATTCTGTTGGTGGGCTTGATTTATCGCAGCGAGAGGCCCGGAATGGGTGTGGTAATTGGTTCGATTGTGGCATTCGTGGGGGTAGTGCTTGTGATATTAAATAGCATGAGCGGCGGGGTGCAATTCGAAGGCAACCCATTTGGCGACCTTTTGGCTCTGGCCACCGCTGTGCTGTGGGCAGTTTACTCACTGATATTGCGCCGATTGAATGTGTATTATGATGCGATGTTCATCACGCGTAAGACATTTTTCTATGGCCTCATCACAGCCATTCCTTTCCTTTTCCTGCAGCCCAGCATAATGTCGCCCGAAACGGCTTTCAGCAAGCCAATTGTGGTGTTCAATTTGGTATTCTTGGCTTTGGGCGCCTCGATTATCAGCTTCTTCCTGTGGGCAAGAGCCATTGAAAAGGTAGGGGCCGTTGTAGCTAACAATTACATGTACTTGCAGCCAGTGGTCGCGCTAATAGCATCGGTGATTCTTTTCCACGAGGGTATCACATTCTTGGGCATCTCAGGCTTTGTGCTGATTTTGCTGGGATTATGGCTGGGTGATTATTTGCAAGCTCGCATGAATCGGAGAGTGGCTCCGTCAAAGCCTGCCAGAACGCAAAATGCTGAGTATGGGTCAGAAAAGGAGGCAAAATTACGAAAATGCAACACCAAATAAATTTTTTTCAAGAAAAATTTCGCCATATCAAACAAAATTCTTAACTTTGCACACGAATTGAGGAAAATGCCATGTCTTGGCATCCCATTCACACAAGTTTTGAATCATAAGATAATATTAACATATTTACTAACAGATGAATTACGAAACCGTTTTCATTTTAACTCCCGTTTTGTCTGACGACCAGATGAAGGAAGCGGTGCAAAAATTCCAGAAGGTGTTGACCGACAATGGCGCCGAGCTTGTCAACACTGAGGAGTGGGGGCTGCGCAAGCTGGCTTACCCAATCCAGAAGAAGTCGACTGGATTTTACACCTTGATTGAATTCAACGCCGATCCAAGCGTGATCAGCAAGTTAGAAACCGCATACCGCCGTGACGAGCGAGTAATTCGCTTCCTCACATTCCGTCTTGACAAGTACGCTGCTGAGTACGCAGAAAAGCGTCGCAGCCTCAAGGCAGCAAAGGCAGCCAACAATCAACCCGTAGAAGCAAAGGAGGACTAAGACATGGCACAGAACCCATCAGAAATCAGATATCTCACCCCGATGTCGGTGGATGTCAAGAAGAAGAAATATTGCCGTTTCAAGCGCAGCGGCATCAAATATATCGACTACAAGGACCCCGAGTTCCTGAAGAAGTTCCTCAACGAGCAGGGCAAGATCCTTCCCCGTCGCATCACAGGCACCTCGCTCAAGTTCCAGCGTCGCGTAGCTCAGGCCGTAAAGCGCGCTCGCCACTTGGCTTTGCTGCCCTTCGTAACTGACTTGATGAAATAACCCATCACATACCATAGTAAGATATGAAACTTATTCTTAAAGAAGACGTACAGCGCCTTGGATACAAGGACGACGTCGTAGAGGTGCGTGACGGTTATGGACGCAACTATCTTATCCCTACTGGCAAGGCTGTAATCGCATCTCCCTCTGCTATCAAGCAGCTTGAGGAAATGAAGCGCCAGCGCGCCCACAAGCTCGAGAAAATCAAGGCTGATGCCGAAGCTGCTGCCGCAGCTCTCGAGGGTGTAACATTGACAATCGGTGCAAAGACCAGCTCTACTGGCACTATCTTCGGCTCAGTTACTGCTCTGCAGGTTGCTGAGGCTCTGGAGAAGCTTGGCCACGAGATTGATCGCAAGCTCATCCTCATCGACCAGCCTATCAAGGAAGTGGGTGAGTACAAGGCTAAGGTCAACTTGCACAAGGATGTACAAGTGGAGATTCCTTTCACCGTTGTAGCTGAATAAGAAGCAAAATAAGTTTATAGGTAAGAATCATCATTCCCAATACATCTATATAACCCCTGTTAGAAAGGTTGTGTCGTGATGACACGGCCTTTTTTATTTCACAATTCTTCACTGCATAAGTCATATTTGAAATTTTATTCGTAACTTTGCACTCAGAAATTTTAACGACTGAAATTATGAGCAAAGAGATAGTGCTGAGCGGTATCCGTTCGACCGGAAACCTCCACCTCGGCAATTACTTCGGCGCCTTGCGCAACTTCGTGCGTATGCAGGATAATTACGATTGCAATTTCTTTATCGCCGACCTGCATGCCCTCACTACCAATCCCGATCCCAAGCAGCTCCACGCAAGCGTGAAGCAAATCGTGGCTGAATATTTGGCTGCTGGCATGGACCCCGAGAAAGTGAATCTTTTTATCCAAAGCGACATTCCTGAAATACCAGAGCTGTATCTGCTGCTGAATATGCATGTGGGCATCGGCGAATTGATGCGCACCACTTCGTTCAAGGACAAGGCTCGCAAGATGCTTGGCATTGGCGCTCCCGCCAATGGCGATGATGAGGAAGCTTTCGAGAAGCAGATTATCGGTGCTGAGACCAACAAGCGCGTCAATGCTGGCTTGCTTACTTATCCTACGCTGATGGCTGTTGACATCCTTATTCAGAAAGCCAAGTGGGTGCCAGTGGGCAAGGATCAGGAGCAGCACTTGGAGCTTACGCGCCGCTTTGCTCGCCGATTCAATTCTTTCTATGGAGTGGACTTCTTCGTAGAGCCGCAGAATTTCAATTTCGGCGCTGCAGCCATCAAGGTGCCTGGCCTCGACGGAAGCGGCAAGATGGGCAAGAGCGAGGGCAATTGCATCTATCTCACTGATGATCCCAAGACTCTTACCAAGAAGGTAATGCGCGCTATGACCGACGAGGGACCAAAAGAGCCTAACTCCCCTGTGTCGGAGCCTATTCAGAATCTGTTCACTCTGCTCGAGCTTACCAGCACACCCGATGTGGTGAAGCATTTCAAGGATGTCTATGCTGATTGCAGCATTCGGTATGGCGATCTCAAGAAGCAGCTTGCCGAGGACATCCTGAAGATTACCACTCCTATCCGGGAGCGTGTGAATGAGTATCTGGCCAACGATGATTATCTGCGCAAGGTAGTGGCCACCGGTGCCGAGCGTGCACGCGTTCGCGCTTCGCAGACCCTCAAGGAGGCTCGCGAAATCATGGGCATCCGCAAGTTCTAAAAGCATAAAAAATGGCGCTGCATTCAATGCAGCGCCATTTTTTATGCCTTAGAATTTCTTCTTAGTTACTTTTGTCAAATCCAAATCTTTGGTAGTGAGAGCTGGCTTCACGGTGGGTATCTCGCTGCCTTGCGGCACCATGATGATGCAGCGAATAGGGCCGTCGGCCTTCATAGTATGCCATCCCGGATTGTACTTCTTACCGCTTTGGTAATCCACCCAAGGCTTGTTGCCAGGCAGATATACGGCGCGTGTTTCAGTGTTCTCTAAGAATGGAGCTACCAGAATCTTAGATCCGAAGAGATACTGGTCGTCGACCATCCATGCGCCTGGGTCATCGGGATATTCCACAAACAGCGCTCGCATCATGGGCCAGCCATTTGCTACTGCTGTCTCTGATTCCTCCAAGATGTAGGGCATAAGGCTGTATTTCATCTCAGCACACTGGCGGAAATAATCGGTAAACTCAGGATTCTCATAGAGCCAAGGTTCTGTGGGAGGTGCGCCGTGGGCGCGAGTGTGGCTGGTGAGGAAGCCCATTGGCAGCCAGCGTCGATAGAGTTCTTCGGGGGTCGAGGTTACAAATCCGCCCATATCATGGCTCCAGAAGCAGAATCCTGACAGACCCAGCGAAATGCCTTCGCGCAGCGTGCCGCTCATGCCGGTATTAGTAGTAGCGGCATCGCCGCCCCAGTGCAGAGGATAGCGCTGGCTGCCAGCCCATGCCGAGCGAGCCCAGATGATATTTTCGTTATGCAATTTCTTTGTGATGTCGGCCACTGCCTTATTGTAGCGCACAGGGTAGAGGTTGTGCTCGTACCAGCCATTGCGTCCATTGTGATAGATACCCTCAATGGGAGCCCCTTCGCCAAAGTCAACCTTAATGGCGCTGACGCCAAGATTGAGCAATCCTGCCAATTTGTCCTGGTACCATGCCACGGTTTCGGGATTGGTGAAGTCAAGCACTGCATCTTCGTAGGGGAGGGTGCCGCAGCCATTCTTCACTGCCAAGCCTTTTTGCACCAGTTCGGGATAGTATTTGTTGCCAGGCACGAAGTAGGGGAGTTGCCACAGGCAGATGTGATAGCCATCATCTTTGAGGTCGCTAATCATCTTGCCGGGATTTTGGAAACGCGAGGGTGAAAATTCATAGTCGCATTGCCAATCCACGTCGAACCAACCAGTGTCGAAATGAATTACATCGGCAGGAATTTGATATTTTTTGAGGTTCTCAGCCACTTCGCGGCCTTCGTCTTCGGTGAAATATGTGATTCGGCTGATCCAGGTGCCAAAGCTCCATGTCGGAGGCATTTCAGGGCGTCCGCTGATGGCAGTGTAGGCGCTGAGCACATCTTTAGGCTCGCCGAAGAATACGAAGAGATCCATCATTTCGTCCATCATGTAGAGCTTGTTGGCTCCGATGTAGCTTTGGCCCACATCTGCAGTGAAGGGGGCTGCCGTATGCAGAAACATGCCATATCCCTTGTTGCTCATAAAGAATGGTATGGGTTTGTACATGTCGGGTGTCTCTGGCCCTTGAGGGTCGGTGACAAAGAGGTTGAGTTTCTGGCCCACTTTGTTGAGGGGCGTTGCACTTTCGCCAAAGCCATATATGCGCTCGGTGGGTGCGATAGTCCACACTGGGTTGATGCTGCGCGAGTTGTCGCTTCCTCGCTTGATAAAGCTGAATGGAGGCGTCTTTACTTGGCTGCTATCATTGTCGCTCCATACTTTTGTCTCGGTCATAATCATGCCGTCGGCATCTTTCAGCACCAGTCGCCAAGGATAAGCTTGAATCTCAAGGCTTCCTGAGGGCGAGGAATACACTATGTTTTGTCCGTCGCGTGTTACGGTCCAGTCGTTGCCTTTGTAGACCGTGGTGGAACCCGGGGCAAGCATCGGGCTTAGGGCGTCGTCCTGCTCTGGGGTAACAGGCGAAGTATATACCTTTATTCTGAGAGCATTTGAGCCGACTGGGGTCACGCTGAATCCAAGTTCGGGATCTTGGGGATAAGCAGTGTCGGGGAAGTCGAGGCTCTTGAGAGGCTGATGCAGGAATGTGTTGGCATTGAATGCCTGGCGAGGCTGCAGTTGCTGGCGCTTCCATTCGATGGTGCCAGTGCCGGTGGCAGTGTCGAAGCTTACAAGCGAGTCAGCAAAGAAGTAGGTGTTGCTGAAATCGAGGAAGTCGGTGCTGATGTCCTTTGTCTGCGACAACAGATAAGCCTTTCCATCGTTGGTCTTGGTCTCAGCCATTGCTGGCGGCACAGTTGCCAAGAGCGAAGCAAGCGAAATGTAAAGTAATGATTTTTTCATCTTATGTGGTTAAGGTAAGTTGATTCGTGGTTTTGATGTTTGTAATTTTAGTTTTTAATTTGGTTTTAAAGGAGAACAAATTTGTTTCTCAGTGCAAATTTACTGATTTTTCTCCAAACTATCCCCCTATAATGTTGTCAAACCCTCCCTCATTTGTTAAAAACCACAATTTCTCGGCACTATAATAATTAAGAACTGGTTTAAGCTTTTGTAATAAGGTTCAGAGGGCGTTACTCTTCCTTAAAAATTAAAAGAAAATTTTTAGGACATTTTGTTCCCAAAATATTTTGTAAATCCAAAAATTCTGCGTACCTTTGCACTCACAAACATGATGAGATGCCAATCAGCGCCTATCAAGGCACCCTCAGCATCCAACATCGGTCCTATAGCTCAGTCGGTTAGAGCATCTGACTCATAATCAGGGGGTCCTAGGTTCAAGCCCTAGTGGGACCACAAAGAAGATTGATTATCAATCACTTAAAAAATTTACTGACAGATTTACTGACAAAATCGGTGATTTGTCAGTTTTATTTTGCCTTTCCCAGTGGCAAATTGTGAAATATAAAAGGCCGTGTCATCACGACACAATTTTCTAACTTTATTAGCCACGCAGGTACCAACTAAGATGGTCTTGCAAGCTATCGACTTTGGAAACAACATTCACCTTACAAAAATTTAAATAAAACGAAAATTTCTTGGTGGATTGTTTGTAAATTGGGGGAAAATTGATTAATTTTGCTGAAACATTCCTGTTAAGACATGAAGGCTAATACAATTGAAGTACCAAAAGAAAGACTTTGTTGGACTTTTCAGAGAGCTGGGCTCTCAGAAGAGCAAGCCATTAATGCCTTTCCCAATCTTCATTCATGGCTTTCTGGAGAAAAGAAACCCACATATCGCCAACTTGAGGCATTCTGTGACAAATTTCATTTACCTTTTGGATATTTATTTCTATCTGAACTCCCCAAAGAAGATCTTCCATTTACGATGTTTCGAGGAAATGTAAATCAAAATGGTCAATTTGATTTGAATGTCTACGACACAGTGATGACAGTATGTGGGCGTCAAGAGTGGCTTGAGGAATACATAGAAGATAATGAAATAGAAACTTGTAAAATTATAGGTGCTATTACCCTTTTAACACCTCCGACAGTGGCTGCATCCAAATTACACGAGGCGTTGGATTTGGATTTTCGATGGGCTTTCAGTCTATCGAATGTAGAAACAGCAGTTAGCGTTTTAACTGAGCATTTGGAGAGCATCGGGATTTTCTTAGCCTATAATGGAGTAGTTGGTAATAATACCAAGAGAAGACTTGATGTAGAATCATGCCGAGGTTTTGCACTAACAAGCCCATCGGCTCCCTATATATTTGTAAACTCTCGCGATAGCAAAACGGGTCAAATGTTTACTTTGGTTCATGAAGCCGTGCATCTTATGTTAGGCTTAAGTGCAGGTCATGCGGGTGCACCTTATTCCAGTAGTAATATAGAAGAAACCTATTGCGACCAAGTAGCTGCCGAATTTCTTGTACCCAAACAAGTGCTTATGGAAATTTGGAATGGAGAGATAAGGCAAATGGCTCGAAGATTTAAAGTGAGTGAATTGGTGATAGCTCGCCGGGCCCATGACATAGGCTTACTTACTGATGAGGATTACAAGTTTTTTTGGTTGGAATATTCTAATCGTCCAATAAATAAGAAAAAAACGGGTAAGGGTAATTTCTATCTTACGTCTGTAAGAAGGGTAGGCCGTATGTTTGCCGTCTATGTAAACTCGGCTGTAAAGGATGGTACTTTGAGTTATACCGATGCCTATAATCTTACAGGGCTCTATGGTAAAACATTTGACCGCTTTATGACAAATAATATTTGATTATGGCATTTATTTTTGATACTAATATATTCATCCGCTCAAAGAACGAAATGCCAATGGACCTATGGCCTACTTTCTGGCAAAGAATGAAAGAAATAATCAATTCAGGAAAAGTATTCTCTTCAATCACAGTAAAAGAGGAAATAGATCGAGGTAATGACGAAATTACTTCCTGGCTTAAGGTCAATGCTCCTAAGAATTTTTATCTCCCTATTGACGATGAGGTAATAGTCAAGTATGCATATTTGCAAAACTGGGCAAGACAAAATTCTTTGTATTCCCCTAAGGCGTTATTAGATTTCTCTACCGTTGCGGATGCTTATGTCATTGCAACTGCCGCTGCAAAAAGTGTAACCATTGTTACAAACGAAAAGTCTGCTCCTCTTAGTAAACGTAGTGTCAAAATCCCAGATGTTTGTATAGCTATAGGGATTAGCTATTGTGATCTAAATACAGCATTACGTTCACTCAATATCACTATATAATATGAACAGATAACTTTTTATGTATAAACCAATTTTTTTGATAATTATTGAACCATAAATACTTATTATTTTTAGTCATTTATTTATCAATGTATGCCCATAGAATAGTCAATTTATCAAATACGGTAACTTTTTATTGAGATTGAAAAAATTTTTGTCAGATTGTTTGTAAATTGGGGGAAAATTGATTAATTTTGCTGAAACATTCCCGACGCAGAGCCAAGAGAGGTGGGCGCGAGGGATGTAACATAAACATACAAAAGCGTTTACTTGACGCTTGTCTTTACTCATCGAAATTCCTACACTCGATACCAATCTAAAGACATGCAACGGTAGATGCTTACGGTAGGTATATTTGCTATGCCTACCGCTTGTTTGCTTAGTTGGCAAATAAGCTGCTAAACCCCCATTTTGTGGAGCAGGGTAATAATAACTTTAACTAATGAATATTCCGAACTCAGAGTCATAATAACATTAACCCAATTCCAACAAATTGGTACTTTTTGATTCTAAGGTGTTTTAAGTGTGTAGTAGAAACTATAATTTTTAGTTGGGTAGGGCAAAAAGAAAAGGAGATACTTTATCGTCAAAACGCAGTTATCGCTATGAGCATTAAGGGAAAGTTGGTACAAAACAAAATGTCGTTTGAGTAATCGATTTCGCAACAAACCGCTTCCGTGGAAACAATTCTTAGGGCATAGGCTGAATGAGTTTTGTTGGTTCGATTTATAAATTTTCAATGTGTTGGCTGAGAATTGTGGTGTCTCAGCCCTATCGCAGATTGTATTCCATCATGGCATCAAGACGGCATCTTTCGTCATTCTCCTTGATTATGGCACTGAGTTTGTCTGAACAGATAGCAGAGAGCGAGACCCGATATTGGGCCACGAATGGCTCCAAGCCTAATCTCTCGATGCTCGGATAGAATAGGCTGAGGTAGAATGAGGTGTTGAAAGCGGTGACTTAATCGGGCAGGGCGATGGGGTAGGTGTTACTGTCGGCATCCTTATCATCGAGGGCGAGAGTCTTGCGAGCCATCGTGCCATTTTCCTCACCCACGAAAATGTGCTTGTGGGTGTCGATCGGCGAGTGGTAAATTTGTAGTCCATTGATAGTGGTTTATTGGTTTGACTTGTGGATTCGTATTCTGATTTAATATCTCCAATCGAAATTCCTATTGAGATTGATTATATTAACGCTTGATACCAATGAAAGAAGCACCCAAATAAAAAGATACCCTAAGGAAATCGAGATAGCTGAGGCTAAGACTTTATAGGTATCAGTGAATAATATGAATAGTAAATCAGCTACCATCAGTAATACCAAGACTAAGAATAACGATAAACGTCTTACAGTAATTCTCCCGAATATCTTCATTCTTTTGATGTTTTGTCTTGCATGGGTATTGCCACTCCTACTTTCTTTTTCTATCATTTCCTCTATTTGGCTTGGCACCAGGAAAAGAAGCCCAAAGACAAAACTTCCGAGGATACTGAGCACAGTAAGGAAAGTTGATATATGGTCTTTAGAAATTTCAAACTTCTCATACCAAGCTAAAAAGCCAAGTGCACCAGGAAGTATGACCAGCCATAGCCATAGGTACCAGCTCTTTCTTGGCTCCTGGTCCACACGTTCTTTATAGGACTCAAAGCCTCGTATGAATATTTGAAGTATGCTCATGATGTTTCAAAAGCCATATTGTTCTATTACTTCTTGTACCACTGACCAAGCCTTTTTGTGGGTTTCACTCCACAGAGGTTGGTTAGTTTCAGGATCTATATCTGGAATCCCAAGTTCGTACTTTGGCAGAATTTCATCCAGCTTGTCGATGCTTGTAGAAACAGAACCTTGGCCAGTCCCACCGTATGTGATTCTTATTTCATCAATATCTTCATCGAAGGATATGCCAAGGTCTTGCAAAGCACCAAAAATCCAAGATTTGGGATTGTGTTTGATTAACAAATCCGAAACTTTGAATGCAAAGTTAGCAATTCTTGCTGAGATTTTTGTTGTCTTAAATTCAGATTCTCTAACCTTAACCTTGTATTCTTTTGATTTTTTACCCTTAGTGACCTCAAGCGTGGTGAGGAGATTGTCCCTGAGAAATTCCTTTATTACTCTTGAAGGGAGACGCTTGGTGAAGGATGGTTTGAATCCCATTTCGGCGAAGATGAATCTTAGGTGTTCACGGAATGGGAACGTCATTGATGAGTCTGTATAAGATTGCACAGCTATAATGCCAGTATTTCTATCATTGGGGAGGTAGATCAAGAAATAATACATGGTGGCCGGAATCTCATCTTCAGCCACTTCCTTTACTTTGGCAGTGCAGTTGTCTTGCTTATATATGTCAAGTTTGGTTCCTGTTGGGCCACCTAAAAAAGTGCCCCAGGCTGTGTGATTCTCAGTTGAGAACCCTCCTACAAAATCAGTTTGTATGCTAATGGCTTTAGTACCGTTAGTATTTGGCTGAAATTTCTCGTCGTAGAATTTTACTATACGTTGAAGCAACTTTTGGGCGCCATTCTGCCTATCCGCATTTAGTGGTTCCAAAAGCTCACTCAGTGGGCTTAGTTCTTTTACCGTCTTTCTCTTAACAAGTGGGGTGTCGATTTGCCCAGGCTTGTGTTTTTTGATTTGGAAAGACAGAATGTCGAGATATTGTTTTATTTCTGCCATTACAAATGATATTAGTAAATACTTGGTGCATACAAAAAAGTGGACCAGAGAATAATTAAAAGCTACCCACTACAGTTTTGCAAAGTTAGTCAAAATTTTTGAAAAAGGAATTAGATGTAAAAAATTTCCGCAATATATGTCCACATCTCTTAACTAAGTTTAACTTATGTGTGTTTGGATTTTTCTCAATTAAAGTAATAACTTTGTAGAAACTTTATTAAATTGCAAGGTTAAGATGATTTTTTCATTTGTCCTTTATTGGATTGTGATGGAATTTTTATTAACTTTGCACTTACATAGAGATATCTGCGAAATGACCGTGTAACAATATATAATAGAATATTCTGAACTCTGATGTTATCCCTATAGGCTTTGGTCAGCCTCGCAGAGATAGAATCAGAGATTGTTATGATATGGCTGAAGCCGCTTTAAAAACACAATATTATCCTACAAATGAGGAGGATTTCGGTGCCATTACCTCACAAAAGGCAATTGTACCATACGTTGCATCAATAATTCCTATTTGGCGTAATGAGGTTCAGCACCCAACTTTCCGTTTGGAAAGTCGCCGCTATATAGGTTGCAAGGCTAAACTTGTCGATTGGATTTTTGATCTCATAGCGCAAGAGACCAAAAACGTCCACTCGTTTTGTGACATCTTCGCTGGCACCGGTTCAGTGGCGAATAGAGCCTTAGCTTTATATGATAAAGTAATTATAAATGATTTCCTATACTCCAATAATATAATATATAGAGCATTTTTCCAAGATGCGCCATGGAGTGAAGCGAAAATCCAAGATCTTCTCGGGCGTTACAATTCGGTTGACCCCAGTACACTACCTGAGAACTATTTCTCCATTAACTTCGGTGATAAATTCTTTGATTTACTTACAGCTCGTCAAATCGGGTATATCCGTGAAGACATTGTAAAAGCTCGTCCTTATCTGACTGATAAGGAGTATGCCATAGTTATGGCATCTCTCATTTATAGCATCGACAGGATGGCTAATACTCTTGGCCATTACGAATCATACATCAAAAAGCCCATTACTCCTCGCAAATTAGTCTTAAGGATGATTAATGCGGGGAATTATGAGGGTGCCGAAATTTACCAGCGAGACTCTAACGAGTTGGCGCGTGAAATTTCTGCCGATATAGTTTACATCGACCCACCTTATAATTCTCGCCAATACAGCCGCTTTTACCATCTCTTGGAGAACTTGGTACAATGGAACAAGCCTGAACTTTTCGGGTCTGCTATGAAACCGAAAGAGGAAAATATGAGTGATTATTGTCGCAACTCTGCTTTCCGTGCTTTTCAAGATTTGGTTGCACATCTTGACGCAAGGTACCTGGTTGTATCTTACAACAATACATACAAGTCTAAGAGCACTTCTTCTGAAAATAAAATTCGACTTGAACAAATCGAAGAGGCGTTAAATAAATGTGGTGTGACTCATGTCTATTCCCATTCTTTTTCTCCATTTAATTCTGGCAAGACAGAATTTGACGACCACAAAGAATATCTATTCATTACCCAAGTTGACAATGAAAGGCGAAATCGTGCGTTCTCCTCTATTCTATGTGGGAGATAAATACAAACTAATGAGAGAAATTCGCTCTCATTTTCCCACGACAATCGGGCGCTTGATTGAGCCATTTGTCGGGGGTGGTTCTGTATTTATGAATACCTGTGCGCCGATATGCCTTGCCAACGACATTGATACCTATGTAATACGTTTGCATAATTGGTTGTCGACCTATAAAGACAATCCTAATGAATTAATGGCGGTACTTACAGATGCAATTAATAAATATGGTCTTTCCTTTTCATTAATACGTGACGAGATACCTCGTGACCTCAAAAAGGCCTATCCTAAAACCTACTTCGCTAAGTTCAACAAGGATGCTTATGGGAAAATGCGTGATGATTTCAATACATCAGGGAAAAAAGACAACTGTCTGTTGTATCTATTATTAATATATGGGTTCAATCGCATGCTTAGGTTCAACTCCAAAGGCAGCTTCAATCTCCCAGTCGGCAATGTCGATTTCAACCAAAACACAAAAGATGCTCTGGTTGACTACATTGCAGCTATCAATCAACGACATTTAATTTTTTCTTCACTAGACTTTAGAGTTTTTCTCGCCAATATAGAGTATCAACCTAACGACCTCATTTATTTGGACCCTCCATATCTTATTACTTTCAGTGAATATAATAAGATATGGAACGAGGACACAGAGAGAGATTTGCTCGCTTTGCTAGATCAACTTAATGAAAGAGAGGTAAAGTTCGCTATCTCGAACGTCACCCATTACAAGGGACGCGTCAATGAGATATTCTTACGCTGGACAGAAGCTTACAACGTTTACCCGATAAAGAGCAACTACATCAGCTTTAACGACAATACAATTAAAAATTTCAACGAGGTGCTGGTCACCAACTACTAATATGGCAAAGCCAAGCTATAAACCACTACTTTTCACTACGACAATGCGTAATCCGCAACGCATCAAGGCTATGTTGTGGGTACTCAAAAAATTCGATGGTCAGATTTTGGACAACAATCTTGCCACAAAAATAGTTGGTGAAACAATCCGTTATGGCCTATACCGACCGACTAAAAAAACAGAAGCCATTAAGGCAAAGTGGCTTAATGCTCCTATGGGTGAATTTGGCAATGAACTGCTCACAGACAAGGAAGTGCAGTTTATGATAAAAAACAACCCTCAGGAACATAAAGAGGCTGGTTTTGATCGTGGCTACCCATCGCGCTTTGCCACAATATTTGACTTTGCAAAGGAGTTGGGGTTCGTATATTTCACCCCAGGACAACCTATTGAATTTTCTCCTATTGGTAGCAAACTAGCTTCAGTCTTTGAAGTTACCGTCCAAGACGATAACTCTATCTCTGTCGAGGAAGCTCACCCCGAATATGAACAGCAGGCTTTCCTCCATGCTATGTGCAAATCACAAAGGTCAAACCCATTCGTGAAGGTACTGAATGACAACGTGCCTCTGGTGCTCCTACTGCAGGTGCTCAAGAAGATAAACGAAGATTCTCGCTGGAACGGCAAGGGCGTTACACGCAAGGAACTGCCGCTGTTTATCTTCTGGAAAGATAACGATGCAGAAGCTCTGTACCAGCGCATCTGTGCTCTGCGTAAGGAATATCGTTACAATCCAAGCGACGAAGTAATCATAGACATCTGCCTTAATGAAATCATGGAGGGCAAGATGAAGAAGTTCCAAGCCGACTCCGTTATGTCTGAATACCCCGATGAATACATACGCAAAATGCGTATCACCGGACTAATCTCCCTTCGCGGTGGAGGTCGTTTCATCGACCTTAACCACAACGAAGATGAACGAATTGACTATGTGCTCCAAAATTACTCTACCTACCCTCGTTTCCATGATGAGAAAGCTTACTTCGATTATATGGCAGAGGCCGATGAAAACCTCTTTACAATCGAAACTATACAAGTCAGCCCGTCGCAGAGCGAAGACTTGCTGAAAGAATGGGTGAAAGAAATAGAGTGGACTATCATAAAGCAAGAACTTCAGATCTTGGCTCGTCAAACAAAGAACAGCCAGCATCAAGTTTTGAAGTTTATCCCTGCACCAGTGCGCTTAGAGTTCTTGTCGGCTCTTGCCATTAAGTCCAAACTGCCTGAAGTAAGAGTAATTCCCAACTATGCCTGCGATGATACAGGATTGCCCACCTCTACTGCAGGAGGAGGTATCGGTGACATCGAGTGTTTGGAGAAAGCCAATGGAATTCTAGTTGAAGTCACTATGGCTGAGGGTCGTCAACAGACGATGATGGAGATATGGCCAATCGAGCGGCACCTCAAACAGTTCAAGGAGAAGTACACACCAAACTCTCAGTGCGTGTTCCTGGCTCCTACAATCTTCTCCGACTCCCTACGTCAGATTGCTTTCGTCAAGGATGACGGCAACATCATTCGCCCTTATCCTATTGAAGAATTCATCTCCTATTTAGAAACTGCCCCTACACTTTATTCTGCATGAATCCTACCTATCAATCCTCAAATGCAGACTTCACGCTATACCAAGGTGACACCTTGGAATTGTTAAAGGAGTTTACGACAAAAGTCGATATGATTTTTGCCGATCCTCCTTATTTCTTATCTAAAGGTTTTACATGGCGCGAAAACGGCAAAGTTAAATGTTTCGACAAAGGGGATTGGGACAGGCAACGCTCTACAGCCGAAGTTGATGAGTTCAATATGCATTGGCTCGGTTTGTGCCGCAATGTCCTTAAGGACGGCGGTTGCATTTGGGTAACTGGTACATATCATAATATCTCGTCGGTCGAGCGATGCTTAACTACTCTCGGTTACAAAATACTTAACATAATAGTATGGCAGAAACCTAATGCTCCTCTTACACTTTCTGACGCACACTTCAATTTCTCTGCTGAGTACATCATTTGGGCGCGTAAATCTAAGAGCATCCCTCACTATTTCAACAATGAGGCAATGACCGCACTTAATTCGGGTAAGCGCATGCCTGATGTGTGGAGTATACCAACCGTTGAAACATGGGAGAAGCATTTTGGCAAACACCCAACTCAAAAACCTTTGCGATTGCTTTACCGAGCAATTTTGTCTAATACTCGTCCAGGCGAAACGGTGTTTGATCCTTTCACTGGTAGTGGAACAACAGGCATTGCAGCTAATTTGATAGGACGCAATTTTATTGGAATGGAGAGAGAGAATGACTTTATTCAAAAATGTATAGCTCGACGCCAAGAAATTGAAGATTCTGCCATCCGTGATCGCTACCTCACTAAAATAAGTATTCAAGAAGAGGAGCCGATGGTTATAGTTAATCACGCTCGTCAGTCATTGCGAGAACTTATGATTGAAAAGGGCATTTGTTATCTTCGTGCGGGCGATTCTAAGGGTTCCCTCCTTGTTAAGCCAGGATTTGAGCGTTTACAATATGTACTCTTGCACACCAATGGTGAGCAACCTCAAATGTTCAAGTTGCTCAAAAAGGGTCAGTTCCAGATATGGACTGCAGACACTCTCAAGCAATATGGCTTTCAGGCAGAGCATGCCCCTTATTATGTAGTGCTCCATTTTGATCCTCTAAAAGAATTCAAAATCAGCCGTGATCCTCACCTAAAACGCAGCAAGTCTACATATATCGCCAGCTTGTGTCCACTGTCAGAATTCGTTTCTTTGGTCTAATATATATTGTTCACTAAATATAACTCATCCTTTGGTGAAACTTTATAATGGTTAACAATTATAAACGATTAAAGCCACCAGAGATTTTGATATAAAAAACAGCAAACCTCTAATTTCATTTGACCATCTACAATGCCAAACTCCATATTTTCATCATACCTAAACATCCACTATCAATTCATGGATAGTGGGCAGTTTATGGATGCCTATACTTTTAATAGGTGTGAGAACCAAATTCTAAGTGTCATTCAAGAAGTCTCCACTTTAATCAAAGCCGATATAGAGATTAATGTTGGTCCTCTTGAGGGGGGGAAGTCTTTGGGACAGGCTTAAACTTACCAGTAAAGATGGCAAACATATTAAGATCGAATGGATTTTAGCATTGTCTATGGCAATTTTTATACACCCTGTCGAGAAAACATTTGACAACATCATTGACTATGCAATCGAATACCTTAAGGATGGCTCCTATATCCACAATCTCAAGGAAGAAAAGGAACGTCTTCAGTTAGAGAAAGATATTCGTGAGTTACGTCAAGACTCTATAGAACATGCTCAAACCTCTGTTCAGAACAAACTCAAAAGAAAAGTTTCAAATTTCTATGTTGCGGCACAGAAGGATTTGCGAATTGCACAGATTGGTTTTTCCTCCTCAGCCGGAAACCCAGATAGAGGTGAGGTTAATATACCGCGCCATTCATTCGATAAGTTTATTATTAAAGACTATCTAGAAGATGAAACTTTTCGCCAGAATGTCAGAATTGATATCATCGCCCCTGTGCTATTAAGGCGTAAGAATAAGTGGTCTGGTATTTACAATGGTGATACCATTTATTTTACAATGACTGATATTGAATTCAAGAAGTCAGTTGTTGAAGGTGAAGTTGTATTTACTGGAGGAACCTATATTATATGTGACCTTAACATATGTACCGCAGTAAATCAAGAAGGAGAAACCAAAGTTAGTGGTTTTGAAGTAGTTGCCGTTCATGATATCGGCATTGATGAAAATCCTCCATCTGAAACTAAAAGTGAGAGGATACGTAAACAAAAGGCTGCAACCTATAATGCCCCTTCGTTGTTTGATTTGTCTAAAGAACCATTGTAGGGCGTTGCGCCGGGCTACCCCATCGCCGTGCTAAGCTCGCTGCCGCTCATCAAGCCTGAGGTCTCGACCTTTACAGGCATATATCCCTAACGCAAGCCATCGGAACCATTCGGATTCGATGGCTTTTCTAATAGGCACCTGCTCCATTCCACCGAGGCCCCTCGGCTTGCCCTCTCTGCCACTGATGCAGGGGAGGCAAAACACATCATAAGAGGTTTGCGACATTCTCCGCCATGCTTGCCCTTGTTTATGGCCAGCCCGGCTTCTGCCGACTTCAACCAATTTCTGATGCCGCTATATGTGCTTTGTTCGTAAAAATCACCACGCCCCGGCGCAAAAATATTAACAATCAAAAACTTCAAAATCATGACAGCAGCATTTACCAACTCAAACTTCTTCGCTCCCGCAGTCAACGAACCTTGCGTATATCAAGTGGAAGTCATCACCTACGATGGCGACAGCGAAATTGTGGATGTTGAAGCCAACAACGCCGAGCAGGCCCAGGCAATGGCAGCAAGCCTGGTGGACAACGCCGACTACACTATGATTGTGGGAGTTTACGCCTAATCCCCAGCCTAAGATACTCAGAGGGCTATCAGCCGATAGCCCTTTTCTGCTGTCACTTCGCTCCTGTCTTTTTCTATTTCGCTACCGCTCACTATCTTTGCTGCAAATCTTCCCGACATGTCGAGCAAATTTGTATCAAAGCCAGATGCCACGCAGCTGACTTTCTCGCTCTACAAGGACTGCGCCATCACCACCAACTACGATTCGGTGGTTGTTATGATTTACAATCTCTATTTCCGCAACCTGTTCAACGTCTGGGAAATCGCCAATTTCCCTCATACTACCACCATCAAGACCGAAGTGGAGAGATCGCTGTTCGTGCTTGGGCACAAGTCCCAGCACCACAACCAGCGCGTCGCCAAGTCCTACGAGGTGCAGTCTGCCAACCTCACCTCTGACGAGGCCGTGTGGCTCGACCAGCTCTTTTCATCGCACGACACTATGAGGCTCGTGCCTAATGATTTCAGCGAGACAGACCCATACAGTCTGCTCCCTGTGCTAATAACTGATATCACATTTGAGGTGTCGGATTCCGATGAGAAACCCAACATCGTCAAGTTCGCCTGGCGTTACGCCGACAACCGCCCATTGGTACGCTTGTCATCTTCGCCCGGCATATTCACCAACCACTACAACTACTCATTCAGCTAATGGCACGTTCAGTACACATCTCCACCGCACGGCAGATGCTCAACAGCGGCGACCCTATTGACATCAGTGCATGGAAAGTCAACGGCTCAATCATGTACCTGACAAACGCCGTTTCGCTCCGATACAATTGCTACGTAGAATGTCGCAATGTAAAATTGCTGTCCTCAGACGAGATGCGCCGCATCCGAGACGTTTCCATCTTCTCCATCAACGGCCTCGAATTAATCTTGTAATAAAATAGAAAGAGGTGAAGCTTGCTTCACCTCTTTCTATTTTATTACAAGATTAATTACCAATCATATTGGCTCCAACCATATAATATATAATTGATTACATTATTTATATAGTCCTCAGTTCCTTGTTTATAATTTGACCATTTATCCGGATTTTTTTCCTTGGGATCATCTATCTTTTCAAACATTGTTTGTACATGTCTGACATAATCATCTTTACTTAAACCTCTTTCTGCATATTCACCTTGGATGCTTGGCGGCCATACTTGAACTTTCCCATCTTTGATTCTAAAAACATAACTTACAAGACCGTCATAGTAACCTCCAGGCCATGAGTTTGTGCCTGAGGTAAACATTCTAACATTGAAAGAAACTTGATAGTCAGGAGTACTATATAATTTGTCAGTGGGGTTAACCAAGAGTACTTGGGCGTTAGCTAAGATGCTTTGGTAAATTGAATGTGCATCCTCATTGGGTATTTCAATTATCACATACGGTTGCCCATCTTGTGCAACATACGTTCCCTCTTTTGTAAGTGAGAACAAGTTTTGTCCCCAGCTTGATAAGCCTACAAGACAAATCATGAATGTTAGTATTAACTTTCTCATAGTGGTTTGGATTATTTTTGCAAATTTAATACTTTTATTTGAAACATAAGTGTACATATATAGAAAAATTTACGTACCTTTGCAATATAAATTAATCTATACCCCAAGTTATATAATCTAAATCATAGTGTAATGATAAAAAAACAATTGAAATGCTGCGCTTTCAGACACTGATTGCAGTTATGCTGTGTGTTCTGATGGGTGTAAGTTTTACTTCCTGCGGCGATGATGACGAAGACGAACCCAAGAGTTCGTATGCCACTGCCATTATTGGTACATGGAAAGTCACACAGGCATCCTCAAACAATTCTACCTACATCGATTGGCCCTATGCCACAACTACTGCAACTTTCAAAGCAGATGGTACATATTCTGGCAGTGGTTATTTCGGTAATGGTAGTGGTACCTATAAGCTTGTTGGTTCCAAACTGACTACATATGTGGATGGTTCTTCATACCTGATTTACGATATAATCGACCTTTCAGGCTCGACCGCTACACTAAAAATCACTATGGATGGGAGCGACTCATCTATCTATGTGAAGGCTACTAAACAATAAGGACATTGTCTTTTCCCCCATATTAGAAGGGTCATACCGCAAAGGGATGACCCCTCTAAATTTATATATTGACTTCAAAGTGCCCTCTGGCTGGCACGAACTCACTGACGAGCAGCTGAGTCTCGTGTGCTTGCTCATTTCCTCCGACCTGACGGCCTCGGAAATTGCCGCTACCTGCTTGCTCCTCTGGAACAATACGCAGGTGCTATGCAAGCAGCCCTGCCCACTGTACCAGTGAGGCTGAGCGCCATAGGCAAGGCCAAGGCCCTGCCTGCCGACCTGATGGGAGTGCCGTTCGAGACTTATCTCATCTGCGACAATCTATGTCAAGGTTATCTCCACACCCAGGCAGATGAGATGCTCGACCAGCTGGCCGATGTCCTGTACCAGGGCCATCCGAAAATGGAAACCGCCTAGCGGATTTCCATTTTCTATTGGATGACCTGTTTCAAAGAATTCTTCTCACACCGATTTCCTGACATCTTCCTGCCTGCGGCCTCAGAAAACAGAAATATGTTGGGGCCGCGCTCGATCGACTCCCAACTGCAAGAGGGAATGGATTCCCAGATTCGCGACATCACCAAGGGCGACATCACCAAGGAGGCACAGATACTGAGGCTCGACACTTGGCGAGCTCTTACCGAGCTTAACGCACAAGCGCGAGAATACAAGCAAATCCAACACCAACTCAAGAAATGATACAGCCCATCTCTGATTGGAACGCCACGGGGTTCTTCAAAAACCTCACGGCGCAGAATCTGCTCGCCTCTGCTGAGGACTTCACCTTTTGCCAGGTGAGCGGACTTGACGGCTTTGAGGAAGTACTTCATCCTTTGAAGATAATTCGGAATCAAGATCAAAACGGATAGTTTTGCGAGAAGTAGTCGGAGGATCCAGAATGAGGGATTTCCCTGTGCGATGGTAGTATTCCAAGTACTCTTCGATCAGTTCGTCGAAGCTCTTCAATGGACGGGAGGGGTCGATCCCCTTGTTGACCCAGTCCATATACTCCCAATCTAAAAGGAGTCTCACGAACATCTCTGAACTGTGAAGCCTGAATCTGAGATTCGACGAGGAATTGGAATTTTTTTTGGTCGTCTTTATCTCCTTCTCGGAAGCGAAATCTGGGTCAAGGGTAAAATCTATAGTCTTCGGAGAAGTAGTCAGAGTAGTTGGTGGCAGTCCCCTCTCCCGGCGTTTGCGCTCGAAGTATTGATCGATCGCTTGGCCGAGAATTTTCTCGTAATCCCCTCCGTAGTGGATATAGGCTCTGGGTAGAGGGGTTGAAGGATTGTGGTCTTTTAGATACGTCATAACCGATAACAGATAATAGTTTTTGAAACTGGGTGGGAGAGATTCATTTGAGGCCCATTACTTCCTTGTAAGCTTCCAGGAGCGCTTTGGCTTTCACTATTTCCTGTTGTTCGGGGGTCAGCTGGCTGAGTCGGCCTTGAACTTTGGCCTCGGTTTCTGGCTGTAGCTTTTGATTACAAAGGGAATCAATTTGTTTCTGTATGTCATCTATGTGGTTCTCTTTTTCCATTTTGTAAGTTTTTTGAGCAAAATTACAAAAAAATTCTTCAATAAGTTCCTCTATGTTTAATTTTTTAGGAAAAGAATACATGGGACTAAAATATTCGTCAATGAAGAATATTTTATCTCAATCATTTCCCATTTTTCAACCGCATACCAAGGTCAGTGACACCTAAGCTGTATCACATCATCAAGGCGGAGCTGGATGTAAATCTCACCGATGCTAGCGAACTGAAGCGGCGAGGCAACAACATCATCGAAAAGCGCAAGTAACGGGGATATTTGGAGCTGGCAATGTGAGCCAGCTTGAGGTAGAACTACTTGAAAATTTAGATTAATTGTAAAATGGTAGGGCAAAATTAATCAAATATTTTCTATTTGTA
>JAJBUG010000088.1 GCA_020860515.1 Bacteroidales bacterium | reverse complement strand
ACAAACTCCATCCGGATGGAGTTTGTCACTTGTAATTTGTAATTTGTAATTTGTAATTTGTAATTTAATATATGGCCTTTGCAATTTGTGCGATGCTGTCGCTTGCCAGATAACTGTAAAAATGCAGCCCTGGCACGCCAGCATTGAGCAGTTCTTTGCATTGCTCTGTAGTCCACTCGATGCCTACGGTTTTGGCTTCGGCGTCAGTAGAGCATTTTTCCAGCTCATGGGCAAAAGCCTCGGGGATATCCAAGTGAAATACTCGAGGGAGCACATTGAGCTGGTTGCGAAGCACGATGGGCTTTATGCCGGGTATGATAGGCACAGTGATACCCTCGGCGCGGCACCGCTCCACGAAGTCGAAATACTTCTGATTGTCAAAAAACATTTGAGTCACGAGATAGTCGGCCCCCTGGTCGACTTTCATTTTCAGGTAGCGCATGTCGCTTGCCATATTGGGGGCCTCTTCATGCTTTTCAGGATAGCAGGCCATGCCATAGCGGAATGGGGTCTCTATGCCTTGGATTTTTTGATCGTCGAGGCCGATGCCCTTGTTGAAATCATTGACTTGTCGCTGCAAATCAGTGGCATGCTCGTGGTATTGATTTTCTGTCCCCTTAGGGATAGTCAGATTCTTAGAATCGCCCCGGAGCAGAAACAAATTGGTCACTCCCAAGAAATTGAGGTCGAGCAGAGCATATTCTGTCTCCTCCTTGGTAAAGCCTTTGCAAATCATGTGAGGCACAGCTGGGATGCCATAGCGTGTCTGGATAGCGCTGGCAATAGCCACGGAGCCAGGACGCTTCAGCACATTTACGCGCCTCAGGGTGCCATCGGGATTTTCACGGTACACCGATTCGCTGTGGTGAGTAGTGATATTGATATATTGGGGCTCAAACTCGCGCAGGCGGTCTATTACCTCATAAACCTTGAAGATGCTGTTGCCCTTAAGGGGAGGGAGTATTTCGAATGAGAAGCCTGGCTTTGAGCCTTGCCCAGGATTGATAGCTGTCATATTGTAGATGTTATTCATTAGTCATTGAATTGTGCAAAGTTACACATAATTTTTTTGATAGTCATAGAATAAACCACCCCATAATAGAAGAATAATAGAAAATTAATCTATTTTAATTGCCCTTTCTTGTCAACTCGTTTCTGTCATCACTACTTAATCAAAATGCAATATAGGATTGTTATAACAATGGGGGAATGGACAACCATGAACCGAAAACTGAAAACCGATAACTATTTAGACATGTTTCACGACATACTCTTTTTATTGATGGGCCTTGTGCTCATAGTGATAGGTGGAAATTATGTAACCGATGGCTCGGTGGCTATTGCCAATCGATTCAAGGTGCCGCCCTTGGTGGTTGGCATTACTGTGGTGGCTTTTGGATCATCCACGCCTGATCTTGTGGTGAGTGTAATGTCGACAATTCAGGGCAAGTCAGAGTTGGCGATAGGTGATGTGGTGGGAGCAGGAATGTTTGATATGCTTCTTGTCATTGGCATTACTGCATTGATAAGCCCAATCACAATAAAGAAAAGCGCGCGGGTTTGCGATCTGCCTTCGGTGGCTGTTGCAGCAGTGTTGCTGTTTCTTTGCACTCAAGATCGCTGGTTCTCAGGTGGCCATGTCAATCAGCTTTCACGCTTTGATGGCATAATATTGCTTATCGTATTCGCAGCCTTTATGGTTTATACTTTTACCAGTGCGCGCAAAGATGAATCACAAGTTGCTAAGAACGCAGCTTCGCCTTCTGCTGCCACGGTGCCCAGTCAGCCTGTTAGTCGTTCGACTCACCATATAAGCATCTCTGACCTCATCAATTCATATATGTGGATTGCTTGCTTTGCCATTGCTGGAGGCTTGGCTGTGCTGGTAGTAGGTGGCAATTGGATAGTGGATGGCGCCAGCGGAATCGCCGAAAAAGCCGGACTTAGCGAGGGCCTGGTGGGTTTGACGGTTGTGGCAATTGGCAGTAGCATCCCCGACCTGGCCACATCGGTTGTGGCAGCTGTAAAGCATCAGCCTGGCATCGCGATGGGCAATGTGTTCGGGTCATGCATTATGGATATGCTGTTTGTGCTTGGTACTTGTTCGATTATTAGCCCCTTGCACACAGGCAATATCACCTTTGTCAGCTTTGCATCGTTGGCTGCTGTGTCGATAATGATGGCGCTCGTAGGATTTTTCTACAAGCCGCATAAGATTACTCGAGCATTTGGCGTAGTGCTGATTCTTCTCTATGTGGCATACATGACCTATCTGGTTCTGGCCCAGCAATAAGATGGGTCACCAATCTGAGTTGAGGATTTCGATTGCTCGCTCAATCATTGTATCGATCCCTTGAAGAGCCAGCTCTTGGTCAAGATCTACCTCACAACCTGGTGAAGGATCGATGCCGAACTCGGTGGTGTTGCCCTTGGCATCGAGCACTGATACCGATGACATTCTTACACCCCAGCCGCAGGGGATTTCCATAGTTATAGGTATGCCTGAGCCTCCCCCAGTGCGTGCACCAGCAATCTTTACATTTGGAAAATACTGCACTACCGACACAAAATTGTTGGCTGCGCTGAATGTGCTGCGATTGGTAAGCACTACCACAGGTTTAGTCCATACCAGATGCTCGTCTGTTACAGGGTCGAAATAATATTCAAATGGCTCTGACAGGTCGTCATGACCTGGGCCGGTCTTATTAATCATGTAGCCTGCCAGCACCCGGTCGGTAGTGAAGCGCATTGCCCATTTCTCTGAATTGGTAAGCGCGCCGCCTCCATTGTCACGAATGTCGAAAATAAGACCTGTGCATAGGCTGAAATAGTTGAGAATTCCGTCGATATTTCCATCACCAATGCTTGAATCGAAGCTTGGGTAACGTATGTAACCGATGTTTTCGTTAAGAATGGCATACTTGCTGGCTCCGATTGAGCGGTAATCGAAGTTTAGATAATATTGCTCCACTAAGCGTTCATCGAAATTCTGAGGATAATCGCTCCACCAGTTGGTATAATATGAGGTGTTGAACCAAGATGTAAGGTTTACATGCCCATCCTTAAGCTCGGCCAGCATGTCAGCGCAGGCATCGAAAAGCTGAGTGCTATTCATATCGTTGGAAATGCGCTGAGCATAGCGTGTACGCACTTCGTCCCAATCCACGTCCTTTTCTTTGAAGAAGCAATAATGCTCATCCACCACAGTCCATAGGGCTTGAAAATTTCCCTCAGGATTATTGTCCCACTCCTCAATGCCATGGCAGCCAGTAAGGCATAATGCCAAAGACCAAAGACCCAAGACCAATGACTTGTTCGTTTTCATAGCGACTAATAAGCTGAAATTATGCGAGCATCGGGCAGTTTTTTACCAGGGCGCAGTGAAATCCACTCGGTGCAAATGCCAAGCACGAACGAGTGACTAATGTTGCGGCTCACAATATTGTTGACTTTTGATGAGAATATTTCTGCTCGGTAGCCAAGGCGCAGGGTGGTGGCTCCGAAATGCAGGTCGGCAGTGAGCAGATTGTCGAGGCGAAAGAAATTGCCCCACCATGCACAATGGGCCAAATGGTCGCGGTCGCCAAGATAAATCTGATAGTATAGTTGACCATAATTGGGCGCAAAGAAAGCTCCTGTCAGAGGCAGCACAGCCTGATACCTGAGAGTAAATGGTATTTTCCACAATTGATGTTTCCAAGCAGCATAGCCAGCCGCATCAACAGTGATTGAGCATTGGGCCTGGGCCGGATTATTGCCATTGCGGTCGAGGTAAAGGCAGCCTCCGTCGATTGTGCCAGCCCCACCAAACCCCAAGGTAAGGTCAGGCTGTATCTGCCATCTACGCATCATGCGCCAGCTCACTTGCAGGGCTGCATTGTACATGTTGGCATTCTTTGCCAAATTTTCAGTGATGTCGCCATCGAGTCCTATTACTAATTGCTGTATCCATTTTTCTGGACTGAACTTCATGGCTTGGGTGCGCTCATAGAGGAGGCCTACATGGATGCCGTTGTAATGAAGCGGGGTTAGGTAGGTATCGGCCAAATGCCCAGAACCCACCTCGGCCATATAGGCCGAATAGACAGGCCGCAAAGGCTTAGCACAGAGGCTGTCAGTCTGTTGGGCGTTCATTGGCATCAACGCCCACAATGCCGCTATGATAGTCAATAATATTCTCATTCAAAACAGTTTTTGTTGGCCAGTGATTTGATCGCGAAGATCTTGGTCGCTGATTTCATCATTATTGGAATTCTCGGAGTTCTCAGAGTTCTCGGAGTTCTCAGAGTTCTCGGAGTTCTCAGAGTCCTCAGAGTTCTCAGATAACTCGGAGTTCTCTGAGGCCTCTTCTATTTCACGTGGCTCGAGCTCTTCCACGCTGGCAAGGGCAAAAGTGGTGAGGCGCTTGCCTCGGGCTTTGTATGACTTCACTCCGATAAACTCGGTGGCATCAATTTCCAGTGGTTCGCGGAAACTGTCAGGCTCGCCAAATGTAACCTTGAAGCGGGCACCAGGTTTGTCACTGAGTAGGATCAGCGTTGAAGCAGTGTTTTCGCCTATATAACGCTGAGGCTTGGTCGTGGGCTCGAATTTGAAACGTTTGATGTAGGGGTAGCCTTGATCTGCATCGTTGAGGATGGCAGTCCACACAGTATGCGGGTCTAACTTTTCGATTCTGAGGATATTGTCAGGATAATGGTTCGATGCATCGAACGATGTGGTGTAGTATTCGCCATTGTTCAAAATTACCAATACCTTGTCGTCATCTACAAATTCACCTAAGAAGTTGCCACGTCCATCGTAGTTGAGGCGCAGCACATCAGGGTCGAACCACACTTGGCGACCGCCTAAGGTGCTATGGCCCTTTTCCTTAAGTGAGAAGCGATAGACTTCGTTTTTTGTCACCAAATTCCCCATGGCTTGGCGCCCCTTGATAGCAAGCTTGGCAAAATCTACATCGAATGTCAGATTCTTGATCTTTTGCTTTGGCTTTAGTGTGACTTTCACCACTTCTGCTTCGCCATTGGGATTGGCTGAGAACCAACAAATGCGGCTGCCTGGCGCACCTTGCGTTACATCGTATTCTCGGTCGCGAGTGATGCCCGTGATAGCGAAGCGCTTCATATAATAGATGCCTCCTTTGCCATTCTGATAAATCACATTGTAAACGGTGCGGGCATCGTTGCGCTTGAACACATTTACATACTGCACATTCTTGCCTATGAAGAACTTCTCCTGTACCTTGGTCACTTTGTAACGCCCATCCTTGTAGAAGATAATCACATCGTCCATCATTGAGCAGTTGGCAATAAATTCGTCCTTTTTTAGCGACGTTCCTATGAATCCTTCTTCACGGTTGATGTAAAGCTTTTCATTGACCTCGGCCACATTTGCAGCCTCAATGC
The DNA here is from genome assembly GCA_020860515.1 of Bacteroidales bacterium. Lineage (GTDB taxonomy): Bacteria > Bacteroidota > Bacteroidia > Bacteroidales > Muribaculaceae > CAG-873. The sequence goes on along the minus strand of JAJBUG010000088.1, from coordinate 29,420 downwards.
TGTCAAAGCCACGTACTATGGTGTGGCGTGGATAATTTTCGCCGTACTTTTCTTTCAAGCTGACGTACCAATTGATGGTGTAATCAACCAGATGCTCTATATTATTCTTGGCTGCTTCGATGTCGGCTTTGATGCGTTCGATCAGGCGCTCGTTCTCCTCAGAGTTAAATTTGAGGATGCGTTTCATCTTGATTTCAAGCAGACGCAGTATGTCATCGCGAGTCACTTCGCGTATCAGCTTTTTCTTGATGGGGGTTAGCCGCTCGTCGATATGGGCGATTGCTGCGTCAAGGTCAGGCGCTTGCTCGTAAGCTTTGTCCTTGTAGATTCGCTTTTCTATGAAGTAGCGCTCGAGGCTGGCGTTCATCAGTTGCTCGCTGAGTTCGTCGATTCGTATTTGCAGCTCTGCTCGGAAGATTTCCATTGTGCGGTCCACGCTGTGGCGCAGCACATCGCTTACTCCCAAGAACAGGGGCTTATCCTCACTGATTACGCAGCAATTGGGCGAGATTGAGAGTTCACAGTTGGTGAAAGCGTAAAGAGCATCGATAGTCTTGTCGCTCGAAGTGCCTGGCAGCAGGTTCACCACTACGCGCGCATGCTCGGCTGTGAGGTCGTCCACGCTGCGAATCTTGATTTTACCTTTTTCTTGGGCTTTGAGGATAGAATCAATCAGGGTGCCAGTGGTCTGGCTGAAAGGAATTTCTGTGATGGCGAGAGTCTTGTTGTCAACCTTTTCTATTTTTGCTCGTACTTTCACGGTGCCACCGCGCGCACCATCGTTGTAGCGGCTCACATCTATGAAACCGCCAGTCACGAAGTCGGGTAGAAGCTCAAACTCCTCGCCTTTCAGGTAATTTACTGCTGCATCAAGTATTTCGTTGAAGTTGTGTGGCAAGATCTTGCTGCTCAGGCCTACGGCTATGCCCTCGGCGCCCTGGGCTAAGAGCAAGGGGAATTTGGCTGGAAGAGTCACAGGCTCCTTGCTGCGGCCATCGTAGCTGGGTGTCCACTGAGTTACCTTGGGATTATAGAGCACGTCAAGGGCGAAGTGCGACAGCTTGGCTTCGATGTAACGGCCGGCGGCAGCCGAGGCCCCTGTAAGGATGTTGCCCCAGTTGCCTTGGGTGGTAACCAGCAAATCTTTTTGGCCTAATTGCACCAAGGCATCGTTGATTGATGCATCTCCGTGGGGATGGTATTGCATAGTATTGCCCACGATGTTGGCCACCTTGTTGAATCGACCATCGTCGAGGGTTTTCATCGAGTGGAGTATTCGACGCTGCACAGGTTTCAGTCCATCCTCGATATTGGGGACGGCGCGCTCCAGGATTACATAGCTGGCATAATCCAGAAACCAACACTGATACATGCCGCGCAACTGGTTGCGAATAGGCTCCACATTGTCGGTATATGGTTTGAATTCAAGCGGTTGAGCCTCCACTGGCTCTTGCTCGTCTTCGGGTAGATTTAAGTTCTGATCTTCGCTCATCGTAGGTGCAAATCTGTATGCAAAATTTTCAACCTACAAATTTACAAAAAAATTCCCAAATAATCGTAAATTAGCTAATGTAAAATATTTTTACAATGAGGGTGGCCCACCAATTTGGCAGCCACCCTTACAGTTTGATATTCGTGATTACAGATTAATATGCGTGATCGTGGACTGATTTTACTGCGCGTCCACTGGGATCATTCATATTCTTGAAGGATTCATCCCATGCCAAGGCCTCGGCGGTTGAGCACGCTACCGATGGCACCGATGGCACGCATGCAGCGGCTGTAGCACTGGGGAAATGCTCCTCAAAAATGGTGCGGTAATAATATTCCTCCTTATTCTGCGGCGGATTTACTGGGAAGCGGCGCGCTGCATTGCGCATCATCTCATCAGTCACCTGTTCGGCTGTAATAGCCTTCAGGGTGTCGATCCACGAATAGCCTACGCCGTCGCTGAACTGCTCCTTTTGCCTCCAAGCAATCTCCTTGGGCAAAAGGTCTTCGAATGCCTTGCGGAGCACCCATTTCTCCATCTTGCCGTGGCCAGCCATCTTGTCCTTAGGATTAAGGCGCATAGCCACATCCAGAAATTCCTTGTCGAGGAATGGCACTCGACCCTCCACGCCCCATGCCGACAGTGCCTTGTTGGCACGCAGGCAGTCGTAGAGATGGAGTTTCGACAGCTTGCGCACTGTCTCTTCGTGGAATGCCTGCGCATTAGGAGCCTTATGGAAATACAGGTAACCGCCAAAAATCTCATCGGCGCCTTCGCCGCTGAGCACCATCTTTATACCCATCGACTTTATCACGCGGGCTAAGAGATACATAGGAGTTGAGGCGCGTACGGTAGTCACATCGTAAGTCTCAAGGTAATATATCACATCGCGGATGGCATCCAGGCCTTCCTGCACTGTGTAGTTGATTTCGTGATGCACTGTGCCGATATGTTCAGCTACTTTGCGAGCTGCTACCAGATCGGGAGCGCCCTTCAGTCCCACTGCAAACGAGTGGAGGCGAGGCCACCATGCGACCTGTTCTCCCTCGGTCTCGATGCGACATGGCGCATATTTGGCAGCCACAGCTGAGATAATGCTTGAATCCAATCCGCCGCTGAGCAACACACCATAGGGCACGTCGCTCATCAGCTGTCGCTCCACAGCTTTTTCCAGTGCTTCACGCAGAGCGGGTATGGAGGTTTCGTTGTCTTTCACAGCGTCATAGCTTTCCCAGTCGCGCTTGTACCAGCGGCGCATTTCATCAGTGCGGCTATCCCATACGTGGCCAGGCAGGAAGGGCTCGATCACATTGCAGTAGCCCTCAAGCGCCTTGAGCTCTGAGGCGAAATAGCGATGCCCCTTGGCATCGGTGCCTGTGTATAACGGAATCACGCCGATCGGGTCGCGGGCTACCATCATAAAATCATTCTCCTCATCGTAAAGGGCAAAGGCAAAGATGCCATTTAGCTCGTCGAGGAAGTCAGTGCCCTTGTCGCGGTAAAGGGCTAAGATTACCTCGCAGTCGCTGCCAGTGAGGAATTTAAATGTGTCGGCATAGTGCTTGCGGATGTCGCGATGGTTGTAAATCTCGCCGTTGACCGAGAGAATAACTTTGCCGTCTTCGGTTTTCAGGGGCTGGCCTCCCGATTCGGGATCCACGATCGATAGGCGTTCATGAGCCAGGATGGCATTGTCGCCACAGTAAATGCCCGACCAGTCAGGGCCGCGATGACGAATTGTTTTAGACTGTTTCAGCACCTGAGGGCGCAATTGCTGGCTCTCGCCACGCGTATTGAACACGGCTATGATTCCGCACATAAACTTGCAGTTTTTGATTAATACCTTAGAAATTTCAATTGAAGATTTTCAATTGTTTTGCAAAGATAGTAATTATCTTTCAAATTTCTATAAAAAATATAAAATTGTTGAAAATTTTCTATTTTTTATTGGTAAAGCGTTACTTTTACACGCTGACCCTTGATTTTGGCGCCAGATAGGGCTGCCAAAGCCGATGCTGCCAAGCTGCGCGGCACAGCCACGATGGCACAATGGTCTTTCACAACGATTTTGCCTATGTCCTTGCCATCAAGGCCTCCTTGCTTGCCAAGGAAGCCGAGCACATCGCCCTTGCTTATCTTCTCCTTCTTGCCAAGATTGAGATAAAGTGTGGCCCGGTCGCTGACAATGGGATCAGGATTGTTGTCATCAGGCACATACTCGCTGTCGGCATCAAGATAATCAGGCAGCTTTTCATTCTCAGATATCAATACGTACACATGTCCCTCGGCATCAACGCGAGCTGTGCGCCCATTGCGGTGAGTCCAGCTCTCGGGAGTAGGGGGCAAATGATAATGCACCACACTGCGCACGGCCTCGATATCAAGGCCGCGACTGCCAAGGTCAGTGCTTACCAGGATAGGAGTGGTGCCATTGTTGAGCATATCTATGGCCAGCTCTCGCTGTAGCTGATCAAGGCCTCCATGGTACAGCCCAGCGGGCATCTCCTGCTTCTTGAGATAGTCATAAACTCTCTCAGCGCTCTCGCGATGATTTACAAACACGATTGTGCGTCCGTTAGGCAGCGAACGCAGCAATCGGCCCAAGCTTTCAAGCTTGTCTTTGCTATCGGCTCGCACAATCTCCACAAGGGTGCGGCTGCGCGGAGCTTCAGTCTTGCCGCTATAATCTATAACCTTTGCCTGACTCAAATCAATGAAATCTGGCATCTCGGCCAATGGGGTGGCCGAGGTCAGGGTGACAAAGCGCAGCTTATGCATTCGCTTCACTATGCGGCGCATTTGGTCGTGGAAGCCCAGCTCGAGGGCTTTGTCGTATTCGTCGAGCACGAGCTGCTGGGTGCGCGACACATCGATTGTGTCGCGCAGAATGTGATCCAGCAATCTTCCCGGGGTGGCCACTACAATGTCAGGGACGATTTGCAGCGAGTTCACCTCCTCGGGCATCGGATGGCCTCCGTATAGGGCCACTGTCTTGAAACCCTTTGCAATCGGCCTTATCACATCGGCAATCTGAATCACCAATTCGCGGCTGGGGGCAATAATGATGGCCTGGGGCGAGGTGAGCTTTTGCTCGTGCTTGAGGCGCGATGCCAATGGCACGGCGAAAGCCAGTGTCTTGCCGCTGCCTGTAGGTGAGAGCAGGATTATGCGTTCGCTCTTGGCAGCGCTCACAGCGCGCTGCATAGGGTTGAGCTGCTCCACACCGTGGCGCTCACCGATTTGCTGAAGGATTTCTTTAAGTGTCATAGTCTTATTTCAATTGGGCGGATACCATGCTCTCCAGGTGCTCGGCGATAATGGGAGTGAGCACGCTGTCAGGGGTCGCACCAAGTTCGCTTTCTTGCAGGCTGCCGGCAATGAAATCGCCGAGCCCTACATGGCGCTGGCTTGTGCCGTTGGGCATTAAGATTACCACTGTAGGTACGGATTCAATGTTGAAGGCCTTAGCAGTCTCTGGGTTAGCTTCGATGTCAACTGAGTAGAACCCTACCTTGCCAGGGAATTGTTCGGCCACTTGATGGTAAGCGGGGGTGAGTTTCTTGCAAGGCACGCACCATGTGGCGTTGAAGTCGAGCACGATAGGCATGGCTACCTTGCTGTCGGGGCGGAACAGGTTGTCATCGGTGAGCGTGGCTACACCGTCGGTTGCCTCGCCTACCACAGTCATTTCCTGAGCTTCCTGCTCAGCTTTGTTGTCAGCCTTGTTGCCGCATGCGGCTGAGCCCAGCAGGGTAGCTGCAGCCACTACCATGTAAAAAAGTTTCTTCATTGCTTTTTGTAGTTTAGTTGAATAACGTTAATATTTGATTTTTGGTTTTTGTTCTTCAACTGCAAAATTAACAAAATATCTTGAACTATACGTGAGGGGTAGGAAAGTTTTTTGTAATTTTGCACTTTACTTGCAATGACATGAAAGATTTCATAAAGATACTTCGCCGCTTTGTGCCCCCATATAAGCGATATTTGGTGTTGAATATACTATTCAACATCCTTACTGCTTTCCTCACCCTCTTCTCGTTTGCATTGATTATTCCCATCCTTGAAATGCTCTTCAAAATCAAGGAGGCTAACTATGAGTTTATGCCCCTTGGCAGCGCAAGCCTTAAGGATGTAGCGGTAAATAATTTCTATTTTTATACCCAGCAGAGCATTGAACTTTGCGGCCAAGTGTCAACATTGGCTTTGCTGGCTATTGCCTTAGTGATTATGACTGCTCTTAAGACGGGTACAGCCTATCTTAGTTCCTACTTTATCATACCGCTGCGCAGCGGCATAGTGCGTGATATCCGCAATTATGTTTACGACAAAATCACAGCCTTGCCTATCGGCTTTTTCACCAGCGAACGAAAAGGCGACGTGATGGCTCGCATGAGTGGTGATGTGGCAGAAATTGAAAATTCGGTGATGGCCTCGCTTGATATGTTCTTCAAAAATCCTGTGATGATAATCGTGTGCCTGGGCATGATGATAGCTGTGAGCTGGCAACTCACAGTGTTCGTGTTGGTGCTATTGCCATTGGCTGGCTTGGTGATGGGGCGCGTGGGCAAGCGCCTTAAGCGAAAGAGCCTGGAGCTGCAGAATCAATGGGGTGGCTTGATGGCCAATATTGAGGAGACCCTCGGAGGCCTACGCATTATCAAGGCTTTCAATGCAGAGGACAAAGTGAAAGCGCGTTTTCATCAGGAAAATCAGGAGTTTTACCGCCTCAGCAACGTGGTGGCCCGCAGGCAAGCACTGGCGCACCCAATGAGTGAGTTCTTGGGCACTGTGGCTATAGCTATTGTACTATGGTTCGGCGGCGCGCTGATTCTCACTGGAGCCTCGAGCATGAATGCTGCCTCATTTATTTACTATATGGTGATATTCTACAGCATCATCAATCCAGCTAAGGATTTGAGCAAGGCTATGTATTCGATTCAGAAAGGACTTGCCTCGATGGAGCGCGTGGATAAGATTCTCAATGCGGAAAATCCCATTCAGGATCCCAAGAATCCTAAGCCTCTGCCTGCGGCAGCTGGCCCTATTCGTTACGAAAATGTGACTTTTGCCTATGCTGATAAGCCTGTGGTGGAAGAAGTGACGCTCGAAATACCCTCGGGTGCCACGGTTGCATTGGTAGGGCAGTCGGGGTCAGGCAAGACCACTATGGCCGATTTGGTGCCCCGCTTCTACGATGTGGACCGTGGGCGGATAACAATCGATGGCATCGACATTCGCGATTTCAAGGTGCATGATTTGCGTTCGCTCATGGGTAACGTCAACCAAGAAGCGATTCTTTTCAACGATACTATTTACAACAATATCACCTTTGGCGTGGAGTCGGCCACTATGGACGAGGTGATAGCCGCTGCCAAGATAGCAAATGCCCATGATTTTATTATGGCAAGCGAAGAAGGCTACAACACCTGCATCGGCGACCGTGGGTGCCGACTGAGCGGAGGCCAGCGCCAGCGCCTGTCGATTGCACGTGCAATATTGAAAAATCCGCCTATCTTGATACTTGATGAGGCCACTTCGGCTCTCGACAGTGAAAGCGAACATTTGGTGCAGGAGGCCCTCGACCGACTGATGCGCGACCGCACCACTCTGGTAATTGCCCATCGCCTAAGCACCATTCGAAATGCTGATCTTATCTGCGTCCTTCACGAAGGCCGAATCGTGGAGCGAGGTACCCACGACCAACTTCTGGCCATCGGCGGTTACTATAAGCGGCTTGTAGATATGCAATCTCTCGCTAAATAACCTCATCTCGGTTGAATGGTGTAAAAATAAAAAAGTTGGCGGCAACCCCAGACCCGCCAACGATCCATTCAACATAAATCCAGGAGAGCCCTGTCTCGTCCTGGTCTCTTCTCCTATGAAAATCTTTTGTTACACATTGAATCGGAAGTGCATGATGTCGCCATCTTGCACCACATAGTCCTTGCCTTCGACCCCGAGCTTGCCAGCCTCCTTTACGCCAGCTTCGCCTCCAAGAGCCACATAGTCGTCATATTTGATGACTTCGGCGCGGATAAAACCTTTCTCAAAGTCAGTGTGAATGATGCCCGCGCACTGCGGAGCTTTCATTCCCCTGCGGAAAGTCCAGGCACGGCACTCATCGGCACCAGCCGTAAAATATGTTTGCAGGTCAAGCAGGGAATAAGCAGCGCGTATAAGGCGGCTTACTCCGCTCTCTTCCAGCCCTATTTCATTTAGAAATTCTTGACGCTCCTCCCAAGTTTCGAGTTCGGCAATGTCGCTCTCGGTCTGAGCAGCCACTATCAGCAATTGGGCATTTTCGCCTTTGATAGCTTCGCGCACAGCATCTACATAGGCATTTCCTTGGGCTGCGGAGGCATCGTCAACGTTGCACACATACAGCACTGGCTTATTGGTGAGCAGAAATAGCTCTCGGGCAAATTTTTGCTCATCCACAGTTTCCAGCTCTACCGAGCGTGCGGGCTTGCCTTGGTTGAGGGCTTCTTGATATTTTTGCAGTACTCCCGCTTGCATCTTGGCTACTTTGTCGCCTCCAGTTTGGGCTTGCTTCAAGGTCTTTGCCAAGCGGCTTTCGATAGTTTCGAGATCCTTGATCAGCAACTCGGCATCGATGATTTCCTTGTCTCGCACAGGATCCACGCTGCCATCTACATGGGTTACATTGTCATCGTCGAAGCAGCGGAGCACATGCAGGATGGCATCTGTTTCACGGATGTTGGCCAAGAATTTATTGCCGAGGCCTTCGCCCTTTGATGCGCCTTTTACCAGACCGGCGATATCCACGATCTCAACTGTAGCCGGAACAATGCTTTTGGGATTGCACATTTCCACCAGCTTGGTCAATCGATCGTCGGGCACCGAGATCACGCCCACATTGGGCTCGATGGTACAAAAGGGGAAATTTGCCGATTGCGCCTTGGCGCTCGACAAACAATTGAAAAGGGTCGATTTGCCCACATTGGGCAGGCCTACTATGCCGCACTTTAATGCCATGCGATGTATGGTTTTTGTTGTACTGAATTAATTACGACTGCAAAGTTACGGTTTTTTCTCTAAACTACAAAATCTTCATCTCCCAACTTTCCAAATGTTTGGATTAAATTTGAAATTCATGTCAGAAAAAAGACTGCACATAAGAGCAGCTAATTGCAAATATGTATTTATAAATTTTAAATATACTAAAATTATGAAAGTTTTTCTTAAAAACCTATTGTTTTTCCACAAATTCATATTAACTTTGCAATGGATATCGATCAGGGGTTATTTTAGATTAGACTTTTGATTATAAAGGTAATCAAAGATAATTCATATTTCCTCTATAAGAAAGAATAAAGAAAAAGGTCTCCAGTGATGGAGACCTTTTTTTGTGTACTTGTAAGGAGGCGACCTCTCGCGCCGTGGTAGTCAGGGGCATAGGCACCACTCTTCCCAGTTAGGAGTAAAGGAAGCGCCGAATGCTGCGCTTTGGTGTCTTTTCGAATTCTTGCGGCACCAGCTGGATGCGTTCGATGCGCTCGTATGGAGCTACCAGCTTGTTGAGCTCAGGCAGAATTTCAGTGTCCATAATGCGCTGCACGTCGTTGACATTGAGATTCTCTGCATCCATGGCGTCAGTGTCGGGATATACAAGAGCCACAAGATTGTTGTTGCGCTGTACTACAAGGCTCTCGCCCACGTAAGGCATATTGTTGAGCTTAGCTTCAATTTCCTCGGGATAGATGTTCTGGCCGTTGGCTGTAAGAATCATTGTCTTGTAGCGCCCTCGGATAAACACTGTCTGCCCGTCGTTGCCTCCGAGATAGCCCATATCTCCAGTGTGAAGCCAGCCTTCTTTGTCAAGCACTTGCTCGGTAGCTTCGGGATTTTTGTAATAGCCCTTCATCACATTCTGGCCCCGCACGCAGATCTCGCCTTGCAAGTCATTTGCACCCTCTACATCTTCAATCTTTGCGCTCATAATGCCTGGTAGGACATGACCCGATGAGGATACGATAAATTCACGCCAAGGAGTGTAGCTAATCAGAGGACCGCACTCAGTCATGCCATAGCCTACGGTATAGGGGAACTTGATTTTGCGCAGAAATGCCTCAACCTCAGCATTGAGCGGAGCACCACCTACGATTACCTCCTCGAAGCACCCTCCGAATGCCTCTACCAGACGCTTGCGCACCTGCACATAAATGGCCTTGTCGAGGAATGGAACTGCCAACACCCAGCGCATACGGCGCTTGCTTAGCATGGGCACAATCATCTTTTTGTAGATCTTCTCCAGAATCAGGGGCACGCAGATGATAAGCGATGGGCGCACGCTGGCAAATGCTTTGAGCAGTACAGCTGGCGTGGGCATCTTGCCTAAAATAGTGACATGGCTGCCAACTGCCAGGGGCACCAACATATCGAAGGCGCAGCCGTAGGCATGTGCCAGCGGCAAGAAAGATAACGCACGGCTCCCCTTGTAATGGAGGTGTGAGTCGACGCCATATTTCACATTTCCCCACATATTATTATATGTGAGCATTACCCCCTTGCTGAATCCTGTGGTGCCAGATGTGTAATTGATTATGCACACGTTGTCAATATCGGTATCAGGAAATTCAATTTCGGTGGCGTTGAAACCATTGGGGTAGGCTTTGTTAAAGCGCCGGGTAACGCTCTTCATGGCCTTGCTGAAACTGTCGCGCCCTTCGGGGTCAGTCTCAGCAAGGATGATGCGGCGGTCGAGCGAGACAACTGCCTTGATTTTAGGCATGTTGTCAAACTCCATGTGTTCAAATATCGATTCATTTACAAACAAGAGTACCGAATCGCTGTGATTGACAATGTGCTGGGCATCTACGGGATTGAAGTCGTGGAGGATGGGCACAATAATGGCTCCGTAGGTGACAGTGGCCATAAAGGTTGCTACCCAGTCGATGGTGTTTTTGCCCAGCAATGCAATCTTGTCGCCTCGCTTTATGCCGCATGCCTTATATAATATATGTATGCGGGCGATTTTTTGTGCCAGGTCGCCATAGGTCATCGTGGTGCCCGACCCATAATCCGTGAGCGCAGGCAGCCCATAATTGTCGCGCAGTGAGTTCTGGTAGGTCTTTATAAATGAATTCATGATATCTTGAGATTTGGTTTTTAGGATTTAGAATTTAGGTGGATCAAGGTCTAAATCCCAAATCCTAAATCCGGTGTGGCTTATTTAGCTGCGTCGATAGCTGCGCAGATTTTGTCGAATATTTCGTCGATTGAGCCTTCACCGTTAATGGCTACATAGCGGCCCGTCTCCTTATAGTAAGCTTCAAGTGGCTCGGTCTGCTTATGGTAAACAGCCAAGCGAGTTTTTATGGCCTTTTCGTTGTCATCTTCTCTTCCGCTCTCTTTGCCGCGAAGCAGCATGCGCTGGGTAAGTTCAGCATCGGGCACCTCCAAGCCGATGACGACTGAAATCTTGGTTTCGAGTACTTCAAGCAGGGCATCAAGCTCGCGTGCCTGTGGCAGAGTGCGGGGGAAGCCATCGAATATCACGCCATGCTTGGTCTCGCTGGTGCGGCTCTTGAGCAAATCCTCAAGAATCTTTATCATCAGCTTATCAGGGATAAGCATTCCTTGCGAGATATAGCTGTGAGCTACCTTGCCGATGTCGGTGCGTCGGGCTATGTGGTCGCGGAGGACATCGCCCGTGGAGATATGGTACAAGCCATATTTCTTGGCTATTTTAGCGCTTTGGGTGCCCTTGCCACTGCCTGGACCTCCGAAAATTACTAAATTCAGCATAATTTATAATTACAAATTACAAGATACAATTTACAAGTCGATATGACTGTGCAATTGTATTTAATTAAATATTAACGTATAAAGTGCCAATTTGGCTCATTTTTATATAGATGTACCGTAGGGTATGCGTGAAACGTGAATAGTTGACGATGACAAAATCTCTCAATTGTAATTTGTCACTTATTCGGGGTCTTTAAGGATGTAAATATCATTCAGGTTGCGCGCGTGGCCGTCGATGTCGAGTCCGAAGCCGATTATGAATTTGTTGGGGATTTCAAATCCCACATAGTCGGGCTTGATGTTGCGCACCAAAGATTCGGGCTTGAATAACAGCGTGGCAATCTTAATCTCGGCTGGCTCTTTTTCTCGCAGGGTGTTGAGCAGATTATGCATTGTGTGGCCCGTATCGATGATATCCTCCACCACGATTACTGTGCGCCCCTTGATGTCGTCGGAAAGTCCGAGCACTTCTTTGGGCAGCCCCGTAGTGGTAGTCCCTTCGTAACTTTTGAGTCGAATGAAGGCAATTTCTGCATCGATATTTATATTGCGGAAAAGGTCGCTCGCAAAGGGGAACGCTCCATTAAGCACACAAATCAAGAGGGGGAACTTGTCGCGGCAGTCCTCCGAGATAGCGCGGCCCAGCTCGGCAATGCGAGCATCGATTTTGTCGCGCGAGATGTAGGGCTCAAACGTGAGCCCGCAGTAGGTCACTTCGTGTTTCATCCTTTCATGGAATAATCGACCACAAAGTTACGACAAATTTTTGCAAAAACACGGAATTTGGTGTTAAAAGTGTTTAATGGGGATAATTTTTCTGACAAAATATTTGGTGGGTATCAAGAAAAGCTGTACCTTTGCATAGTTTTTCATGGTATTAGATTTAAGGTAAGAAGATTATTCGTCGTGATGACGGATAATTTTTTTTGTGCCTATTGGTAAGATTTTGAAAAATTTTTTGCTTAAAATTTCGTGTGAATGGATTATTTTCATTAAATTTGCACTCTACAAACCAACTTGACACCTACACGTATCAAAAGCAAACACGAAAACAATTTCATATAATCAATTTAAAAACAATCATCTATGTGGTTAACAAGCTCATCTATAGGACGTAAGTTCGTGATGGCCGTCACTGGTATCTGCCTCGTCCTATTCGTAACTTTTCACGTGTTGATGAATACGGTTGCTATCGCTTGGCCCACCGCTTACAATGTAATTTGTGAGTTCCTGGGTGCCAATTGGTACGCATTGATTGCCTCAATGGGCCTGGCCGTGCTTCTCATCCTACACATCATCTACGCATCGTGGTTGACTATTCTCAACCGCAAGGCTCGCGGTAACGACCGCTACGCTGTGACTTCGCGTCCTCCGCAGGTAGAGTGGAGCTCGAAGAACATGTACGTGCTCGGTATCGTAATCCTGGCTTTCTTGGTAGTGCACTTGATCCAATTCTGGGCTCGCATGCAGTGGCAAGAAATCCGTGGCACTGAGTACACTGTCAGCGACACCACCTATGCTCCGCTGTTCGGTACGCTCTTCATCCAAGAGGCCTTCAAGTTGGTTTGGACCCCGATCGTTTACATCATTGGCTTCATCGCTCTCTGGTTCCACATGAACCACGGCTTCTGGTCGATGCTTCACTCGGTGGGCTGGGACAACAACCACTGGATCGAGCGCCTGAAATGCATTGGCTTCTGGTGGACATCAATCGTAGTGGGTCTCTTCTGCGCACAGGCTATCGTGTTCACTGTGCAGGCAAAGAACGACCACTATACTACCGATCCCAAGCTGCAGGCTCAATATGCTGAATATTATGGCGAAAAGGCTCAGGAAATCATCGATGAGTTCCAGAGCGGTCAAATGCAACTGGCTAAAATGCCCGATCAGCAGGCTGCCCAGGCTGCCTTCAACGCTCTGATAAGCGAGACAATGGAGAAGCTTGGTCCGGTTGTAAACAACGCCAACACTCTCTGCCCCGATGCTACCACTCCTGAGCTCGAAGGCGCTAAGGGAATGTACCAGCAGATGGTGCAGTACCAACAGATGATGGGAATGCCACAGGGCGCTCCGGCTCCTGGCCCAGGCCCCGAGGTAGAAGACATCCAGATTGAAGAGGACGAAGAAGTAGTAACACCTAACTAATCCACTTTTTAGAGATATGATAGACGAAAAGAAACTGGCGGGTATGATCGACTCAACCCCCATCATGAAGGAATTTGCTGACATCGAATCGTCGGCTCTTCCCGAGTATCAGCTCGACTCGAAGATTCCTGAAGGTCCTCTGGCTCAAAAGTGGACCAACTATAAGGCACATCAGAAACTTGTTAACCCTGCCAACAAGCGACTGCTCGACATCATTGTGGTCGGTACTGGCTTGGCTGGTGGCTCGGCTGCTGCAACTCTGGGCGAACTTGGTTTCAACGTGCTCAACTTCTGCATTCAGGACAGCCCACGCCGCGCTCACTCGATCGCTGCTCAGGGCGGTATCAATGCTGCTAAGAACTACCAGAATGATGGCGACTCAATCTATCGCCTGTTCTATGATACAGTAAAGGGTGGTGACTTCCGCAGCCGCGAGGCCAACGTTTACCGCTTGGCTGAAGTCAGCAACAACATCATCGACCAGTGCGTGCAGCAAGGCGTGCCTTTCGCTCGCGAATACGGCGGCCTGTTGGCTAACCGTTCGTTCGGCGGCGCTCAGGTGTCGCGTACATTCTACGCTAAGGGCCAGACGGGTCAGCAGCTGCTGCTCGGCGCTTATTCGAGCCTCAACCGCCAGATCCAGAAGGGCACTGTAAAGAGTTTCAATCGTCGTGAAATGCTCGACATCGTGCTCATTCCCGATGCTAATGGCGTAAAACGTGCTCGCGGTATAATCGTGCGCAACCTTATAACTGGCGAAATCGAGCGTTATGCAGCCCATGCAGTAGTACTTGCCACTGGTGGTTATGGTCGTGCTTTCTTCCTTTCGACCAACGCTATGGGTTGCAACGGCTCAGCTGCTATACAGGCCTTTAAGAAGGGTGCATACCTGGCTAACCTTGCATTCACTCAGATTCACCCCACCTGTATCCCAGTGCATGGTGAAGATCAGAGCAAGCTTACCCTGATGAGCGAATCGCTCCGCAACGACGGTCGCATCTGGGTGCCCAAGAAGAAAGAAGATGCTGAGGCTATCCGCGCTGGCAAGAAGAAGCCTACCGATATTCCCGATGAAGATCGCGACTTCTATCTGGAGCGTCGCTATCCTGCATTCGGTAACCTCTGTCCACGCGATATCGCAAGCCGCGCTGCTAAGGAGCGTTGCGATGCTGGCTACGGAGTAGGTACGGGCAATGCCGTTTACCTCGACTTCAAATATGCTATCGACCGTCTGGGCCGCGATGCTGTTGCCGACCGTTACGGCAACCTCTTCGACATGTATCAGATGATTAGCGATGACAACCCCTACGAGACCCCGATGATGATCTTTCCCGCCAGCCACTATACAATGGGCGGCATCTGGGTTGACTATGAGCTGCAGACCTCAATCAAGGGTCTCTTCGCTATCGGCGAGTGCAACTTCTCTGACCACGGCGCTAACCGTCTGGGTGCTTCTGCTCTGATGCAGGGCTTGGCCGACGGCTACTTCGTGCTGCCTTACACCATGCAGAATTACCTCAGCGACCAGATCAAGGTGCCTCACTTCAAGACCGACGCTCCTGAGTTCGACGAAGCTGAGAAGAACGTGCGTGCTCGTATTGAGAAGCTGATGAATATCAAGGGTACTAAGAGCCCCGACCAGATTCACAAGAAGCTGGGCCACGTGATGTGGAACCTCGTAGGTATGGGTCGCACACTGCAGAGCCTTGTAAAGGCTATCGATGAAATCGAAGAAGTGCGCAAGGAGTTCTACAGCGACCTCCGCATCGTAGGTCGCGCTGATGATATGAACCAAGAGCTCGAAAAGGCTTTGCGCCTCGAGGATTTCATCCTCATCGCTCGCATGATGGCCATCGACGCACTCAACCGCAACGAGAGCTGCGGCGCTCACTTCCGCGAGGAATACCAGACCGAGGACGGCGAGGCTAAGCGCAATGATAAGGATTATATGTACGTGAGCTGCTGGAAATACACCGGCGATACCGCTAAGCCCATTCTTATCAAGGAGCCTCTCAAGTATGAGGAAATCCAAGTGCAGACCCGTAACTACAAGTCATAATCTCTTAACAACACGACACGACAATGGAAACTACAATAAGCGTAAATCTCAGAATTTGGCGTCAGCGTGGCCCCAAAGAGAAAGGTGAGTTCAAGAACTACCACCTTGACAATGTGTCTACGGGAAGCAGCTTCCTTGAAATGCTCGACATGCTCAATCAGCAGCTTGTCGACAACAATGAGGAGCCCGTAGCATTTGATAGCGACTGCCGCGAGGGTATCTGCGGTATGTGCAGCCTTTACATCGATGGTCATCCCCATGGGCCTGTGCAAGGCATCACTACCTGCCAGCTCCACATGCGCAAATTCCATGATGGCCAGACCATCACCATCGAGCCTTGGCGCTCAGCTGCATTCCCGGTAATCCGCGACCTTATGGTCAACCGCAATGCATTCGACCAGATCCAGCAGGCTGGCGGCTATGTATCGTTCAACTGTGGTGGTGCCCCGGATGCCAATGCTACTCCTATCAGCAAGGAGGTTGCCGACGTGGCCATGGACAGCGCTACTTGCATCGGCTGCGGCGCTTGCGTGGCTGCTTGCAAGAATGGTTCGGCTATGCTCTTCGTTTCGGCTAAGGTGAGCCAGTTTGCCCTCCTGCCTCAGGGCCAGGTTGAGCGCAAGCGTCGCGCCCGCGCTATGGTGAAGAAGATGGATGAACTCGGATTTGGCAACTGCACCAACACTGGCGCTTGCTCAGCAGAGTGCCCCAAGAGTATTCCTCTGAGCAACATAGCTCGCCTCAACCGCGAGTTCCTCAACGCCAAGTTCGCCGAATAAGACCTATTCTGAACACAACCAACGTCGAAGACGTTGAATAAGGAAAACCCCACAATGGAGCGAAGCGAAATTGTGGGGTTTATACCTAATATCTACTAAAAGAGCCTCGAAGAGGGTCAACAACTACTCTGATGACCGATATCTTTACACAGGACAAGCGAAGCCAAGTGATGAGCCGGATTCGCTGCCGCAACACCAAGCCCGAGCTGGTAGTGCGCCGTTTCCTATGGAGTCAGGGATATCGGTATCGTTTATGCGTGAATAAGCTGCCAGGACGCCCCGACATCGTGTTCCGCAAGTTAAAAGTGGCGATTTTCGTGAATGGGTGTTTTTGGCATGGACATAAGACTCACCGCATGCACATTCCTGCCAGCAACACCGATTATTGGAGCAAAAAATCGCAGCCAATCAGCAGCGCGACCTCGAAAATGGCATCAAATTGCGCCAAATGGGCTGGACAGTGATTACAATTTGGGAATGTGAGTTGACACCACGTCGCCGCGCTGCCACTCTCGAAAAGCTTGATGCTACCCTAAAAGCCCTGGCGCGCGCCCCTTACCAGCGCACCGACCTCGACGACCTCAACATAGCCGCCGAGCCCCAATATTAATCTTCGTATTTGGTGGGGTCGGGGATTCCGGCGGCAGCGAGAGCTTCTTTTCTCTCAACGCAGGTGCCGCATTTGCCGCAATGCTTTTCACGGCCCTTATAGCATGAATAAGTATGGGCATAGTCCACGCCAATGCGCTTGCCTCGCTCTGCTATCTGGCCCTTGGTTAGCAGTGTGTAGGGAGCGCGAAGCTCAAGATGTTCGTATGTACCCTCGGTTATGGCATGGTCCATGGCCTTGATGAAGCCAGCGCGGCAGTCGGGATAGATGGCGTGGTCGCCGGCATGGTTGGCTATCATCACTGCCTTTAGACCTCTGCTCTCGGCCAGGCCCGTAGCCACGGAGAGCATTATACCATTGCGGAATGGAACCACCGTACTGCGCATATTTTCGTCTTCATAATGTCCCTCAGGGATGGCATCGGCCCCTGACAGCAGCGAACTCTCGAAGTATTGCCCCATAAAAGCAAGGTCAATTACTACAAGTTCGATTCCTAATTGCTCGCAATTCCAGCGAGCACATTCTAATTCGCGGGCATTATGGTTGCTGCCATAAGTAAAATTAACGGCAAGAGCTATCGAGGATTTATATTCGTGGAGCATAGTCACCGAGTCCATGCCGCCTGACAGTACTATTAATGCATCTTTCTTCATAGTTGACTTTAATTTATTGACGAAAATCTACGAGATAACGAAAATCTACGAGATTAAAAATTCGTTGATTTTCGTTTGTTCGTAAATTTTCGTTTCTCTCACATATTAGTTACTCTCGTCTAAACTTATTATTTGGATTCGTCTTTATCATCTAAAACTTGGAAAGGCGGGCGGTGAGGCGAGCTTTAGCCAGATCTTGGTGGTCGGCGTCGCCCCAGTTGGCGAATGGGTGGATTGCGATGCCACCGCGTGGCATAAACTCACCGATTACCTCGATATAGCGTGGATTCATCAGCTTTACCAAGTCCTTCATAATGATATTTACCACATCCTCGTGGAAATCCCCATGGTTGCGAAAACTGAATAGGTAGAGCTTCAGACTCTTGCTCTCCACCATACGGTTGCGAGGAATATAGTTGATAATGATTTTCCCAAAGTCGGGTTGGCTGGTAATGGGGCAAAGCGTGGTAAATTCGGGACAATGGAATGTCACCACATATTCATTGTCGGGGTGTTGGTTTTCAAAAGTTTCCAGCATCTCGGGGGCATAATCTGTGGGATATTTCACTCCCTGGTTGCCCAGCAGATGCAGATCATCGGTATTGCGTGCCATATAATTCGGTTTTATATGCAAAATTACTTATAATTTTTTTCACTACAAATAGTTGCTATTAAAAAAATTATTGCTACCTTTGCACTCAGAAAACTCGATCGGGGTGTAGCACAGTTGGCTAGCGCGCTACGTTCGGGACGTAGAGGTCGGAAGTTCGAGTCTTCTCACCCCGACATTCGCAACCATTCAAGTGATTGATTCACTGAATGGTTGCATTTTTGTATCTAATCACTGAACCAGTTTTGAACCAGTTTTTAGAGAAAACCGCCATTTTCGGTTGCTTTGGCTGCCTTTCTCTTAGCTACTCTGGTTGCACTCTGTTACCTTCTGCCAGTCAAGCAAAAGTCAGTCACATTTGGACAAAACTTTGGCCTAATTGACTAAATGCTAAAAATCATGAGTTTACCCTGTGAGCTGAAAAGTCAAAAATAGCCAAAAAAGTTGCATTATCGTAATTATATTTTGTCGGCTTTATATATCGGCCTCAAAATTCTAAAGATCTTTTCTTTACCCCACTCTTCTGGAGTCATGCCGATCCAGGCTATGCCGCTATCTTTGAGCTTTCGTACCATATTAATGCTTATCTGAAAGATGTCGCTCGATGCGGCAGGTGTGTGCCTTAGTTGTCGGGTCGTAATTGATGCCAACAAGTAATATGTTGTCAGTATGACCTCGCAAAGCCTCGGGGTATTGCCTTTCTCTAATTTGGTCGAGAGCGGTAATGACATCTTTGTTATATTTCAATTCGATTACTAAGGCTGGAAGAGAAACATTTGTACTTTCTCAACACCAGCCGCCACAGCGTCGGCTTCGCCATTAAGCACGGCATAAAGCAATGCTTCAGAGTCTTGGATAGCATCAATGATTTCATGCCAATTGGTTTGCATCACAGCATTTTCTAATTCTTGACGCACTTCGAGGTTGGGGATATAGCATTTGCCTTCGGCAGGGTCGTAGGAAAGATAGCCTAAATGGATTAGGATTGTGAGCACATCATCCTTGTTGTCGATGGTGGCTAAGTCGTTGGAAAAGCGAGTATAGTTTACGGCACACCTATCGCCGGCCAGCATCTTCACAATGTCGCCCTTAAGGCCCTGAAAATCCATTTGGATATAATGGGCGATATTGTCGAAAGCACCAGTGGTGTTCCAGTAGTTGCCATATTCGCGGTTATCAATGGCATTCATTACGGAATTGGGATTAAACATGGATAGCTGACGGCCGATTTGGTAGCCATCATACCATTTCTCCATCTCCTCAAAATCCATGTCGTATTTTTCGCACAAAGATTGCACCTCTTGCTTGGTAAAGCCATAAAAGGTTTGCCACTGACCAGGACGAATCATAGTGTACTCACGGAAATTGTTTAGGGCCGACTCTGTGTCATATTTCTTTATGGGCAAAGTGCCAGTAATATAAGCACCGATAAATACCTCTTCGCCATCACTGCCCTTGAAAAAACGCCGCAACAAATCGATATATTCATCAATGACCTTTGGATTCTCCTCAAACTCTCTACAAACTGCATCCCACTCATCAATAATCATAAAGAATTGTTGGCCTGTGGCCTCGGCAATGTTTTTCATAAAATCCATTATATCGTCGTTAGGACGCATATCGATTTCTGGATATTCAGCCCGCAAATCCTCCAACAGGTCACGCTTCAAATGCTCCACAATGTTGTGAGCGTGGCCGTATTTAGTGATAACGTCAGTCATATCAATAAAAATGACTGGCAGTTTGTTAAGGTATTTTTCAAAAGTGGGATTGGTATTTATCTCCAAGCCTTGAAATAGGTCACGAGAATCACACGACTTATCATAATATGCCCTAAGCATCGAAGCAGCCATCGACTTGCCAAAACGCCGACAGCGAGTGACACAACTATAATTCTTCTCACTAAACAATGTGTCGTTGACAGCACCTATAAGAGCTGTCTTATCAACATAAATTCCACTAACAGCACGGCGGAATCTTGTATTGCCTTTATTTATAAACCGTCCCATATGAATTGTAGTTAAGTTGTTTCATCTGACAAATATACGGATTTTTTCTCGATTCCACAACTTTCCACTGGAAATTCCACTCATGTTGTGGAAAATCATAAAAATATTAAGAAATATAGGGTAGATTATTTTTCGTGGGCGGAGATACGCTTGTTGATGTTGGTGCGGAGGCAGTCTTGGTAGAGCCAGGGCTCGCAGGAATGAATGTCGCCAATGTTGAGGAAATTGTAGATTGGTGCATATTCTTCGCCTTCGTAACCAGTGACTACCAACACATGATGCTCGGGAGAAACGGTGACTGTAATCCCATCAGTTAGCCACTCTGTGGTGGAATCGGTGCGCCAATTCACAGGATTGATGCACATAGCACAGGGCGCTGCGATAATAGGCTTAACGTAGGCAACATCCTTGACAGTGTTATAGCAGATGGTTACGCCAGTGTCCTCTTCGCCTTCGGCGGCGCGGATGCGAGTGCATGAAGCCACGTCGCTGGGTGTTACCTTGTAGCCCATCACGTAGGCGGCGGCCATGTCGGCCCAGGTGTCATCATCCATGTGTTTGAGCAGCTCCACCACTGCCAATCCCCCTTGGCTGAATCCGGCAATCACAAACGGACGCCCCTTCTGGCGCGAGGCGTTGAAGTGGTCAAAAGCATCGCATACATCCTGCATTGACAGGCGAGTCCACTGATACACTTGGTCTTCATCCTGCGTGGCCCAGATATCGATCGTCATGTGTCGATAAAAAGGCGAATAGAAATTGTTGCCATCAGCCATATAATCAGCCACCTTCGAAATTTCGCGCGTCATGTGTTCGCGGTGTTCCTCGCTCCATACATCTGCATAATGGCAGATTGACCCATCTGGCGCAGTCCAGTCCGCTTCCCAAGTAGAAACCACATAAAATACATCTCCTCCAGTGCCATTGATGTCGCCCTGGCGCGTATACCACATAGTAGCATCCTCATAGTCAGGAGCATCTGGAATATAGGTTTCCACTGATTGCTTATCGTCAGCACAAGCAATGAGACAAAAGAGAAGGATTAAGGGGAGTAGATAAGTTCTTTTCATTGTCTTTATTATTGAAAGATAGAGGGATTGATCATTTTTAAATCACAAAAGTACAAAAAATATAGGAATTAATAAAAATCTTTTTATTAATTTTGCATCGTAAATGACATGTGAGATTACCTTAAATTAGATAGATGAACATTAACTTTAAACCAATCATTATTGCTATGACAATGTTGACTGCTTCTGCGCTTAGCACAGCGGCTCAAAGCCTGTGGTCAGAGGCCCTGCAATGGACTCTTGGACGCCAGTGGAGCAATGGCTTCAACGCTCTGCCCGATATGTGCGTGAATCTGATGGAATTTCAGAGCCAATATGAGAAAAATCAAGCCCAATGGGACACTATGTTTCAATGGCTGGCAACTCACGACCTGACCACAATGCCAGCTGGCAAGCACCCTATTGAAGGCACTTCGATGGTGGTATCAATCGAAGATACCAAGAATCAACCCTTGGAGAAACGCAAATCTGAGAGCCATTACAACCATATCGACTTTCAGTATGTGGTAAAGGGCACCGAGGGCTTCGGCCTGCTCGACCATGCTTCATCAACTCCTAATTGCGAATGGAAGCCCGATGTAATCCATTACGACTACGACGCGCAAAAAGCGATGATCGTCGACTCCACCCCTGAGCGTTTCTTCCTATTCTTCCCCAGCGATTGGCACATCGCAAAAATTGCTCCCGCCAATGGCTGCGAAGACATCCGCGTGGTCGTGGTCAAGCTCGACTACATAGAATAATCCCCAATCATAAAGGCCTCCCCAAAAGAGGCCTTTGATTTTACTCTGCTGGAGCTGGTTCTTGGCAGAGTGTGGAGGGTGAGCCGTCGCGAGTGGATATGTAATGGGGTGAGAGAATTTCAATGCCCTCGCGGTTGAATACATTCTGTATGCTCACATTCAGGTCGGAATAGATGTCGGGCAGGAGGTTGGCATCACGAATGTAGGCATTGATTTGATAGATGCCATAGTCATTGCCGAGGGTGGTTTGCAGCACGAACGGACGCGGATCATCCACCACGCCGCGCGTGTCTAAGGCAGCTTCGATCAGGAGATTATAGATGCGGCGCCAATGGTAGGTATAGCTTACGTTGACGTCGCAGTGGATAATGAGGCCGTACTGGCGAGCCGACTCGGTGAGGTTGACCGTCTGTGTGGTCATTATGAAAGAGTTGGGCACAGTCACTATTTCATTTTTTACTGTGCGGATGCGTGTCACAAAGGGTGTCTTCTCAATTACATCGCCCGAAGTGTTCTGCAGTTCTATTCGGTCACCAATTCTAAACGGACGCATATAAGTAATCACCAGTCCGGCAATCACATTGCCAATGGCACCGCTCGAACCGATGGATACTATCAAACCTATAAATACCGAAATTCCCTGGAATACGCCCGAATTAGACCCAGGAAGATAGGGATATATCATAGCTATGCCAAATGCATAGAGCAAGAATCGGATGATATAGAATGTGGGCATCGCCCAGTCTGGGAAGAAACCATTGATATGGAGCCGATCTTCCGAAAGCTGTACTGCCACATAGCGCAACAGCTTCACTATGAATCGGATGGCGATGCATATCACGCATATCACAAAAAGATTGGGAATGTAGTCAACGATATCCATCAGGATGTCGCGGCATGGATTCCAAATATAGGATATAATAGTGCGAGCAATCTTTTCGGTAGGCGGGAACACGGAGAAAATCAGTGGTACTGCCACCAAAATGATTACCAAGTCGAGGAGCAGACGCACCACATTGGCGGCTCCACGCAGGATTACCGTCTGGCGGTGGATATCGAGTATCTCAAGTTTTTGGATGTAGATGGGATGGAGCTTGGTTTCTGACCATTTGTCGATTAGGCGAAGCAGGCGCCGATAACCTATGTTGAGCAGCTTAATGGCAATCCCCACAGCCACCAAGATGATTATCAGGGATATTATGCTGCGGATCAGCACCCACAGGCTGTGGTTTTTCTTCAATACGTACAATTCTTCTACCACCACTTCGCGCATCTCTACAGCCAACTCTTCGCGTGATTTGCCTGCCCATACGGCGTCGATATCGGTAACAGATAGGATGATATAGTCGCCATAGACCAAATCGGTTTCAAATTCGTTGGCCGAAACATATACCGAGTCGGGCTGTACGCCCAAGAGTTTGCCCACTTGTGTGATTTCTTTGCTGGCGCGGAGGGCACGTTCTTTTGATGTGAGGCCTCCGTGTTTGGCATAGAACATGAATAGCGAATCTTCCTCCACTACTACCCATGCGCCAGGTGTAGCTTCGCGCAGCGAATCGATATGAGCTCGGAATGTTTCGCGCCTCAAAGAATCGCCAGCGAAGAGTTGCATTCTCAGATGAGCTATCTCAGCATTTAGCTCGGTTTCTCGTAGCCGAGCATCCTCCATCTGAGCGGTCAGCTCTGAAATAAGTGCCGAATCGGTAACTACCGAATCAGCTACCGCGACCAATGTATCATTCCCAAGCAGCTCTTGTCCGTTTGTCTTTACCAGCGACAATAAGCACCCAACTGCTATCAATAAACCTCTTAATATCATAATGAATGGATTGAAATATGATGAACGATTAGTAGCTGAGGCGCCAGGAGAAGAGGCGGTAGAGGTTGCAGCCGATGAAATTGCCGATTACGGCCATTAGGTAATTAATGAGGGCAACGCCTGGATTGGCGGCAATGATGTCCCAGGGAGTAGCAAGGAGATAAAAAGCGTCGGCAATGCTGTGGATAAAGCCGCTAAGTATAAACACAGGCACTGCGAAAAGCAGGGGCAGAAATGATTTCTCACGGGCAAACTTCACGGCAACAGTCATCAGAAAGCCGCACATCAGGCCTAAGATGGCAGTCTGCATAGGCTCCAGGACCATGCGCTTCTGGGCTATCGCGCCAGCCTTCTCGGCGACTCCAGGCTGGGCGTACTTCATGGCCCATGCCAATATCAAGCAACCCACGATGTTGCCAGCAAGGATTACCCACAGGCGATTGAGTTCGGCTCGGTTCATCACAAAGCCAGCTGTGCCCGTGTAGAGCGGAAGCTTGAAATGCACTACAGTGAGCAATCCCAAGGCAAACAGCACGGCCCCAGCCACGTCGCCGACGTTGAGATATACAATGCAGCCCACACCGATTGATATTCCCGCCAGCATGGCTTGACGAAAAATCAATCCTACGTCAACACTCTTTTCATTTGCAGCAGAAGCTATAGCACTTTCCATCTTATTTCCTATTTTTTCCTGCAAATTTACACAAAAAATCCGATTTTTTATGTACGATATGGGAAAAATAGGAACTTATGCGCTTTGAGAGGCCAGTGATTTGTGGTGTGTGATGCAGGGGGGCAACTCTTGGGCGTAGTGGCTGACGATGATTAGCGACATCGGGTGTCGCTCAGGATTAGCCTTGGCTCGCTCTGCAAACTGCTCAATGATGGCCTTGGCCAAGGCCGTGTTATGGGCATCAAGGCCGTGGAATGGTTCGTCGAGAATCATCAGGCGCGGTTGCTTGGCAAACACTCGGCATAGCAGAGCCAATTGGCGTTCGCCAGTGGAGAGAGAGCCAAAAGGCCGATCCTTAAGGTGTTCAATGCCCAGTAGCTGCATCCATTGCAGAGCCAAGTCGAGTTGCTTAGGCTTTAAAGGTTCGCAGGCAGTTTGTGCCAGTCCTTGGGCAATGATGCGCAGTGTAGATCCCTGAGGATGAAAGTGGAGCGATGCTTCGGGTGAAATATAGCTGATGCGGCGCTTGATGTCCCAAATGCTTTCGCCTGTGCCTCGGCGGCGGTCAAAGAGGGTGATATCGTTGCAGTAGGCTTGGGGGTTATCGGCGCAGGCAAGGCTGAGCAGCGTGGATTTTCCGCTGCCATTAGGACCGGAGAGCGACCAGCACTCGCCGTCTCGGACGAGCCAATTCACATTCTCCAGCAGCACTCTGCCCCCATGGCGCACAGTGCAATTGCGCATGTGCATTATGGTGGCGATAGGGGCAGTGTCGGCATTGGGCTTTGGTGGAAAGGGGAGGGGAACCTCGGCTGACGCCGAGGGCACGCCAACCGAAGAGGTGGCTTCCTGCAATCCCTTGTTATCCTTCAATCCCTTGTAATCCTGCAATCCCTTGTAATCTTGTAAATTCATAGCCTGGCCGATGATCATATTGGCCATGTGGATTACACATGAGGCCGAGGTTGGCAGGTCGCGCTCGTTGGCAATGAGCAGCATTATGTTTACGCCAGTCTGAGGCAGCTTGGCCATAGCCTCGTTGAGCACATCGCGCGAGGGCGCGTCGAGGCCGATGTACGGGTTGTCGAGAATCAGCAGGTCAACATCGCTGAGCAGCGCATTCACTATAAGGAATTTACGCAACTGTCCGCTCGATAGGTAATTTACCTTGCGGTCCTCAAGGCCATGAAGGCCGAAAAGTGATGCCAACTCCTGCCAATGGGGATGCTGCATCTCTTGGCCGAGAATTTCGCCCACAGTCGGCACGCTGTCGTTCATCGTAGCCTCGTAGCGCTGCTGATAGTAAACCACCGAATCGCCCGCCAGCGAATGGATGTCAGTAAACTGAATCTTCTTAACTCGCGGCTTTTTCCCCGAGGGAGATGACAGTCGATTAGTGCGAAAATTCCATCCACGCTCCAGGATGTTACCGAGCGTTGACTTGCCGCTTCCATTTGGTCCAATCACCACGGAAAGCCCCTGAGGAATACACACGCGGTGCGGATTCTGTAGCTCCACACCGCCTATGAAATACAGCTTCTCGCTGTCAATCGTTATGATATTTTCTGACATAATTATTTGGCCAAGTCAGTCAGGATTTGTCGGTAGGCATTGAGGCCGGCGGCGAGGTCGCGAGCAGCGATGTCGGCGTCAGAGTTGCCATATACAATCAGAGGTTCGATCCAACCCATTTGTGCGAAGTTGGCTTGACCCTCGTAGGGGGTAAGATATTCCTTCATGGTGTGAATATTCTTCTGCCCAGGAGCGAAGGATTCTTTTTCTGCGCCAGTGGTGACCACCGTCATCAGTTTTTTGCCCTGAGTGTAACCATTCTCGCAGAGGTTCATAAACACTGTGTCGCTCCACTGCTTCAATATCCATGGCGCGCTCATCCAATACAATGGGAATTGAAACACTACCACTTCGGCATCAGCCATAGGCTGGCGGTAGAGCTCGGGATCCATCGGGTTGGGGGTCAACTCCATTACCCTTACTCCCTCCACTTCGCGGGCTACATTAGCCAACGCCTTATTCATCACACTGGTCGCCATATCGGGGTGGGCAACTAACACCAGCACTTTATCTTTCATTTCAATTTTCAATTTTCAACTTGTAATTTGTCATTTGTAACTTGTAATTTGTCCTTTACAAGGATGAGTATTGGGGCGAGAAGGTGTCGCCTTGCAGGGGATCGCCCGTAGCAATTCCCTTCTTTAGCCAACGGGCGCGCTGTTCGCTGCGGCCATGGTTGAAAGTCTCGGGCATTTCCTTGCCATAAGCTTTGCGTTGCAGATAATCGTCGCCAATCTTAGCCGCCACGTCGAGGGCCTTTTCCACATCGCCTGCTTCGAGGCTGCCGAACATCTCATTATCCTGGTGCGCCCACACCCCTGCGTAGAAATCGGCTTGGAGTTCGAGCCTTACGCTTACCTTATTGGCATCCGTCTCGCTCATCTTCGACATTGCGGTGTGAGCTTCGGTAAGAGTGCCAAGCAGATACTGCACATGGTGGCCCACCTCGTGGGCTATCACATAGGCATAGGCGAAATCTCCGCTGCCACCGATATTCTGCTGCATGTCTTTGAAAAAGTCGAGGTCGAGGTATACCTTCTGGTCGGCTGAGCAATAGAATGGGCCTGTCTGCGCCGTGGCGCTGCCGCATCCCGACTGCACCGCACCGTGGAAAAGCACTAAGGTAGGAGCCTCATACTCGCCCCAGCCTTGCTCCTTGAACACTTTGGCCCACACATCTTCGGTGCCAGCCAGCACCTGCGATGAAAGCTGTGCCAAGCGTGCGTCTTCGGCATCTTCTACATATTCAGTGGTTTCGTAGCCGTTGGTGATTCCACCTTGGCTCATTATGTTCGACACCACATCGCCCAAGTCGCCACCCGAAAGCAAGGTGATAACTGCTATGGCTATTATGCCCACAATGCCTCCGCCCACGGCTTTGCCGCTGATGCCGCTGCTGCGCCGGTCGTCCACGTTATTGCTGCGTCGCCTTCCGTCAAGTTTCATATCGATCTCTCTGTTTTAGGATTAACATTGCAAAATTACAACATTTCTCCCTTATTACCAAATTCTTTGCTCCCATGTTGGCTGCTTGTTTCGCCCTCAGGGTTGTTTGCAAGATGAAGTTTTGGTAATTAATCAGGAGTTTTTTCTTGGAGGGATTTACGAAAATTTTTGTACTTTTGCAATGGAATAATAACCCATTTGATTATGAATGCGATTGGATTGGCTGCCATCGGGGTCGGCAGCTCTACAATAATTGGGTCGATGCTTGGCTTCTTCATCAAGAATGTGTCGCATCGCACCAACGACACCATCATGGGCTTATGTGCCGGACTGATGTTGTCGGCTGCCATATTAGGCCTGTTAGTGCCAGCTTTTGATCTTTGTCCCGACTGGGGCAATGTGTGGCTGCCATGCCTTGGCGTGGCAGCGGGCGTGGTGGTGCTCAACCTCCTCGACTATCTTACCCCTCACCTCCACCATATCACTGGCATCGACGAGGAGGAGCATCGCAACAATCAGCATCTCAATCATGTGCTGCTCTTTGTGATGGCCATTGCTTTGCATAAGTTCCCCGAGGGCATTGCTGCTGGCGTAGGCTTCGGTGGCGAACCGATCGACCAGGCCGCGAGCGTGGCGATAGCCATTTCGCTGCAGAATGTGCCCGAGGGCATGGTGATAATATCGCCTCTGCTCTTGGCCGGAGTGAGCCGACTGCGCACATTTGTGATTGCTGTGGTGATTGGATTGCTCGAAGTGGCGGGCGTATTTACAGGCTTTTACCTGGCCGAGCTCTCTGCCACAGTGCTACCCTTTATGTTGGCATTGGCTGGTGGTGCCATGCTCTATGTGGTCAGTGATGAAATGATACCCGAAAGCCACGCTCATGGCTATCAGAAGCCTGCCACCTACGCCCTCCTGGCCGGCTTTGTCATCATGCTCCTAATCGAGCGCCTCGACTAAATTGCCGTGCTCCCTTCAGTTTTGAGATATTGGGAGCTGGCATCTTTATATTTTATATTTTTTGATATCTTCGAGGGTCAAGCCCGTAGCTTGTGCAATGATATTTATGTCAACATTTTGAGCTTTCAATTTCTTGGCAATTTCAATCTTTTCTTCTTGGCGACCCTCTTTGAGACCATCATTGTGAGCTTTATTTAAGGAATCGCGTTCACATGTCAGTTGATTAAGATAAGCCATGTAATCGTTCTGCTCAGCCTTGCTCATTGAATCGAACTTAAGTATCTCCTTGGCTCTAACCAATCCGGGCACGTCAGTGTCATCAGCTATGTAGCCAGTCTTCAGATACTGCATCCATTCGCCAAGCGGGGTGCGAGAATACTTGTCAAACTCGTTTACTCTCAGCACCCAGTATTCCGGGAATATGTCGCTGGCTATTTCGCTGTCGTAAGCCTGCAACTCATCCTTCGACACTCCTAATTCTTCTTTAGTGTGCACCCCTATTAGCGACGTGCGCCCATGGTAAAGATAGTCGTGGCCCTCCCCGAGGTTGAAATATGCAATGGAAATTGAATAAACCTTGTGAATTTTATGGAACGGGTCGCCAAGCGAAAGCTGCTCGGTAATAGCCTTGCTCACACCAAAGAGGATGCGCTTCAGGAAGTCCATCTGGAATAGGTTCTGCACTTCCACTACTACAATTTCACCTTTGTCGTTTTTTGCCTTGACATCAACAATATTATATTTGTCGTTGAGGCTATGCCTATTGCTCTCGCTTTCAAGCACTTCGATAATCTTCATCTTTGTATTCAGAAGGGCAGAAATCAGCCCTTCGAGCACCTCGAAGTTGGCCTTGTCGCGAAGCAGACGCTTCATCGCCCAGTCAAACCGTATGTATTCCTTATTCTTCGTCTTCATGTCGCAACTTAGCGATAGCGGTCTCGCAGAAATTTAGTTTCTGCAAAGATAAGAATTACAATCGGAAATTCCCCCATTTTGTTGAACAAATTTACAC
>JAJBUG010000020.1:12688-36457 GCA_020860515.1 Bacteroidales bacterium | reverse complement strand
AATATAGAATGCTCCTACGGAGTTCCTTGATAAAAGTTAATTATGACACATCCCCTATTTTTGGGTGCGGATACGCCAATTTTTGGGGTAAAGGTTGTTGGCGCGATTTCCAAGGTTTTTCACAAAACCCAGCGGTTTGCCTTTGTATGTGAGCAATACAAAACCCTTGGGAGCATTTATGGCAATGGCTTGTCGCTGCAAATAGTCAATTGCTGTTTCATAATCCACTTCGAATTGAGGGAAAGCGTTGCGATTGAGGGCTGTGCTCAGTGCCAGAGCATGTGCTGGCACAAGGTCCTTGCCCTTGGTCGTGCCAAGCCACACTCCCATTGACAACACATCCAGCTTTCCCTTAAGGCTCAGCATAAAATCAGCTGATGCCTCAGGCAATGCAAACACATCATCACCAAGGCTTACAATACTAAAATCCCCCCTCAGCCACTGCGCAGCCTCGGAGCAGCGGGTCAGTGACCTGCTGCCTCTCTGAATGTCGCCATTCATGTCGTTGCAGCGAGTCCGTGACCTGCTGCCTCTCTGTAGCTCGCCATTCATGTCGGAGCAGCGGGTCAGTGACCTGCTGCCTCTCTGAAGCTCGCCAGGCTTGCGCACGGCAGCCAGAAATAGCCCCTCGCCTCTTACTCGGCCTGGGAAAAAGCGGTAGCAATTCGCATCGGTGTCGATGCCGCTTGCCACACCATTGGCCTTGCAAGCATCCAATTCTGGCACTTCTATGCTTTCAGCTCCATATTCGCTGATAAGCCACTCCACATTATGTTCGTTTTCGTGGCGATTGAATGTGCAAGTGCTATAAATAAGCACTCCCCCAGGCTTCAAAGCCTCCCACACATTAGATAGTATCTCTCGCTGCAGTGTGGCGCACTGGTCAACCAATGCAAGGCTCCATTGCTGACGAGCCTGCTCATCTTTGCGCATCATGCCCTCGCCCGAGCATGGTGCGTCAACCACTATGATGTCGAAAGTTTCTTTCAGTTTGCGGAATTTGGAGGTATCGCCACGGGTTACGACAGTATTCGGGCTCCCCCATTTTGCCACATTCTCAGCCAAGATTTCCGCTCGGCGGAAATCATATTCATTGGCCACAACCACTGCATCCTCAGGGAGCGCCGAAATAACAGCCGTAGTCTTGCCTCCTGGGGCAGCACACGCATCCAGCACATGTAATTCGGAGCAGCGGGTCAGTGACCCGCTGCATCTCTGAATGTCGTCTTGGGCCTGTCGCAGGTCTCGCACCCGCGACTCCGCCGTCCGGATCGCCGCCGTAACAGCCATCGACGATGCATCTTGCACATAATATAGCCCCTGGTGCAGCCCCGGGTCCATAGTAAATGCAGGCCTCTCGTCAAGATATCGTCCGGCATCCCGGCACCAAGGCACAGCATCGCCTACCTTTACGCCCATTACTTCCTCAGGCACATCGCCCTTGGCAAGGTTAAACCTAACCGACACCGATGGCTCAGTCAGCAAATCCTGCCTCAGTGGCCGCAGCATCTCATGCTGCCCCAAATACTCGACAAATTCCGGCTTTAACATATACTGCCTTAAGTAAACATTCTGATTAATATTAAATTATAATATTGTATCTGCCAACCCCGTAGGGGTTGTTTCTAATAGCCTGGATTAAGGATATTCCAATCCAACCCCGTAGGGGTTGTTTCTCAATAACTTAACAACCCCTACGGGGTTGGGGAGAAGGGGAAATGCCAATAGGCTAATTGAAAGAATCCCTACGGGATTCAAGGATAAGAATAGTTTAGATTTAATTCCGTCCGGCTAATTGAAAGAATCCCTACGGGATTCAAGAATAAGAATAGTTTAAATTTTGTAGTTTTTCTTAACCCCACGATTACGCTTCGCTCCATCGTGGGGTTATCCCTATTGACCCTCTTCGAGGGTCTTTTACTTGCTGAGCATGAGCTTGGTGGTGTGGATCAGGTAGAAACCAGGGCTGAAACCACGGTAGCGGTTTTCACCCTCATTGACCTCGATCACGCGCACTGCCTGACCCTTGACATTGAATACTGTCAAGTGGAAGCTCTCCTCGTAAGGCGAATCCACCACTAATTCGGCCCCCTCAGCCCATATCCGCAACTCGCCAAAAGCGTCATCGCCATCTTCCTCGTCATCGCCCGGCGCCAACTCCTCCTCAGCCCCACGCGACGAGATATACAAAGCCTTGGTGCTATTGACAGGCTGCTCCACATATACTCGGAACGGATAAATCTTGTCGCTATCCGAACTGCTTCCAGCAAAGTATGTACCTTGTACCGAAGCGTCGTCAGAGTCGTACTCGATTAAGGGAGCCCGCTGGCCATTGGCTGACAAGGTAACAAACGTACCCTTCACTGTATAGCCACCATCGGTATAATCACTGACAGGCGCATTATCCGTGGTTACAGGAATCTTGATATTAGATGCTTGGTAAGAAATAGTCTGAGGATAAGCCTGCGAACCGGCGCCCGCGATATGCTCAAAGAAGAACTCTCCGCTCATGTCAAACTCATAATACCGCTTGCTTGGGAATGTCACAATATATGGTATGCGAGCCGTAAGATGGCGATATTTTTCAAAATTAGTTGCAGATTGGAACACTCCATTTTCATCATAACTGCCATAGGCGCTATGGTCGATGGTATAGGATGGATAGTTGTCATTAAAGATGGTATTCTCTCCGTAAGTATCCAAGAAGTAAGAATTGCTATAGGCATAAGTAGCAGAGATTGAATCTGTCACGTTACCCTTAAGATTATCAAGAGTCGGGCGACCAAAGATTAACTTGTCACCATCCTTCTTTTCAAATCGGCGCAGCCAATACTCATGGAGTTTGTAGTCATCGCCGTAGAAGTGGGTAGAGATGCCATGATCCCATTTTGATGTAGCATAGGGATTGGTTGATGCCGCATACACATCATGAGCCGTAAACGGCAAGCATATACCCTCCCATGCACTCTTGTCAGTGGTGCCATCGGCCCAGCCCTTAGGTTGGCGGTTGTACCAAGCCTGCCCTGCAGTAAATGCAATAGGCGCATCAAAGTTGTGCTTATCCACAAGGTGGAACAAGTCATCCGCAACCCTGGGTTCTTCTCCAGTCTTAGCCTCATATACTATATGATGAGCCACAATGCCATCTTCACTATGGAGAGCCAGATCACGATTAGAGAGTGAGGATGAGGATGAGAGGCCTGAATAGTGGAACTGCTTCAGATTCGGAGCTGACTCACGTCCATATATCAGAAGATTATGGGTTACTTCCGGTCCAACCTCTAAAGAGTTGAGCACTATTCGGCCTTCAGAATCTACCTGATCGAATGGCATGTCCATCGTAGGTGGATAATATATGGCTTGATCAGCTGTATCGATCCAGTTATGGTCAAAATCCTCCGAGGCAAAGTCATACATTTTTTTGTTATTTTTGATATATTCATTATCGCGGTAGCCCTCGAAGTCGATGGCCGTAAGCACAAACGAGCTGGCATAAACATCAGGGTTGAAATAGAAGCCATGGTCCTTCTTGCTCCCATAGAATCCGCTGGCACGATACACACGGTTGTCAACGCTGCCATCCTGGAAGAATCGCTCAGGAATGTTATCCTCGGTGTCATACTCCTTAGTCAGATACTGGCCGAAGAAGATATAGTCATGGTTGCCAAAGATTGGGCGGTAAACCTCTGAGGTAGAATCCCAGCGAATTTCGTCACGCGGGTGCTCGCCAGCTATGCCATCAATGCTTGTAGTTACATCATGATGGGTCACACACTCGCCATCCCTCCACTTGCCAAGATAATCCTCGTAGTTGGGTACTTCGTAGGTGCGCAGGGCTTGCGAATAGCGGAAGTCGGTCTCATACTTGGCATAGCGATAATCGCCGCTATTAAAGATATCCTGCATGTAATAATACTTTGTTTCATTAGGCATATCGTAGTAGGCATGGAAATCGGTAATGCTCCACTTTTCTTTGTCAATTGCATTAAGATTATTGGGATTGTTAAAATCCACTTTATCCTTATACGCCTCATCGATCAGAGCCTTGCGCTTCTTCAGGTAATGGCCGTTGAGATTGTAAGCAACAAGGCCGATATAGAACATCTCTGAATTCATGCCGAAGAGCTCGCCAGCATCATAAGTAGAGCCAGAAGTACTGCCTGAGGCATTGGTATGACATTCTTCCAAGGTATTCTGGTAGCAATTCTCCAGCACTGCATCTGTATTGTAGCGCGTCAATGCGCCACTCTTGCCATAATCCTGGGCATCCTTCTTACGGTTGAAGAAGAAGCAATTCCTCATCGCGCCTGTATAAGTTATGGCTTTGCCATCTGCGTCATTCACAGCATTGCCATTAGCATCCACCTTTTTACCCTTGGTGGTAAGCATCACGCGGTCGAAATTGTCATTTTCTGCCTCGAAACCCGTATCATAGAAATTGCCTTGATTATTGAGAAGCAGCTTCTTCATATTTGGTCCCAACTTGATTGTATGACCCAAGCCATGGAAATTTCCACGGAATGTAATCAGCCTGTCGCCATCAGAATCGGTTTCAGACAGAGAATTGTAGATGTCAGCATGTCGGCTTACGATATCCTGCCAGTCAGCAAGTTTCAGCTCTACATCGCTCATCAGATAGAAGTCCACATCCTCGCAATAATGCGGATTCAGCGTCTTACCGGTGGCATCTGATACCGTGGAGTTGTCATTCTGGTGCATCATCAGATACTCCATAAAGTAAGCCATATCCTCATCATTCTCGATATATACTCGGGCATCAGTTGTAAAGTTGATCCAATCCAAAATATACTTCTCTCCGTTCTTCGTGTAGTAAGGCTTCATTCGGTGATAATTGTGAATCTTCAGAGATTTGAACACTTCATCACCAGCCTCATCCTTCACCAGGATGTCAGGCATAGCCTCATGGTTTACATATACTCTGTAGCCTAATTTCCAGTCATCATAGTGATAGAGCGCAGGAATATGGATTGAATTGGAATCAGCAATCTTGTTTTCATCATTCACCTTGTATTCCTCGTCATAATTCACCTTGCCATTTACGTAAGGATGCAAGAACCATTCGGTGGCCGTAACTCCTAAGGCGTTATCGTCCATCTCCACTACCACATTGTCAGCGTTGGCGTAGATATACTCGCCAGGCAAAGCGCAATTTTCAATCACAGGATAGCCCGTGACTGTGGGACCAAGGATATAGTGGATTGTAAGGCGAATGGTATAGGTGAACGTGGTGGTTGTGCCCTGACTGTCAGTATCTGAGGCACTTACCACAATATCCACCTTATGGTCATCTTCAAGATGCTCCTTGTAATAAGCTCTGCCACTATTGTTCACAGCATCGATAAGCCAGATGCCAAGATTAGGCACATTTATCACATCGCCTGTAGCATAAACATACTCCTGCTTTACTTCTGGTTTTACTTCAGTTTCATCATCCTCCAACTTTGGATAGCTATTTGATCTTGGCAACTCCACCACATAAGCAGTCTGGCTCGAGAATACCTCTTTGCCATCCTTTACCTCAGAATCAATCTCAGTGTCATTGTCAAGAGTAAGGCGCAGGGTATAAACCTTTGAATCTTTAGTTATGTCACAATCGAAATCATCATCTCGCTTAGGATGCAGATTCCATACCACGCTTTCAATCGCCAGCTCGCTGGTACTGGTAAGGCCTGGGAATGTCCTATAATCGTCATCTTCCTCATCTATATAGAAATTCATTGGCTGGTCTTCTGAATCAGATGTAATGCCAGTGACAGTGACATCATAGAAGAAATTCTGGCCATTTACATACCAGTAATGCACCTCTTGAGCATCATTGACATTGAATCCGTCGTTGCGGCTTTGGGCTGCCTC
Organism: Bacteroidales bacterium; assembly: GCA_020860515.1. Lineage (GTDB taxonomy): Bacteria > Bacteroidota > Bacteroidia > Bacteroidales > Muribaculaceae > CAG-873. Next base: position 30,583 of record JAJBUG010000020.1, on the reverse strand, counting down.
CCACTCCGATTTATAGGTGTCGTAACCTTTGGTATAGGGTTCGCAGTCGTCGAGCATGTAATTATAATCTGGGTCACCTTGGGTGAGCAAGAACTTCGCGCCTGGGAATACGAAATTTCCAGTCACATGCAGGAAGTCCTGCTCCGTCAGGCCCTGACACCACGTCAATTTCTCCTTATTTTCATCCGTAAGGTGTTGATTAAGAGCATAGATAAAGCCGCCGCCCTGGCCCATGGCCAATGTCAGCATCTTCACTTCTACCACACCCACAATCGGGCCATAGTAAGAATTTTCCTTAGCGCCTTGCTCTATCACTCCTTGCACTCGCAGACGCTGGTCATTGGTAATGCCAATCATATTAGCAGCAGTGGCCACATTGCGCTTCTGGAAATCAGCCAGATTAGTGGTATTATCATCATAATATTTATTGATTATGTGATGCTTATGATTGATATAATCATCGCTCTCCACATATTCACCATCTTGATTATGATAGTTGTCATCAAACTTCACATTCGATTTCAGAGCAGCCATATAATGCACATTGCGGAACAGGCCCAAGAAATTGCGACAGCGATATTTGTCATGAACAAGCATTTGCTTATTTTCACTGTCTTCTTCACCTTTCACCAATGCCGTAGATGGATGATAAGCAAGACTCGACACCATTTGCAACTCGCCTACTCGGTTGATCGAATATTCCGAACCCGCCTTGCCAAGGGTAGTGAAATCCTGTGCACCAAACATCTCGGCGCAGCAGTCGGTGAACGTGGCCACGTCGGCGCGGTGAAGAGCAGGCAGCAGCTTGGGCTTTTGAGGCGTATGCTCGGCATAGCCGTAGTAGGCTATGTCAACAGCGCGGAAGCCCTCGACGAACACCTTTCGACCCGAGCCGTAAATACCGCCCTCAGTCTCCATGTTGTAGTATTTTGTTTCAGCCTCGGCCTTGCCCGATGGCACCAGCAAATACTCATCCTTTGCTTTATCATACTTGTAATATTCCGTAACATCAGTCACATCAGGCACAACACTCTGCTCCACCATTCGGCCAGTGCCTACCGACACACGATCCTTGATTTTGGCGCCATTGGCATCAGTTTCGCTTCGGCTATCCTTCTCATGAATCGTGCGGTAACGGTATTTTTGGCTTGAGGCATCCCAAGCGGCATTGTTGGGATTATCCCAAATGATAACTGAGGAATTGCCGCCGTAACCCTTAGCGTCAAGCACATCGTCGGGCATGTCAGCCGCAAACTTCATAGGCTTATGTTCATCCGTAAACTTCACCACGGTGTTCGAGCCAACCATGGTTGTGAAATTCTTGTTCGACACATGTCCGCCACCGTAAATACAGCCATAGCCATAGTAGGTAGCGTTGGGGTCAGTTATACTACCCTGATCTCCTACGCTGATATCGATATCATCCCAAGTAGGCGCGTCCCATGGATATGTCCATGAAGTATCAGCCACGCAGTCGGTCATCAAGATTTCGTCATCATTGAGAATGTAGCTCTTGGGGTCGGTGCGATCGAGGAGCACAAACTTTGACGCCTTGTCCTCATCCTTGATCATTTCATACACATTCATCGGCACGATGTCGCCTCGTCGATAACAGATGCTCTTTGGCACCACGTATGATTTATCCTGATTATCATTCTGGGTATTGGCGAGGCTTATATCCGAGAAATCATCTGCGCGTTCCAGCTCATATTCGCCCATCACATTGCAACGGTAATATTTTGGATAACCCACAATCACCTGGCTGCTGCCGTAGAGCAAATGAGTTTCGCTGCCGCCGTAGAGGTTAGTCAGAATCTTGCCGTCGCGCAATTCTACTGTAGTATTCCCCACAACCAAACCGTCCTGGCTGCCGCCGAACACGGTAGCCGCCGATGGGTGTTCGTCGCTGGTACCTGCCACATACGTTGGCGAGGCCTTTCCTGGCAACATTCTCACTCGAGTATGGCCATAAACCTCGGTAGCGCTGCCAAAGCCGCCGCCAACCACGCAGAACGATCGTTCCTCCTTCTTGTCGATACCATTGACCACAGCCAAATAGCCATCCACTGGGTTGCCAGCATTATCCTTGATGCCCTTGACGCCCTTGAGCATGTCGCTGAATATATCCACAAACACATTGCCCACTGTTCGGCCCGATGAATAGCAGCCGCCATAGATGTTGCATTGGCCATTATCCACATAGTATTCCTTGCCTGCAAGAATCTTGGCCCCGTCAGCATCGTTGAGTGTGGTCTCATCCAATATGCTGTTGCCATCGGCATCTACCAGGTAATTGTGGAGCAAGATTGGAGGTTCGTTGACAGCGTATGGGTATTTTAAGAATTTGGGTTGGAACTGGCACTTTACATGGAAGCGCACTTTGTCGTAACCCTTGCCTGCGGCCAGAGGCTTGGTCATGCCGCCAATATGGGTCACACCCTTGTACTCCGTATTCGCATTATAGCAGCCGCCCACGATGCGCTTGTAGATTACCAGAGCCTCGGGGAATGTAAGGTCAATTGGCTCGTCGGTCAGCATCGATCCGTGGTTGCCGCCAATGCAGAACTCTCCGATATATGCCTCCTTAAGGTTTTCATCGAATTTGAAATCATCAGGCGTATTCTCCACATCCACCGCGTGCATGTACACATCAAGCAGAGTTGGGAAAAGGTCCTTGTCGAACACCTCTTTCTCATAATCTGATGCTCCAGTCCACAGGCTGCCTTCGGCCAAGTCGTTGGCAAGGCTAAGGTCAAGAGTAACAAGGCCGTCGCTTGAGTCAGTAGAACTGTTAAGAGTTTCCAGCGCCAACATGCTATCGCCAAGCGAGAGACTCTCGCCATTCGAGCCAAGGAACACACCATTGAGCGTAACATAATTGCCGATGTCAAACTTTATGCTATGTTCGCTCTCTGTGAGGTTGGCCACAGTTGAAGAATTGCCGCCGCAGTACACATTGCCCTTCACATACACATGGCTATCTTCAGTACCCTCGATGTGCAGATAAGCCTTTTCCACATTAGGTCGGTAGTGGTTGATTGCCATCAGGGTCTGGCCAGCCGATGGCGAAGTGCCTCCATAAGCGTTAGCGCCATAGTTGAGGTCGGAACGCAGACTGAGATTAGGCAGCACATAGTATTTGCCGCCACGGCTTTCGTCCCAAATCTCAGCCACTTCGTTGCTGTATTTGTTCTTGGTTGAATCGTAGAGATATGTGCCCTTTTGGTCGTAGAAATATTTGTAATTTCCATTGCCAGCGCCGTACACGTCGCCCGAGATTGCACCAGTGATATTTACATTCGTGCCGTTGTACACCACGCCAGCCACATCGTTGCCGCCATATACGGCCTCCACGATTCCAGCCTTCACATTGATTGTGGCACCATACTCACCTGTGGCAAATTCTTTGCGTTTAAACACCAAGTCATCGGTGGCCTCATCATAGGTATAAGCGCCTGCATCGATATCGCCGATGCGTCCGCCACCGTAAGCAGCCATAATGTGCAGGTCCTTGCTATTGATGGTCAGCTGTATGCCACGTGTCTCATCATCCTGCAATGTGGCAGCGTCGTTGTAATATGTCATTCGGCCCACGTTGCAGCCCGAATATAGGTTGCCAATCACGCCCTTTTTCAGCTCCCATATTGGCTGGATAGGCAGGTCGGCATTGTCATTGCCGCCATAGAGGTTGGCAATTTGATAGCGGAAGAGAGCAGCGCCATCTGATTCGCGCGTACCCATCACCTCACTATGGTGAGTCTTTGATGACATCTTCATTTGTTTCCACAATCGGTCAGCATCATTGGCTTCCCAGAAACCAGCACGAGCTGTAGTATCTTTATACTCCACCACAATTCGAGTCCAGCCAGTGCGATCCAATATGTTGCCCACGCTGGCCATATCGCCACCGCCATAGGCATTGATCACTGTGCCTCCCGCGACGCGAAGCTGCGAACTCTCCACATCAGGGCGACCTGCCTGCCGGTTATTTACCAAGTAATTGCCAAGGTCGATTTTGTCGTAATTGGTTGAGGTGCCATTTGCCAGATAAATCTCGCCCGACTTGTACACGTATCTCTTCTTTGTGATGTCTGATTCACCGTCTTCGCCTTGATGCCACTCAAAATCGCCATAGTTGCCGCAGCTTCCGCCAAAAGCGGTGCCTACCAGCGGAAAACCTGAATACCCATCATGATAGCCTGGGCATTCATGATCATTATTTCTCTTATCAGCCCCCTGAATTTCATGAATCCACAAGTTAGTGGTTGCTAAGGGTCGATTTTCAGCATCCACGGCTTTGTCATCATAGAAAATCGTTCCGGCAATATCGTTGCCGCCATATACTGTACCCACCACCAAGTGGCTTAACTGCCATTCTGGGTCACTCTTAAGAAACTCATCTATCTTGAAATTCTCCAGTTCAAAAGAGATCTCATCTACAAGTTCCACTGCTGTGGAGCCATACATGTCGCCCAAGCAAGCGCCCCCGAATACCTGATTCACATTGCCCGAGGCTAAAGCCACAATCGAGCTGAATTGTGCGATCTTGGCTTCAGGATTGGTGCTGTACATTGAGGATTCACGAATCACATTTTTATTGGTGTCAACCGTATATTTATAACCAACATTGCCTCGGATGCCGCCGCCATATATGCTGCCATAGACATGGCTATCGTCGGTGCCGAAATAATGCACATTGGTCATGCCCTCCACATCGCCCTGCTGGCCGCCGCCGAATACATTGAAGCCACGGAAATCACGAATCAGATACACATGGGTATCGCCCTCGACAGTGGACTTGGGGCCATAACCGCCGCCGAACACTCGGCCCACATTGTATTTGAGGCTCGACAGGGTGTTGTAGTTGGTCTCATCGTCATCATAGAGGCCGCTGTTGCCAAGCAGGTTGCTCCCGACATACAGCACCACATCGCCATTGATCACGCCACTGTTGTAGCATCCGCCATAAATCAGACCGCCGTAGCGCATAGTTTCATCCAAGAGGTTGCCATCCTTGTCGTAAGCGTTCTCGCCTAATTGCGGGTCAAACGCAGCATTGCAAGCCAGTCGGATGCCATAAGCTCCATCGCGTTTGCCTGGTTTAATGTCAGCATACACTTTGTCACCATCAGTAGTGGTAGCCAAGGCTGGAATAGTGCCGCCAGCTTGGGCTATCTCTTTAATATCTTCCTGAGTGTATGATTTTTCACTGAACGATGACTGCACATTCAAGCCGCCTTTAAGGTTGTAATAATATCCATTGCTTTCATCTATTTTCTGACATTTGTCATTAGTGTAGGGATAATAAGTAATCCAAGAGTCTTCGCTGCCGCACACCACCTTGTCTTCAATAGTAACGCCTGACGGAAGCACTATATCATAATCGTAATTTAACTTCGTGTTTTCGTATGTCATAAAGCCACGCTCGCCGCCAAGGAAGAAATTTCCGAAACGAATATCGGTCGCATCGAACTCTGAGAGGTTGGTGCTGACGTAATCACTGGCACTGCGCAGCTCTTCTTTGTCTATAATATTACCATTCTCATCTTTGGTTTTCACAATCTTATAAAATGGGTCGCGCCTTATGCCATCCTCATCAAATGGGTCGGAGTAGAACGACAGCTTCACATCCGTGTTCATCTCAATAAACTTGAGATAGCCATAGAATTGATGTTCGCCAGTAAAGAAGTATGATTTATCTGGATCCAATGGATTTTGCCCCTTAACAGTGCCTACAGGATTCTCATGCATATCGCCTGGAGCAGGGAAGCCAAGCTTGTAAGTTGCACTATCATTATCCCAATACCAGTGATAATACGCAGCATTGCCGATGCTGTTGAGATCCGCAGTTGATGGCCGCTTGTCTTCGTCATCGCCGCCCGGATAACGCTCAAAGAATTTAGCCATATCCATCGGTTGCTTTTTGCCATCAAGGGTCATTGAGTCTGGCAACACCTGCTGACTGCCAAGAATAGTGCCGCGCGAACCCATGTGCACACCACCATTAATGGTGACATGACTGCCGAAGTTCACTGCCAAATGACCGCCGCCCACCAGTCGGCGCGGATCCTCAACTTGCAGTTCCGGCTGCCATTGGCCGATGGTAGTGCCACGACCTCCGCCGAAGAATCGTTCGGTAATCGTCACTCGGTCGGTCTCGCTATTGCCGCGAATGTCAATATTCACTCGGCCTACCTGCGGGCGAGTCTTGTACACATGGTCGAATTTTTTAGAAGTTTCATCATCTTTATTTTTATTATAATCGATTGCAGGCACCGTACGGTAGAATCTTTCAGGGCCATCGTAATACCGAGCCCAGCCAGGCACATAATAACCCTTGTAATGGCCATTGCCAGCGCCATACACGCAACCGCGAATCTCACCGCCATAGATATTAAGGAATACGCCCTTATCCTTGTCATCTACCTCTGCTTGATAGAGCACAGAAGCATCGTAATTTCCTAAGTTGCTGGGATCGGTAATATCAGAGAATTTATTAGGATCAGAGCTGACTTTTACACCAACGATTCCCTGCACGTCGTTGGCCCCATACACATGGTCGAGAATCCAGAGCGTAGAGTTTTTCTTAGCAGCTTCCTCCAATGTTACGCCATCCACGCCAGCACGAGTGCCGATAGTCATAGTGGCCTTGTCGAATACATAGCCGAGCAGGCAGCCACCGTAAGCCGTAAACACCAGTCCGCTCACAATCTTGGTATCGGCTGTTTTTACACCGCCATAGAATCCGCCGCCAATGACCTTGCGTACATAGGCATTTCCATCAATCGTAAGATGGGCATTGCGCACGCTGCCAGTGTAACCGCCACCAGCCACATCAAAGAACTGACGCCCAGCATAAAATTCCACTTCATCATCTGGCCCTACGGGGAATGAGGCCTCGCCATTGGCATCAATTATCTCCTTGTCAACATTGATATTCACATAGGAATCGCCCTTAACTGGAGCATTTTCACCGTAACCACCTCCATAAACGCAGAATCGGCGGTGAGTAAGGTCATCCCATGCATCTTTAAAGGTATCGTAACCCTCGGATGTTTTCAAATTTTCATAATCAAGGGAATTTTCCGACTTTAGCAAACTTTGGGTAATATCCAGATAGGTGTTACCATTTACAGTGCATTTGCGGTAGCCCCCGCCATAGATATTGAAATTCTTATGCTTTGGGTTACCGTCAATGTATACAATGTATAATTCATCCGAATTGCTGGTGAATGAACCGCCCGAAATCTTGGTAGTGCATGAGCCGTCGATAATAACGGGATTTGCTGTTTCGTAATTGTTATCTTTATTATCTGGATTTTCACCCTGACTACCGCCGAAGATGCAGTTGCCGAACACTCCCTCTTCGATTGTCAGATAGGTGTTGCCTCCCCAGTTATTAATTTTGCGTATGTTGCCCAAAGCGCTGCCGCCATACACATCGCCCTTGATTTCGGGGATGCTTGCCACTCCTGCTTGGTCCTTAGATTTTGTAATTGTAAGATAGGCATTGCCGTAGAGTGTGGCCATCTCGGAATATCCCTCAATGCCCATGGCTCCGCCATAAACATTTTTCATGATTGTGCCACCGCTTATTACGGTGGTGGCATCGCCAAACTGGCAAGCAACTTTTTTATGATGTGTGCCTATTCCTATTGTCTCTTTTACATTATTTCCATTCGTATCCTTAATAACATTTCCATCAGTATCTTTTTTATCTACTTGGTAAGATTTGTTCACATACTGTGATGAGCCAGCGCTGGCGCCATAGAGGCTTCCCTTTACGGTACCACCTGTCATATTCACATAGGTGTTGCCATACACATATCCCACTTCCTCACGAGCCTTCGCCACATCTATATTATTGGAATATCCAAAGCCTCCGCCATACACATTGCCCGCAATGTTGCCACCCATAATATTAATCTCAATCTCCGATTTTGCAAGTGACAATTCAGTGCCATCGCGAAGGGTCATAGTGGGCATTACACCGGGCAAAGAGTATGTATTAGAATTAGCTGAATCCTCAGTGAACCCAGCATAAGCCACCGAGCCAGAAGCATCAATATATGGTATGCACGAATCTTCGGTGAAAGTCTTTACCTCTGTTCCATCTCTATCTATAATAGTAGCGATTTGAGCAGTACCATAGGTATCAGTAGGGTCGATTAAAGCCGCCCCCATAATGGCGCCTGCTCCACATCCATAAAGATTGGTTTCTACTTCCTTAAGCGAACCACGCACACTTTTATTTGGCCCTTCATATTTTAGAATCGAGCCGCCGTACCAATTAATAGTTGCCTTTCCATAGAAAAATGCATCGCATTGACTGCTACCCGTCGTACTTGTATCTCCATGTCTTCCAAGCGAACTGCCAAAAACTTCGTTAAAATAAGCACCATCGTAAATGCTCATCTTTACGCTTCCGAAATAACTGTCATCGAGGTATACGGCAGATGAAGAATTCATATTACGGCCATAGGCAATATTGCCTCCGATAAATCGTGCTATATAACCTTTTGCTACCACCAATTCGGTCTCTGCATAAATAGTGCCATCCGTTTGGCCGCCCGCGAACAAACCGATATCATGAGTATATCGATTACACCCTCCATTTGAAAGGAATAATCCATACTTGCTATAATTTTGGCTTTCAGTTTGGTCTGTTTTGTACTTCGCAATCGAAAGCCCACTTATGGAATTTTGATCGTATTCAATATCAGAGTTAGTGTCAACAGTATATTCTGCAGCAGGATTAGCAATGCCATCTATTGATATTTCCACTAATACTCTGTGAGGAGCTTCGTCGGAACCAGTAATATTATGAGTATTGTCATTCCTCTGATTATTGCGCCCACCCCCCATCACGCGGGCAAAGCAGCCCGAATTAAGACTAATTTTTGTCAATCCTGGGGTCTGGTTTGTAGTACACCGGCTATAATCAACCGCTGATGCTGCATTATAATTAACTCGGCCTCCCACAATCGTGATATAGGGCAGTGTAGTAATATCTCCTGGTAAGCCCATACTCTTCTCTACACTTTTAAAATTGTAAACATATACATTGTTTCCAATCTTGAAATCATGATTGTTACAATAGTGTGCAAATGCAGAATCACATTTTTCATACCATACTATATTCTCAAAAACCAAGGGCGCTTGTTGTGACGTTCCTCTCACACCAGCTATCTCTCCTTGGGACCCCATAACAATGATACCTCCCGAAATTGAGGCATTATCGGTGCCAGTAATGGTAGCACACTTGTTGTAGTCGTCCGTACCAGTGGTTGGATAATAAAGACTATGATTTGTATATTTCAAGAACACTTGATCGTTGACGAATCCCATTACCACAATCTTATTCTGATCGCAATTGTATTCCTCACTTGCTTCCAACAGTTCGTAAGCGCGCTTAAAGGTTTTCACCGGAGTTAACGGCGTAGTTCCATCATAGGAATCATCGCCATCAACATCATAAGTATCAGTATCAAATTTAGTGATTACGCTCAGGTCGCTCTCGATATATAGCTTTCCTTTATCACTATTTTGAAAGTCAATTGTACCTGGTCGATCATAGATATAAATCATTCTTATAGGACCAAATACCTGGCTTACATAAGTTTTCCCGTCAGGACCAATAGCTACAGCTCTATAATAATAATTTTGTCCTGATGAGGGAATTTTAAATTTATTTGAGGTTGCCCCACCAATTTCTTCCCAATCCGAATCCGCAGCATTTGAAGCAGAGGCTCTCTGCCACTGCCAAGTTGAAGAAGCAGTATAATCTTTTTGTGTATGAGTCTCTTGCAGCTTTACCTCTATATCATTGTCTTGACGAGTTGATGTGATTTCGAAGCTAAGTGAGAAAATCTCAGTCTCAATATGCGCTACTCCACTACTTGAAGTCCATACAGCTTTGTATTGAGAAGCGAGTTTAACATCAGTTAATGTTTTCGTGGTGACTCCCTCTACAAGAACCCAGTCAGTATCGCCGGTGCCCATTGTATACCAAGTCCAATTCCCAGTCCATTCATTACCAGACTGACCATCAACAAGGTTGGCAGTCAATTTTGGAGAGCTTCCACTATCATCAAAAGTAAAAGTCAAGACATAATATGGCTTTTTGAGGGTGACCTCTTCTTTCAATCCAGTTTCATTGCCTGAATCATCAGTTTCTTTCCAAACAACTGTATAATTTACTTCAAAATCAGAGATTTCATACACATTGGTAGTAGCATCCCCAATAGCCTCCGTAGAATCTCCCTTATACCACTCCAAAATACCATTAGTAACATTTTCTCCAGTAATCAAATCAGTTATCGTAGCAGTAATGATATTTTCTGTGCGAGAAGCAGTAAGATATGGCGCAGCAATTGCGTCGCTATTAAATGTCAGCCCAATATATTTCCACTGCACACGGTATATAGCTGAAAAATCAGTAATGGTATAAGTTGATGCAGTGGCACCGCTGATATTTGACCAGTTAGTACCTCCATCAGTGCTTTTTTGCCACTGCCATGAGCCATTATAACCAGTCAGAGGAGTGGTTTTGTCCATGATATCATATATTTGAGGCGTAAGTACAGCCCCACTGCGTGTCACATCAACCTCTACGTCTTTATAGATGACTTGGGATCCATTAATTGTTATTTTCTCTGTGGTGGTAAAATTTACACCTTCAGCATCGGAATATATGGCATAATAATATACTAAAGGCCTAATGGTGATAGGATTATTCGTAATTTTGTCACCATTAGAATCAGTAAGGTCATTCCAAGTATTACCATCTTCACTATATTTCCATGACCAAGTACCATTTTTTAAGTTTACAGCTTTTGCAGTTAGTTCTTTATCACTCAATTCATAATTTATTGTAACAGGCACAAGAGTTAAATCATTTGTCCAGCGACACGCCTCATCCATTATGATGGAATTCCAGCTTTCTGACAATTCTTTAAACTTATTAATCTTATCCTCTTCTGCTATATACCCACCAATATTGACACCCTGGAAAGCTGCCATATCAGTGGCATTATTAAAGGAGAATGTGCCATCACTGTAATTATTTTTAGCGAAAGTACGAGTATAACGATAGTGCTTGTCTGAGTCATATTCAGGATATGTGTCCTTTATCTCCTCTACAACGCTATTTAGGGGATTGTATACCTGGTAATTATAGAATAAACGGGTAGAATTGATGCTTGCCAAATTTTCCTCAGATTCAGTTCCCCATATCCAACCTGAACTATTTTCCCCCGAATACATTTTCTTATTATCCGTGTAGTTATTGTTATTACTAGAACCATCTCTAACAACTGAATAAATAGGACCCACTATAAAACATGGTGCATTAATCGTACCGCTAAACACCACATTGTCTGGCATATATTTTTTATCTGATATTCTGCGTCCACGCCCCATTATGCCTCCAACATAAGCTTGACAATTGTTAGATGTTGTTTTTTGAAGATCGAAATCAACATTTGAGTAAATATTTTTGATTGTGAGAACGGAATTCACTCCCCCGGTACCAAATGGGGTTTGAGCTATACCACCAATTAGTCCCCCAGCAAAAATGGCTCCATGTTCATGCGTTGTTTCTCCATTGGTGATTTTAGAGTTAATGATTCGTATATTCTTTATTTCAGTATTTTGACCTAAAGCGCCAACCAAGATTCCTAAGTAAAAATCATGGTTTTTTGTATTAGAGCCATCCACTTTATCATATTGACAGGTTAATGTGACATTATCCAAGTTAAGGTTCTTAATCACAGCCTTATTTGAATCTCCATTAACCGCACCAAACAGACCAAACCCATTACTTGTGGAATTGCCGTCCCAATAGATTGTAACATTGCTGATGGTATAACCCTGACCATCGTAAGTGCCTTTGAAATAGTTACTACTATTACCTACTGGAGTAACAGTTAGGCCTGTAAGATCGATATTAGCGGTCTGCACAAACTTATTGCTCCAATAGATACTTGAAGTCATCAGTTCTTTCCAATCTTCCGCAGAGGTAATTTCATAGGCACCATCTGAGTTTTTATTGAGTGTGGCATAGCCGTGCGCGACACCCATAAGCATCGCAGCCACCAAAAATATATATTTCAAAAAACTATTCATATATCTTAATTTTCTTTTCATCGCTTTGTCAATATTATCTTTTCTATAGTTTATAAATTCTTAAAACTTTCAATAAAATAAATGAAACTTCAGCTAGTACGGTTTTGCTCCAACCATGTACTGTGAGCTGGTACGGCTTTCGCACTTGCGACTTGGTCACCTTTGTACTGGACTACTGGGTCACTTTGTTTCTTATAAATTATTTTAAAATCTATATTATCTTTATGAATATCAATAAAATAACTATAAAAAACTTCATCAATCACAGACCATTCTTTTGTAGGATTTTTAATACCGTTTTTTCTGTATGATTTTGAATTATAATTCCTATAAATAAAATTACTTTAACAACTTGATTATAAAATATTTTAGTCAGATCTTTTGTAGGAATTTTTGCATAGATTAACAATAGATTATCTTTTATACCATTGAATTTAACCCATTGATTACCAGCCATTTTCATAGAACCTTTTGTAGGATTTATAAGAAGATTACGGTTCACTTTTCCGAAAGTACAGTTTTCAAATATAGGGGTATAACCCTTAAAATTCACTGTATTTATGTTATTCTTTTTCATTGTTTTATTTATTGGATATTCTACATTATTTTAATTTTAGAATTCTATTGTAGGATTGATCGAACTAAATCCTACAATAGAACTTATTTCGGTTTTAAATTAACATTACCATAAAACCTTGCTAATTTATTACCCAATGGCCAAATTTAGGAGAACCCACCCGAACTACAATTCCAGTTTTTATCATCTCTTTTATGTACACCGCAATTGTATCTCTATGCTTTCCCAACCTCTCAGCCATCTGAGTTTGTGTAATTTTAGAATTCTCCATCATCAATCTAATGATATCCAAAGTCAATTGATTTTTGGAAGATTCTTTTGTTGGATTCTTTGTTGACTTTTGTTTATTCTTAACATTTTTCTTTTTCAGGGATGGAGCACCTTGGATCACCTTGACTTTACTGTAGTCGGCAAATTCTTTGCCGATGCTGGCAAGATATGCCTCATCATCAACAAAAGCCTGGTGGATCGGAAGCACAGCCTGAAATGTAAGATTGTGCTCATCTGTACGGTCCCACTCTACCACTTTGCCAAAGAGCAATGATTCTATGCTTATCGGAAATGCCATCAGATGATTGGTTTGTATAATTTATAAGAAATGGTTTGTATGGTTTGAAAGAATTGGTTTGTATGGTTTGAGACAGGTTACTCGGGGTCGAGAACCAAGTCTGGCGGCACATCATTGTCGCTGAGCACATACAGATAAGCTGGTGATACTATGATGTTAATATCATAATATTTCCCCATCTCCAACGAAGAGAATGAGAAATCAATTCTATTCTTACTTACCTGATTCACTCGTGTAATCTCTTTAGCCGTATCATACACATCGTAAGTAACCGTGGCGTAAATACTCCTCAGACCATTCATTGCCACATACAAGCTGCCAAATTCCTGATATGCATCTGCATTAAGAGCCAGACCATTGGGATCATCAAAAATAGGGATCAAATCAATTCCATCATCAGAGACATAACTTGTACCAGTGGACTCCATTGAAACCTCAAAATCGTTATCTCCGATATTTGGCAACTTAGCAGTGCACTGGTAATATGTGGCAAGCGTGCCGCTGGTGGTGTAGCCGCTCACTTCTACCTTCTTTACCTTGATACTGCGAATCTTAGCATACTCCTCACCTAACTTGTAGCAGAAGCAAATGCGCGACATCAGATGAGTTAAGTTAAACTGTGGCCGATAGGTGCTCTGCGCTCTCTGTACACTCGTCGAAACCATATAATCATATTTTGACACTGGCGGTATGTGAGGCCATATAAAGGTGGTGAAGTTATCATAGTTTGCCGCCAATTTGGTTTGATAATCATCTGTGTTCACTACAGCGCCATTTTCAATGTATGGCGAGTAGGCAAAGAAAAGGTACTCCATATCATCTTCCCAAAGCTTGGCAATCCAGGTGGGGTCAGCATAGTAAGCAAAAAGGCTATTATAATCCGCAAGGGACCAAACTTCTTTTAAAGGAGTATTGGCGGGTATTGTCGCATTATTGACAGTCACATCCACAGGAATCCTTACATCTTGGATAGTGGTGCCTGACACATAGTACATAGGTTGATTGTCGAAAACCGCGTCAACCTTAGAATCTTTCATATATCCATACACGCCGATGTTATCGGCGCGAACGCTTACCTTGGTATCGCCTTCGGCTCGACTGCTTTCCCAGAATGTGTAGCCCTGAGCATCCACATCAATTCCTATGCAATTCGATGTCACTTTCGACGATGAACTGCTTGGTGCATCGCTATCACTGCATGCCACCACTAAAGCAGCCAATAACCAAAAGATAAAGAGTTTGATATATTTCGTAATCATAAAAGTCAATTATATGGTATCGCTGGCAAACTATTGGATTGAGTCCAAGGCTTACCAGTTGGTTTGGGTTTGTTCTTGTTCGCCTCCCCACTCATAATCAAGCGCCTCCACATCTACCAAAATAACTGAATCGATAAATGGTACATAACGAAGGATATACACATAGTGGGTATTGGGTTTCCAGCCTCCTTGGATAGTAAGGGTGGCTGAAGTCACTGGGCGTTCATAGGCCTTGAATGAAACCGTAAGGGCTCGTGTCTCAAACTGCTGAGGCACAACCAAAGTCTCACCCACAGTTTGAGGCACACCATAGTCTGCATCTGTAGTTATGGTACTTCTTTTTGTAATAAATGCATAGCCGCTGGCTTGGCGCTGGAGCATAGTCACGTTGCTAAGGTCGAGAGGGGCTCCAGTCAGCAAATTGTAGCTGTATTTGACCTCAGTCCACAGATAATCTGTGGTTACAGCTTTAAAGTCGGTAATTTCCACCTCTTTGTATTTGCCATCCTCATCCTGTGCATAAATCTGAAATTCCACCTTTGCAAGCAGATGGTAGAATCTCAATGGCACATCTGAGTGGTAATTACTTGGGGTTGAGAATGTATTCTCGGTTTTTATCATGTCCTCATCGGCTGGCGAGGTGATTGTTCGCTTTGTTTTTGCCACCAGCCAATCGGTGCTGGTGGTGATGTTGGTAATGGTCAGTTGGCCATTTGAGCAAGAGAGATTTGATGCCCAGCTTTCGCCGTAGGCTACGGCATCGAAGATATAATGGTCTGCCTCGGCATCCCAATATTTTAGATATTGTGTGTCAGTAAGATTTGGATTAGTCAAATCCTCATAGTACCATCCTTTGTTATCATCCCATTTCACGATATAACCCGGAAAGACTTCTTGCTTTGAGTTATCAGCAAGGTATTTCGATCCCCATACCTGGAACTGCCTATAGGTCTTTGTGGTTTGCAAGGCTGTTTCAGCGCGGCTGGCTTTATCCGAGGGTTGGTTGTCTGAGCGCGAGGCCTCCACCCCCTCACGTGCAGCAAAGCCCATTGCATGCTGCTCAGTTTGAGGCACAGTTTGCTCAGGCTCGTCGCCCGAGCTGCCGCAAGCCGCCATCATTAGCCCAGCTGTTACCGATAATATGTATATGCTTTTCTTCAATTCGTAAATCTTAGTGATAATGGTTTAGGTTTTCTGTTACTTATGGATTTCAAGAAATTTATATCCATTGAAATGTATCATGTGCTCAGGCTCCGAGGCTATCCAAACCTCGGTTTCCCATGCTATATCTGAAAGCCAACGTTTGAAAACGGTTTTATCATTAAAGGCTGTAATGTACACGGCTTCGGCACTACAACATTCAAGTTGACGTTTTAATTTATTGACACGCATCTCACTCATTGGTCCTGCACTATGCACTGCCTCTATTAGATATAATAAATTCTTGTCCTTAGAATAGGCTACTACATCAGGCAATTCCTCATGTTTCAATTCAAAGAAACCGATTCCTTTCAACTCTTTATCAGCACGGAAAAGGTACTTATCCTCCGTATCTCCTACATAAAGCAATATAGCTCCCTGACCAAAACGAGGTAAAAACTCTTCGATTATAGCCTTTTGCAGTTGGTTATGTTCTCCAGCAGATAAAGACAACATCTCACCTGAAGGCAAGGTTACGGGCACTCGATCCAACTCTCGCTTTTCAGCTAAAAGCCTTACTATTTCTTGATGTTGAGCCTTAAATTTCTCCAAAGCTTCTTGTTCCTCTTTCTTAGTAGCGTTGGCAAGAGTTTTAATCAATTCTGCGAAATGAGGAGCCAAGGAATAACCACGAGTTGGGTTATTTACAGCTTGACTTTCTACATTCGAGGAACTAATTACAATTCCAGCCTCAACTGGTAAAGCCAAATCTTTTCGTCGAATATCATCATAGGAACCATAGGATATATTTTCTCCAAAATGAGTATTCTCAAAAGTTATAATATCTCGTGATTTTAGAAATACCCCTGACTTTGCTTGAGAAAGATGAGAAGAAATATCCCCTACTGCCAGACAAGCCATAGCCATCTTCTCAAGTCGGCGATCTGTACCTTTTATTGGCAGACCTACCGACTCAAAAATCTCAATCATGCGCAGAATCAAACGTTGAACTTTCTGCGTTTTCTTACCAGTGAACTTAAATTGCTTCTGCATTGTCAAAGAGAGAAGGGAATAAGACGATGTTGTTGGTTTGGGATATTGTTGCTGGGGATTTTTGAGGGAGTGAAAGGGCTGTTTTGACTTCTTGGGCAAGTTGGTAGGCCAAAAGGGGTGGAACAGCATTGCCAATCTGGTTGAACTGCTCAGTTTCATTGCCTTGGAACTCAAACCAGTCGGGGAAGCTTTGCAAGCGAGCAGCCTCACTTTGTGTGATTCTACGCCGACGCCCATCGGGAAGTTTCACACGCTGCATATCGCTGGTAGCGCCAGCCAAATTGCGACATGTGATAGTGCGTGCTGGGCGGTCAGGATAGAGATCCCTTGGATTAACGCACGATGATTTTTTCTCATACGATGCGATGTATTCATCCTGTCGTGCAGTTAGGATATGACTTCCTTCAGGTACAGTATACATAGTGTCACCAATGGCATCGCTTACTGTATGCTTAAACAATCGAGGACGAGGAAACTTAAATTCTGAACGATGGCCAACTACCACTACTCGTTCGCGGTTCTGAGGAACGCCGTAGTTAACAGCATTCAGGCATCGCCATTCGATTATATAATGGAGCTTTTCAAGTTCCTTTACTATAAGATCGAAATACCATTTGTGAGTACCAACGAGATTCCTTACATTTTCAAAAAGGAAAAGCCGAGGCTGAAGCCGTCTCACTGCATCAATGAATATTGGGAATCCGTCACGAGCATCCTCCATGCCCCGCTGCTTGCCCCTCACACTGAATGGCTGACATGGAGGACCGCCAATGATAATATCGGCTTCCGGATAGTCATATCCTACTTCCAAACGAGCCAATGTGCAGTTGCCATTAAGATTTTTTGAATAAGAGTCTGCTGCCGCTGCCACACATTCGTATCCTTGAGTCAGATATCCAGCTGCTTCAAAGCCTAATGACAAGCCACCGCATCCTGCAAACAGATCAAGAACTAATTCGGGTTCTGTTTGGCATGGCTGCAACTTACTGTTGATTTCATCAACATAGTTATTAGGTATTTTACAGTATTCTGTCATATTATTGATTTCTTATCTGACAAAGGTACGAAAATATTGTGAACAATCCAAAGATTGTGTGGGCGCAAACCATGCATTGGGTCAGGCTTGCCATTTTCGGAGCGGCGGGTCAGTGACCTGCCGCATGTCAGGCTTG
>JAJBUG010000020.1:7891-12588 GCA_020860515.1 Bacteroidales bacterium | reverse complement strand
GGAGCGGCGGGTCAGTGACCTGCCGCATGTCAGGCTTGCCATTTTCGGAGCGGCGGGTCAGTGACCTGCCGCATATCAGGCTTGCCATTTTCGGAGCGGCGGGTCAGTGACCTGCCGCATGTCAGGCTTGCCATTTTCGGAGCGGCGAGGGTGCCGAT
The DNA here is from genome assembly GCA_020860515.1 of Bacteroidales bacterium. Lineage (GTDB taxonomy): Bacteria > Bacteroidota > Bacteroidia > Bacteroidales > Muribaculaceae > CAG-873. The sequence goes on along the minus strand of JAJBUG010000020.1, from coordinate 12,430 downwards.
GGCTTTTTTACCCTGGATCAGCAGAATGGGAAAAATACATCCGCCTGATAAGGGTTTGTGGGCGGCAGGTCACTGACCCGCCGCTCCTAAATACATCCGCCTGATGGTGGTCGATAACTGCTGATTCTTGGCTGACGCAAGGCCAGGGGGGCAAAGCCCCCTGCTACCTAACGCTTCGCAATGTATATTATTAGCTTCCACTACCGCTGTTATCACCGCTGCTGCTGTTGTCACCACCGCTGCCGCTGTTGCCACTACCGCTGCCGCTGTCGTCACCGCTTAGGACTTCTCCTGATCCAATCTCGAATTCTTCTTTTTCACCAGTTGTCATATCTGTAACTGTGCAATTGTCAAATACGATTGGCTTGAGGATTGGATCATCTGGAGTGGGTGGCGTAGGATCATCTGGATCTGTGGGTGTGCCACCAGGAGCCGAAGCTGTAATCTTAAAGATATAAGTATATTTCTTGTTAGCCTGCCACTGTGTAACTCTTGCTGGTACATATACCATGGCATCCTTTACCAGAATGGTTTCATTGCTATCTTCTGACTTGATAGTGTAAGTAACAAAGAAGAGGAAACCACAATTTTCATTAGAATCGTCTGCAGGCACTACATAATACTTAGTAGGAGACATTTTAGGATTAGTGGCAGATTCACCAATATAATCAGTACTTGATGTACATGGATTTTTAAATATCCAGAAGCCAGGTGACAATTGATCTATTGTTATACCTTGATACCATGCATTTGTACGAGCAAAATTAGCCCAGGCAACAGTGGGAGCATCCGTAGCAGTAGCCGAGATATCTGTAAATGTTGCTGTAGGCTTCGCTGATTTCACATAAGTACCCCATTTATAATGGCCTTCATTGTTTTCGTTAGGTACGGAAGGTACGGCAAAACAGAAATCTGGCATGCTAACTGATCCATATACTGTATGATCTTCAACATCAGTCAAGGTTACTTCATATCCATTAATGGCCTCATAAAAACCAATTTCTACTTCGGCATTTAGGCGAGTAAAAGGTATTGGTACATCAGCATAGCCATTATAATTATCTACCTTTTTAGCCCCATACATTACACTTGAGTTAACAGTATTGCCTTGGGTAATGGCAGTTTTCCACTCCATTTTCCTTGTGCTTGGAGTAAATTCTACCCCATTGCTTGTCCAGGGTGCATGTGCATAGAAATAATATGCCTTGGCGGTGGTATCCCAATATTTGAGGAACTGTGAGTTTAAGCCTTCGTAAAACCAATAGCTCTTTCCATCCACGGTACTTGATTGGTCACCAAAAGTAGTTGCTCCGGCAGCGGTTGGATCATATCCATCGCCACCTGCCCATGCTGCTCCATAGCCTACGAGATAGTGAGGAAATACCACCTCATAGTTAGTTTCAGTAGCAGGTACACCAGTGCCATCTCCGTCACCTTCGGTATAAGTCTTATACCCCATACCCCAAAGTCTCCTGCGACAGTACTAAGACTTGCATTATCGCGGCTCATATTCCCAGTCTTGTACGTGAACCCTATGGCCTGATGGTCACGATTGTCGACTGCTTGGGGGTCGACGAGGTCGTCGTTGGAGCAGGCGACCATCGTTGCCGCCATGCATAGCCCCAATAAGAATCGATAAGCTTTCATGTTGTTAATTGTTTGTTTAGTTTGTGATTATTTATTTGTTTTATTTGTTTTCACATGGGAAATTCATGTATTATGGTATCAGTGTACTCGTTCACCGTCGGATCGAATCCCGAGCCCGAACTGCCAGGGCTTACGGGTATCTTTACTGTGTCCATGTCGATTTCGATGGTGATCACGCCGCCGTGGCTTTGGGCCTGCAGCTGGTCGGTGATATCGTAGCTGTAAGTCGAATCCATAGAGTTTTTGAACAGGAAATCGAGCATCAGCCGGTTCTTCAACTCGCTGCGGCTGCCCTTGTAGGGCGCTCCACGAGCCTCATGCCAGGGAGGCATGTCGCACAGCCCGAATGTGTTGAGCCTGCCGCCAAGGATGTCGGCCTCGCGCCCGTCGCGGGCCGGAAGCGAGGATTTCATGCGCATGGGGTAAGCCACCGCAATGGGCAGATTGTGGGTGTAACCACTGTTGACAGTTACACCACGGCTAAGATTGCTGATGACGGCATCGTCGGCCAGGCCAGTGATTCGGCCCTGGTTGTTGTAAACCGCCACTTGCACCACATATATATATATACGAGCGGGTAGAGACTGGCCTCGAGCCTCTTCACCCAGGTTTGATATTCTTCGTCGAAGTAGTCGTAGTTTTCAGGGTTCTGATCGATATAGAATCCGTTGAGCCAACCGCCATAGAAGATCTCAGGCGAGTTGTACACGGTTTGGTCGGTAGTGATGCCCGAACGAGCCTGAGAGGTGGATGCCTCCACGCTGCGCGGGTTGGTCTCGTTGAGGGTCAGCACCTGGGTGCCGTCGGGACTGTCGATGTTGCTCCACGCCAGCAGGTCATGGTAGCCGTAGCTGAATCGGCGACGGAAGAGCTTGCTGTAAATGGTCTGGCCCTCATGGCTCTGGTACGACCCATCGGTAGTCAATTGGTCGCCGAGGTAGAAGAAACGCAGCTCGTAGTTCGATGGCTCGGGATAAACCAGATCGCCCCACTGGGCAATGTCCTGGGAGTCCCAGCCGTACCAGAACTGATTCCTCCAGTTAGCGTCAATCTCCCAGATTACTTCCAACTCAACTTCCACTTCGCCAAGGGCGCCCGAGGCATTGATCTCATCGGGCAGCAGCAGCGGGGGTTCAATACGGCAGCCCGTCAAAGTGACAAATGACAAATTGCAAATGACGAAGGGCAGCCACCCATGCCCGAGTTGCCGACCAATGCGCGATAATATGCCGTTGCGTTTTGTCATTATTGTCTTTATTTCACTTTGCGGTAAAGGAAGTCAAACATCAGGGTCACGCCTACCTCGGTGGGGCCGAACCACGTGAAGCGGTAGTTGCGCTTCTTGAAGTCCTGCTTCTTGCCAGTCCAGTCGTAGTAATAGTCGCCATCTTCCTCCTTGGTGATGGGATTGCCATATACGTAGGGGTCGTAGCGGCTGGTCCATCCGCCCACGGCAGCGTGGAACTCCAATCGCCAGTTGCCCTTGCCTAAGGACACTACCCAGCCAGCCTTCAAGGCTCCGCCTATGCCTTCGCCCTGCCAGCCCTTGGTCTTGCTGAGGCCAATGCCGTACTTGGTGGCATTGACGTAGGCAGCCAGGTATGGTCCAGTGTGCCACCAGCCTGGCTTGAAGTAGCGGCGCACCTCCAAATGGTAGTCACGGATTTGGAAGAACTTATTCTTGCTCCACTTGTGATAGTAAGGCCACATAAACTCAGCCTTCAGGGTCCAGGGCCCGCTCTTGGGATAGTATTCAAGGCCGAGGTTGACCATCGGCGCCATGCCGTAATGAGGCATCCAGAAAGCATCGTAGAGCAGGTTGGTGCTCACGCTCAGCATGTGGCGCTTTACGCGCTTGGGGAGGGTTACAACAGCCAACTCAGGAGTTGGCGTTTGCCATTGAATGTCAATTTCTTGCATCTCGGCAGGAGTGGGCAGGATGGGCGGATAGCACTTGGGGTGCACCTTCTGCATCATCAGCACCACGCGAGCCGAACGCAGCTCGGGGAAAATGTCGCGCAGCAGCCGCTTCCACGAGGCTCCCCCATTGGCGCGCTGCAAGGCCTTCTTGATGGCTGCGCAGTCGTCGATGCCGTACTGGTCGATGATACCGCGCAGCAGCTCGGTGTCGGGGTCATTGCGCTGCTCCATTATCCACAGCAGACGCGCATAGTCCTCGGCCACAGTGGTTTGGTTTTCCCATATCTGGTCGGCCACGGAGTCGAGCCTTGCGCTCAGATACTCGCGCAGGGCAGCTGCGCGGCCTTTCGACAGGCGCACATTGTTCCAGTACGGCCCTTCGGGCGATGCGGCGCCGCGCAGGTCGATGCCCACCAGACGCAGTTCTTGGCTGTTGGCGAACGGCAGCACGCTGTCGCGCACCTCCTGCAGCCAGGGGTCGTTGAGATTCAGTTCGGTGCGATTGACTCGGAATATGGTGCTTCCGGCAATCGCATTATACAGTGAATCAGGGATTTGCATCTCGCTCTCGTCCTCAGTATCGGCAATGATCCTCACATATACAGGCAGAGAGTCAGTAAGCAGCCATCGTGGCGCTTCCGACCCTGTTGAAAAGGCAGCTGTGACGCAGACTGCCAATGCAGTAAGTGTGGTTATGTATCTTGCTATACTGGTTTTCAAGTTAAAGTCCGATAGAAAATATGGATGATGGAACTTCAAATGGTTTCAACAAGCAAAAATAATGTATTTTTACCAAATAAATTGCAAATTACTTTATAAATCTTCAATTTACATTAGCTAAATTAACAACATTTAGCGTATTTACAGGATTTCAAACCATACAAACCATCAGCAGGCGGATGTATTTGGGAGCGGCGGGTCAGTGACCTGCCGCACATCATCCCCCATCAGGCCTACCATTTTGGGAGCGGC
>JAJBUG010000020.1:0-7791 GCA_020860515.1 Bacteroidales bacterium | reverse complement strand
CATCCCCCATCAGGCCTACCATTTTGGGAGCGGCGGGTCAGTGACCTGCCGCACATCAACATCCATTAAGTGATGGTAATCAAATGGCCGCCTGATGGCGCATGGTATGCGGCAGGTCACTGACCCGCCGCTCCTTATTACATCCGCCTGTCGAAGCTTGATATGCGGCAGGTCACTGACCCGCCGCTCCTAAAATGGCAAGCCTTTTGGCGACTTACACTGGTTTGCATGGTTTGATAGTCAAGGGTGGCGGCGGAAGTAGCTGGGGGCGAGGCACACGCCCACCACAAGATAGAGGTAGTAGGTGATGAGTCGCCAGCACAGAGCTATCACAAGCGCCAAGTCAACGCTCCCAATCAAGTCGCCATAATATTCCGTGAACAGCCACTCGCTGATGCCGCTGCTACCCGGCGTGGGACTCACCATCAGCAGCACCCACACCACAAACTGCCGCGCAAACACCAAGCCCATCGAACATCCCGGCACGAACGCCCAGAACAGCGCGTTGACAATCAGATAGCGCGAGAACCACGACAGCGTGGTAGCCCCGAACACATTGACCCACCACCGCCTTGGGCACTGCTTGATCCATGCCGAGGTGGCAGCCATGTTGGCGGTCATGCCGTCGGCTGCGGCTTTCCAGCGCCGCAGCCATCGCAGCGAGAACAGCCAAGCGATCACTCGCTGCACTCCCTGGGGCTTCCATATTATGCCTGCGTAGAGCAGGGCTGTGTAGGCGCAGATGCCGCCATAAACAGTCCAGAACACTATTTCAACCCCTTGCAGGAAGGCTCCGCGCTGCGATGCGTCGCCAAAGAGTTCGTCGAAGGGCACAAATATAATAATGATGGGGCAGAAGACCACAAAGAAGAGTTCGTCGAGGAAGAGCGTGGTAAGCGTCAGGGCGGTGGCTCGGCCCACCCGCACACCCTCCTGGTTGAGGTAGAAGATGGCCAGCGCGCTGCCGCCAACAGCCGAGGGGGTGATGGCGCTGGTGAAGGCGCACATCAGGTCAACGCGCAGGGCGCGCTTCCAGCTGAGGTCGGGAGCGGCGATGGTATGGAAGCGCCAGGTGAGGCCGAAGTCGCGTCCGCACACGAAGAGGCACGCCAAGGCCAGGCCCAGCACCGTGTGCCAGTCGAAGCGGATGGCCCCCATGGCTGCGGGGTTGAAGTCGCGGGCGAAGAGCCACGCCACCACTGCCAGCCCGATTGCCACCGGCAACACCACCTTCCATATCAATGACTTCTTATTCATCTCTTCATTGGTCTCAAACCATTGATTCTCAAACCATTCAATCCACACCATGCGCCAAAAGGCCTACCATTTAGGGAGCGGCGGGTCAGTGACCTGCCGCACATCATGCGCCAAAAGGCCTACCATTTGGTTCCCGCTGCCTGACGTAGGCTGATGTGCGGCAGGTCACTGACCCGCCGCTCCAAAATACATTCGCCTAATAATGGTTTGCATGGGTTGAGATAATAAATTTTATTGCAAAATTACTGATTATTTGTGGAATTTTCACTAACTTTGCACACAATTTCGCAAAATCCGCGAAAATGTGCGCATACTCACTGACAATGCCATCCAAGACAAGAGAAAAGCTGATAGATGTCGCTCGACGGCTTTTCATTTCTAAAGGTGTTGAGAACACTACCATCAGCGACATTGCCAACGCCTCCGACAAGGGGCGACGCACCATCTATACCTATTTTAAAAATAAACGCGACATCTACAAGGCCGTCATCGAGCGCGAGAGCGACAAGATGGTCAGCGCCACCCGCGCCATTCTGATGAGCGGAGATTCAGCCGAGCAGAAACTGCGCGACTACCTGGAACTGCGCGCCACGCAGTTCCGCACCATCGCCACACCCAACACTTCCCTGCGCAACCTCATCACCATGGACTACAGCCGCAACGCCAAGACGCGCCGCTTGGCTGCCGAGAAGGAGGAGGCCATGCTGCACGAAATTATCGACCAGGGCATCCGCGAGGGCGACTTCGACCCTGAGCGCGGCGACATGCTCAAGCAGAGCCTCTATGCCTTGGTGGTAGCCGTGGAGCAGATGCCCGAAACCGAACGCAGCCGCCTCACCCCCAAATTCGTGGAGTCGGTCATCGATTTCATCGTCCTCGGCGTCAAGAAATAATTTGAAAATGAATTGATTAGTGTTTTTTAGCACAAATTTTTTTGGAAAATATTTGGTGGATTGGGAAAATATGTCTAACTTTGCACCACGAAAACGAAATACTGCGGAGTAGAGCAGTGGTAGCTCGTCGGGCTCATAACCCGGAGGTCGTAGGTTCGATCCCTACCTCCGCCACCAACCAAAGAGGTAATTTCCCCCGGAAATTACCTCTTATTTGTCTTTTTAGGAAATTTTTCGTAACTTTGCAGTCGCATTCGCAACTGCGAGATCACTTCGTTAAGTTGCACACTGAAATGAAAGCAATGGAATATAGCAATACACTCACCCGCCCGGCCGAACTTCCGCCCGAGGTGCAGCAAGCCAAGCTGCGCCTTGGCATCGTTGGCAACACGCCAGCGCTGATCGAAGCCGTGCAGCGAGCCCTGAAGGTCGCCCCGATCGACTTGTCGGTGCTCGTGACAGGCGAGAGCGGCGCGGGCAAGGAATTCTTTCCACAAATCATACACCAATTCAGTGCGCGCAAGCACGCCAAATACATAGCCGTGAACTGCGGCGCAATCCCCGAGGGCACCATCGACTCCGAGCTCTTCGGCCACGAAAAGGGGTCGTTTACCGGAGCCGTTGCCACCCGAAAGGGCTATTTCGAGGAGGCCGATGGCGGCACCATCTTCCTCGACGAAGTGGCTGAGCTCCCCCTCACCACCCAAGCCCGACTGCTGCGCGTGCTCGAAACGGGCGAGTTCCTCAAGGTCGGCAGCAGCCAAGTGCAGCGCGCCAATGTGCGCGTGGTGGCAGCCACCAACGTTGATATGGCCAAGGCCGTGGCCGAGGGCCGCTTCCGCGAGGACCTCTATTACCGCCTCAGCACCGTACAGATCGCTGTGCCTCCGCTGCGAGTGCGCGGCAACGACATCGTGCTGCTCGCCCGGAAGTTCGCCGCCGACTTCAGCGAACGCTACCGCACACCAGCCATCACCCTCGGCGAGGATGCCAAGCGGCTCCTGCTCAGCTACAGCTGGCCGGGCAACGTGCGCCAGCTCAAAAATGCCATCGAGCAGGCCGCCCTCTTCGAGGCTGGCACCACAGTGACCATGGACACCCTCAGCCGCTATCTGCCCGAGGTGCCCGTGGCTTCGTCCGCCACCTTCTCGCCCACCGTGCGCGCCCACTCCTACGAGCAGGAGCGCGAAATGCTCTTCAGCCTCATCTTTCGTCTGCAGCGCGAATTGGCTGACCTGCGCCAGCGCCTCGACGGCTCCGACCCCGAAAAGGACGAGCCTCGCGACCGCTCCGACGCCCTGACGCTCTCCAGCACCCGAAGCAACGGCTCTGATGCCTTGGCACTGTCGAGCCCCCGCTCGCTCGTGAAAGAGACCGACAGCCCCCACTCGCTGGTCAAGGACGGGGACCTTGCCCCCATAGCTAAGGATGCAGACCGCCCCCGCTCGCCCTTGGCTAAGGCTGCCAAGGAGGCCAGCGACATCATCGATGTCGATGCCTACGACGAGCTGCCCCCAGGGATGCCCAGCACAGCCCCAGCCTCAGGGATGCCGACGGGCAGCTCACCGTTCTCGGCGGCTTCGCCGTCAAGCCCAGCAGCCCCCCTCTCCCTCGAAGAGACAGAGAAGGAGATGATCCGGGCCTCGCTGCGCCGCCACGACGGGCGCCGCAAGGCGGTGGCCAAGGAGCTGAAAATCAGCGAGCGCACCCTCTACCGCAAAATCAAAGAATACAACCTGGATTAGCAATAAGCAATGACAATAAGCAAAAGCAATGACAATAAGCAATGACTGAAAAGTGAGATGCGTCAGCCGTTTTCGTGTTCAGTGGCTTGCCGCTGAAAATTTGTCATAGAATATTTATGAAATATAAATTATTGATAATATTATTGTTGGCGGCTGTGATGCCCTGCTGCACCATCAGCTACAAGCTCAATGGCGCAGCCATCGACTACACGGTGTACAAGACCATCCACGTGTCGGAGTTTCCGATACGCGCCGCACTGGTGTATCCCCCTCTGCAGCAGATGTTTGAGAACGAACTGCTCGACTATATCTCGCGCAACACTCGTCTGCGCACCGTTGACGGCAGCAGCGACCTGCAGCTGGAGGGTGAAATCACTGGCTACCAGCTCACGCCGCAGGCTGTGACTGAGAACGCCTACGCATCGCAGACGCGCCTAACCATTACCGTGCGCCTCAAATACATCGACAACCGCGACGACAAGAACGACCTGGACCAGAGCTTCAGCGCCTACCGCGATTTCGACGCATCGGAGATGCTGACGGATGTGCAGGACGAGCTATGCCAGCAAATCTGCAAAGAGTTGGTTGACCTCATCTTCAACGCCACCCTCGGCAACTGGTAGCAGGCGGATGTATTCAGGAGCAGCGGGTCAGTGACCTGCTGCCCATCCGGATGGGAAAATACCCTCGCCTGGTATGCGGCAGGTCACTGACCCGCCGCTCCTGAAATGGCAAGCCTGACGCAGTTTGTTGAAAGTTATATAAAAATGTAATAGAACATGGCAGAGATGCACGACATAGAGCAGGAGTTGGATCGCTTGATAAGCGACCCTCACACCGCGCCAGACCCAGAGTGGGTGAAGCAGGTGATGGCACAGCACCCAACATTTGCGGTAGCTGGTGCTCTATTGCTGCGCACTCACCCCAATGCTTCTGGCGCAGGACTACAAGCCAGCGATGGCTCTGAGCCGACGCTGGCGGCTCGCGTGATGCTGGCTGCCCCCGACCCCGCTGCCATGGCCGACCTCGCTGACCTGGCTGAGAGCGACTGGGCGCATTTCTACCCACGCGCCGAGGTGCCCGCGCCAAAGACCACCGTGGACACCATCGACACATTCCTCAGCACCTACGGCAGCCAAAGCCCCGAAGATGACGCTCTGCTGGAAAAGCTCATCTTCAACCCAGTCCCCCCCGACTATTTCCATAATGAGCTCTCAGAACTCTCAGAGAAATCGGAGCTCTCAGAGATATCGGAGATATCAGAGATATCAGAGCTCTCAGAGAAATCAGAGATATCAGAGCTCTCAGAAAAATCAGAAAAATCAGAAAAATCAAAAAAATCCGAGATCTCGGAGAACTCGGAGCACTCAGAGTTCTCAGAGAAATCGGAGAACTCAGAGATCTCGGAGAAATCGGAGATCTCGGAGAAATCGGAGGCACCTTGTAATCCTTTAATCCCTGACACCCCAGGAGAACCAGCACCACAAAGAGAACCAGGGCCACAAGGGCCAGCAAGAGAATCAGCGCCAGCTGCTAAGATAGCGCCAGCTCCTGCGCCGGAATCGGCCCTCAGCAACCCGCTCTTCTCGCTGACCGCCCTGCCGGCCGATCAGCCCGTCGCAACCCAGGATGAGCCCCTATTTTTGGAGAGTTTGGCTAAAATTTTCATAAAACAGCGCCGTTATGAGCGTGCTTTTGAAATTATTAATAATATAAGTTTGAAAAATCCAGAAAAAAGTGCTTACTTTGCAGACCAATTGCGTTTCTTGCAGAAATTGATCAATAATCAACGCTATCTTGATGCCGAAAACAGCAAAAAAGATGACTGAAATCTCCAAGAAATAGCAATCCGATAGGCAGCGTACGGCTCGGCCGGTTTTGCCGCCGAGAAATTAAGAAACACTAAAAACAACATATAACAATGCATCTTTTCATTATTATCCTAACAGTGATCATTTCGGTCCTCCTCATCCTCATCGTTCTCGTGCAGAAGTCTAAGGGCGGAGGCCTCTCATCTCAATTCGGCAACATGTCGGCCACAATGGGTGTGCGCCAGACCAACACCTTCCTGGAGAAGGGCACATGGTGGCTCGCCGGCCTGCTGGTGGTGCTCTCGATCGTATCGGTTTACACCATTCCCTCAGCCACTGGCGACACTCTCCGCACTCAGCAGGAGCAGTCAGCTGCTATGCCTGGCGAAAACCAGTATGCTACCGATGCTCCCAGCATCCCCGTGCCTGACCAGCCCGTTCTTCCCGAAGGCAACAACGAGTGAAAGAATATGAAATAATGGCCCCAGTGGGGTCATACGAGTCGCTCCACGCCGCTATCGACGCTGGGGCGAACGCCGTATATTTTGGTGTGCAAGGGCTGAATATGCGCTCGAAGTCGAGCGCAAACTTCAGCCTCGATGACTTGCGCTCGATTGCCAGCACCTGCTCCGAGGCTGGAGTGAAGACCTACCTGACGGTCAACACGGTGCTTTTCGACAGCGACATTGCGCGCTGCCACGAGATTATCGATGCAGCCCGCGAGGCTGGCATATCGGCCATCATAGCCAGCGACATCGCCGCCATCCAGTACGCGCGCTCGGTGGGAGTGGAGGTGCATATCTCTACCCAATGCAATATCACCAACATCGAGGCCGTGCGCTTCTATGCGCAGTGGGCCGATGTGGTGGTGCTGGCGCGCGAGCTCAACCTCGACCAAGTGGCAGCCATCAGCCGCGCCATACGCGAGCAGGATATCCGAGGACCCAAGGGCGAGTTGGTAAGAATCGAGATGTTCTGCCACGGCGCCCTGTGCATGGCCACCAGCGGCAAGTGCTATCTGAGCTTGCATGAGATGAACAGCAGTGCCAACCGTGGAGCCTGCACCCAGATCTGCCGCCGCAGCTATCGCCTGACCGACAAGGAGACAGGCGACGAGCTGGAGGTGGACAATCAGTATATAATGTCGCCCAAGGACTTGAAAACCATCCACTTCCTCGACCGCTTGGTTGAGGCGGGGGTGTCGGTGTTCAAGATCGAGGGCCGTGCCCGAGGGCCCGAGTATGTGTATATCACGGTGCGCGCCTACCGCGAGGCATTGCAGGCCATCTGCGATGGCACCTACAATGCCGAGATGGTGAAGGGCTGGGACCAGGAGCTGAGCAAGGTGTTCAACCGAGGATTCTGGAATGGCTACTATCTGGGCCAGCGTCTGGGCGAGTGGAGCGGCAAGTACGGGTCAAGCGCCACGCGCGTGAAGCAGTACATCGCCAAGGGCGTAAAGACCTACAGCAAGCTGGGCGTGGCCGAGTTTTTCATGGAGGCTGGCGAGCTTTGCGTAGGCGACGAGGTGATTATCACTGGCCCCACCACTGGCGCCCTGATACTGACCATCGACGAGATCCAGGTTGACTGCCATCCGGTTGACAAGGCGGTAAAGGGCGAGGCCTTCTCAATCCGCGTTCCCAGCAAGATCCGCCCCTCCGACCGCATGTACCGCTGGGCACCGACTAATGACAAATTACAAGTTACAAATGACAAACTGTCATAACTTGTAATTTGTAATTTGTAACTTGTAATTTCTCAGAATATGAAGAAGTTTTTGGCTTGGTGCAAAAGATATATATCGGTGATGAACATACTGGTGATTGGATTCATCAGCTATACACTGTTTTTCCAGGACAACTCGGTGTTCCGCTACATGGAGTATCAGAACACCATCGATAGTCTGCGCACCGAAATCAAGAATGCCACCGATACGATGGACTATTACCGTCGCATGAACCAGTTGCTGACCACCGACCCCGAGATGATGGAGCGTGTGGTGCGCGAGCAATACAATATGGTGCGTGAGGACGAGGATGTGTATGTGTATGAGTAGTGATTTGGTGGTTTGGTGGTTTGGTG
>JAJBUG010000016.1 GCA_020860515.1 Bacteroidales bacterium | reverse complement strand
GGGTTGGCAAATACAATATCATAATTTAATTTTAATCTGAATATTTACTTATTTGTAGTGTTGAAATTTTTCGCTATCTTTGTAAATGAATTAGCTACAACCTTATAATAACAACCTAATAAATTTAATTATCATGTGTACAGAAAGATACATAGATCCCTTTACCGATTTCGGGTTCAAGAGAATGTTTGGTTCTGACCGGTGCAAGAGTTGTGTGATCAAGAACCTTGCGAAGCTGTCTGAAATTCCAGAGCGCCTCGATGACGAGCTATTCCGCAGCTTTTTCCAGTTGGCCGAAGTGAGCAAGCTGTCACCCGAAGAATACGAAGCCTATGAAGCCAGCCTCAAGCGCCAGCGTGACAACTACAATGTGGTTGTAACAGCCCGTGAAGAAGGCATGATGGAGGAAAAGATAAAGAATGCGAGAGCTATGAAGCAATTTGGCGACCCCATAGATAAAATATCTATCATTACAGGTTTGTCACCAGAAGAGATAGTGAAATTGTGACAACAGATTCATATCCTTACTATTTTCTTTCCCTACTGCAATCCCGAATCGGCGGATAGGGGTAAAACAAAAGGTGCAGGGATTGCATCTTTTTTATCCGATTCTTGGGTCTTGGCGTACCTATCTATAGAAATAAAACTTATGCCCCTACACCAAGCCGCTATACTATTGTGCCATTGGCGTAGAGCATTAACAACTGATGTAGGTGCAATCGTCAATTATCTTTTGAAGTCGAAAACCGCCAAGTTTAAGAATCAAGATAATCAAAAATTACACCTTGTATGTCAGTGATACCTTAGGCTCACTCTTGAGCCCATCATTGATATCGATGGTAAATTTAAAACTTTTCCTCCAAATTGACAAAATTTTAGTGAAGATTTTTTGAAAAATTTTCACTTTCAACATACTAAGATTTGTTATTCCATTAGAAATTAGTAACTTTGCAAAACAAATCAGTATATTACGAGGTTTAACAAAAAAAAGAATATATTTATGGCCACAAATACTTTAAATACGACTGACTATTATGTAGAGATGCTTTCGACATTATCCAATACCGAAAAGCTTGAGGTTATAGCCAAATTGATAGAATCAATGAAACCAAAAAAGAAAACTAAAAAGATAACAAATCTTAAAATGCTAAAAGATTTCGAAGGTTCGTGGGGAGAGGATCTTTCGGTAGAGGAATATGTAGCAAATCTAAGAAGCACTATACCTTCTAAAGAAGTATCATGGTAAAAAAGGAAAAATATCTATTAGATACCACAGTTTGTGTCGCACTACTGAGACGCAAACCAGGCATTGCAGAAATGATAGAATCTGTGGGTTTATCTAATTGTCTGATTTCTGATATCACTCTTGCAGAATTGACTTATGGCGCTGTGAAGAGTGAGAATCCAAAACATTTTAATGATATTATAAAAATACAATCAATTTTTAAGGTTCTGCATTCAAATCTATGCTATCAAGAGTATGCTGAAATCAGGCATAATCTGACAAAGAAAGGATTGGCAATTGCCGACTTTGATACACTAATTGCGGCTACAGCCATTCATAATGGCTTAACCTTGGTAACAAATAATATCAAACATTTTGAGAGAGTTGAAAATTTAAAACTGACAAATTGGGAATAACAAAAACTTGTGGCTGCAGTCGTTGTTGATTTGGCTGCAGCGATGGGAGTTTCTTCAGCACAGATTAGCAAATTGCTTAGTGGTAAAGAAAACATGAGCCTTAAAACTATAGATAAATTACAGGAGATCTTCGATGCTGATCTCTGGCCTCACAGAAATCCGAAACTTCATATTTATGACCATAATTATGAGGCCCTCTATGTAGCCGAGCCCTAAATTAATTATGAATCTCCAATTTGCACCGATGCAGGGGTATGCGGGTGGGGCATACCGCAGGATTCATGCCAAGCTTTATGGAGGCGTGGATTGCTATTACACACCTTTTATACGAGTGGAAAAGGGTGCACCCAGGAGGCAAGATATCGAACGGCTTAAGGCCGCAATTGGTGACGGCACTAATCTGGTGCCTCAGATTATCTTTGGAGATTTTGATGAGTTCAACATTCTTACAGAAGCTATAAAGAGCCTTGGACTCAGACGCATTGATTTGAATTTGGGTTGCCCCTACCCTATGCAAACTGGAAAAGGGCGAGGCTCAGCAATGATTGTTGACCTTAGCACAATGATTAAGGCAAGAGATGAAATCATACAGGATCCAGAAGTAAAATATTCGGTGAAGATGCGCCTTGGATGGCATGATGCAAAAGAATGGCAGCCCTTGATGCCGCTGCTCAACGATATGCCATTGCATCACCTCACTTTGCATCCACGCATAGCAAAGCAAATGTACAGCGGCGAGCTGCTAATGCCAGAATTTGAAAAGTTCCTTGTAGAATCTCACAATCCAGTGGTTTTCAATGGTGAAATCAGAACCATCGCAGATATCAATCAAATAAAGCAAAACTACCCTGCTCTATCAGGAATAATGATTGGCCGGGGCCTATTGGCTCGCCCATCCTTAGGAATAGAATATGCTACAGGAGAAGAATGGCCGAAGGAGAAAAGACTCGAAATGCTACGTATGTTCCACTCTCAACTTTTCACCGAATACAAAGCCTCACTTTGTGGCGACACCCAGCTTCTGCAAAAGATCAAGCCATTTTGGGATTACCTCGAACCCGAGATCGGCCATCGCGCCCACAAAGCCATCCGCAAAGCCTCGACCCTCAGCCGCTACTTCGATGCCATTTCAATAATATAAAAACCTAAGATTACATTTTTCCTCAGAAATAATTTTTTAAATGCTTGGTAAAGTTGTTATATTTATGTAATTTTACGGTAATAGTCAAACTCAAATTAATACAAAGATTATGGCCAATTCGGTACTTGACATAGCTAACAAACTCCTTCTAAAGCCCATGTGGGATGACAATTTGGAGTTGATTTCTAATTTGAAGCTGCAAAAGTTGCTCTATTATGAGCAGGGATATCATCTTACACAACAGGACGCCATTCCTTTGGTTCTGAAACCATACCAGTTTCAAGCATCAAGCCGTCGGTTCCCTTATCCAATGACCTTAAAACTTTGTTGGTGCTTAGAGCCACTGGGGACAATCGTCCATTTTTAGGTTTCCGAAACGGAAATTCCTTTGAAATAGTCTTCATCGAAGCCAACTTCGGTGACATCTATGACCACGGTACAAAGTAATCATTTAAATCCGACCGAAGAGAAGTGTTGGGAGTAGTCGGTTTCATCGTAATTATATATTTCTGCCGCAGAGGTATAAACCATAAATTATTGATAATTAATCAATTAACAACTTGTACCATTATTTTACTAATCCATAGGTGAAGTGACAGTTTCGCTGTTTTGGAAGTGCCGAATTAAGTTGTCCATAGGAATGGTAACCAAAGTGTGTAGGAATCTTTAAAATGGTTGAATTATAGTGAGAAGATGAAAATCACAATGCATTGTGATTTTTGGGTTTAAAGACTTATAAAAAACTAAATTTATAGCAAAAATCACAGTGGGCTGTGATTTTTGCTTGGACATTTCAAATTTGTTTATTAACTTTGCAGCATTGGTAAATGACAAAACTTTATAGAGATGAGACAATGTGAGGTACTTCTTCATGACAAGAGAGTGGGTTTGTTGACAGAAACCGACGAGCGACATTTCATTTTCACCTACGACGAAGACTATGTGAATACAAAAGATAGCCTTCCTATTAGCCTTACCTTGCCAGTTAGAGAAGAGCCATACGAAGCTCCATATCTCTTTTCAGTGTTTGCTAATATGTTGTCAGAGGGAGCCAACCGCATGGTACAATCCCAACTCTTTCATATTGACGAGCGTGATGATTTCGGTATTATGCTTGAAACCTGTCAATACGACACCATAGGAGCCATAACCATTAACCCCCTAAAGAAATAGAGTATGGAAATAGAACGATGTCCCTCAACTTTGGCCAAGGGATACCCAACTTATTCACCTTTGGCAAGAAAGATTTTGTTTGATGGCAAAGAGATTTCACCCTTTTTAGACTTAGATAGCCCTGCTATACAACCCATAGACATAAAAGAGTCAGTGGGCCGAATTTCTTTATCGGGAGTTCAACCAAAGATGGGGATGGTTCTTGGAAACGATAACAAATTGAGGTATAATCTTGTCAATGAGAGATCGACTTATATAGCAAAACCCAAGCCACAGTCTTATCATCTGATGAGAACCGAAGATTGCCCTGCCAATGAGAACCTTACCATGCAAATGGCATTTCAGGTTTATGGAATTGAGACTGCTGCCAACGGACTAATTTTTTATAAAAGTGGAGAGATTGCATATCTTACCAGAAGATTTGATGTTAATGGAGCCGAAAAATTGCAGCAAGAGGATTTTGCTTCGCTCATGGGGCTTTCCAAAGATAGGAATGGTGACTGGTACAAATATGAAAATGCCAGCTATGAAGACTGCGCTCTTCTCATAAGGAAGCATGTAAAGGCTTGGATGGTCGATGTTCTAAGGTTTTTTAGGATCGTTGTTTTCAATTTTTTGACGTTAAACGATGATGCTCATCTCAAGAACTTCTCGTTGATTTACAAAGATGGAGAGTGGCGACTGACTCCAGCCTACGATTTGCTTAACACATCATTGCATCTTTATGAGCCCCGGATTTTTGCTCTTTCCCTTGGATTATTTCGTGAGGGTATGCCAACAGGTGATGTCAATTCAATAAGTCGTAAAGACTTCGAAGAATTCGGCCGAAGAATTGGATTACCAAAACAACTCATTAAACGAGAACTTGACAAATTCGAGCAACCATATCCTTTGGCAAAAGAATTAATTGAAAATTCATTTCTTACCAAAGAAGCCAAGCACAGTTATTGGTTGTCGTTTGATTATCGTAGAAAAATGTTGACTTTTTAGACTGATATGGACAATAAGGAAATAGCTTCATACATAAAAGCCAGGCGTAAGAAATTGAAGGTAGGCCAACAAGACCTTGCCGATATGGCAGGAATTGGAATCAACACTCTTGTGGCTCTGGAGCGTGCCCAGGGCAATCCCAAGCTTTCCACCCTCCTTTCGGTAGCTGACATTCTGGGCCTCCAACTCGACCTCCGCCTCAAAGACTAAGATATGAGTTATTAGTTTTAATTTAGCCATGATTAAGGATGGTTTTTTATAGTAAAGGTTTTTTAGGACGGGACATTTTGGCATTGTTCAAGTTTGGAATAAATTGAACAAATAATTTGGATAATTCGTTTATTATTGTATCTTTGCAATACAAAAGAATTCATTTGTATTACATAAAAAATAATAATTATGGCAACACAAGGAACAATCTCAAAGAAAGTGACAAGTTTCAGATTTAAACCTGAGCTAATGGAAAGTCTTCGAAAAAATGCGGCAAAAGAGAATCGCACCCTTAACAATTATGTAGAATCAGTGTTGCTCGAACATGAGTTCAACAGTCCAAATGCAGAGACACGAGCTGTCATGGAAGAAGCGGAACGAGGTGAATATGCTGGCATCATCGACACTGATCATTTCGACGATTTCTGGAACTCTATTATCAATGATTGATGCCACAAATAGCTTATATCACACAAGCGAAAAAGGATTTGGAACGCATTTCAACGTTCAGGCTAAGCGAATCCGCCTCGGCGGAAACAACCCCTGCCAATGCTAACCTCCTATTAAATCGATATGTGAGGCGCGAAGGACCCAACCACCCTCCGCGCCTCACTTGCTGTGTGCACATGTGACAGGTCATAGCGTAATCGCAGCCCCGCTGATTATACTATTTCAATAATACACCCACATGGCGATTTCAACACTATACATTATGAAAAATGGGTACTTTCAATATTAAAGGTGTTTGTGTTATTGAATTTTTTTCACTATCTTTGCAAAAGTATTTATAGTATCAACCCAATAACCTTAATTATCATGTGTACAGAAAGATACATAGATCCGTTTACGGATTTCGGGTTCAAGAGAATGTTTGGTTCTGACCGTTGCAAGAGTTACCTGATAAACTTTTTAAACTCGCTGCTCTGCGAAGAGGAAAAGATAGTGGACATCACTTATCGCAATACTGAGCAGTTAGGGCTTTTGCCAGGCGACAGAAACGCCATTTACGACCTTTATTGCACCACCGATAAGGGAGGCCACATAATAGTGGAAATGCAGAACTCCAAGCAGAAGTTCTTCATTGACAGGGCGGTTTACTATTCCACATTCCCCATACAAAAAGCTGCCGAGCCGGGAAGCGAGTGGAACTACCAGTTGCCGAAGGTTTACATGGTGGCATTTCTCAACTTCGTCATGGGGGACTACGCCGACAACCCGGCTTACAAGCATGATGTGAAGCTCGTGGATGTCAGCACTGGCGATGTCTTTTATCAAAAGCTCAACTACATCTTTCTTGAGATGCCCAAGTTCATCAAAAGCGAGCAAGAACTTTCCGACCGCCAAGAGGATTGGCTCTATGTGATCAAGAACCTTGCGAAGCTGTCTGAAATTCCAGAGCACCTCGATGACGAACTCTTCCGCAGCTTTTTCCAGTTGGCCGAAGTGAGCAAGTTATCGCCCGAAGAATACGAAGCCTATGAAGCCAGCCTCAAGCGCCAGCGCGACAACTACAATGTGGTTGTAACAGCCCGTGAAGAAGGCGTGGAAGTAGGCAGAATGGAGGAAAAGAAAAAGAATGCACGCGCTATGAAGCAATTTGGCGACCCCATAGATAAAATATCAATCATTACAGGTTTATCACCAGAAGAGATAGAGAAATTGTGACAACAGATTCATATCCCTACTATTTTCATCGGGCAGACTTTTAATCAAAACCATAAGAATCGGATTTCATTCTTAGCTCTATGGTGGTAATCCTAATTTCACAATATAACAAAAAAGGCCTCACTGCCATTAAGCGGTGAGGCCCTTGGTTTTTACTGATTTCTTAGTTTTACCGAAGCTCCATTGTAGGAAACAATGTAAGTTTGATTGGGTGATAGGGGAATGACGCGGTCAGTGCCACTGTATATGAGGGTACCATTGACCAAATATATCCTAACTACTTCATCTTTGGAGAAACCAAACAAAACCAAATTGTCTCCATCCATTTTGACCTTACGACCATCGTTCATTGTAGAACCAAGGCTATTGCGCTCTTGGGCTACAAATGACTTCCTCACAGGCTGAGCTTCTTCATAAACATTATTGCCAAACTGATAGGCTTCAATGTTTATCATGCCAGCTGTAGGCACAATAATAATGTTGCCTGTAACAAGAATAATGTCACCGCTTGGATTGTCTTCAGGCCACATGGCATATTCTACCTGCAATCCAGATGAGGCCTCAGCGGTCAGTTCTATTTCATCACCTTCGATGACATCAATGAACTCTTGGTCCCAGATTATTGATTGATCTTTCTTTATGGCAGTGAATTTCTTGGACACAGGCTCTGCTGCCTCAAACTCGTTGTTGCCAGGTTGGGAAGCCTTAATAGTTATATCCCCAGCTCCCAAAATAGTGAGGAGGTTGCCTTCAATGGAAGCTATTTCTTGACCATCGATTATAGAATATTCCACTTCTAAGCCTGAGGATGTCTCGGCTGTCAAAGTCACTATGTCCTCTACATAAAGTGGATCTAATGCCTGATTCCACGTAAGGCTCTGAGTTCGCTTGTTAACGGTCAATTCCTTTGACAAGGAAGTTGGCTGATAGGCTTCATTGCCTTGTTGTGTTGCAGTAACTGTAATTGCGCCAGCACTAAGAAGTGTAAGCGTATTACCAGAAATCGATGCTAACTCCTGACCATCAGTTATAGTGTACTCAACATCAAGACCAGAAGAGGCATCGGCTGTCAACTCTACACTGTCGCCAACAAACAATTCATCAAATTCTTGATTCCAAATTATAGATTGTTCTTTTTTCACTATGGTAAACGGTTTTGAAATCGATTCTGCTTCTTTATAGGTTTCATTACCTGGTTGTGATGCTAAAATTTCCATTTCACCACCTCCTAAAATTGTCAGTATATTATCTTCTAATTTCGCCAAATTTTCACCTTTAGAAATTGAATATAATACTGAAAGATCGGATGTTGCTGTTGCATTTAATTCAACAACATCTCCAACTATTAGATTATTTAGATCTTGTTCCCAAATTATGATTTGGGTATGTTTTTGTGCAGTAAAAATCTTTGTAATTGGGTCTGCAGCATCATAGGTAGAATCTCCAGATTGAAAAGCTGTGATTGAGATTTCTCCGCCTGCTGAAATAATCAAAACGTTGTTTTCAATACTAGCTATATTGTTTCCTTGAGTTATTGAATAGTCTACAGTTAATCCAGAAGAGGAATAAGCGGTAAGTTCAATTTTATCTAATGCTGTGACATTACTAAAATCTTGCTCCCAAGAAATGGTTTGTGAATTCAATGTAACAGTTACTTTACAAGTATCTGAAACTTCACCACATTTCGCAGTAATAGTACATTCTCCTTGATTAATAGCATTAACTGTTCCTTCTTCATCTACTATTGCAATATTGGGTTTGTCTGAAGTCCAATTAATAGTTTTATCAGTTGCATCTTCAGGTGAAATTAAAGCTTTTAATGTGTATTTTTCTCCTACTTTTAAGTTTAATTCCGACGTGTCTAAAACAATATTTTCCGCAGATACTGATTCTACAGTTATTATACAAGATCCCTGATATTGTCCCAAAGATGCTTTGATTTCAGCAGAGCCCGAAGAAATAGCAGTGATATTACCATTTTGGTCAATTGTTATAATTTCTGGATTAGAAGAAGTCCAGTAAATATCATTTTGATCACCTTCTACCAAAAGGATAACCTCTAATTTTTCTGTTTCGTTTTTTGAGAGAATTGAATTTTCAACTTTAATATAAATATCTGATCCGATTATTTCTTTAACATTCTCTTTCCAGTCAGAATTCAAATAGGACTCCAAAGAGCTTTTTCTAACATATGCTGTAGCATCTTTTGGAAATAGATAATTTGATTCATATTCAGAAGAGGTTAAAAATGGAGGATTGGTAGCTGGACTAAATATTTTTTCTAAACTTGTACTATAAAAACAAGAAGCCCCTATAGTATTTAAATTAAGAGGAAAAATAATTTCAGTTAAGGATGAACAACCATGAAATGCATATTTTCCAAAAGAAGTTACACTTTTGGGAAAATTTATCGTCTCTAATTCGGAACACCATTCAAAAGCATAGTCTCCTAATATTTTTAAATTATTAGGTAAATGAACTGAGATAAGACTTCCACAACCCTGTAAAAGCCCGGATGATATTTCTATAATTCCATCTGGAAGATAAATTTCCTTTAAAGACTTACAATATGAGAAACAACGATTTTCTATTACTGAAAGATTGTCAGGTAGTGTAATGGATTGAAGATTATAGCAACCATAAAATGCCATAGTACCAAGTTTAATCACCTTTTCTGGAATTTCTATTGATTCTAATGATTCACATGACGAGAATGCATTAAGGCCAATTTCTTTTAAGGTTGAAGGGAGATATATGTTTTCTATAGGACAATTTGTAAAACAAAATGAACCTATTTTTTCTAGTTGACTATCTGTGGTGATTTCTATTTTCTTTAACTGTTTACAGTCAAAAAAGGCTCCAGACAAGGTTTTAACACTATTAGGTAAAGTGATTGAGGTTAATGAAATACAACCACTAAAAGAATTATCTATGGTATTTAATCCTTCATTAAGAACTACACTTTCTAATGAAATACAATCTTTAAAACAATCAAGTTTTAAAGATTGTATAGTCGAAGGCAATGATACAGAAGATAATTTCGCACAATTTTCAAAACAAGACATAGGAACACTTTCAATAAGAGTTTCTTGTAAGTTTACAGAAATCAGATTTATACAACTTTCGAAAGCATATAAGGAAATCTCTGATATAGATGAGGGAAGATGAATATTCGTAAGGAGATAATTGCTCTCAAACGCACTTTCTCCAATTGCAGTCACGGTATACGTTACTCCATCATAACAAACATTAGTTGGAATTTCTATGTTTCCAATGTAACCATCGGACTCATTAGATTTAGTTACAGAGACAGTATTATTACCTCCCGTGTTCGAAGTTATTTTATAATTGATACCCTCTGCCTCAAAGGTTGTTGAGAAAGATGGCAAGATGGAAATTACCATCATAAAGAAGGTAATTACTCGCTTTTTTGTTAAAGAACTACAGATTTTTCTCATGATAATTATTTGTTTGGATTAGTCCTATCCTTTTTGATATTCCAACATAAAGAATGTGTGTACCGCTACGCCAACCTTATTTGGAGATACAGGAGAACACAGTAAATTGATATGAGTAACAGTCTTCGTAAGGATACGTGAGGAAATCGCTAAGTATCTTAGTTCACATAGAAATTTTCAGATTCCCCAATAAAGATAGGCATAGACACTTCTTTTATTTATAATCTTCTTGTTGCCAAAAATTAGGTTGATTCATTTAGGGGAATTCGTCATTTTACTGTTTTTTGTAACGGACATCTGCAGAACCTCCAGATCCAGGACTTTCATAAAGTTTCAAAAGTGTTGTGTATATTCGCATATATCCGTTATTAATTTCAAGAGCATAATCCGAAGATGATTTTCCTTTTGGAGTTATAGTAATAAAAATTGGAGCTTCGGTAGTATGATATTTTACATAATCTTCATTCTTATATATTTCATTCATTCTTATATATTTCATATGTGATTTCTTGAACTCCCCAGATTGTAGTATCCCAAGTTCCAGTCCCATCAACATTGAATGTGAAATTGAGATTAGACCATGAAATCGTGGATATTGGATACCATCCAGCTTCGTGAGTTAGATCGCTTTTGTAGACTTCATAGGCATTCCACGAACCAATGATTTCTTTTTTGTAGGTATTATAGAGATTTTCAAGTTGGGTTTCATACTTATTTGTATTATCGGGTTCATCGTTCTCATTTCCACCACAAGAAGGAAGAATGACAATTATCATGGTGATAAGCAAGGGCCAAATTCGTCTTAAAATTTCCATATTAGTTAAGTTTTGAGTTTTCTTACAAATTACTGTCATTGATTCGAATTCTGATAGAATACAATTGACAGTTCCATTGTAACCAAATCTGTTAAGGGTTTATTAATAGTTGATCACACTAAGGATCAGATTGAGAAAATAAATGCAATGATGATATTATTCCTTTCTATAAGTGCCTACTGCAATCCCGAATCGGCGGTTAGTGGTAAAACAAAAGGTGCAGGGATTGCATCTTTGTTTTATCCGATTCTTGGGTCTTGGCGTACCTACTTCAAAGATAAAACTATGCCCCTACACCAAGCCGCTATACTTATGCGCCAATGGCGCAGAGCATTAACAACTGATGTAGGTGCAATCGTCAATTATCTTTTGAAGTCGAAAACCGCCAAGTTTAAGAATCAAGATAATCAAAAATTACACCTTGTATGTCAGTGATATCTTAGGCTCTCTCTTGAGCCCATCATTGATATCGATGGCAAATTTAAAACTTTTCTTCCAAACTGACAAAATTTTAGTGAAGAATTTTTGAAAAAATGGTAAAATTAGTATAAAAGTTTTGTTATTTAAATAAAAAGACGTAACTTTGCAACACTAGAACCCCCAAGCCTCTCAACGATGCTCAAGTCGGGGGTCGTTTTATATTAATTCTAACATATGCAAACCAATTTCACTAAAACTCATCAACATTCTGTTGACATTGTCAAGTTGCTCAAAACTCGAAGCTTGAAAATAAAGGACGTTAGAAAGTGTGAGGATTATATCCGAAATATTGGATATTATCGTCTCAGTGGTTATTTATATCCATTTTTGTCGGAACCAAAAACTAATCACATTTACAAGCCCGATGCTTCATTTGACGCAGCTATTAGCCTCTATCGATTTGACAAGAAATTACGAATGTTACTCTTCAATGAGATAGAAAAAATAGAAGTTGCCTTTCGTAGCGCCATGGCAAATATTGTGGCATCTTCTACCAGAAATCCATTTTGGATGACCACACCATCTGTTTTTGCAAATAGCTCTGTATTTGAACACACAATGTCTCTGGTTGACAAAGAATACCGACACTCAAAGGAAGAATTTATATCCCATTTCAAAAACACTTACGCCAACCCATATCCTCCTGCTTGGATATTAGTTGAGATTCTCCCTCTTGGAGTATTAACTCGAATCTATGAGAATATTGCCGACATAACTCTACGTAAAGAAATCGCTATGCGATTTGAATTACCTATGCCTGTGTTCGCATCATGGCTCACAACTTTGACTTTAACCCGAAACTCTTGTGGTCACCATAATCGTGTTTGGAACAAACTAAATTCAATTCAACCCAAAAAGCCAAAGAAATTAAAACGAAATTGGATTAATAATACTACGGCAGTAAATCGTATTTTCTATAATATTTCTATCATTAAGTTTTTCATAGACATCATTTCACCAACAAATGATATGAAATCACATATCATTGACTTCTTTACCGCATATCTTATGGTGGATATACGTGCTATGGGATTTCCTCCAAACTGGTAAACTGAACCACTTTGGAATAAATAAAACTTTTCCTCCAAATTGACAAAATTTCTGAGAAGAATTTTTGAAAAAATTTCACTTTTAACATACTAAGATTTGTTATTCCATTAGAAATTAGTAACTTTGCAGAAACTTTTAACCTTTTAAGTTATGGCCATAGCAATACATACCTCTCCGGAGCTTACCGGATCCTCAGCTGAACGATTTGTATAGGAAGCAGAAAATCATAAGGCTTCTCGTGGACCTCTAACAAATGAAGAGAAACTTAAACTTGAAAAAGTACTTCAAAGAAGTCGTGAACTTAAATACTCAATTGAAAAAGAATATGGAATCCATACAACAAAACAGGTTGTCGCTTTCTTATAGTAGATGCTTACAATAAAGAGAGTATACTTCAATTTTATAATAAATGTGGATTCAAGTTCATTTATCAAACTGAGGAAGAAGAAAAAGAGTTTTTCGGTTTAGAAGAAGTAGAACATTTACATACAAGAATGATGTATTTGGACTTAAAATAATTATGAATCTCCAATTTGCACCGATGCAGGGGTATGCGGATGGGGCATACCGTAAGATACATGCTAAGCTTTATGGAGGCGTGGATTGCTATTACACGCCCTTTATTCGGGTGGAAAAGGGCGCACCCAGGAGGCAAGACCAAGACATCGAACGGCTTAAAGCTGCAATTGGAGATGGCGTTAATCTCACGTTTAAAAAGAGTTAAGGAGTGAACTATGGGGGCATGGAGGTGTTAGAAGATTTATAGGTTTTAAATCGAAAAGCTATGAACAACACAAAAGGACCAATCGGAGTATTTGATTCAGGATTTGGCGGACTTACCATCCTCAAAGGCATCCGCGACAAGCTCCCCCAGTATGATTATTTCTTCATAGGCGATAGCGCCAGGGCTCCCTATGGCGAGCGTTCGGCCGATATTGTGTATGAATTCGTATGTGAAGCGCTACGCTACTTCTTCGACGTGGCAAAATGCCCAATCGTAATGCTTGGCTGCAACACAGCATCGTCAGAAGCGCTGCCTAAAGTGCAGAGTGAGTTCCTACCTAAGTATTATCCCGACAAGGTCGTGCTGGGCGTAATAAAGCCAACGGTAGAATATCTTGCTAAGTTCCCTGCCGATTCACATATCGGCGTAATGGCCACCCCTGGCACAATTGCGTCAGGCGAATATCAGAAGTTAATCAAGGAAACCTATCCTGGAATGACGGTCAGCGGTCAGGGCGGCGCAATGTTTGTGCCATTGATCGAACACAACGAGATCGACACCCCGCCAATGCTGTACTTCGCCAAGAAATACAGCGACGAACTGATGGCCCAAGACCCGCAAATCAAGACTATAATCCTCGGCTGCACCCATTATCCATTGATTAAGAAGCAGCTCGCCGAAGTACTTCCTAAGGATGTGGAGCTGATATCCCAGGAGGATTTCATCGGTGATTACATGAAGAAGTATCTTGACCAACATCCCAATATCAAGGATGAAATCACCACCGGCGGCACATGCATAGTGACCACCACTGAGAATCCTGACAAATTCGACCCATTGGCCTCGGAAATTCTTAATTTCAACGTTCAGGCTAAGCGAATCCGCCTCGGCGGAAACAACCCCTGCCAATGCTAACCTCCTATTAAATCGATATGTGAGGCGCGAAGGACCCAACCACCCTCCGCGCCTCACTTGCTGTGTGCACATGTGACAGGTCATAGCGTAATCGCAGCCCCGCTGATTATACTATTCCAATAATACACCCACATGGCGATTTCAACACTATACATTATGAAAAATGCCATCTGTTTTATAGTAGTGATTATATAAATTAAAAGTTTAATATTTACGTGCGCGTGCTAAAATAGGTGTATTTACGTTATTACAACATAAGACACCCAGATTATGAAATACGCACACAAACTCGAAAAAGTTAAGAATTTCAAAGCCGTCACAGGCGTGACACCCGAAATGTTCCGAAAGATGCTTCCCTACTTTGAAGACGCATATTACGAGTACATGGCTTTCCACGACATGAGTGGGAAGCGCATTGTTCGTGCCCGCAAGCATACGATCTACAAGAAGCATCCTCTCCCCACGGTTGCCGACAGGCTGTTCTTCATCCTCTACTTCATGAAGACCAATTCCCTCCAGGAAGTCCTTGCCGACAGGTTCGAAATGGACCAAGAGCAATGCTGCCTTTTCATCCACAGGCTCACGGACATCCTCAAGGAGGCGCTCAAGGAGATGGACGTACTTCCGGCAGAGACCATGGCTCAGTTCCGGGCCAAGCTCGATGGGATGGGCGGGGACAAGGCCACCCACCTTCTCATCCATGACGCATCCGAGCGCGAGGTGCCTCGCCCGCACAACCCTGAAACACAGGCGGATTACTACAGCGGCAAGAAAAAGAGGCACACTGTCAAGAACGCTGTCATCTGCACTGTCGGCGCTCTGATGCTTTTCATAAGCCCCACGGTATGCGGCTCCGTCCATGACAAGAGGATCGCGGACACACACTACAGCTTCCCTTACAGCTGCATGCTCATGCAGGATTCCGGACACCAAGGCTACTCTCCTGACAACGCCAGGGTGGTCCAGCCTGCGAAGAAGCCCAAGGGAAAGGATCTCACCCCCGAGCAGAGGAGGGAGAACAGGGAGATTTCCAGAAAGAGGATCAGGGTTGAGCATGCCATCGGAGGAACTAAGATAATGCACGTGGTTCGGCACGAATGCAGACTCAGGGCCAACGATTATGTGGGGAAGATCTTCCACATAGCCGCTGGTATCCATAATCTCCGTATGCGTGGCTGAACCAATCATATTTTATTTTATATAAACTCTAGTAAAGGTTTTTTAGGACGGGACAATCACATTGTGTTATAGAAGACGAGAGTAATTACAAGAAAGGGGGTAGGTACTGGGAACAAATCTGAAAAATTTAGGTTCTTAAGAATGGTTTTTGAAAAATAATGGCTAACTTTGCAACATAAGGCCAAATAGCATGGAAAAAAGAGTGAGATATCCACTTGGGCAACAGAATTTTCGCAAGGTGCGAGAAAGCGGCAGCCTTTATGTTGACAAAACGCATTATATACCGGAACTGATGTGGACCAGTGATTTTATTTTCTTGTCACGCCCACGAAGATTCGGTAAAAGTCTGCTTTTGTCAACCCTCGAAAGTTATTTCCGTGGTGAAAAAGAGCTTTTTGAAGGACTTGCCATATATGAAGAGGAAAAAGATTGGGGGAGGTATCCGGTTCTGCATTTCGACATGAGCCGATGCAACGGCCAGTCAGCTGAGGGAATGAGGGCTTTTCTCTTCTCTCAGTTAAAATCTTATGAGCAGGAATATGAAATAGTGGCAGAATCCAACACCGACGATGTGGGAGTTTATTTCAGTAGCCTTATTAAGGCAGTTAGCCAAAAGGTGGGTCGCAAAGTCGTTATTCTTATAGATGAGTACGACAAGGGTGTTACCGAGATAATGGATGACCCAGTGCGATTGGAGGCTATGAGCATTGTGCTGCGTGCATTCTATTCTCAGCCTAAGGCTATGAGCAAATACGTACACTTCTCAATGATTACGGGCGTGACACGATTTCCCAACTGCACTCTTTTCTCTGGTCCTAACAACTACACCGACATCTCTTTGAATGAGAACTTCGCGGGAATATGCGGTATCACCCAACAAGAATTGCAAGATAATTTTTCACAAGGTCTCAGAGTCTTGGGTGAGCGCAAAGGGTGGTCTATGGAAGAAACTGTTGAGGAATTACGATTGAAATACGACAGTTATAGATTTACGGCAAGCCATGAAATGGTTTATAATCCTTATAGTTTGCTTTATGTTTTCACTGATAATCGGCTTAGCAATTATTGGATAAAGTCAGGCATTTCAAAAGTATTTATGAAATACCTGTCGGATGCCAATTTCGATTTGCTTGAACTTCAAGACTTGTGGGTGAACCAGGCTCGTATGGAGGATATCTTCCGAAAGGATGACAATATTCCGTTGCTGTTCCAAACTGGCTATCTTACAATTGTTGATACCCGAGGCGATGATCTCTATCGCCTTGCAATCCCCAATGGCGAAGTGCGAAGCACCTTACTGGAGCAACTGCTTCCACGATATACAGGTATCAATGAAAACGAATTACCCTTAAAATTTCATAACCTAAAGGAAAAGCTAACTCATGGTGACATAGATGGCTGGATTAGAGAACTGCAAACTATTATCGCTAAAATCCCAAGTTATCTTTTTACAAAACCTAAAAAAACTGAGGAGGAAGAAGATTCAGAATTGGCTCGGATTTCTCATCTTGAGGCTACCTACCATATCATTGTAAACATCATTTTCCAAATGTTGAGTGTAGATGCACGCAGTGAAATTGCTGTCAGTGGCGGTCGCATCGACATGGTGGCAGAAACTTTAAAATATGTATATGTAATGGAGTTCAAACTCGATGGTGCTCCTGAAGAAGCCCTTCGACAAATCGACGACAAAGGTTATCATTTGTCGTGGAACGCCGAAGACCGCAAGGTCTTTAAAATCGGTATCGTCTTTTCTTCCACTACCCGTACCATCTCCACCTGGGAATTCATGGAAAACTGAAACCTTAGACAATACCCAAGTGGATTCTCATGGATACGACCATATTTTTCGCTTTTAGCATTCTCAGATTTGTTATTCCATTAGAAATTAGTAACTTTGCAGAAACTTTAACCTTTCATTCAGATTAATATTAAATTATAATATTGTATTTGCCCTTGTTTCGGTTTTCCACGAAACCCATGCGGCTATGGTGCGCGTCGTGGAGGATAAGATGATGAAGATTGGGACTGGGTATGAGAGGGGGCGGATTTTGGGGACGAATGGGGTGAAAAGGGGGTGAAAATGGTGAGATTCAATAATAATAGTTAAATATTGACGTTTTTTTGAGGTTGATATTTGCGTTTTTATTAATTTTGCAGCAGAAATGGCAAAGTATTTGACACTTGACATAGGCAATAGCTCGGCCAAGGCTGCCCTGTGGATCGACGGAGTGATGCGCGGCCCATCAATGTGGGGCGCTCTCACCGAGCGTGACATCGAGAGCCTCTGCGCTAAGGCCGATGGCGAGCTCGACGGCGTGGCTATGTGCGCCGTGGCCCCCGACGTATATGGTCTGGGCCAGGTGGCTGTATCCTTTTCGCACCGCACTGTCATAGTGGGGCCAGACACCCCGCTGCCGCTCGACCTCAGCCATTACACCACTGGCGCTACGCTCGGCACCGACCGCATAGCCGCCATGGTTGGAGCAATGGACTTGCGCCCTGGCTGCGAATTGCTGGTGGTGGATTGCGGCACAGCTGTGACCTACGACCGCGTGGATGCCAATGGGTGTTTCCTTGGGGGCAATATAGCCCCCGGCATTGGAGTGCGCTTGCGCGCCCTCCACGCTTACACCGCCCAGCTGCCTGAGGTGATTACTGACCCCGATGCTCCGCTGTGGGGCACCTCTACGGTGGGAGCCATGCAGGCAGGAGCCTTCTACGGCGTGGTGGCCGAGATCATCTACTATCACGCCCAGTCGCCGCGAGGCACCTATGTGGTGCTCACCGGTGGTCGCTCGCGATGCTTGTGCCAACACTTGCCTTTCCCCGTAACTGCTGATGCCGACCTCGTGCTGCGGGGTCTAAAAACCATAATTGAATATAATGAAACGAAATAGACTTTTCGCTTTGCTCCTTTGCTTGGCAGCCTTCGCAGGCGCTTGGGCACAGAACTCCACGCTTTCGCCTTATAGCAAATATGGCTACGGACTTCTCAATGACAACGCTACCTCGTCGCAACGAGCCATGGGTGGTGTTGGCTATGCCATGAACTCGGGCCGACAAATCAATGTGATGAATCCGGCTTCGTATGCAGCTATCGACTCGCTCACATTCCTATTCGACATGGGTGTGGACTTCAAGTGTGGATGGTTTCAGGAGAACGGCCTAAAGGAGAACAATTTCACTGCTGGCCTCGACTACATCACCATGGCCTTTCCAATCACCAAGCGTATAGGCGCAAGCTTTGGCTTGCTCCCATTCTCAAGCACCGGATATTCTTTCGCTGACTCAATCAGCAATGGCACATCGGCTCGCGTGGGCAATGGCGATATCAACGAAGCTTACGTGGGTGTGGGAGCTTCACCGTTTAAGAATGCTTATGTCGGCGCTAACGTGTATTATGTGTTTGGCACCATCGTAAACGATGTGTATGCCTACACCAGCAGCGGCTCCACCTCGCTTTTCGAGCGGTATATGAAGGTGCGCGACTGGCGCGTGGACATTGGCGTGCAGTATGACCTTCCGGTAGGGCCAGAGAGCAAAGTTACGCTTGGCTTGACGTTCTCGCCTGGCAAGAGCCTGCATGGCGAAACCTATGGCATCCACTACGACACATCTTCGTCCACCACAGCTGAGGTTGACACCACGGGCTACACCAAGTTGGCTGGAAAATATTCTACGCCTGCAACCTGGGGCGGCGGAATCTCTTACACATGGCGCAACCGCCTGCTGGCCGAGGTGGATTTTCTGTATCAACCTTGGAAGGACGCCAAATATGCAAAGCTTGAAGATTTCGAGAACACCGAGTTTGCCAATCGATACAAGATAGCTGCCGGTCTGCAGTACACTCCTCAACCGCGTGGAGGTTACTGGCAGCGCGCTAATTATAGGTTAGGCGCATACTACAACCACGACTATCTGATGGTGCGCGGCAACAACGTGCGCGAATTTGGCATTACTGCTGGTATTGGCTTGCCAGTGCCACAGTTCAAGACTATGATTAACCTTGGATTTGAATACAAGCATCGCCAGGCTCATCCTGACCCCTTGGTGAAGGAGCAGTATTTCAACATCACGCTGGGCGTGAACTTCAACGAGATGTGGTTCCGCAAGGCAAAAATCTATTAAAGTTTAAGGATTTAGGATTGAGTGGAAGATTGAGGATATTACCCATGGTGGTGGCCGCTTGCGTGGCAGGTGCCACTGTTGTTACCAGTTGCGGTGAGGACGAGCATAGCTATGTGCCCAATATCATCGACGGCGACAACACCCCCACAATGACCACTGTGGATGTTAATACCTTTATCTCCGACTCCGGCTATACCAAATATTATATTCAGGCTCCGATTTGGAAGATGTATGAGGATGCCAAGGATCCCAACTGGAAGTTCCCCGAAGGATTGGAACTTGAGCAGTACGACCGTCATCTCAATGTCACGGCCAATATGATATGTGACTCTGCCATATATTTCAGCCAGAAGCGCCTGTGGCGTCTGGATGGAAATGTGATTATGATAAATCCGCAGCGCGACAGCTTCCTTACCCAGCAAGTGTTCTGGAACCAAGCCAAGCGCGAGGTGTACAGCGATTCGTTTATCCACATCGTGCGCAGCGACCGCATTATCGAGGGCTACGGCTTTACCAGCAATGAGGCCATGACCGCTTACACCGTGCAGCGCCCCACGGGCATCTTCCCCGCCAAGCGCAACGATGAGCTAACCCAGAAGGAACCGGCTGACAGCGACAGCACTGCCGCTGCCAAGCCTGGCCGACGCCAACCCCGTAGGGGTTGTTTCAAATAGCCTGGATTAAGGATTTCCCAATCCAACCCCGTAGGGGGGTTGTTTCTCAATAACTTAACAACCCCTACGGGGTTGGGGAGAAGGGGAAATGCCAATAGGCTAATTGAAAGAATCCCTACGGGATTCAAGAATAAGAATAGTTTAAATTTAATTCCGTCCTATACTTAACTTGTAATTTGTAACTTGTAATTTGTAATTTGTAATTTGTAATTTGTAACTTGTAACTTGTAACTCGTAATTTGTAATTTGTAATTTGTAATTTGTAATTTATAATTTATATGACTTGGCTTATAATCGCTCTTGCATCTTTGCTTCTTAGCGCCCTCTTCTCGGGCACGGAGATTGCCTTTGTCACTGGCGACCGTGTGCGAGTGGAGATTGATGTGAAGCGAGGCGGAGTAATAGGCAAGATTATCAACCGATTCTACGGCAACTCGGAATTTTTCATAAGCACCATCCTTGTTGGCAACAATGTGGTGCTCGTAATCTATGGTATGGGCGCTGCCGCTCTGCTGGAGCCTTGGATAGAGAGCTTCACCAATAGCGAGGCTCTGGTGCTGCTGATTCAGACGCTTATATCCACAGGCGTAATCCTGCTGGTGGGCGAGTTCCTGCCGAAGACGGTATTCCGAATCAATCCCAATTACTCGCTTAAGGTCTTTGCCCTGCCGATTTATTTCTTTTATATAATATTGTATCCTTTGTCATGGTTCACCACATGGCTGTCAAAGACACTGATGCGCCTGGTGGGAGCCAAGGGCCAGCAGGCGCGGATGGGAGTGCTGTCGATTGGCGACCTCAATGACTACCTGGAGGAAACCATCGATACAATGGAGGAGAAAAAAGAGGAGGTTGACAATGAGGTGAAGATTTTCCAAAATGCCCTCGACTTTTCCACTACTCACCTGCGCGACTGCATGACGCCGCGCAATGAAATAGTGGCGGTAGACTTGAATGACACCACTACTGAAGAGCTGTCGGAATTGTTCACAAAGACGGGCCGCAGCAAAATCTTGGTTTATGAAAACGACATTGACAACATCGTAGGCTACATCCATGTGAGCGAGCTGTTCAATCCAAAAAACGATTGGCATCTGCATATCAAGGAAGTGCTTTACGCACCGGAGACTTTGCTGGCTAATCGCATGATGCGGCGCCTGCTGCAGGAGAAACGCTCGATGGCTGTGGTTGTGGATGAATTCGGGGGAGTGGCCGGACTGGCTACCCTTGAGGATCTGGTAGAGGAGATATTTGGCGATATCCAGGATGAGCATGACAAGACCAAGCTTGTAATGAAGGAAAAGGGGCCGGGGCTTTACGAATTGTCGGGCCGAGCTGAAATCTCAGAAATCAACGAGAAGTTTGATCTCGACATTCCGGAGGATGACGAATATCAGACCTTGGCGGGCTATATCCTTTCCACTACGGGCTCAATCCCCGACGAAGGGGAGACTATCCTGCTGGGCAATCTTGAGTTGAAAATCGTGCGCAAGAGCGCCACAAGGCTCGAATTGATCGAGGTGCGTGTGCTGGATAAGGATGAAAAAGAGGACAAAACTGAGAAATAAGAGATTTTAGCATTTTGGCAATCAATTGATTATTAAAGGATTGACGATAAAATTTGAAAATAAATCAAAAATTCTTGGAAAATTATTTGGTGGATTCAAAAAAAGGTCGTAACTTTGCAATCGCAATCGGGAGGGTAACTGACCGCAACGCATGAGAAAATTGAAATGCCTCTTTAGCTCAGTTGGCCAGAGCACGTGATTTGTAATCTCGGGGTCGTTGGTTCGAATCCGACAAGAGGCTCAGGACATTGAAAGCTAAATCGACAAATGAAAATGGGCGTGTTCCAGAGTGGCCAAATGGGGCAGACTGTAAATCTGCTGGTTGACACCTTCGGTGGTTCGAATCCATCCGCGCCCACAAATGATTGCGGAAGTAGCTCAGTTGATAGAGCATCAGCCTTCCAAGCTGAGGGTCGCGAGTTTGAGCCTCGTCTTCCGCTCTTTTTTATGCCAATGCCTATGTAGCTCAGGGGTAGAGCACTTCCTTGGTAAGGAAGAGGTCGCGGGTTCAAATCCCGCCATCGGCTCAAGTGAATCACAAGCCCTCGACAGCGCGAGCGTTGCCGTGGGATTTTAGTGACACCGATACTAATGACAATCATTAACATTTACAATATACCATCTTATGGCAAAAGAGAAATTCGAAAGAACGAAGCCGCATGTTAACATCGGTACCATCGGCCACGTAGACCACGGTAAAACCACCCTCACCGCTGCAATCACTATGGTGCTTGCTAAGCAGGGCCTCTCAGAGGTTAAGTCGTTCGACCAGATCGACAACGCACCCGAAGAGAAGGAGCGCGGTATCACTATCAACACCGCTCACGTTGAGTACGAGACCAAGAACCGCCACTATGCCCACGTTGACTGCCCCGGCCACGCTGACTATGTGAAGAACATGGTAACTGGTGCAGCTCAGATGGACGGCGCTATCATCGTAGTAGCTGCCACCGACGGCCCGATGCCCCAGACTCGCGAGCACATCCTGCTTGCCCGCCAGGTGAACGTGCCCAGCATCGTTGTTTTCCTCAACAAGTGCGACGTGGTCGACGACGAGGAGATGATCGAATTCACCGAAATGGATATGCGCGACCTGCTCAACCAGTACGGCTACGACGGCGACAACACTCCCGTTATCCGTGGTTCAGCTCTTGGCGCTCTCAATGGCGAGCCCCAGTGGGAAGAGAAGGTAATGGAACTCATGGACGCTGTTGACAGCTGGATTCCTCTGCCTCCCCGCGCAATCGACAAGCCCTTCCTGATGCCTGTTGAGGACGTGTTCACCATCACTGGTCGTGGCACCGTAGCTACTGGCCGTATCGAGGCTGGTGTAGTAAAGGTAGGCGACGAAGTACAAATCATGGGCCTCGGCGCTTCTATGAAATCAACCGTTACTGGCGTTGAGATGTTCCGCAAGATCCTCGATGAGGGTGAAGCTGGCGACAACGTAGGTCTTCTGCTCCGCGGTATCGACAAGAAGGATGTTAAGCGTGGTATGGTTATCTGCCATCCCGGCGTAGTTAAGCCCCACAGCAAGTTCAAGGCTTCGGTTTACATCCTGAAGAAGGAAGAGGGCGGCCGTCACACTCCGTTCCACAACCACTATCGTCCACAGTTCTACATCCGCACACTTGACGTGACTGGCG
This sequence comes from Bacteroidales bacterium, assembly GCA_020860515.1. Classification (GTDB taxonomy): domain Bacteria; phylum Bacteroidota; class Bacteroidia; order Bacteroidales; family Muribaculaceae; genus CAG-873. The sequence goes on along the minus strand of JAJBUG010000016.1, from coordinate 77,908 downwards.
AGATTACTCTCCCCGAGGGCGTAGAAATGGTAATGCCTGGCGATAACGTAGAGATCTTTGTTGACCTCATCACTCCCGTAGCTTGCGACGCTGGTCTGCGTTTCGCTATCCGCGAAGGTGGCCGCACCGTTGGTTCAGGTCAGATCACCGAGATCCTCGACTAATCCACAGTCAACACTAACACCACATAATAAGGCGGCTTGCAAGCCGCAAGCCGCCTTAAACACACGGGAATAGCTCAGTTGGTAGAGCATCGGTCTCCAAAACCGAGGGTCGTGAGTTCGAGCCTTACTTCCCGTGCTAAAAAACAAAAAAATGAAGAAACTCAAATTAGTAACGGCCTTGGAGAACTCGTACACAGAGTTGCGCTACAAGACCTCCTGGCCCACCAAGTCACAGGTCGTGAAATCGGCCATCATCGTAATGATCGCATCGCTAATCATAGCACTGATAGTGCTGGTGATGGACCAAATTTCCGAAGCCTTGATGAAGCTTCTCTACCATATCTAATATCGTAGGTTAGAAGCTTATGAAATAAGGAATCTATATTTACCGAAAACCGCATTTCGTCAGAGATGAGGTTTTTTGTAATGAATATAAGACACTTAACGCAACTACCAATAGCGGAAGCTGAGCGGCTCAAATGCTTCCACCTTCGCCCCTGGGCGAATTTGCCGCCAGCATCCCCAACCACCAGCAGCCCCGGCAAGGCTGTGAGCAATGTTACAAAAACAACCAACTTACAATTGTAGAATCAGAACATCATGGCAGAGAAACAAGCAAACCGCAGAGGATGGTACGTGCTGCGTGCCATTTCAGGCAAGGAGACCAAGGTGAAGGAGCTCCTCGACGGAGCAATGAAGAACGGAGGTCTGGGCGACCATCTCTTCCAGGTGTTGATTCCCACTGAAAAGGTTGTGACTGTGCGCAGAGGAAAGAAAGTGATCAAGGAGCGCAATCTCTATTCCGGGTACGTGTTTATTGAAGCTGACCTCACAGGCGAGCTGATACATGAGCTGACTAACACCACCAACGTAATCGATTTTCTGCGCGGACGCGAAAAAGGGTCTGCGCCCACGATGCTTTCTGAAAGCGACGTGAAGCGCATGATGGGCTCGGCCGACGAGCATGCCGAAAACGCAGGCGTAGTAGAGAGCGATTATATGGTGGGTGAGACAGTGAAGGTCAACGAGGGTCCGTTCAGCGGATTCTCCGGGCTGATTGAGGAGATTGCTCCCGATAAGGGCAAGCTCAAGGTTGCTGTCAAAATCTTCGGTCGCAAGACTCTGCTTGAGCTTGACAATTGGCAAGTTACGAGGGAATGACCCTGGGGAGGTTACGCCCCCAAGTCGGTCAGGACCTGTATTAATGTTTTGTTATAATTAATCTTAAGTAGTTAAAAGAAATGGCAAAAGAAATTGCTGGCCAGATTAAATTGCAGATAAAGGGTGGCGCTGCTAACCCATCGCCTCCAGTTGGTCCCGCTCTTGGTAGCAAGGGCATCAACATCATGGAATTTTGCAAGCAATTCAACGCCCGCACCCAGGACAAAGCCGGTAAGATCCTGCCCGTAGTAATTACCTACTACGCCGACAAGAGCTTCGACTTCGTCGTAAAAACTCCCCCTGTAGCTATTCAGCTCAAGGAGGCTACCAAAATCAAGAGCGGTTCGGCCCAGCCTAACCGCAATAAGGTGGCTGAGGTTACCTGGGACCAGGTGAAGACTATTGCTGAAGACAAAATGCCTGACCTTAACTGCTTCACCGTTGAATCGGCTATGCGCATGGTTGCCGGCACTGCCCGCAGCATGGGTATCAAAGTGAAGGGCACATTCCCTGCCAATAACTAAAAAATTCAATCAAGATGAGTAAACTTACAAAAAATCAAAAGTTAGCTTTAGCGAAGATTGAAGCAGGGAAGGCATACACCCTGGCCGAGGCAGCCGAGAAGGTTAAGGATATCACCTTTACCAAGTTCGACTCTTCGGTTGACATCGACGTTCGCTTGGGCGTGGATCCTCGCAAGGCCAACCAAATGGTGCGTGGCGTCGTTACGCTGCCCCACGGCACTGGCAAGGTTGTGCGCGTGCTCGTGCTGTGCAACCCCGACCAGGAACAAGCAGCCAAGGCAGCCGGAGCCGACTATGTAGGCCTCGACGAGTACATCCAGAAAATCAAGGAAGGCTGGACCGATGTTGACGTGATCATCACCCAGCCGCAGGTAATGGGCAAGATTGGCGCTCTGGGACGTATCCTCGGTCCGCGCGGCCTGATGCCTAACCCCAAGAGCGGCACAGTAACCCCCAACGTGGCTCAGGCCGTAGAGGAGGTAAAGAAGGGCAAGATCGATTTCAAGGTTGACAAGAACGGTATCGTGCACTCTTCAATCGGAAAAGTTTCATTCTCACCTGAGCAGGTTAAGGACAATGCCAAGGAGTTTATCAACACTCTGATCAAGCTGAAGCCCGCTACTGCTAAGGGTACTTATATCAAGAGCATTTATCTTTCGAGCACCATGAGCCCCGGCGTCAAGGTTGACGTTAAGAGCATCGATGCGTAATCGAGGTGCGTAATTCATTAACCAGCTAAAATTACACTGACGAAATGAAAAAGGAAGATAAATCACTGATTATTGAGAAAATAAAGGCCGTCATCAACGAATACCCGGCTTTCTACTTGGTAGAGACCGCTGGCTTGAATGCTGAGAAGACATCGGCTCTGCGCCGCGCTTGCTTCAATGCCGACATCAAGCTGATGGTGGTAAAAAACAAGCTGCTCCACAAGGCATTCGAAGAGCTTGAGGGCGACTACAGCGCACTGTATCCCGCACTCAAGGAGTCAACTTCGCTGATGCTCACCCGCGTGGGCAATGCTCCCGCCAAGCTGCTCAAGGACTTCGTGAAGAAGGGCGACAAGCTCCCTATCCTGAAAGCCGCTTACGTTGAGGAATGCGTCTATGGAGCTGACCAAATCGAGGCCCTCGCTTCGATCAAGAGCAAGAACGAACTCATCGCCGACGTTGTGGCTCTGCTGCAATCGCCTGCCAAGAACGTTATCTCGGCTCTTCAGAGCGGCGCCAACACTATCCACGGCGTGCTCGAAACCCTTTCAAAGAAGGGAGAATAAAACAATCCAAACAAATAAAAACAACAACACAAACTTTATACTACAATGGCAGATCTTAAAGCTTTTGCTGAACAACTTGTTAACCTCACCGTAAAGGAAGTAAACGAACTCGCTCAGATCCTGAAGGAAGAGTACGGTATCGAACCCGCTGCTGCAGCCGTAGCAGTAGCTGCTGGCCCCGCTGCTGGCGCTGCTCCCGCTGAGGAGGAGAAGACCTCATTCGACGTTGTCCTCAAGGAGGTTGGTCCTAACAAGCTCAAGGTTGTGAAGACCGTGAAGGAAATCACCGGCCTTGGCCTGAAGGAAGCTAAGGAGCTCGTTGACGGTGCACCCGCTAACGTGAAGGAAGGCGTAAGCAAGGCTGACGCTGACAGCATCAAGGAGCGCCTTGAGGCCGACGGTGCTGTAGTCGAGTTCAAATAATACAGCCCCTTAAGGGTACTTAGGTTAAGAATCCCCCAAGGGTGGTTCTTAACCTTTTTGTCATTCAAAACAAGGATTTAGGATTTAGGATTTAGGATTTGGGGATTAATGCACCAAAGCCCAAATCCTAAAACCCAAATCCTAAAATCAATTTGAGTTACAACTTATTTCCTTAATAGATGTCAGTTACAAACGATAAACCCCGCATAAATTTTGCTTCGGTTAAGAACCCGCTGCCCTATCCCGATTTTCTGGAAGTGCAGCTGAAGTCGTTTCAGGACTTCTTGCAGCTCGACACACCGCCTGAGAAGCGCAACAATGAGGGCTTGTACAAGGTCTTTTCCGAGAATTTCCCTATAGTCGATACCCGCAACAGCTTCGTGCTCGAGTTTATCGACTATTACATCGACCCTCCTCGCTACACCATTGAGGAATGTCTCGAGCGCGGCCTTACATACAGCGTGCCCTTGAAGGCGAAACTCAAATTGTATTGCACCGACCCAGATCATGAGGATTTCGAGCCGGTGATTCAGGACGTTTACCTCGGCCCCATCCCTTATATGACAGATAAGGGCACATTCGTGATCAATGGTGCTGAGCGCGTCATTGTGTCGCAGCTTCACCGCTCACCCGGAGTATTCTTCGGACAGAGTACTCATGCTAACGGCACTGCGCTTTATTCAGCGCGTATTATTCCTTTCCGTGGTTCGTGGATTGAGTTTGCTACCGACATCAACAATGTGATGTACGCTTACATTGACCGTAAGAAGAAACTCCCCGTAACCACCCTTCTCCGTGCCATCGGTCTCGAGAGCGATAAGGATATTATCGACATCTTCGGCTTGGCTGATGAAATCAAGGTCAACAAGGCCAACCTAAAGAAGGCAATCGGCCGCAAGCTTGCTGCTCGTGTGCTGAAGACATGGGTTGAGGACTTTGTGGATGAGGATACCGGCGAGGTATCGACAATCGAGCGCAGCCAGGTAGTGCTTGACCGCGAGAACATCATCACGGAGGAAAACATCGACGAAATATTGGAGGCTGGCGTCCAAACTCTGCTTCTCCACAAGGAGGACGCAAATGCCAGCGACTATTCGATTATCTTCAACACGCTGCAAAAGGATACCTCTGACACCGAAATCAGCGCTATCCAGTACATCTATCGCCAGCTGCGCAATGCTGAGCCCCCAGATGATGCCAGCGCACGCGAAGTGATTCAAAACCTTTTCTTCTCAGAAAAGCGCTATGACCTTGGCACCGTGGGCCGCTACCGCATAAATAAGAAGCTCGGACTGGACACCCCTGAAGAGGTGAAGGTGCTAACTCGCGAAGACATTATCGCTATTATCAAGTATCTGATTGAGCTGATCAACTCCAACGCCAGCGTGGATGATATCGACCACCTGAGCAACCGCCGCGTGCGCACAGTTGGCGAGCAGCTCTACAATCAGTTCGGCGTAGGCTTGGCTCGCATGAGCCGCACTATCCGTGAGCGCATGAATGTGCGCGACAACGAGGTGTTCAAGCCTATCGACTTGATCAATGCCAAAACTATATCATCGGTAATCAACACGTTCTTCGGCACCAACGCGCTGTCGCAGTTCATGGACCAGACTAATCCTCTGGCTGAGATTACCCACAAGCGTCGTATGTCGGCCCTGGGCCCTGGCGGTCTGAGCCGCGAGCGTGCCGGTTTCGAGGTGCGCGACGTACACTATACTCACTACGGACGCCTCTGCCCGATTGAGACTCCTGAGGGTCCTAACATCGGTCTTATCTCAAGCCTTTGCGTATATGCCAAGATCAATGAGCTGGGCTTCATCGAGACTCCTTATCGCAAGGTAGCTGATTCGGTGGTCAACCTCAAGAACGATGAGGTGATTTATCTCACCGCTGAGAACGAAGAGGGCAAGGTGATTGCACAAGGCAACGCTCCGCTTAACGACGATGGCACATTTATCCGCACTAAGGTAAAGGCTCGCCAAGATGCCGACTTCCCAGTGGTTGCTCCGGCCGAAGTAGAGCTGATGGACGTATCGCCTACGCAGATTGCATCTATCGCCGCATCGCTTATTCCATTCTTGGAGCACGACGATGCCAACCGCGCACTCATGGGATCTAACATGATGCGCCAGGCAGTGCCATTGATGCGCAGCGAGAGCCCAATCGTAGGCACAGGAATCGAAGCTCAGCTTGTGCGTGACTCTCGCACACAGATAGCAGCTGAGGGACCTGGCGTGATTGAATACGTGGATGCCACCGTAATCCGCATTAAATATGACCGCACCGAAGACGAAGAATTCGTAGCCTTCGAACCTGCGGTAAAAGAATACCGCTTGCCCAAATGGCGCAAGACCAACCAAAGCACCACTATTGACCTGCGCCCAATCTGCAAGGTAGGCGAGCGTGTCAATACTGGCGATATCCTCACTGAGGGCTATAGCACCGAAAATGGCGAATTGGCCCTGGGTCGCAACCTCAAGGTGGCTTTCATGCCTTGGAAGGGTTACAACTACGAGGACGCCATCGTGCTCAATGAGCGCATGGTGCGCGACGATATCCTCACCTCAGTCCATGTGGATGAGTATGCTCTGGAGGTGCGCGAGACAAAGCGCGGACTGGAAGAGCTGACGAGCGATATCCCCAATGTGAGCGAGGATGCCACAAAGGATCTCGATGAGCGCGGCATTATCCGCGTCGGAGCCCATGTGGTGCCTGGCGATATAATGATTGGCAAGATTACCCCTAAGGGCGAATCTGACCCAACTCCCGAAGAGAAGCTGCTCCGCGCTATCTTCGGTGACAAGGCCGGCGATGTGAAGGATGCTTCGCTCAAGGCTTCGCCAAGCCTTAAGGGCGTGGTAATTGGCACTAACCTGTTCTCAAAAGCCGCCAAGAAGAAGAGCCGTGCGGCAAATGCCCAGCTCCCAAAGATTGACGAGGAATACGAGATGAAGCAGAATGAGCTGAAGGAAGTGCTTATTCGCAAGCTTATGATTCTGACCGCAGACCTCACTTCGCAGGGCGTGAAGGACTTCATCGGCAGCGATGTGATTCCTAAGGGCTCTAAGTTTACAGCAGCAGCTCTGAGCTCGCTCAACTTCGATACTATCAACCTGAGCGATTGGACCAGCGATGCGCATAAGAACGATCTTATCCGCAAGACTATCGTAAATTATCTGCGCAAGAGCAAGGAAATCGATGCTGAGATGCGTCGTAAGAAATTCGACATCTCGATTGGCGACGAACTTCCCTCTGGCATCATGCAGATTGCTAAGGTTTACATTGCCAAGAAGCGTAAGATTGGCGTAGGCGATAAGATGGCCGGTCGCCACGGCAACAAGGGTATCGTGTCGCGCATCGTGCGTCAGGAGGACATGCCTTTCTTGGCCGACGGTACGCCGGTGGATATCGTGCTTAACCCTCTGGGTGTGCCTTCGCGTATGAACCTTGGCCAGATTTTCGAGACTGTGCTCGGATGGGCAGGTCGCGAACTGGGTGAGAAATATGCTACCCCGATTTTCGATGGTGCATCGCTCGACGATATCAATGCCCTCACCGATAAGGCTGGTGTGCCTCGCTTTGGCAAGACATACCTGTATGATGGAGGCACAGGCGAGCGTTTCGACCAGCCAGCTACCGTAGGCGTAATCTACATGCTTAAGCTGGGCCACATGGTTGAGGATAAGATGCACGCCCGCAGCATCGGTCCGTACTCGCTCATCACTCAGCAGCCACTTGGCGGTAAAGCACAGTTCGGTGGTCAGCGCTTCGGTGAAATGGAGGTTTGGGCACTCGAGGCCTTTGGCGCTTCGCATGTGCTCCAAGAAATCCTCACCATCAAGAGTGACGACGTAAACGGTCGCAGCAAGGCTTATGAGGCTATCGTGAAGGGTGATCCAATGCCACAGGCTGGCATACCCGAATCCCTCAATGTGCTCCTGCACGAGCTCCGTGGCCTCGGACTCAGCGTCAACCTCGAATAACAAACCTGAAAACAAACACACCATATATGGCTTTCAGAAAAGACAATAAGACCAAAACTGGATTCTCGAAGATCACCATCGGCTTGGCCTCGCCAGAAGAGATTCTGGAGAAGAGCTCAGGCGAGGTGCTCAAGCCCGAGACCATTAACTACCGCACCTATAAGCCCGAACGCGACGGCCTGTTCTGCGAACGCATCTTTGGCCCCGTTAAGGACTATGAATGCCATTGCGGTAAGTACAAGCGCATTCGTTACAAGGGCATCGTCTGCGACCGTTGCGGCGTGGAGGTGACCGAGAAGAAGGTGCGTCGTGAGCGTATGGGCCACATCAAGCTGGTGGTGCCCGTGGCTCATATTTGGTACTTCCGTAGCCTGCCAAATAAGATTGGCTATCTGCTGGGCCTCCCATCAAAGAAGCTCGATGCAGTAATCTATTACGAAAAATACATTGTGATGCAGCCCGGCGCTGCAGCCGACATTGACAGCCCAATCCCTCACGATAAGCTCGACCTCCTCACCGAGGACGAATACCTGGAAATCGTGTCGAAGCTCCCCAAGGAGAATCAGTATCTCGACGATAGCGATCCCAACAAATTCGTAGCTAAAATGGGTGCTGAGGCTATCTACGAGTTGCTCAAGGATCTTGACCTTGACACTCTGGCCAACCAGCTGCGAGCGCAAGCTGATAAGGAGAACAGCTCGCAGCAGCGCAAGACTGAGGCTCTGAAGCGTCTGCAGGTAGTCGAGAGCTTCCGCAGCAGCAAGGGCCGCAGCAAGCCCGAATGGATGATTATGCAGGTAGTGCCTGTGATTCCACCGGAGCTTCGCCCGTTGGTGCCCCTGGATGGTGGCCGCTTCGCTACGAGCGACCTCAACGACCTCTATCGCCGTGTAATCATTCGCAACAACCGATTGAAGCGATTGATTGAAATCAAAGCTCCTGAGGTGATTCTCCGCAACGAGAAGCGAATGCTCCAGGAAGCAGTTGACTCGCTGCTCGACAACAGCCGCAAGTCATCAGCCGTGAAGAGCGATGCCAACCGTCCGCTGAAGTCGCTTTCTGACTCCCTTAAGGGTAAGCAAGGCCGCTTCCGCCAGAACCTCCTCGGTAAGCGTGTTGACTATTCAGCACGTTCGGTAATCGTCGTAGGTCCTGAGCTGAAGATGCACGAGTGCGGTATCCCCAAGGATATGGCAGCTGAGCTTTACAAGCCATTTGTAATCCGCAAGCTCATCGAGCGCGGCATTGTAAAGACTGTGAAGAGCGCCAAGAAGATTGTTGACCGCAAGGAACCAGTGGTATGGGATATCCTCGAATATGTGATGAAAGGACACCCAGTGCTGCTCAACCGTGCTCCTACGCTTCACCGACTTGGTATCCAAGCTTTCCAGCCCAAGATGATCGAGGGCAAAGCTATCCAACTCCACCCTCTGGCATGTACGGCATTCAACGCCGACTTCGATGGTGACCAGATGGCTGTGCACCTCCCGCTTGGCAACGAGGCAATCCTCGAGGCTCAGATGCTTATGCTCGGCGCACACAACATCCTTAACCCTGCCAATGGCGCGCCTATCACTGTGCCTTCGCAGGACATGGTGCTTGGCCTCTATTATATCACCAAACTTCGCAAGGGTGACAAGGGCGAAGGCACTGTATTCTACGGTCCCGAAGAGGCTGAAATCGCTTACAACGAAGGCAAGGTTACGCTCCATGCGCCTGTCACCGTAATGGTTGATGATATCGACGAGGAGGGCAATCCAGTAAAGCGCCTCGTGAAGGACACATCAGTGGGCCGTGTGCTTGTAAATCAATACGTGCCAAAAGAAATTGGTTACGTCAACGAAATATTGTCGAAGAAATCACTGCGCAACATCATCTCCAAGGTAATCAAGAAGTGCGGTATTCCGCGCTCAGCTCAGTTCCTCGACGACATCAAGAACCTGGGTTACTATATGGCCTTCAAGGGCGGTCTGTCGTTCAATCTCGGCGACGTGATCGTGCCTGAGGAGAAGGCTTCTATCGTGAACAAAGGATATGAAGAAGTTGAAGAAGTCCAGAACAACTATTCGATGGGCTTCATCACCAATACTGAGCGTTACAACCAGATTATCGATATTTGGACACACGTTAACTCCGAGCTCACATCAGTGCTCATGAAGCAGATGGCCGAGGCCAACCAGGGCTTCAACTCTGTGTACATGATGCTTGATTCGGGTGCTCGTGGTAGCAAGGACCAGATTCGTCAGCTGGCTGGTATGCGCGGTCTGATGGCTAAACCTCAAAAGGCAGGTGCCGAAGGCGGTCAGATCATTGAGAACCCAATTCTTGCCAACTTCAAGGAAGGCATCTCAGTGTTGGAGTACTTCATCTCAACCCACGGTGCCCGCAAGGGTCTTGCCGATACCGCGTTAAAGACTGCCGACGCTGGATATCTGACTCGCCGTCTGGTCGACGTGGCTCACGACGTGATTATCACCGAGGAGGACTGCGGCACACTGCGTGGCCTTGTATGCCGTGAGATTAAGAACAACGACGAGGTGGTAGCTTCGCTTGGCGAGCGCATCCTTGGCCGTGTGTCGGTTCACGACATTATCGATCCTCAGACTGAGGAGGTGATCGTACATGCTGGCGAGGAAATCAACGATGCTGCTGCTGAGCGCATCGATGCATCGCCAATCGAAAGCGTAGAAATTCGCTCAGTGCTCACCTGCGAGGCTAAGCGTGGTGTTTGCGCTAAGTGCTATGGACGCAACCTTAGCAACAACCGCATGGTGCAAAAGGGCGAAGCTGTGGGCGTAATCGCTGCTCAGTCAATCGGCGAGCCTGGTACTCAGCTGACACTGCGTACGTTCCACGTCGGTGGTGTGGCCAGCAATATTGCTGCCGTATCTACTGTCACTTCGCGCTACGAAGGTACACTTGAAATCGATGAGCTTCGCACCGTAAAGAGCGAAGAGGTTTCGCCCGAGGGCAAGCCAGTAGAGGTAGTCGTAGGTCGTCTGGCTGAAATGCGCATCATGGATCCCAACACCAAGATGATGCTTACCAACGCTACCATCCCTTACGGCTCGAAACTGTTCTTCAAGAATGGCGATACCGTGAAGAAGGGCGACATCATTTGCGAATGGGACCCCTTCAACGCAGTTATCGTGTCGGAGGTTGCTGGTAAGATTGAATACCGCAACTTGATTGAGAATGTCACCTATCGTGTGGATACCGACGAAGCCTCAGGCTTGCAGGACCATGTGATTATCGAGAGCAAGGATCGCGCCAAGGTGCCCGAGGCCGCTATTATCGATGAGAATGGTCAGGAAATCAAGCTTTATGCTCTGCCTGTGGGCGCTCACCTTATCAAGCAGAATGGTGAAGAAATCAAGAGCGGCGAGGTATTCGTGAAGATTCCTCGTGCATCAGGAGGTGGCGCTGGTGATATCACTGGTGGTCTGCCACGTGTGACCGAGCTCTTTGAAGCCCGCAATCCAAGCAACCCAGCTATCGTATCGGAAATCGATGGTGAGGTGCACTTCGGCAAGATTAAGCGCGGTAATCGCGAAATCACTGTGAAGTCGAAGGTTGGCGACGAACGCAAGTATCTTGTGCCTCTGTCAAAGCAAATCCTGGTGCAGGAGAACGACTATGTACGTGCTGGCACAGCCCTTTCGGATGGTGCTATCACCCCGGCCGACATCCTCAACATCATGGGCCCGACAGCCGTGCAAGAGTACATCGTGAATGAGGTGCAAGATGTGTACCGTATGCAGGGTGTGAAGATTAACGATAAGCACTTCGAGGTAATCGTGCGTCAGATGATGCGCAAAGTCAACATCCTTGAGCCGGGCGATACCACATTCCTGGAGAGCCAGGTTGTGGACAAGCGCGACTTCATGGAGGAGAACGATCGCATCTGGGGCAAGAAGTTTGTGCTTGACCCGGGCGATAGCGAGAATGTGCAGGCTGGCCAGATTATCACTGCTCGCCGTCTGCGCGATGAGAACTCTGCTCTTAAGCGTCGCGACCTCAAGCCTATCGTAGTGCGCGACACCGTGCCCGCTACCAGCGAGCAGATACTGCAAGGTATCACTCGCGCTGCTTTGCAAACCTCGAGCTTTATCTCGGCAGCTTCCTTCCAGGAAACTACCAAGGTGCTCAACGAGGCAGCCATCAATGGCAAGAGCGACAGCCTGGAGGGCATGAAGGAGAACGTAATCTGCGGTCACCTTATCCCAGCCGGTACCGGACTGCGTGAATATGAGCGCTTGGTGGTTGGCAGCAAGGATGAGTTGGAAGATATCTTCCACGAAGGCCAAGAAATCATGGATGTTGACCACATCGAAATGGTAGATTAATTTTGGCCCTGATTGGGCTGATACAAATACAAAAACTACAAAAACACAGCCTCCTCGACGGAATGTGTTTTTGTAGTTTTGTTTTATATACAGATCAAAATTTATAGAAATGAAAATAATACCAGCAAAGAAAGAGCATGCCGCTGAGATAGGGGCAGCAGTGGTGATGGCAATCACACCGGAATTGGTGCTCGAATCATTCAACCATCATGGTGTGGATCACTCGGTGGAGGAGTATGTAGAATTGTTTTCTCGATTAGCCGCTCGTGAAGACTCGCAATACTCTTATCTTAACGCCTTGGTGGCCTTGGATGAAGATAAGGTGATTGGGGTAATCGTGGGTTACGATGGAGCTAAATTGGCCATGCTGCGCCAAGCATTTATTGATATGGCAGCGCAAGATTATGGAATTGTCTTTGATAAGCCCTTTGCTGATGAGACCGAACCAGGTGAATTTTATCTCGACACCCTTGCAGTGAAACCAGAGGCGCGAGGCCGTGGAATAGGGCGTGCCTTGCTAAGCGCTATGGTTGACCGCGCTCATAAGGAAGCTGGCAAGCCCGCTGGCCTTTTAGTTGACAAGAAGAATGACCGAGCACGCCGTCTCTACGAGGCCGTAGGCTTTATCCCCGTAGGCGACCGCCTCTTTATTGGCGAACTCATGACCCACATGCAACATCCAAAATCAGATATGTAACTTTTGACAAGACCTTCCCTATATTCTTACTAAGCTAATGGATTAGAGTTACCATTAGGGCGCCAAGGGCGATGCTGACAATGGTGGTGATGAAGCCTGCGAGTTGGAAACTATGGTTGACCAGATAGCGGCCCACGCGCGTGGTGCCCGTGCGGTCGAAACTGATGGCTGCAACCTCAGTGGGATAATTAGGCAAGAAGAAATAGCCATTGACTGCTGGGTACATTGCCAACAGCATCCATGGACTAATGCCTAAGGCCAATCCTAAGGGATACAAGGTGCGCACAGTGGCTGCTTGCGAGAAGAGCATTATCGACATTATAAACAATGCTACAGCAAAGAGATATGGGAAATGCTCTACTATCTCTTGTATATGCTCCTTGAAATATACCATGTGTGCCGAAAAATAAGTATCCCCCATCCATGCTATGCCTAAGATAGCCACCACGGCTGTCATTCCAGCCGCAAATACATTGCCCTTGATGGCATCGCCAAGGTGAGGTTTGCCAAAAAGCATTATCAATGCCGCGCTGCCCATCATCACTATTTCGATGCATTGACTCATGGCCAAATGGGCAGTGCTGCCATCGGCGCTATGGAATGTAGGACGCAGAGATGGTATGCTGCCAAAAATCACCACTAAAACAACTCCGAACAGAAATGCCCATACCGAGCGGCGAGCGCGGACTAATGCTTTAGGATCCTTAGGCTGATCATGGTCGGGACCATCATTCTCATCGCCATGAGCTAAGGCTGCTTCGGCCTGCTCAAGAGTCAAATCTTTGCCTATATGATTCTGTACCCAAGCTGCTATAAGGATAGCTATCAGCGAAGATGGCCAAGCAATAATCAGCACATCGATTAGCTCAATGCCACTGCCGCCAAGCAAATCGGTGCTGATTATAGCGGCGGTTGCCGCTGACACTGGGCTGCTGGTGATGCCCAATGATGCTGCGATTACAGACACTGACATCGGCTTCTCGGGACGGATATGATGCCTTGTGGCAACATCTGAAATAATTGGGAGCATTGAATAGCAGGTGTGGGCAGTGCCAGCTACGATACACATCAGCCAGCATACCAAGGGACCGAAGTAAGTGATGCGGGATGGGTGCTTGCGCAGGAATTTAGCGGCCAAATCCACAAGATAATCCAATCCCCCTGATGCTTCAAGCGTAGAAGCAGCCGTAATCACCGAAATTATAATTAAAATTACATCAATCGGAATATTTCCCGGAGGAAGGCCAAAGCAAAATACCAGGATAAACACGCCCACCATGCCGTAGATGCCCAGTCCGATACCGCCTTTGCGTGCGCCTATCAGAATCAGAGCCAGCACAATCGCCAGCTGCAACATTATCATCCATGTGGGGGCAGTCTCCATGATATTTGTGTTTATTGCGTGCTTTTATCAATAACGCTCACCCCTCAAATTTGGTTTGATTCTCTATCAATATCAAATTCATATTAGTAGTACTGCAAGCATGCCCCATACTACCAATAGGATGTTGCTCACGGCGTAGGTTACAGTATAGCCAATCGCAGGGAGAGTGCTGCCAAGGGCATTCTGTACGGCTCCAAGCGAAGCGGTGCAGGTGCGTGTGCCAGCGCAACAGCCAAGCGTGATAGCTGGGTTGAACTTGAACACTTTCTGTCCAAGCCAAAGCCCGAATAGCAGGGGCACCGTAGTAGTAACTATGCCAGCAACAAGCAAGAGCCAACCCACGGATTTTATGCCCTCAACAAACGAGGGTCCTGCATTTATGCCCACTACTGCTATGAATACATTCAGCCCAAGGTTATTCATCAGCCACAAGGCGCCGCGAGGTATGTGGCCGAAGGTTGGGCGCTTCGATCTAAGCCAGCCAAATACCAAGCCGCCAACCAAGGCTCCGCCGCTTGTGCCAAGGCTAATAGGCACCTGGTCGATAGTAAAACTCAGTACGCCGAATAAGCCACCAATGGCAATGGCAAAGCCTACGAACATAAGATCGCTCGAAACCGATGGCCGATCGATATGGCCGATATCTGCAGTAGCTACTTTGATGCGCCCTGGTCGGGCTATTACAGTAAGAACATCTCCTTTTTGCAGGGGAGTGTCATTCTCTACGGGGAGCGGCTGGCCAAGACGCACTGCGTCGTGGATTACCACTCCGTGCATGCGAGGTTTCTGACGAAGTTGGCCGATGGTAAGTCCATTGGCTTTTTTGCGAGTGAGGGTCACTTTCAGCCGTTCGATAGTATATGACAGCAGTACATCGTCAGCCACTTCTGGTCCGACTTTCTTGCCAATTCCCACCATATAGTCGCGGCGCCCACATATCACTATGTGATCGCCTTTGTATATGAGATTGTCGAAATTGGGCACAAACACGTCGTCGCCGTGTCGGATGCGGTCAATATAAACATGGCGCAGCTTGCCATCGAGGTAGATTTCAGCTTCGTTGACTGTGCGCGGAGTATCAAAGAAATGGCTTGTGACATGGAATGCACGGTAGGATACTTGATTGTAAGCATTCTGACACGCAGGGTCGGTGCTTTTCCCACTATTGTCGAGCTTACGCTCAAGCTCAAAAGTCTTTTCTCGCACTTTCTTAATGCCACCAAGCAGCTTGGGGCCGAAATTGCCAAGCAGAATTACAGTGCCAAGAGTGCCATAGACATAGGTCACAGCATAGCACACAGGTATAATATTGAGCTGATCTTGAATTTCCTCCTTGGAAATTGGCAGGCGCTGGATTGCCTCGCCTCCGATGCCCAGAAGCGCCGAGCAGGTTTCGGAGCCAGAGAACAAGCCTACGCTTTCACCTTTGGTATAGCCCATGAATTTTGCCACAAGCACCACAATCACAAAGCACATCGAACTCATGCACACCGCAAATAGTGCTTGTTTGGCTCCCGTACCTTTTAGCGAACGGAAGAAATCAGGGCCTACGCTGTAACCAATTGAGAAAAGGAAGAGCATGAAGAAAAATGTCTTTATCGGGCCGTCGATCGTGACATGAAGTTGGCCAACAAGCACGCCAATGACAAGTACCGAAGTGACACTGCCGATCGGCACTATGCCAATTTTAATACGACCCACTAAGAAACCAGCACCCAACGTAAGGAAGAGTGCCAGAGCGGGATATTCCCTAAGTATTTCACAGAACTGGTCCATAATAAACAGTTTAAATAGTGTGTTTCTCTCATTTTTAGGAGGTGCCCGTGGCTAAGCCTCCTAAAATAATAACGTAGAAAATAATCGAGTGTTCGCAATTATTAATCAAATCTTTTAATAGAATGCCCCCTCTGCACCGCGCGGTGCAGAGGGGGCATTCTATTAAAAGGAAGCGTTGTTTAGTCGTTCATTGTGCGCAGCAACTCATCGTTGTCGCGAGTGCGCTCCATGCGATCTTTGATAAATTCCATAGCTTCGATGCTGTTGCGGTCGCTGAGGAATTTGCGCAGAATCCACATGCGGTTGAGGGTCTCAGGACGCAGCAGCAAGTCGTCGCGGCGAGTAGAAGATGCCATGATGTCCACGGCAGGGAACACGCGCTTATTGCTGAGCTTGCGGTCGAGCTGCAGCTCCATATTGCCAGTGCCCTTGAACTCCTCGAAAATTACCTCGTCCATCTTCGAGCTGGTTTCGGTCAGGGCTGTAGCAATGATGGTAAGGCTGCCGCCGTTCTCGATGTTGCGGGCTGCTCCGAAGAATCGCTTCGGCTTTTGCAGAGCATTGGCATCTACGCCACCCGAGAGGATTTTGCCTGATGCGGGCGACACAGTGTTGTATGCGCGGGCCAGGCGAGTGATTGAGTCGAGCAGAATTACTACATCATGGCCACATTCCACCAGACGCTTTGCCTTGTCAAGCACGATTCCTGCAATCTTCACATGGCGGTCGGCGGGTTCGTCGAATGTAGATGCAATCACCTCGGCATTTACGCTGCGAATCATATCCGTCACTTCCTCGGGACGCTCATCGATGAGCAGAATCATAATGTAGGTCTCTGGATGGTTCTGCGCGATTGCATTGGCGATATCCTTGAGCAGCAGAGTTTTACCAGTCTTAGGTGGGGCCACTATCAATCCGCGCTGTCCCTTGCCGATGGGCGAGAACATATCCACCACTCGGGTAGAAATGTTGCAAGTGTCAGGATTGCTGGTGAGGTCAAACTTCTCGTTGGGGAAAAGCGGTGTGAGATGCTCAAACGGCACACGGTCGCGAATAAATTCGGGGCTGCGTCCATTTACGCTGAACACCGATGTCATGGGGAAATATTTCTCTCCCTCGCGCGGAGGACGAATCATACATTCTACCACATCGCCAGGCTTGAGACCGTACATTTTTATCTGCTGGGCCGATACCAGAATATCATCAGGCGATGGCATATAATTATAGTCGCTTGAGCGCAGGAAGCCATGGCCTTCGGTGGTTACTTCCAGCACGCCGTTAGCTTCGATAAGATCGGTGAAGTCATATTCAGGCACCAATGGCATCGGTGGCTGAGGCTTTTGGTAATTGCGATTTTTCTTATTCTTTTTGCCAGTGCCTGGAGGATTTGGAATCACTTGGCCCGGCTCGGCTAAGATAATAGGCTGCTTTGGCATCTGAGGCTCGGGCATCGGTGGCATTTCTGCAGCTCGCTGCGCTGCCTCTTCCCGCTCTTTCTGGCTGCGTGGTGTGAATTTGCGGCCTTCGCTGCGGGGGAAGAACGAACCGAAAGCACTGTCAGTGCGGTTGTCAGAGCCTTTGGGTGTGAATACTCGCTGGCCGCTCTCAATGGGTTCTTCAAATTGAGGTTCTTCGTCGGGTTGGTCGATAGGCTGGTCGAGCATTTCTTCCTCAGGAAGCTCGGGCAGATATGTGTCTTGAATTTCGGGTTGTGGAGTCTGGTCGTAAATTGGTTGTGGGTCAGTCATAGGCTCGTTGGCTGGGAGCTCGGGCTCGGTTTCGGGCAAATTGTTCTCTTGTGGTGCAGGGAGCATAGCGATGTTGTCCTTAGCCAAAGCCTCGGCGGCTGCCTTTTTTGCAGCTTCCTTTTTTTGCTTGGCTGTGAGTTTTGGAGGCTCAGGCTCTGGATTTTTGCGGGGGCGACCACGTTTTTTCTTAGGTGCCTCGTCGCCAGGGGCATTATTCTCGGCTGGGGCTTCAGGCACTTCGCTTTCAGCGGCAGCTTCTGCGCCACCCTCTTGAGGCTGATTCTTTGTTTTTTTCTTATAGCCAGGCTTGGGCCCGCGCTTTTTCCCTGTTTTGGGAGCTGCTTGCCCATTGTTGATAGCGCTCTTGGCATAATCGCTGGCCAATTGATCGATAATAGCATATTGCAAAGCCTCGCGATTGTCGGGGTCGTAGTTCTGCAATCCTAATTGGTCTGCTACGCTCTTGAGCTCATCTACGCTCATGGCTTGTAGTTCTTCGATTTTATTCATGTTGGATTAAAGTTCTCACACAGCACCCCAAGTCACGTCCACGACGACTCAGTCGGGGGCTGGCGTGTAATCTATAATAACGGAATGTTAAAGTCTCTAACGTATGGCAATTGTAGTATCTTTCAGGCAATCTCCCATAAAATCCAGCTGATGATACGCTAAGTTCCCAATTAAGCCCTTAAAAGATGTGGATAGAGCTGTGCCGAGAGGCATTAGGTATGGATTTTTAGGAAACATTGCAAAGTTACTCACTTTTTTTTAAATAACAAAATTTATGCAGCATTGTTGTAACTAAATATTACTATTTTTGGTAAAAAAAGACAAATCGGTTGTCTCACGACAACCGATTTGTCTAAAAATCTAATCCTATGAAAAAACTAATTCTTTTTTGCCTTGCTTCTTTCTGCTGTTTGTACTAATAAGACAATCCAAGCAGTAAGAATGTTTAATCGGCTATTGCGATTTAAACTATTTTAACATTTGTGTCATCTGGGGCCTCCACCAGGAGGTGGACCTCCAGGGCCTCCGCCCGGACCGCCCCAACGGCGACGATTTCTGCTTTCAGGTTCGTTACCTTGGCCAAAGGTATTGAACTTGTAGGAAACCGTTACCATAAAATAACGTGTCAAACTGTTATATATTGCATCCTGGATGTAATTATTTGTGATATTTCTTTGAATATTGCTTCGCTGCTGCAGCAGGTCTTGAGCCGTAACTGACAGTGTAAGAGAGCGATCGCGCAGGAATTGATAAGAAATGGTGGCATTCCACATCCACTCATTTTTATTGTAACCCTCGCCATATCCTCGGTTGGCGCTGTAGTTGAGATCGGTGTTAAGCACGAGGCCGAAGGGAGTATAATAGGTGCCTGTGAAGCGGCCACCGAAGCTATGCACGGTGCGGTTGTTCGACGACTGAGCCGTGCTGTGGGTGGTCTGCAGGCTGTATTGGGGGCGCAACTCCAGCTCAATGTTGTCGGGACGCCATGCCACTCCAAAACTTTCGTTGAGATTGAAGTTGCCAGTTTTGTTCTTCGACCCATTCACATAACCCACTTGCTGGTTGTAGCCAAGGCCGATATGATTATTGAATGTAAAAGCCTTGTTGCGGAATGGGAAGGAAATCATGGCAAAGCCATTGATGTTGAACACGCCATTGACATTCTCATAGGTGGTATATTGTCCGCCAGTCTCAGAGTTGAATGTGGTGCGCGACACGATAGAATTTTGTGTCATCGAAGCGCGCAACATTGCCATAATGGCTCGCTGGGCTTCGGGCTGGAAATCCTGGAAGCGGCCCATGAGATTGTGGGTGAACGATGGCTTCAAGTCAGGATTACCTTGCACGATATTGAGAGGATTGCTCATATCGGCCACGGGTTGCAACTGGGTCATCGAGGGTTGTGATGAGCGTCCGTTATAGTCGATGTGCATCGAGCGTGTGTTGCTCATCTTCCATCGATAGCGCATATATGGAGCATAATTCCATACCCAGCGGGTGGGAATAGATTTTGCATCATTGATGAGGTCGGTTGATTTTGACATCTGAGGCACCAATGACAGACCTACGTCAACATTCTGTGTTTTCGACACATGCTTGTAACCCACGCGGATATCCTGATTCATGTAATTGTTGCGGAATCGGTTGCTAAGATCTTCATCGAGTACCTCCTCGTCGCTGATGATGGGAGTTCCTTCCCAGCCATCAGGGAAGGTAACGGGATGGTCGTAAGTAAGCTTGTCGGCATTATTCCATCGGTATTGGAATTGGTATGCAAAGGTCAGGAAGTTGCCCTTCTTTACGTCGCCCAGAGGCTCAGTCCAGGTGATGCGGCTTGAGAAGGTATTGCTCCACGTGTGGTTGTTGGCGAACTGATCGTAGAGGTCGATCGAGTCGTTGAGCAAATAGAATTGGTTCCAGCTGTAGGTATTGGTTTTCTCGCGAACATTGCTGGTGCGGATATTGGCCATAATCGAGAACGAACGTCCGCGATGCTGCTTGAAATTATGATTGTAGATAATGCGGGTTCCAAACTCAAATGAATGTCCCTTGCTGGTCATTTCATTGATGCTCTTATTTACTTGGCGCCCGCGCAAGTCGCTGTTTACGATACCGGCATAATTTTCACTCACTTCATCGCTCCAGCTGTTGCTGTAGTTAAGAGAGAAGTTGGGTCGCACCTCCAAGGTATTGAATGAGTCAGGATTCCACTGGATTCGGAAATCGGCTCGCAGGTTGTCGCCTTTGTCGAGAGTGTTCTTCTTGCTATCGTAGTAGGAAGTAGAGTCGGTGAACAGATATTGGCGGCTTAGCTCAGTGCGAGTGTCGCGCTTGCTGTGACTGTACATCACATCGCCGCCCACGCGGAAGATTTCATCCTTGCCCACGTTGAAGTTGATGCCAAAAGCGCGTGAAGTGGTGATGCCGTTGCTCCCGCCGAAGCGTTGGAATCGGTTGGCTCCGCCGTCGGTGAAATTTAGGTCGTTGACATTGTTGGCCCCTCCGATAAATGTAATCTGATTGCCATTCCAGAAACGGTTGACATTGAACGAAGCCTTGTAACGTTCGTCGGTGCCATAACCGCCCTCAACGGTGCCAAACCAGCCATTCTTCATGCCTGGCTTTACCGAAAGATTGATCACGGTTTCGTCCTCGCCATCATCCACCCCTGTCATTCGGGCCAAGTCGCTCTTGCGGTCGATTACTTGAAGCTTTTCAACCATATTCACAGGCAAGTTCTTCGACGCTACCTTGGGGTCGTCACTGAAAAATTCCTTGCCATCGACAAGGATTTTTGTGATTTCCTTGCCGTTGTGAGTGATTTTGCCCTCGCTGTCAACCTCCACCCCCGGCAGACGCTTCAGCAGGTCCTCAACCACGGCATTGGGCTGAGTCTTGTAGCTGTCGGCATTGAACTCAACAGTATCCTCCATCACCTTGATGGGGGTTTTGATACCAGTTACGGTGAGATCCTTGAGCACTTGGGCGTTTTCGGCCAGTTTGATTGTGCCTACGTTGAGATTTTGCTTCAGCTCAATGTTTTGGTACACTGGGCTGTAGCCAACGTAGGTGGTTTCGAGGATGTAGGTTCCTTTGGCCACGTCAGAAATGTCGAAACGTCCGTTTTCATTTGTTATCGCTCCTTTCACGGCAGTACTGTCCTTCTGGGTAAGTACGCGGACAGTGGCTTTCGGCATCGGCGCTTGAGTTTCGTCGACGACCGTGCCTTTGATGTTGTAGGCATTTGCAATGGCAAACCCCAGCAAGCTTAGTAATATAAGAGTGACTGCATTTTTCATGTTGCAAAATTAGCAATTATAAAAATGCAGTCACAAATGATAAAAGAAATTTAATCAAATAAAACCGACAATTAATAAAAATTTGCCAACCTTTGCAACCTAAGCCATTTCGGCTTCGATTGATGTGGCTTCTTCAGCTGGGGCGGTGCTCTCAGAGGTAACGGCTTCAAGACGCTTCATGATACTGAAGATGAAACCAGCTGCCAACAAGCAGAGGCCTACGAGAATTGCCCAAAGCACAGGCATCGATACCTTGCCCCACAAGAGCATCGGAATCGAAGTAAGATAATTGCCGACGGCAGCAGCCAAGAACCAGCAGCCCATCATTGCACCTTTGTATTTGGGAGGTGCCACCTGGGTTACAAACGAGGCTCCGATTGGCTGAAGCAAAAGTTCAGAAATCACCATTATCAGATAGGTCAACATAAGCCAGTTGGGTGAAGCTGAACCTGAAACCTGGCCGTTGGCATTTACTGTGCAGCCAAGCGAGGCGAAAATCATAACCACGAATGCCACGCCCAGCATCACCATGCCATAGCCAATCTTGCGGGGCGCTGACGGCTCTTTGCCGCGCTTGCCAAGCCACGTGAAGATGGCCAAGAACACTGGGGTGAACGCTACCACATAGAAGGGGTCGAATTGCTGGTAAATCTGAGGTTGGATGGCAGTTACGGGATTGGGAGTCTGGCTATAAATCCAGGCAATCACTCCAACGCATGCAGCAAGAATTACGCCAGCTATGATGCGGCTCTTAGCGGTCTTGTTCTGGAAAATGCCAAAGAGGGCGAACACGCCGACTGCAATCACCACCAGTGCCCATACATTGAAGCCGATGCGAGTAGCGCCTCCGCACTCTGATGCCGTGCAGTTCTCGGCGAAGAGGGTGAGGGTTGCGCCATTCTGCATGTAAATCATCCAGAAGAATATTACCACGCCAAAAACTAAGAAGAGAGCGACCATGCGGCTGCGTGTCTGCTCGGGCGTAAGCTCGGGATAGGCGGTGGCAGCGGCTGCTGACTTTTTGGATCCGCCACGGTCGATGCAGACATGCTTGAATGTGCGATGGCCAATGGCATAAATCAGATAGCTAAGAATTACCGATGCGAAAGCCACGGCAAAGGTGTAGCCATAGCCAGTGCTAAGGGCATCCATATATGCAGTGCACCATTCGGTAAGGTTGGCTGAGCCAGCATATTGCTGCACTATGGCCAATTGCTCAGCCGACAAGGCATTGCCAGCCAACACTGCATTGCAAATGCCAGGAATCGCGCCGTTGTAAACAAAGCCGTTTGCTGCCAGAGAATATTCTGACAGCCATGTAGCCATCATTGGAGCGAATAGAGCCCCAAGGTTGAATATCATGTAGAAGATATTGAAGCCGTTGTCGCGTTGTTGCTTGTATCGGGGCTCGTTGTAAAGGTCGCCAATAAGCACTTGGATATTGCCTTTGAACAGGCCAGTGCCCACTGCAATTAGTCCCAGGCCTACGATAAGCATCGTGATGGCTTCGTCGCTGCGGAACCCGCTCGGCAGGGCTATCACCAAATAGCCCACGGCCATGATGGCCATGCCCAAGATTACGCATTTGTTGTAGCTCCAGCGGTCAGCCAGGGCGCCGCCGAACATGGGCAGAAAATACGACACACCCAGGAACAAGCCGTATATCTGACCCACTACTGCCTCGTCCAAGCCGAATTTCGACTTCAAGAAAAGCACCAGCACGGCCAGCATCGTGTAATATCCGAATCGCTCGCCTGTATTGGCGAGCGACAGGATATAAAGTCCAGTAGGTTGATTCTTAAACATATAAAATGGTGTTTTGGTGATTTAGTGGTTTAGTGAATTGGTGTTTTTATGACTTTTGACCACCAAACCACCAAACCACCAAACCACTAATTAGTTACTCGTTCGAGCCAGCGTAGCATTGCAAACATGGTGCCCATCGAGATTAGGCATACAGCGGCAAACACTGTCCAAGCCAGCCACAGGGGCCAGTTGTCGTACATAAGCGGGCCAATCCACAGCAGCAGGTTGCCAACTGCGGTGGCTCCCAGCCACAAGCCTTGGCAGAGGCCCTGCATGTGCTTGGGAGCAACTTTTGATACGAAGCTCAAGCCAAGAGGCGAAATGAAGAGTTCGGCCACTGTCATGAAGAAATAGAAGAGGATAAGTACCCACGGCCCTACCTTCATAGCCTCGCGCACAGCCTCGGCCATGCCTCGGAACTCATCGCCTGAGGGATAATTCATGCAAATGCTGATTACTACCAGGAAGATATAGCCGATGGCAGCAATACCCATGCCTATGCCGATCTTCTTGGGAGTGGAGAACACCTTGCCGCGACGCTGCAAAAAGGCGAAATACCAAATAATCACAGGAGTAAGCACAATCACAAAGAATGGATTGATGGCTTGCCAAATCTCAGGAGCAATCGACTTGGTGACTACGAAGTCGCGGGCGAACAGTGAAAGCGAGGTGCCATTTTGGTGGAATGAGAACCAGAAGAATACAGCGATGCCAAGCACAGCGAAGAGGGCATACATGCGCTGACGGATTTCGTTGGCCATGGCGCGCTTCTCTTCAGGGGTATAATCTTGCGATACCACTGCCTCTTTTTTGGCTGGATTGGGAAGACCATTCTTGGTAGCCACAAATATGCAAAGCGAGATCAGCATGGCAGCCACTGAGGCAAAGAATGAATAATGCACGCCAGTGTTGAACACAGTCAGATATTCAGTGCAGAATTGTTGCACCTCAGCCCATGCACTGTTCACGGTGATTGCGGCTTGTGGAGCGGCCTGTGTAAGGAGAGCCCAGAAATTGGCTGCATTCTCCATGTTCATATTATCGGTTACCGATAGAGCTTGATGGCAGAGAGCGGGGAAGTCGGCATTGTAAACAAAGCCGTTGGTGCCAAGCCACCATGAGCGGAGCAGGGGAGCTACAAAGGGAGCCACCAAGCCGCCAATGTTAATGAATACATAGAAAATCTGGAAACCAGAGTCGCGCTTGTCGGCATAGCGTGGATTGTCATAAAGCTGGCCAACGATAGCTTGGAGGTTGCCCTTGAAAAGGCCATTGCCAAATGCAATCAAGAAAAGAGCTACGCACGTAAGCACCAAGATTCCCGTCATGTGCTGGAAATCAGCACCAAATACTGGGATTGCCAGGATGATATATCCACAAGTCATAATGATGAGACCCCAGATGATGGTGCCCTTGTAGTTCATTGTCTTATCTGCAATGATACCGCCTACAAGGCTTAGGATGTAGATTCCAGCGTAGAATACACTGTAGATGATAGTGGCCGTAGGGCCATCAAGGCCGAACTTAGAGCAAAGGAACAGTACAAGCACTGCATTCATGATGTAGTAACCAAAGCGCTCGCCCATATTGCTCAACGCGGCGGGGATTAACCCCTTGGGTTGGTCTTTAAACATGATTGGTTCGTTATTTTTTGATTAAAATTTGTGTTATAAATGATGGTATTAAATTTATAAGGAGCAAATTTAGCGATTTTATCGGAATTTTACCCAATTTCTCAACAATAAATCTTAACTTTGCGCTGATTTTTCTGCCAATACCCTTATTAAGCATTTAAAATCAACAAATAATTAAGGTAAAAAGAACAAAGATGTCAACAAATACAGTAGATGACAAACGCAAGGTGACCACCGCGCGCCTGATTGAGATGAAACGCCGAGGCGAGAAGATTGCTTGCCTCACTGCATATGATTACTCGATGGCCAAGCTCATCGACCAAGCCGGTATGGACCTGATTTTGGTGGGCGATTCGGCATCGAATGTGATGGCGGGCAACATGACAACCCTGCCTATAACCCTTGACCAGATGATTTACCATGCCAAGAGCGTGGTGAAGGGCGTAAATCGTGCCCTGGTAGTTTGCGATATGCCCTTTGGCACCTATCAGGGCAATAGCAAGGAGGCCCTGAGCAATGCTATCAGAATAATGAAGGAGAGCCATGCCGAGGCAGTGAAGCTTGAGGGCGGAGCTGAAATCCGCGAAAGCATCGAGCGCATCCTCTGTGCTGGAATTCCAGTGATGGGGCATCTGGGCCTCACGCCGCAAAGCATCAACAAATTTGGCACCTACGCTGTGCGTGCCAAGGAGGAGGCCGAGGCCGAAAAGCTGGTTGCGGATGCTCATCTGCTTGAGGAACTTGGCTGCTTCGCCATGGTGATTGAAAAGGTGCCCGCTACCTTGGCAGCACGCGTGGCCAAAGAGGTGTCGATTCCAATCATTGGCATTGGCGCTGGCAATGGATGCGACGGACAGATTTTGGTGATGCACGATATGCTTGGCATCAACCAGGGATTCTCACCAAAGTTCCTGCGCCGCTATGCCGACCTCGACAATATAATCAACGGAGCAGTAAGCCAGTATATCGACGATGTAAAGAACGTTGACTTCCCCAACGAAAAAGAACAATACTGAAAAATTACAAATTACAAATACCATACGAATAGTAATTTGTAACTTGTAACTTGTAATTTGTAACTTGTAATTTAAAATAAAAATTACAAATTACAAATACCATACGGATAGTAATTTGAAATTTGTAACTTGTAATTTGTAACTTGTAATTTAAAATAAAAATTACAAATTACAAATACCATACGGATAGTAATTTGAAATTTGTAACTTGTAATTTGTAACTTGTAATTTAAAATGAGGTTAGTTATACAGAGAGTCACTGAGGCCAGTGTGACAATTGCTGGCGAGCTGCACAGCCAAATTGGCGTGGGCCTGATGGTGCTGGTAGGCGTAGAGCAAGGCGACACCCTTGCCGACATGGAATGGCTGGCCGCCAAGACTGCAAGCATGCGTATCTTCCCGGATGCCAACGGCGTGATGAATGTGGCAATTGCCGATGTGCCAGAGGCTCGGGTAATGGCTGTAAGTCAATTTACCCTCACGGCCAGTACTCGCAAGGGTAATCGGCCCAGCTACATACGAGCAGCTGGCCACGATGTGGCAGTGCCTCTCTACGAAGCCTTTTGCCAAAAGATGGAGGATCTGCTGGGGCGCCCAGTGGCTCGCGGAGTATTTGGGGCAGATATGCAGGTAGCTCTCGTCAACGACGGGCCAGTGACAATCGTGATCGATTCGCGTCTGCGAGAGTGAACCATTGAAATAAGTTAAAGGTTATTAATTTGTGTGTTTGAAAAATTTTTTCTAATTTTGGCGTCAAATTTAAAAATAGCATGCTAAAGAACTTAGTTATAGTAGAATCTCCAGCCAAAGCCAAGACCATCGAGAAATTTCTCGGAAAAGATTACAAGGTGATGTCGAGCTACGGACACATCCGCGATCTGAAGAAGAAAAATTTCAGTATCGATGTAGAGGATGGCTTTAGCCCTATCTATGAAATCCCCGATGATAAGCGTTCGCTTGTGGCTGAGCTTAAAAAGGCAGCCTCAGAGGCCCAGACAGTATGGCTGGCATCTGATGAGGATCGCGAAGGGGAGGCTATTGCTTGGCATCTCTATGAGGTGTTAGGTCTGACGCCCGAGCACACAAAGCGAATCGTATTTCACGAAATCACCAAGCCTGCCATCCTGCATGCCATAGAAAATCCGCGTGATATTGATCTCAACTTGGTAGATGCCCAGCAGGCACGCCGAGTGCTCGACCGCATCGTAGGCTTTGAGCTTTCGCCTGTGTTGTGGAAGAAAATCAAGCCGTCGCTTTCGGCGGGACGAGTGCAGTCAGTAGCGGTGCGCCTGATAGTGGACCGCGAAAAGGAAATCAAAAATTTTGTATCAGAGCCATATTTCAGAGTTACAGGCAATTTCTCTACCTCGGATGGCTCTAAGGTAAAGGCTGACCTTTCACGCCGCTTGGCTGATGCTGATGCTGCACGTGAATTTCTGGAGGCTTGCAAGGGTGCCACATACAAGGTGACCGACATTCAAGTAAGGCCCCAGAAAAAATGCCCCGCACCACCATTTACTACCAGCACCCTGCAGCAGGATGCAGCCCGCAAGCTGGGATTCTCGGTGTCGCAAACTATGATGGTGGCACAGAAGCTTTACGAAGCCGGTCTGATCACCTATATGCGTACCGACTCAACTAATCTCTCGGCACTTGCCATAAAGAGCATAAGTGAAGAAATAACCAATAATATAGGCGCCGAATACCTCAAGGTGCGCCATTACCACACCCATAGCAAGGGTGCCCAGGAGGCACACGAGGCCATTCGCCCAACGTATATAAATCGCCATGACATTGAGGGCACTGCCCAAGAAAAACGGCTCTACAATCTGATATGGAAGCGCGCCATTGCTTCGCAGATGGCTGATGCCGAGATCGAGAAGACCACAGTGGATATCCTGCCATCTACGCGCCCCGAGCATTTCGTAGCTACTGGCGAAGTGGTGAAATTTGATGGCTTCCTGAAGGTGTATCTGGAGAGCACCGACGATGACCAAGCCTCCGAAGACACCAATATGCTGCCTCCTATGCAAAAGGGGGAATTGCTGAATATGCTGGATATCACAGCTTTGCAACGTTACACCCAGCAGCCTCCACGCTACACTGAAGCCACCCTGGTGAAGAAGATGGAGGAACTTGGCATAGGGCGCCCCTCTACCTATGCGCCTACGATCTCTACCATCCAGCAGCGCGAATATGTGGAGAAGGGTGAAAAGCAGGGTGAAGAGCGCGAGTTCCTTACCCTGACGCTCAAAGGCAACAAAATCACCGAAAAGACCAAGACTGAGATGACTGGCTCAGAAAAGGGCAAGCTGATACCTACGGATACTGGCGAAATTGTCAATGACTTCCTTGAGGATTATTTCGGAGGCATCGTGGATTATAACTTCACTGCCAACATCGAGGAAAAATTCGACGAAATAGCCGAGGGTCAGCAGCAATGGCCCGAGGTAATTGAGGACTTCTACAATGTGTTCCACCCTGAGATTGACAAGGTAAACAGCATGCGCCTTGAGCATAAGGTAGGTGAAAGAATGCTTGGCGTGCATCCCGAAAATGGCAAGCCAGTGTCGGTAAAGATTGGCCGTTTTGGCCCACTGGTGCAGATTGGCACTGGCGATGATGGGGAGAAACCTCTGTTTGCCTCGCTACAGAAAGGCCAATCGATAGCCGATATCACACTCGAGGAGGCACTGAAACTATTTGAGTTTCCACGCACAATAGGCGAATATGAGGGCAAAGAGCTCACTGTAGCTATTGGTCGCTTTGGCCCTTATGTGAAGCATGATGGCAAGTTTGTGTCGATTCCAAAAGATATTGCACCAGCCGAACTGACTGAGGAGCAAGCCATTGAGTTGATCGAGGAAAAGCGCAAGGCTGAGAAGAATAAATTGGTAAAGGAATTTGACCAAGATCCTGAACTGAAGGTGCTTAATGGCCGCTACGGTGTATATATTGCCTACAAAAAAGCTAATTATAAGATTCCAAAATCAGTGGATCCACTCACGTTGACTTACGACCAGGCGATGGAAATTGTAAACAGCCAAGCTGACAAACCCAAAAGAAAGAAGACTAAGAGTTAAGGCTTAGGGCCGATACGACTTAAGGATAGAATCATGAAAAATCAAACTCACAATAACAAGCCGATGCCCCGAGTGGTGACTGATACCATCGTGGACCTGCCGGTAAAAGAAGCCACCACGCTGATGCCTCACTTGATAGCCCAACTGCCGATGTGCAAGCGAAACACCATCAAGGATTACCTGCGTCATGACCAAGTGATGGTCAATGGCCAGGTGACTCGACAGTTTGACACTCCGCTCAAGCAAGGCGACGATGTGAAGGTGAACCAGAGCCGCGCTTTTGTGGTGTTCCATCATCCGCGCCTCAAAATCTACTATGAGGACGATGATATTTTGGTAGTATATAAAGGCTATGGCTTGCTGAGCATGGCTACCGACAAGAAAAAGCAAGGCACAGCTTATTCTATCCTGCGTGATTACCTCAAGGAGAAGGATCCACGCAATAAGCTGTTCATAGTGCATCGTCTTGATCAGCAGACCTCTGGCTTGATGATGTTTGCAAAGAATGAGAAGGCCAAGGATGCCATGCAGCATAATTGGAACAATATGGTGCTCGAGCGTAAATATATTGCAGTGCTTGAGGGGTATCTCGACCAGCCCGAAGGCGAGGTGCGCAGCTATTTGGCAGAAAATGCAAGGCACGAGGTGTACAGCACGCAGAATCCGGAAGAAGGCAAGTTGGCCGTAACGCGTTATAAGACTCTTAAGGCTCGGAATGGCTACACAATGGTAGAGGTCTCGCTTGACACAGGCCGTAAGAATCAGATACGCGTGCACATGAAGGATCTGGGCCATCCGATCAGCGGCGATCGCCGCTATGGCGCAAAACCGAGTCCTATTCAGCGTTTGGCATTGCATGCTCAGACTCTGCGCTTTGTGCATCCGATCACCCGAAAAGACATGAATTTTTCGTCGGCAATTCCTCAAGCTTTCAGCAAATTGGTATAACCAACCACCAAATCACCCAACCGATGACTCAACTGACCAAAGATATGGCTCCAGTGCCACAGATGTGGCGAATGGCGATGGCTGTGCGGCCCCTGCTCGTAGAGGTCGTGCTGAATCCGTTGCTTGAGGATGCCACTTTGGTGCATGAGACTATTGAGCTGGATAAGAGCATGGCCCAGCTGGCGGCTTTTGAGGATATGATTTATGAAAATCCTCTACTGCTAAGCGATTTCGACCGCACAAGCGTGCTGATTGACACCACTAAGTTTACGATAGTGCCTCGCGAAATTACCAACGAAGAACTGCGCGAGAAGATAATGCTGGCCCTCTATCCCGATCCTAAGCTTACGGTGGTGGCACAGGAAATTGAAGGCACTGACGACACTCTGCTTATGGCGGTTGATAGCGGTTTGTTAGCGTTTTTGCAGCGCACTTTCCTGGATGGCAAGATAATGCATCCCATAGCTGTGATGGCTGGATATTTCAGCAACCGTGCACGACAGGGGAATGCGGATCGTGTATATGCTCGTGTGCGTCCAGGCTGGGTTGATGTGGTAGCCACTGAGGGGCAAATGCTTAGGATAGCAAATTCGTTTGTGGCTCCTACGGCTGATGATGCTGCCTATTATATTATGGCTGCTACCCAGACCTCGGAATACAATCTGCTGGATACAGAGATCATGATTTTTGGCGACACTTCGCTTCGCGACGATGTGATGGCTCGCCTGCGCCCGTTTGCCCCTAAGGTAATGCCTCTTATCTTCCCAAGCGAGTTGTATAGGGCTGGCGCGGATGTGTCTACTCCTCTTGAGCTACTGGTGGTGTAGGTGTCTCTGGTCTTTGGGCTCTGGTCTTATAGTTCATTATTCATTATTAAATATTAATTGATTATGAGGATAATTCGTGGAAAATATGGCCGTAGGCGATTCGATGTGCCTAAAAACATTACAGCTCGGCCCACAACCGACTTCGCACGTGAAAATATCTTCAATGTGCTTGAGAATCTTGTGGATTTTGAAGGTTTGAGGGCTCTTGACCTTTTTGCTGGCACAGGAGCTGTGTCATTTGAGTTTTTATCTCGGGGTTGCAGCACAGTCACTTCGATTGAGAAGGCTGCCACTCAGCATGAATTTATTCGCAAGGTATCAAAAATTCTTGAGGCTGACAATCACCGGATTATACGAGGCGATGTGTTAAAATTTCTTGATACGGCCAAGCGTGGCACATCACAGTATGATGTGATATTTGCAGATCCTCCCTATGATATGGAAAATTTCGACGAGGTGCCTGTCAAGGTGTTGGAGTCGGGCATTTTGGCACCTGGCGGAGTGTTTGTGATGGAGCATAATTCCTCGCGAGATTATTCAGCTCTACCTGGCTATTTTGACCATCGCGCTTATGGATCAGTGAATTTTTCTCTGTTCCGTGGAGAGAAAGGATAAAAGGATGAAAGGAGGAATGGGGGCCGAGTATGACGCGTGATAAAATTCTGGATGGCTTCGAGGCTTATCTTACATTGGAGCGAGGCATGAGCGATAACACGCGCATGGCTTACATGTCGGATGCCCGCAAGTTTGCCGACTGGGCCGCAGCTGATCCGGAATGTCCGGCCTTGCAATCGATCCGTCCTGAGGATGTCCATGCATTTGTAGCTTCGCTCCACGACTTGAATATATCGCCGCGTTCACAGGCGCGCATAATTAGTGGACTGCGTGGATTTTACAAATACATGCGGCTTGAGGGATTGATTGACCGCGACCCTACGGCTCTGTTGGAATCTCCCCGCCTTGGGTTGCATCTGCCCGAAGTGCTGACCATCGAGGAAATTGACGCCATGGAGGCTGCTATTGACCTTGGCAAGCCTGAGGGGCAACGCAATTTGGCAATTGTAGAGACTCTCTACAGCTGTGGATTGCGAGTGAGCGAACTCTGCAATCTGCCTCAGTCGAGGGTTAATTTCCAAGAAAAAGCCATAATTGTGGATGGCAAGGGCAATAAGCAGCGTCTGGTGCCAATGTCGGATTCGGCAGTTGAATTGATACAGCTGTATTTGGCTAATCGCGATGTGCAGCCAAAGCCCGGCGAGGAGGATATTTTATTTCTTAACAGGCGAGGGAAGAGACTTACGCGCGTAATGGTATTCTATATCATTCGCGACTTAGCGGCCTTGGCAGGCATCAAGCGAGATATTTCACCCCATGCCTTGCGACATTCGTTTGCTACGCATCTGCTCGAGGGCGGTGCCAACCTTCGAGCCATCCAGATGATGCTTGGACACGAGTCAATCGGCACCACGCAAATCTACCTGCATACCGACACTTCGCTCCTTCGTGAAGAAATACTCACCCACCATCCTCGCAACAAATAAATTTCGATTTTAAGCGCTATTGGGGATAATGACTTGGGGAGAGTGAGGGTAGTTCTGCCGAAAAACATAATAAAATCTTTTCTGCAACTGCGGGCGATATAGTCTGACATACTTCTTTGTGTTGATTTTGCATTTTTTAGAATTTTATAAAATGGATTTTTGGGTTTAAAGTATTGTTTAGCATTTTATAAAATGCTAAATTTGCAAGAAAAATTAGAATATATGAAAGGAATAAATGTAATAAGAAGATCACTCTATATAGATCGCATAGTGAAGCATTTTCACCGAGAAATGATGATTGTGCTTGTAGGGCAAAGAAGAGTTGGTAAAAGCTACATTCTCTATGATCTGAAAAATTGGATTGAGGAGAATGAGCCGGATTCAAATATACTTTATCTTGACAAGGAACAGAGAATGGGGGAGTCCCTGATGACATCGGATGAACTCTACAACTTAGCAATAGAAAAACTTCCTGAAGATGGGAGAAATTATCTCCTTATAGATGAGGTGCAAAATATCGAAAATTATGAGATAGCCCTGCGTAATCTTTATGCTGAGGAAAGAACACAAATCATAGTAACTGGAAGCAATGCCCATGTCTTTTCCTCAGAACTGGGCACACGCTTAGGTGCTCGTTATATAGAAATGCCAATCTTTAGCCTTACATATCCCGAATTCCTCACATTTCATAAATTAGAAGATTCGGAAACCAGTCTTAGAGATTATCTTACGGTAGGAGGCTTGCCAGGACTTCGGAATTATGATATTCATGATTTGGAAGTTGTAGAAGATTTTCATCAAGGTGTCTATAATACTATCATGATGAAAGATGTAATAGAGCGTGAGAATATTCGAAATGTACTCATGATGAAAAATCTTTCACACTTTATGGCTGACACCATAGGAAAAATGGTTTCACCCAACTCCATTGCTGGTACCATTATTTCTCAAGGAATAAAGACCACAGGCCAAGCCATCTCAACTTACCTTTCATATCTTAATAATGCCCTAATTTGCATACCGGTCTATCGTTATGATCTTCATGGCAAACATCTTTTAGAGGAGAATTATAAATATTATTTTTCTGATCATGGAATTAGAAATTATCTTTGCGGATATCAATCCCGTAAATCGATAGAAAGAATAATAGAAAATGTGATTTGGAATCACCTCCGCGCTCAGCGTTTTGAAGTAAATGTAGGAATTCTCCCTAAGGGAGAAGTAGATTTCGTAGCTACTAAGGCAAACAGGACTATTTATGTGCAGGCCACTTATCTTTTAAGTTCGGACGAGGTAATAGCTCGTGAGTTTGGCAATCTAAAAGCAATCGATGATAATTATCCCAAGTATGTGGTATCGATGGATCCAATTCCTGGAGAGATAGAAGACTACCCAGGAATCATCCATCTCCACATCAGAGACTTCCTCAAAGCCCAGCTATCCACATGAAAAAAGAATTAAGAGGTTGTTTGATAAATTTTGACCTAAAAATTCAATAAAATCATAATAAAATCAATAAATTTGCAGTATAGGATTGTTAACAATCGATGTGTTATGGAAAATAAGGACAAGGATTATCCGCTTGGGATGCAGGATTTCGCTCAAATCGTGCAAGGATGCTACGTGTATGTCGACAAGACCGATTTTGTATATCGTCTCGTTAGTTCAAAAAAATTCTACTTCCTGTCGCGCCCACGCAGATTCGGTAAAACTTTG
This sequence comes from Bacteroidales bacterium, assembly GCA_020860515.1. GTDB lineage: Bacteria > Bacteroidota > Bacteroidia > Bacteroidales > Muribaculaceae > CAG-873. The sequence continues at coordinate 44,043 of JAJBUG010000016.1, read as the reverse complement.
CTCCTATCGACATTAGAGTATTATTTCCAGGGGCGACAAGACTTGTTCCAGGGCCTAAAAATAGATACTCTTGAAAAGGATTGGAAGTCTTATCCTGTGCTTCGCTTTGATTTGAGTACCATCGAGGCTTCCTCTCCAAATCTGCTGAAAAGGGATTTGGATTATCTTTTAACAGAGTATGAGAAACAATATGGAATTGAGCCAATTGAGGTCGCTAAGAAGCCAAGCCTTGGTCAGCGGCTTTCCAAGCTCATCAAGCAGGTGAATGCCAACACAGGCAAGGAGGTGGTGATATTAATCGACGAATATGACAAAGGCATACTCGATGTGCTGCGCGAAGATAAAAAATTGGAGAAGAACCGTAAGGTTCTCCGTAATTTCTTCACTGCCCTCAAGGCCAATGACAAACACATAAGATTTGCCATGCTCACCGGAGTGTCAAGATTTCGTCATCTTACCATCTTTTCAGGCCTCAACAACTTGGTTGACATTTCGATGGACCGTGCCTTTGCCTCGATGTGCGGCATTACGCTTGGTGAGTTGGAGGAATATTTCCAGGAAGGGTTGGCAACTCTTGGTGAAAGCCTGGGGCATGACCGCACCGATCTTCTCGACATCCTTAAGCAGAAATATGATGGATACCGCTTCTCATCGGCGCAGCAGCATGTGTTCAATCCTCACAGCCTGTTGTCGGCATTCGTTCGGAACGAGCTGCGGGACTACTGGATAATGAGTGGCACCAGCAAGGTGTTCGTTGATTTCCTATCTGAGGCCAATTTCAAGATTGAGAACTTGGTAAACGAGTGGTACGATGAAAACACTTTAACAAGCGCTTTTGACTCTAAGCAACCAGTGCCGCTGCTCTACCAAACAGGTTATCTCACTATTCAAGAGGAACAAAATGGACTATTCAAACTCTCAGTTCCAAACGGCGAGGTGCGTCAATCCCTTATCGAACAACTTATGCCCCTCTACATGGGAATCAGCGCTAATATACCTATGCGCCTTAACATAATAAAGGGCATGATTCTGTCAGGCGACATCGATGGGTGGCTCAAGGAATTGAAATCTATGATTGGTTCCGCTCCATACCAACTTTTAGTAAAGGATGAGGAAAATCCAGTAGAACGCTTCTACCATCTGATGATTTACCAAATGTTTATCATGCTGGGCATTGATACCAAAAGTGAGATCTGCGTGGCTGGCGGCCGCATCGACATGGTGGCGCAAACACCAAAGCTGATCTATGTGATAGAGTTCAAGATTGATAGCACCCCACAGTCTGCTCTGCGCCAGATAGAAAGCAAAGGCTATTTAATACATTATGCCACAGATGGACGTACGCTTTACAAAATTGGTGTAAGCTTCTCATCTGCTACCCACAATATCGACCGCTGGAAGTACAAGTCTGTAAAGGAATAAACCATAGTAGCATATTGTTAATGTGCCAGGGCGGGCAACCGCTGCGTGAGTTCGTTTTAAGGTCTGGTGCGCCGATAGCGTGCGAAAGTTGATAAAAAATTGCAACTTTCGCACGCTATCGGCGCGTTTTTGGTATAGTACAAGAATTAGAAAAGTTAAACTATTTTATTATAGGATGTACTGATTTTCAAATGTGTCCAAAAGGTGATCAGCATTGTCAGCTATCATCTGTTTGAAAAGTTGAACTTTCTCAATGTCCTCTCGCTGATTTAAACTTCGGCGATATCGATTTAGGGCTCTCATGTATGCTTCATGTTTGACTTCATAGGAGAATGTATTGTCGCGCATTACCGCTATGAAGCGTTCATCTGTCATAAATGCTTCAAACATCTGTATGATTTCTTCCTGCCATTTTTGGATTTCTTCTGTTGTTAAGGCTTCTTGCTGGTTCCAACGTCGGATTATTTCCAATAAATTTTGCTGAGGTGTTGCATGGGATCCATTTCCACTTGACGATGGTTCTGGATTTGGATCAGGCTCTGGTTCATTAGGATTTTCTCCTATAGTTATGCCTGGGATTTCATCATCAACATCCACATCGGGATGGATGATGTCATTTCCATTTCCTAACATCATCGATCTGTAAATACGGCAATAGATTTCCCAAAATCGTAAGAATAATGGGGACGAATATTTGGGATTCACCTCGTAAACATCATCTAACATCATTAAGATAGATCCATATTGGCCTACAATGCGACGTAATCTTTTTGCTTCATTATCGGCAACAAAGCTTTCTTCTCCACGAGAGGCAGCTGCGGCTTCCTCCTCAGCGGCTCGCTCAAATTGAGTCCGGATCCATTGACGAATTCCATCCTCCATCTGTAAAGTGAAGGTCACATCGCCATGATGGATTTGGTATCCTTCATGCCATCGCTCAAATACACTGCTACCACATAATTGATCATAGCAGTTGGATAAGACTGCAGCCTCTGCCTCAGGATTAAATTGAGACACTACAGTGCCACAAAATTCACGAAATGCATCGTGAATGTTTTTGACATTGACATTTCTCCATGACAAATCAACTATATGACACTCCTCCTTATATTTGCATGTGCGGTTGACACGACTTATTGTTTGGATGGCGTTTATGCCTGTTATCTCTTTGTCGAGGAACAGAGTATGCAACTTTGGCTCATCAAAGCCGGTCTGCAATTTATCCACTACAATCATAAGGCCATTTTTGGCTTGCTTGAATTTGCGGATAACATCTTCTTCTGAAAGTCCCCCATTCATCGAAGCACAGCTTTCATATTCTTGATTGTCACTATAGACAATAGAAATTGGAGCATCCTTATAGCGTCGATAGCGGTTGTCCTGACACTTTTCGTTCATCAATCGCCGTATGATGTTGCAGTAATTAATTGCATTTGGAATGCTTGAGACGGCCAACATAGCCTTCCCAGTGCCGCGAATCTTACCATAAACCAGGCTCACCAAACGATTCACTATAAATTGGGCAAGTTCCTCCATGCGTTCGGGATTGGCATAGATTTTTGCTTTTTCTATAGTGATCTGTTGCTCGTTGTCGGGGTCTATATCCGGGGGTAGATCGAAGCGCATGGCTTTTGCCACAGGTATGATATGCTGGGTCGGATCCAAAATATACCCATCCGCAATAGCCTCGAGCATTGTATAACTATCAAAGGGTATCCACAGAGGGATATTGTGAGGATCGCTTTTGAACTCGCCAAAACGAGCCAATACTTTAGAACTGGGAGTGGCCGTAAAACCAACAATCAGATTTTTCTTTTTTCTGTTCTGTCCAGCATCTTCAGCCTGTTGACATAGAGAGGCTTGTAACTTTTCAAAGATATTCAACATCTCGCGGTTGTTATCACCTGTATTGGAGCGATGTATCTCATCAATGAGAAAAGCCACACGCATTTTATTTAACCTGCGCCCTGCTCGGGTAAGAGCATTCTGTAAATCAAGGAACTTTTGGATGTTTACCACTATAATGCGACGAGTATCCGACAGAGCCTCAATAAAAGTCGCTTGGTCGGTAGCTTCTATAAACATTGACTTTTCAATATTCATGCTATACATCATCTCGTCCAATTGGTCACGCAGTTGGAGGCGATCCACAACTATAAGGATCTTGTCATAGGCCCATTCTCCATTATGTCGCAAATCCTTCAATTGCAAAGCAGTCCACCCAATTATATTGCTTTTGCCAAATCCTGCGGCATATTGCAGTAATAAGGAATATACATACTTGTTATTGGAATAAGCCTCCCTTCGACGGATAATTTCATCTATGGTGTCAGCTGGCACGGCGAGAGCCTCCAGCTCCGAACGCAGGCGACGGCTATAGAAATCCACGTCTGCCTCCTTTCCCAGCATTTCAATTACACGGGCAAGTATCTTATCACATCCGAACTTCTGTTTTGGACGTGGAGCAATAAGATTGCCTGTGTTGCTTGTGCGCACTCTTCGCCCATGCTCTTTCTTATAGGTGTATTTAAGGAAATTGTAATACAGAATCTCACGCTCCAATATTTTCTTTCCGTAGAGATTCTTCATTACTTCTTCAAATCGTTCATTTTCCGAAAGAAGAGGCGAACTGACGGGATAGAGTTTGAAATCACGCTCTATGATTGGCCGAAATTGTGGGATAGATAGTGTACGGTCAAAAAAGCCCTTGCGAGAATCCTCAAAATATGATGTCAGATTTCTTAGAACATAGGTCTCATTTATATCAGAAGCTACAATATGGATAGCTTTTTCAAAAATTTGGAGAGTTTGCTTACGATCTGCCCTTACGTTGTCTTGGTTGATATGCTCTCGGTCAGCCATACCCTTCACACTCTCTAAGAAATCACTTATCACTTTGCCGCGACCGTGATTTGCAGCAGTTTGTCCATTAGTAACACTCTTAAGCTCCAAATAACCTACGAAGATGCCATTGATGAAGAACGAAATATCAGGGCGTATTTTGAGTAGAGTCATACCGTCAGAAACTATATTATGGCTCATTTCTTCAACGGCTGAGAAAATGTTTTTCTGGAAGTCAGTGTCACCAGCCAATTCTGTACCGGAGACATAGAACAGAGGCACCATCTCCCCCTCGAATGTGATTGTGCGATGGGAGTTAAGGAAAGTTGCGGCATTGGCGCTATTTAGTAGTTGCACTTTCACTGCATCCTTAAGTGCATTTTGCAATGCGATTTCATCTTGATGGTATCGCGTCATCAATGATTTCCACACTAATGGATTAGCCGCATGCACAAACTCAAGCAGTTGTGAGGGAATGAAAAGGTCGGGGCTTACTATGCTCCGAACAGTCTCTCGATACCCCAAGCCACCTTCTTCTTCTCGGCGGCAGAGGTATTTCATCACATATTCCTTTTGTATGCGTGTCTCTATTACTGGCATATTTATTTCTCTTCTGATTGAGACGGTAGTTGTTTAGGCAGTTTGGCTGATGACTTCTCTATCTTCTTTTGATTGGAGGCCACTCGCCGTTCTACCTTCTTGATGTCTTCGGCTGGAGGCAGATCCTCAGGGCGGATTCCACGCTCACCGAGCATATTTCGTACAGAACGATTATTGTCCATATGTTCTACTGTTATCGCATTCTCTCCAAAGAGATCCTTTTGCTCCACATTGTAGTTGGTCATCTCAGTAGCAAGGTTCTTTGCAGCAATGGTTAGTGTTGGCAAAAAGTCAGCCAATGGTCGGCCTGTTTGCTTTATACCAAGGCGATGCTTCATGTCTTCGGTGGTATGTCCACCAAAGAGCACAGTGTCGCCCTTAGAACGAATTCGACCGAAGCCCTTGTCATCCACACCGCGCTCATAGATGTTGCGAGAGAGTTGTTTCTCTGAGGCGCGAAGTCGGTCGCGTGTCTCAAGGCGTGAAATCTGGTCGATATGTTCGGCTATCAACTCAGCTTTGCGAGTTTGCACGGCGAAGTATCCCTGGGCAAAGGCTATTTCTTCCTTCTTGGGGTCGCCATTCTGTGCTATCAGATAGCAAGCATAACGAGTGAGCATATAGTCAGTGATTGGTCGTTGTGAACCACTGCCCAACATGACCATTTTCGTGACCTCACGAAAATGGTCATCCACATTGATACTCTGAGCCTTACATGCATCTATGGCACGGCCTATAGCCACTTGGAAATTCTCCCATCTGGCGTATCCCAACAGGGTTTGCAGTTCACGAGCGAACCACACCTCAACCTCTGTTTTCTCATCATTGTCAATAATCGTATGCACAATGGCATCGAAATTGTTTTTGTGCTGTTGTATTACTGTTATATCCATGGTGACTTTAGTTTATGACTCTACGGCTTGTAATTACTTCGTCAATAAGAGCTCGCTTCAATCTCTTATATGCATCTACACGCTTATTGATATTATCAATTTTCTTGTCAATCTTCTCACACTCAGTATCTAAATATGAAGCAATGGCCTTTTGCTCTTGGAAAGTTGGGAAAACATAGGGCAGCTGACCTAATGCTGTTTGGGTCATACTTGGAAGGGCCGTTTGAGTAGAAAATCTAAGAAGAGGAATCAAAAGAGTTTGGTAATATAAAAATTTCATGTTTACTTGATTGCTTCTGTGTGGAACCGTGTAAAACATTGTATCGACTGTCCAAAAAGCACAATTAACATACATGGGCCTATCTATTGTGCCTTTCCTTCCTAAAAGTAAAGATTCTCCTTGATACATATATTGGGAGGCTGTCTCAAATATGCCACCAGATCCAATGACTGGATACCCATCATCTGTTATGATATGCTTGTAATCCGATCCATTACAAATATCCACTACATCCTTCAAACGTTTAATCTTCCAAGTTTCAGGGATAGTTGTAAGCCAATCGCACCGTGAAGCATGTAAAGGAACATCTGGGTTTAGACCACGAGTAACTGCACGATGGATAATTGCGGTTTTTAGGCGTTTATAAGCATCAGCTTGCTTAACCAACAATTCCAATTGATGGTCAATCTCACCACATTTCTTATCCAAGTATGCCACCATCCCCTGTTGATCTGTGAGAGGAGGAAGATCTATTTCAAAGCTCCTTATATCTTCAATCGTCAATCCTTCTCTATTTCCCCCAGTTTGGTTCAATTTCACGAAAGTTTGTCCTAAATTTGAAATGAGATAGTAATGAAGATAGGGAGATAATATTCGATTTTGGATAGGACGAATGATGCAAACATGTTGGTTTACATTTCCTCTCAAAAATGATGGTGAGGTATAGAAACACCTACCTATAGAGGCTCCTGTAATGTTTAAGAGGACATCATTTGGTTTAACTCGGCTCCCACTCATAGCATTGTCTGTGTCTTCAGAGATATAAGCAATATCATCCATTGCAAATCCCTCATTGTGTATATTTTGACTTCTAAACAATGGGATTCCTTCCGTTAGGTAGCTTTCGGATCCCCCTCTTGGGGTAACACCGCTTCCAACCTTGGTTGTGATATCCTTTATTCTTACCCTCATAACTCTATCCCCTTCATTTCCTTTTCAAGTTCATGGATTTCAGCCAAGATGTCCTCAACGCTTTCATGTTGCTCGGGCACGTAGAACTCCTTGTTGAAGTTGATTTCAACTCCAACCTTGTTTTCACCCAATTCGTATGGTCGAGTTGCATACTTATCCATGAAAGCCTTAATCTCGGCAGCATTCTCCTCTGGTGAGAATCGGTGAGGTATTATCTCGTAGTCCCCGATGGTATAGGGTATAATGGAGATTTTGTTGACAATCCCTTTTTTCTTACTAATGGTAGTTTGAAATCGGAAATCTCCACATCCCAAATCATGAACCTTTTTGTCTTTGTCCACATGAATAATGGTTCTTCTCTCAGGATAAAGAGTATAAGATTCATCCTTAGTGAGGATGTCTATGCGTTGATTAAGACCACCAGCGACCATGCGACTGGCTAAATCACGAGCTTCTCTTTCCGTAAGATCATCTAACAAATAGATTTTCTCTTCTTTCCCCTCACAAAGAATAACCGTGTCTGGGTTCTTAATCATAAAAGGCTCTTCCTCTGGACATACCGTCTGGGCTACATAGCGACCATCTTCGCTCACCTCAGTAAGCGTAAGGGATTGCTTGTTGTAGTAGAAATATTCGCGGTCATAGATTTTGCATATCTCCGACGGCTCAAAGCGTGTCAGTGCCTCTACGATAGCTTCTCGATGCTGTGGAAGCATCTCTCGGCGTTTATCACCCTTACTCTTCTTTAAGAGACTCCATCCCTTGCTCCCATCAATCAACGCTATGCGATTTCGTCGTTCTTCTGGCTTTTGCTTGTTCATAATCCAGAGGTAGGTGTAGATGCCAGTGTTGAAAAACTCGTTTTGGGGCATCTGAATAATGGCTTCTACCCAATCATGGTCGAAGATGTATTTGCGTATGTTGCTTTCTCCCTTGCCAGCATCGCCGCTGAACAGAGTTGAGCCATTGTGTACTTCCACAGCAATGCCCTCTGAGGACAACTGCCACAGGATATGTTGCATAAATAGCAATTGGCCATCGGTAATGGCAGGCAAGCCCCCTTCGAATTGACCATTCTGATTGTTCTTTATATCGCGTTCATAACCGCTCCATTTGGTGCCATAAGGAGGATTCGCCACAATTACATCAAACTGAGTGCCTTGAAAAGGAGTTTCAGTCAATGTGTTGCCGTATTTTATTTTAGAGTGGTCACGAAATCTGCTTTCTATGGCAGCTAATGCATAAAGGGCATCATTGTATTCCGAACCATAAGTGGCAACATTGGGATAACCACCAACTCGATTCAAGCGATCTGCTACGCCAAATAGCAAGTTTGCTCCACCGCATGTAGGGTCATAGAGATGCACAAAACCATTTTTAGGTTTTTGAATCTTTGATACCACGATTTCAGCGATCAGGGAGATAATATCGTCGGGGGTGTATTGTTCACCGGCAGTAGATGCGGAAATGTCAGCCCATTTGCGTTTGATATGTTCTTCAAGGGTGGTAATATCTGAATTGCTATACGGAGAAAAGTCTATCATAGACCACTTCTTGACCACTTGCAGTAATATTCCCTTGCCTCTCAGATTGGCCACTATAGTATCCATATTGAGGAATTTCTCTTCACCAGCCCGACGGATACCTAATAATCGTTTTAAATCTGGGTCAAATCCTTCGAGGTAATAACCAAAATCCTGTTCGAATGTGGTATCGTTGCTACAAATTTTGCGAAGGGTCTTACCTTGCATCACAATATATTCATTAAACCCACATCCACGTTCTTTAAATGCTTCTATAAATTCATCTCCATTTTCATCGGGTGAGAGTTTTTCTTCTTCAGCAATGCGTCTAACGGTGTTAAGCATGCGCCCTTCCAGCATCATTAAGGCAAAGAAGGGCATCATGTAAGTAGGGAAATCGCTTTGCTTTATTGACACAGCAATTAAGTCATCAGCAATCGCCCATATCTCGCTCTCATAATGCATTATGTCACGGTAATAAACCAATGGAGTATTTTCATCCATAATAGAGATTTAAATTTTAAGACTACTAAAGAGTCTAATCTTAGTGTCTGGATTGATTTGATTAAAGGTAAATTTTTTAAAGAATAAGCGAAATTAATAATATTATTTTTATTTACCAAACATCTAAAGAAAAAACTTTCACAAATTTTATTGAGAAAGAGGAGTAGGGATATACAAAGACAAAGTTATATACATAAAAACTTCTTACGATTTTTTATTCGATGTCGAGGGGGAGGAGGGGAGAGGCGGAGGTGAAGCGGTCGAAGTCGGAGCGGAAGAGAAATTCTTACTGTTTATCCAAATGAATTATTTGGCTTGGTCTTTCGCGAACCAAAGAGCGAAGACGGGATCGACAAAATATAGGCCATCAGGGCGCCGCTCGATCAATTCTTTTTCTATTAGAGAGAGGGTGAGTTTGGCAACATTGGATTTGCTGCCAAGATTGAATTGCTCCAAAAGATCTTTTGAAGTAAATTTAGTATGGTTGCCAGCCAATATGGCTCGCAACATATTCATTTGGTAGGTGCTTAAGCTGGATATTTGCTGTTGGAAGAGAGAACTCGTTTGTGCTATAAGAGCTTCCTCTCCATTAGTGAAATTTTGTTCATTAACTTCTTTATCCGTTTCTACGAATATATCCCATGCTAATTGCTGCACATAGGATGAGTAGCAATCAGTGGCTTCGCAAATCTTCTTGCAAAATTCCTCACTTATGGACTTATTTTTACTTTCAAATCGGCTTTGTATATAAGAAACCCAATCTGGTGCCGGAATTTTATCAAGCATTATCATTTCTCCAAATTGGTAGAAAGGCATTCTTTTATTTTGGAAAAGGTTGGTCATCAAGTGCTTCTTGCTTCCAAATAGGCAGTAAGAACAATTTTCTTGATGCTGCCACACCCCTCGCATTCTTTTCTGCAGAATCAGGGAATTGGGCATTTCGCCAATTTGTTGGAATTCATCAATGCAGACCACAATCTGTTTGCCACGTTTCTTCCCTATTGCTTCTGGCAAGTTTAAAATCTCCTCAGGTGTATGAGTTCCAGGAGTAAGGCCTAAATACAAAACAAATTCATTATTTGGTCCTAATCCGCTCATTGCAATTTTCGGTGTAATGCGAGAAAGAAATGTTTTGGCATTTTCAAGCCATTTCTCTGCATTAGTAGAAGTCTGTTGAATAATAGCTGAGGCAAACTTATTATAGAAATCATATTCACTGCGACAATCGTATATATCCATATACACAGTTATAATGTCAGGATTGCTATCCAAAGATGAGAGGGCTTTCTTTACCACCGAAGTTTTTCCCATGCGGCGCGGTGAAATGAGAATAGTATTCATACCATTCTCAAAATTCAACTTCAGTCGATGAGTTTCTTTCTCGCGATCAGTGAAATTGTCGCCTTTGACGGCCATGCCGTAAACAAATACTTTGCTCATAAAATTCTAATTTACAACTGCAAAGATACAAAAAATCTTGAAGTACACCAAATGGTGGACCACCTTTTGGTGTACTTTTTGTAATCTAAAAAAGAGGATGCATCCTCTTTTTTAGATTGCCGAGGCATCGGGTATAAAAATGGATTAGCGCTACCTGTTAGATTACGGTAGTTTCCAGGCGGGCGTTTTCTTGGGTTTGGGCTTGGGTGGCTTTTGAGCAGATAGGAGGTGTCATGCGTTCCCAGATGTAGCGAGGTATTCTGCGCCAGAATGCGTAAACGCAATTCCATCGCCAGTCAATCACAGCCACGCGCTTCTTGTCGATGATAGCTTTCAGTATCTTAGGCACGGCATAACTCATGGTCATGTTGATGGGATAGTTTAGCTCATCCAACTCAAGCGGCGTGCGAATCCATCCAGGTCGTATGTCGGTAAACGCAACATCCACTTTCTGCATGTGGGCCAACTGCGCCAAGGCCTCGATGTAGGTTTGGCCAAATTTCTTGCCAGCCGAATAGCTTGCGATAGGGCCTGTGCCGCGTGTTCCGCCTACTGATGTGATGGCGGCTATCTGACCTTTTCGACCAGAGAAACGGAAATAATGGTAGGCAGCGCAAAGCATGCGGGCAAAGCCCACACATTCAGTCTCGAGCGTCTCTACTTCCTGTGAAATCATCAACTCAGGGTTGATGTACTGGATGCCAGCTACATGGAAATAAATGTCCATGCCGCCAATCTTAGCGGCCAAGTCCTCGAGCTTTTGCGGAGCATCGTCGTGGGTCACATCAATTTCAGCCCATTCGATGTTGTCGGGGAACTTTTCTTTAAGTTTCTTGAGCACTTTCACATTGCGCCCGGCCACTCCTACTTTCCAGCCAGCCAATGCCAGCATCACTGCGGCGCGGAGTCCTTGACCCGAGCCTGCTCCCATTATCACTATCTTTTTGCCCGCATATTTATGCAGCCATGATTTGTTGTAATCTTGAGTTTCCATATCTCATTGTTGTTTCTGTTAGGGAAATGCCCCAAAAATTACAACACCCCTCATAAGAGTGTGGTTCAAATCTCCAAGATTTCACCTAAAAATTTGTCAGAAATCAGCGGAATCTCTAAAATTTTGACACTTTCCGCTGATTTCTGACAAATTTTATGTAAAAAGTTGGTCTAAGGTGACCACATTTTGTACAATATCAGAAAATTGGTTATTCTCTATACCACTTGCTGAAACCATTACTAATTGCACACTCTTTGTGTTACGGATGTATTCTTCCAATCGAGTAATCTTATTGTTCAGGTTGGATCGGTAATTTTCATTTATCTCAAAGGGTGCACGAGTATATTTCATCTCAAGCATAGTAATCACATCGTCGGCTCGGTCTATAATCATATCTATTTGAGCACCCTGTTTGTCTTTGATAAGTGGAGCTCTCCATGACCTGACATTGTAAACAATCCCTCCAATGCTGAGGGCCGAAGTTATCTGTTGGATATGGCGAAAACAGATCCGCTCGAAAGCCAGACCGGCCCATGTATTATAATCCGGGCGCCCGATTCTTGATGTCCAGTAGTTGGGCGATGGATTGGCCTCAGTCTTTATCCACATGTGGTAGAATAGTGTGAAATTGTCAACCAATTGGTACATAGCCTGTTTGACATCCTGACCAAGGTGACAATATTTGCGTATGAAGCTGGTCTTGATCAAGTCCTGTAGCATTGCACTTAGCTTTCCATTGTCAGCAAGTTTTGTCTTGGTTATGATTTCTTCACGTGTCAATCCCTTGCGGCTGGAAACTAAGGCTTCGATAATCGATATGTAGGGTTCGGGGGATTTGAACAATGACGCATACAGCTGCTTGTACTCATTGCGCAATTCTCCATCTGTGCGGAACAAAAGAGTTTCTATGTTCTGACCCATGCTTAGTTTTGGGTTCAAAAGAGACCAATAATAAGGTACTCCACCAAAAATCATGTATGTTTCGGCAATTTGCCGACGATTCCAATTCAAATGTTTTGTTTTGGTGTATTCTTCACACTCACGCAGGCTAAACTGATGCAAATGGATTGAGCGATTGACTCTGTTGTAAAGGCCTCCGTAATTATTTAGCACTTGATCGATTATCCATGAAGAAGAACTTCCACAGATTATCAGCAACACATCTTTGCGAGCCGAAGCCCATCCATTCCAAAAATGCTCCAATGCAGATATGAAATGTGAACGAGGAGCATCCATCCAAGGAACCTCGTCTAAGAAAATCACTTTCTTTGCATCGGTTTTAGTATCCATTAATTCCCTCAATTGATCGAAAGCTTCATACCAATCCTTTGGATTTCCTCGATGGTTACTTCCGTTACTCCGTAGTGAAAATCCAAACTCTCTAAGTTGACCACGTGTGTTAGTATTGGCCAGGCCAGTATGAGTGAATGAGAATTTGTAATCGAAGACTTCCCTTACAAGGTAGGTTTTGCCAACTCGCCTTCGGCCATAAATGGCTATGAATTGAGACCGAGGCCAATCATAAGCTTCCTTTAAAGCTTGTATTTCCTTTTCTCTTCCAACTAATATCATAATCTTATTCCTTAAAGTTTTGTACCGCAAAGATACTAAAATTTTGTCAGAAATCAGCGGAATCTCCCAAATTTTGACACTTTCCGCTGATTTCTGACAAATATTTAGAGCCGTTTAATTTACTCTGAGTAAATTTCACCCAAAATATTTGGGGAGTGCCTTTAGAGAGGCTCTCCCTAAATATTTCAAACCTAATGTGGATTTCTATTGGTCTTTGGTTGATTCCATCTTGAGCGGAGAGAATGAATGAAAATTATGACAAAATTGCCAAAATCCATGGAATTTGGCAATTTTGTCGTAATTTTAGGCATAGAGCATTCATTAGGATAAAGCGAGGTAGTAGCCTGATAGCAGTTCCATACTAAATAGAACCAACTTTCTAATGAACAACTATTTTTTGTGCGGTCCCATTTACCACCTTTATATAAATCTTATTAGGTTCTATATTTTGAACTTCAATCCCTTGCAAATTATAGTAACGAGGGTGGTTTTCATTGTCCACCTCTATGGTATTTATGCTGTTTTCTCCTGGAATTAGGGTCAGCGTCATTTCATTCAAATCTAATCCCCCATTTAACATTTGCCACATCAAATTCGGTCTCTTCTATTGGCCAGATTACATCATACTCGCTATCATACATTGGATCTTTTTCTGTCCAACATTCGTCTTCATCTACGACATAATGGGCAAAGTCATATACTGTCTTGGTTTTTGTTTCTCCCCAAGCATAGTAATCTCCATAATCTTCTGGATTGGATGCTCCAACATTACAAGATGCCCATAGTACCGATAAACCTAAATCTACTGCTTCTCCAGGAAAATCTGTAGTGGTATCCTGTTTGGATCGAGAGCCCGGGGCACTGCCAGGCCTAATTCAGACTGGGATATCCTTATTATTCGCAATAAGGATAGGCTTGAGACAAGCGACTATGATGGCATCTGCTACCCTCTGCGAGAAATCGGCTGGGATTACGACCAGTATGTCGAGCCGATCATATACACTGTGAACAGCTGGGAAAGCCAGCGGATAACTCCTTTCTATAAGAATGTAACGCACGATGGAATAGACCTACTATGAGCCTGGAAGAGAACGAAAGAAAAGAGATGGTTAGGCTGCAATTAGAGTGGGATTCGGCTGTGCTATTTCTTATCTCAAATTTCTTTGTCTTACCACAAAGTTGCGAAATTCTCATCGATTATTCAAATAAAATTGTAGGATTTGTCTAATTTGACGGAATTACTGCATGGATTCGGATTGGGTGGAGAGGATGGCCGCAATGTCGGCAGGAGAGAATGGCACGGGGCCTGTGCCGAGTTCCGGAGTGTTGAATGATTTTAGATTGTTGTCGTAAAAACCGGGTTCTTTCTGTGGAAGCACAAATGGCTTCGACGCTGTGCCATCGGCATCGATATGACAGAAATATGGCTTGCCGTAGAGTCCATCGTCGCGCTTGCTGGCAAATACAAACCATCGACCCGACGATGACCAGCTGTGGTAGGTGTCGCTCTTCTCACTGTTTACGATGTCGAGAGTATTGATTTCGCCAGTTTCAAGGTCAATCATTTGCTGGTCTGCCTCGGGATGCCAAATTGGGAAGGTGCCGTAATTGGCCACGGCATAGAGAAGCCATTTGCCATTGGGCGAGATTCGCGGATGGCTTACTGAGCGCTTTTCGCCAGCACGCGCCTCCACGATGGTGTCAATCTTATTGCCAATTGAGCCTGTGGATTGGTCAAAGCTTACGCGGCAAAGGCTGTACTGCAAGCTGTCGAGCGTGCGAGGGTCAGCTGGTCCCTGTGCCATGCAGAAATAGATGCTTTTGCCATCAGGTGAGAATGTGGGGAAGGTCGAAAGTTTGGTAGAATCTACAAGGAGGCTACTTCGCATTATCTCATTAGTCTGCAGATTAGCCACATACACATTCGATTTGCTGTCAAATACCTCCAATCTCTTTGATGGCTTGGCATGAAAGGCAGGAATGATAACATTGGTTGAGAAAACCACCCAATTGCCATCGGGGCTAAATTGCGCGTAAACCGACCCCGACACCATATCCTCGGTTTTCATCGAGAGTTTGCGCAATTTGCCATCCTTGTTGAGAATAAAACCGCCGCCCTCGCCACGCACATAAAGGAATGAAAGGTCGTGGCGATTCTTGCCATAAGTATGGCAATTCATGCAGCGATTGCCCACCTCGTTGTAATCGCAAATTGTGCGCTCGGTAAAATCTTCAACGCAGCGCTCCTTGATTTGAAGTCGGCTGAATACCTCATAATCTGGCTCGATAAGGCGATAGGTAAGGTAGGGGTCGATGCTATCAGGCGATACGTAGATCTCGAACGGCAGATATTCTTGCCATTGACCTTTTACTTTTGCCGCTACTGTGACTTTAAGAGAGTCGCCCGATGCAGATTGTAAGAGTCGCTTCCAATCCTTCAGATTGAATTTCAGCTCGTTGCCTCGGCTTTTGGCCACAAGCTTTTGCTCGCCATAACTTATCTCTGCCCATGCGGCTTGGCAATCTTCCCGTAGCAGGAAATTGAGCGGGGCAATATTGACAGGCACCGTCACCCCCTGATAATCGGGATACATCGGTACCTCCTGCTCCACCTTCACCGCATCCTTCGGGGTGGGGGTGCATGATATGGCAAATATAAGAATAAGCAAAAAGGCTTTATAAAGTTTGTGCATATTTTAGGCGCCCCTCTGGGGCTTTTGTTAGTGGTTTTGTTTCTTATCCCCACGGCTAAAGCCGGGGGTTCGGGTTAAGTGCCCCTCCGGGGCTCATTAGTGGGTGTCGAAGTAGTACCAGTAGGTGCTTCTCCGGGGCTCATTAGTGGGTGTCGAAGTAGTACCAGTAGGTGTCGGCGAAGGCGCGGGATCCTCGGAGCTGGTTGTATTGCATGAAGCGCTGCATTAGGTCGAAATCCTTGATGTACTTTTCCCATTCTTCTTGGGGAGCATTGGTGCCAGTGAGGTAGATCATCAGGGCTTGCTGATAAATGGGCTTTAGGCGCGGCTTGCCACGGTCCATGCAGTAGCGGTCATAGTCGCGCTTGAAAGTTTCCATGTCCTTGAGTAGAAGGTCAGTGCAAAGCATATAATCAAGAGCAACCATGTTATTCGGATTTGACTTCAACAGTTCATCAAGAATTACATAGCAATTATCGCCCACTCTGACAGTATCCTGCTTATTGACCATGGCACGCTTTGCCAATATTTCGGCCTCGGCCTGTGGAGTCATCTTGCCAGGCGTATGTTCAGCAGCCCATTTGCTGTAGGCATGGGTCTTGCTCAGCACGCGCAGGTACTTCATAGCAGCCACTGTGTCCTCAGAAACAAGATTTATCTCCGCCAGACGCTTAATCATGCGCACATTGCGGTTGGAACGAGAAAACACATTGTTCATCATCGCAGCACGCTCCGCATAAGTCATGTCGCCCAGCAAATAATACAACTCATTCATCATATTGATTACTGGAAGTGATGACTTGTCGTTGATCTTGGTGAGCGTGCCCAAATCCTTGATTGGATATCGTAATAGGCTGTCGGCAAGTGTACCTTGCTGTGCTTGTGAGAGATAATAATAGAAGCTTGTGACTTTATTCGGACGATCTGTGTTTTGAGCCAGCTGTGCTGCGCGGTCGTAATTTCCAAAATAGTATTCGTTGGAGATGGCAAGACGTTCTTCATATTCCCATTGGGGCATCGATGGCACTGGCCATGATGTAGTGCCAAAGCACCACCAGCCCAATGGCAGAAACAGCAGTGCCCACCATCGCAATGGCTTAGTGGCCCAAAACAAGCACATCCAGCCTGTAACCACCAGCAGGGTGCTTAAGCGGCAACTGGCGGCAAATGATGAAAATACAAGCCAAAGGTAAACCATAATGGCTAATGTAATTGCCAGCCACCCAGGCACATAACCCTTGAACGCAAAGTAGGTGGCTACAGCGGTGAGAGCCATAACAAGGGTGAGAATAAGCGGACCTATTCCAATATAATAATAAAATTGTGTCAGCCAGTCGCCAATTAGAAGTGCCAGCCAGCCGGGGTGGTCAAAGTAGGTGTTCAGCCAATCGGGGGCGTAGAGGAAAATCTGAGTCTGCTCTTGGTAATAGAAATGGTACTTGTACTCTAAGGCGTAGAAGAGGAAAAGCCATAGCAGTGCAGCAAAGAATAAGACAAGCCATAATAGGTTCACCCTCTTCGAGGCTGTCGATGGAGAAGCATTCATCGTTTTACACTTACTTTTTGGGTGGGGTTGTTCATGACCATATCTCTCACCGCGCGAGCGTCGAGGCTTACCTTTTCGGTGAAATCTGGAGCATTAAACGAATAAAGTGACTCGCCATAATATTTCTCAGGATTGTACTGAGGCAGCAGGAAAGGTTTTGTGGCCACGCCATCATCGCCAATGCATGAGAGATAAAGCAACGAATAGAGATGGTCCTCGCGCTTGCTGCCAAACACAAACCAGCGCGAATCATGAGCCCAATTGTGGTAGGCATCAGTCTCTTCGCTGTTTATCTCCACCATCAGTCGGTGCTCGCCAGTGGCAAGGTTCATCACGTAAAGGTCAGATTCTTGGCGATTGATTGGGGTAGTACCATAATCAGTAAGGCAATACATCAGGAAGCGGCCATCATACGATGGGCGTGGCAGACTTACGCTTTTGCCAATAGAGTCAGCGCATATTACAGTGTCGATCTTCTCACCATATTTGGCATTGGCTGCATCAAATCCAATTGAACATAAGCTGTATTTAAGCTTCTCGTAATCGCCTGGCATGTCCATTTTGGGAGCTTTACAAAAATAAAGCGTAGAACCGTCAGCCGAGAAGGCTGGGGTGGTTTCGCAGTTATCAGTCGTGAGCAGAGGGGAGAGGATAAGCTGGTTGGTATGTGTATCTAAGATGGCCAAATCCGACATCGCATCCCATGGCTCGATGATTTTGTCCTGGCCTACATAGAAATTCTGAAAAATGCGATTGAGCGAATAGGCGCAGTAGCGGCCTTCGGGGTGCCAGTAGCCATAGGTGCAACTGCCCACAGTCTCATCGGTTTTGGTATTAAGATAGGCGTCACCTCGGTCATTGCGTACGTAAGTTCCGCCATGGCTTCCACGGATGTGAATTGAGAATTGGTTGGCATTTCCGCGATTGGAGTAATGGCAATTGAGGCATTGACCGTTCACTGCGGTTTCTTCCAAGATAGGCGATTCGTCAAAACTGGACAGCTGGCGCTGATAAATGCCAATTTTGCTGAAAGTTTCAAATCCAGGTGCAATCTTGCGGTAAACCAACCCATAATCATTCAATGGGTGCTCGCTTACGTGCATTTCAAATGGCTGATAGCGCTGCCATGAGCCGTCCTTTTTCTTCACGCTTACATCGAAGCTAAGACTCCCGCCTCGATTCTGCTCAGTGATTTTTCGCCACTGCTTCTGGTCGAAAGCAGCCCAATCCCCGCCAGCCTCAATATTACCGCCTTTTGAGCCAGTAACCTTTACGTACATGCGGTCGTAATCATCCACGTCCACGATGTTGAAGTTCATAGGAGCGATTTCGGCTGGGATGGTTACGCCTGCGTAGTCGGGGTAAATCGGGGGCAGTTCGCCGCAAGTCTCTTGCTCGGGTGCGCGTTCCACTCCGCAGGCCGTCAAAACCAATAATAAGCCGAATATTAATTTTGTTTTCATCCTTCGCGTTCGGTTGAGGTTAGTGTTTCGGGTTGCTGGGCTTGCCGGTTGAGAATGAAATATGCCCAATAGGTGTTGCCAAATTGCGACATCCAAGCCTTGGGATTGTTAGGATTCTTCGCATAAACTTGGGCAAAGGCACTGATTCGCTGTTTCACTCCGTCAGATACAGGATAAGGGAGGCCTTCAAACGATTGGTGCCCGAAAGTCCAAAACATTGCGATTGCCTCTTGATGGTGGAGAGGGGTCTCGGCTTGTCGGAACATTTCCTGAGCATAATGATACATTCCGGTAAAGGTCGATAGGTCGCCCTTGAGAAGCATTGCTGCATTGAAATATTCCCATGCTAAGCGGTTGTGGCCATTGCTTTCCAAAGCCAGCAGTCCAAAGATTTTGTCGAGATTGCCGTAATCGTAAAGCAACTCCTGCTTGAAGCGCAGTCGCCTCATTTCCCCATAATCGCTATGGTTGTCGATTGCCTGTTCATTGCCAATAATGGCTTTCACCTCGCGAGCCCAATTGCTATAGTAGAGGCTATGGCTTAGCATGTCGATATATTTCTTGGCAGCCTTATACTTGCCATTGATTATCAAGCACTCAGCCATGCGCTTCATGAATCGTCCACTCTTTCGATTGTTCATGATAGATTCTTGCAGGTCGAAGTTGTAGCGGAAAGCCGAATTTACCATTCCAAGATGATAGAAAACCTCAGCCGATACCAGGCATGAAGTGTTGTCCCGATAATATTTTGACAATAGGGATCCCATGCCGTGCTGGGGGAATTCAAACATCTTTTCCCCGAGTTGGCCAGTCTTGGCCAAAGCCAGATTCACAGCTTGCAGGCAGAAGTCATTTGTAGGCTTTTCTTTCTCCGCAATATCTATAATGTCGAGCCAACGACCCTGGCGCACCAGCATGTCGTAGCACATTATCTCACGCTTTTCATCTTTATAACCCACTGCTATAAGCGCCGCACCGCATACCAATAAAAAAACGAGCGACACCGCAGTACGAACCCCTTGATATCTATAGGCTTTTGCTCCATTGTAAAGAGGAATTAGCGCAAGCAGTAAAATCGCCAAGGGAGGATAGATCATTACAGTGGGATGCACATTTTCTACTCGATAATAATTAATGCCTAAGAAAAGCTGGCTTTCAGGATATTGAGTGAAAAGCGTAAGGCAAAGCACCTTGGTAAAAGCACACGCCAGTAATACACCGCCCAGAAGCCATGCCAATTTGAGTCTAAGTTCTTGACGCTGCATTATTGAGATAATCAAAAAAAGCATTGCCACTGGCCCAACGCACCAGTAGAGGGCTGCATAGCCAAAAACTAAAATCAGCCCGAACGCCAATGCAGAGCATTTGGGAAGTTTTTGCATGCCCCATGTGGCCAAGCAGGTCAGCAATAAGGCTACAGGATAGGAAAGCAAGGCATTTTCATCGCTCATAAAGTGAAGCACGAAAATCGAAACGCCTAAACTAATAATCCACAACGTCAACTTTAATCTCGAATCATGGCAATTGCCAAGTGATATTGCTCCTGATAGCACTTGGAGCAGTGTTATCACCACCGCTATAGTCAAGGCACCAATCCAATGAACATAGTAGAATTGTACCAAGAATTCTGACAGGTAGTCGACCAAACCACCCGGCACACTCATGCTATGAGTGAAATAACTACTGGTGAATAAGAAAAGTTGGTACTGCTCCTGATAATTCATCATTTCGGGGCACCATAGCCACCACATTAGCCATGTGCCAACAAACAGCGCAACTGGTAACAGTGCATATAAAGCACGATACATCAGCCTATTATTCATTATTAATTATTCACTATTAATTGGGTTGGTATTCGTTCGGGAGAGAGGATTTCAGTTGCTGCCTTATGGGCATCGAAGTCCACTTTGGCAGAGGTGAAGTCGGGAGTGTTGAAGGAGTAGAGGGTTTGATCGTAGTATTCCAATGGATTCTTCTGAGGGAGCAAGAAGGGCTTGGTAGGGTTGCCGTTCTCATCGATGGCTGCCAAATAGAGGCGGCTGTAAAGGCCATCGCCACGCCGCGAAGTAAACACAAACCATCTGCTATCAGCACTCCAATTATGGAAACTATCGGCATCATCGCTATTGGCATCTGTCAATGGGTGAGCCTCGCCAGTAGCAAGGTCGAGCAGCCATTGATCTGATTCTTTGTGCCAAATACTGAAATAGCCATAATCGAGTAGCGTAAACATCAAAAATCGTCCATCATAAGATGGCTTAGGCCATGTCACGCTTTTACCCATATCTACAGCATTGAAAAGAGTGTCTATCTTCCCTACAATTTTGCCCTGCTCAGGATCAAAGCCTATTCTGCAAAGATTATATTTTTCATCTTTAAATTCTAAAGGATAAGATTTCTGCGTACATTGGGTGAAATAGATGGTGCGACCATCAGGTGAGAACACTGGACAATTCTCTGAAACATCCTTGCGGCTAAGCAGGGAGTCGAGCAAAATCTCATGCTTTCCGATGTCATAAACCAGCACATCTGATGAAAGGTCAAACACTTCGATACGCTCATCTGGCACCACATGGAAGCCCTGGCGCGTCTGGTTGGTAGAGAAGGCAATGTATCGGCCCGAAGGGTGCCAATATGGATACACCATGGCTCCGCCAAGGCTGTCGTTAACGGCCTTAAGCCATTCGTGCTCGCCGTTTTGCTGAATCATAGTAGCCCCATGATTGCCACGCACGTGGAACACGAATTGGTCGGGATTGGTCCGATTGGCAGTGTGACAATTGTAGCACTGGCCCTGGGTAAGAGTGTTTTCGATAATGGCAAATTCGTCGAAATTGCTGAGATCGCGCTGGTAAATGCCCATCTTGCTATATACCTCATACCCAGGTGCAATGCGGCGGTAGGTGAGGCCCCATTCGTTGAGGGGGTCGGCGCTCACGTGGATTTTGAAGTCTTGATATTTAAGCCATTTGCCATCACGCTTGCCGCAAACGGTGACAGTGAGGTCGCCACCACGGTTTTCTTCAAGAAGCTGGTGCCATTGCTTGATGGGGAAATTGGCGTAATTGCCTTGGATATGGAGCTCTCCGGTTTTGCTGCCCTTTATCACCACATCCATTTTATCATGCTCATGGTCGAAATCAAAGGCAAAATTAAGTGGAGCGATTTCGGCTGGCACCGTAACATCCACATAGTCGGGGAATATAGGCGGCAGTGCCTCCACACTCTTAGCTTCATGAACTCTGCTGGTGCAAGCGGTGATAAGGAGGGCGCTGGTAAGAAGTAATATGTAGGTTACAAGTTTCATTCAAAGTTTTTTAGGCGCCCCTCCGGGGCTATTATCCATTATTCATTAATCAATAAGTAGTGCCAGAGTGTGGAGCGGAACTGGTCAAGGGCAGGGGAGGATTTGCCTTGCTCGGTCATGGTCTTGGCGAAGCGGCGAAGGTGATCTGTTACAGCTGCTGGCACTAAGCCATCAGGAATTGACTGTTGGTTTTGCACTGCATGTAGCGCTATTCCTTGCTGGCAATGCAGAGGATTGTAGGCTACGTGCTCTTGCACCACTTGGGCATATTGCATCAGCTTCGGTATATTCCTTTCAAGCATAGGATATACCAAAAGATACTGCATAGCCAATGAATTTTGAGGATTTTTCAGGAAAAGCTGCCCAAGCACCTTGTCGCGCTCGGTCTCACTGAATAGAAAGTCCTCTTGGAGATGGCTGCGCCTCATTCGCCCATACAGCGGATGCGCATCCACAGCATTGTCAGCTATTAGCTTTTCAGTGCGCTTTGCCCACTTGCTGTAGAATGTGGTATTCTCCAGCATACGCAGATATTTCTTTGCCACTTCGTATTGACCGTTGATCATATTAGTTTCTGCTAATCGCTTGATGCAGCGCACGCTCTTGCGATAATTAGGTATAGCTTCCATTCCCTCAAAATAGAAGCGTTGGGCTGTATTGACCAAACCAAGCTGGAAATAAGCCTCAGCTGTCACCCACATCGAGTTGGATTCTCGCTGGAATGGTGGCAGCAGTCCTTCAGCCCCATTCTGATAGAATTGGAAGGCACGGTCGCCAAGTTGGCCAGTCATGCCCAAAGCCAGATTAGTGGCTGCTACGCTCATTGGCAGGTCGGGCTGCTGCTTTTCAGCCTTTTTGATAATGGCTTCCCACTTGCCTGTGCGCACAAGATAATCATAATCGATGAGCTCCAGAGTCTTTGAATCATAAAATTTGCTCCAGTTAGAGGCGCAAATTAATCCCCATACTAAAAGCAAGCCCCATGACACATACGATGAGGTTCTTTCTATGTAAATGCTTAAGGCTACTACCGCTACAAAACAAGCCTCCACAATAAATTCCATCACAGGGCATACAGTAGGGATGCGGTAGTAATTAATACCAACAAACTGGTAATCTATGGGATGGTTCACCATTGTGGAATCAAGGAATATCCAGGCCACTGCATACGCTGCAATAAACACAGAGATAACGGCTGCGCCTACCCGATGCTTAGGATAGCTCACAAAGATTTTTATGCTCATCAGCAGGGCTAACAGCAATGAGGTGGGGCCGAAAAGCCAATAAAATACTGGAAGGCCAATTAACACGCCAACCCCTTGGGTAATATAATGCTTAAGACAGAAAAACCATACTGCACTAAGCAGAGCACAGAGCACCGCCACGATAAAGCTGGGCATAACGTTGATATCGCCCATATAGAGCATCATTATTAGCACTGGCCCTAAGGCAAAGGGGTAGAGTTTATCAGTAGAAGCAATTTGTTTGCAGAGTTGGGCTGTGGCCCAATACATGAGCATTAATAGGATGCTAATGATGGCAGCCCCGATCCAGTAGTTATTGTAGAATTGGGTGAGAAATTCACCAATGTATGTGGCTATGCCTCCCGGCCAGCTTAAGTGTTCCCACAGGTATGTGCTGGTGGTTTGAAACATCTGCATTTGCTCCTGATAGCTAAGCACAGCGCGATGCCCAAAAGCCCAAAAGCAGAATACCGCAATTCCAAATAAAAGCATCAATATGTATTTCTTCCAATTCATCAAAAGCAAGGTCAAATTATTAAATGAGGAAATGTTTTAATTTAAACTATTTGTATCCTTGAATCCCGTAGGGATTATTTCTAATAGCCTATTGGTATTTTCATTACACCATCAACCCCGTAGGGGTTGTTAAATTGTTGGGAAACAACCCCTACGGGGTTGGTGGTGTGATGGTTGCCTTGAAGCTATTAGAAAGAACTCCTACGGAGTTCGTAGATGTGATAATTTGATTTAATTAGAATAATCATCCTACGGAGTACGTAGATGAGATTTTAATTTAATCTTAATAATTCTTATTTAATTGGTTTATTGTCAAATTATTTGGTATCTCCATAATATTGGAGCAGCAGGTCTTGGGCTGGGCCTGGCTTAAGCAACTTTGCCATATTCTGCATTTCTTGGCGGAAATCGGCATTGAATTGCCGCAGCGAATCGCGCAAGGCGTTGGCATATACAGTGTCGCCAGTCTCTCTTAGATATCTCAACTGTCTTGCTTTTTGTGCGGCAATCCGATTATGGTCGGCCATTTTGTCCTTCCATTGCTGCAGGGCTTCGTTCTGTGGCGTACCTCCTCCGCTCGACACGGAGTCGATCACCACATTAATCACACCGCCGGGCTCTGTCACCACAAGCAAATCCTGCGTGCCATAGCGCATGTGTTTGCCTATGGTTACTCGGGCCAAGTATTCGCCTCGGCCTCGGAATTCCCATTGTCCATTTTCGATTACTACAGAGTCCACGCCAATGCTGTCCTCGATTTGTTTGCTGCCGTAAGGCACCAGGAATACTCGGTTGCCATTCAGTCGGGTCTGACTGGTGGTACCCTTAATTACAAATTCATCTCCATGTTTGCAAGCAGCGCAAAGCATCAGCCCAATAAGGCCCAATATATAGAATAATTTTTTCATCGCAAGAGTAGTTGTGACTTTAAGGTGCAAAGTTAATAATTATATTTGATAAAGACAAACCATTAACACTTTTAACAAAAGGAAAGGGATGCGGCCTGGGGGGGTCACATCCCTTTGGTATTGGGAATCTTAGAGATTATTCCTTGGCTTTGAAGCGCCACCATGTGGCCTCGCCCCATTCACCAGGATTGTTGTTGTAGTAGGTGAGGACGAGCTTCTCGCTTGTAAGGATCGAAACGTTGAATGCTGTAACCAGTGTGCCATCGCTGTTGATGTAGAATGGGAACAGGATACCATTGTCGTTTCCAGCAGAATTGGCTGTAACATTGAGTGTGCCAGCCACCCAGTTGTCCTGAGTGCCATCGGTCCAACCATCGAGCGAGTAAGGAGTCTGGCAAATCAGATTGCCATCAGCGCCGTACTTAGCCACAGTGCCATCGTTGAAGAAGGTCATGTAAGCACCATAGGTTACTTCCTGCTCGTTGCCAGTACCTGAGTGGTTCATCTGGCTTGCGAAGGTGTTGCCAGCCGCTTCAGCGTATTCTTCGCCGATCAGACCGCAACCCCACCATGTAGCACTGCCATCCCAATCGCCGCCTGAGTTACCTGCATTACCCCATACGCGACCGTCACCATTGTTGTAGTCTGGATCCCAAGTCCATGACTTAGATTCGGTTCCCTGAATCATGCCTTCATAGTCGCTTGAGCTTGCAAAGCGCCACCATGTGGCTTCGCCCCATTCACCAGGATTGTTGTTGTAGTAGGTGAGGACGAGCTTGTCAGCTGTAAGGATAGAGATATTGAAGCTTGTAACCAGTGTGCCATCGCTGTTGATGTAGAATGGGAACAGAATACCGCAGTCGTCGCCAGCAGCGCTTGCTGAGACATTAAGAGTACCAGCTACCCAGTTATCCTGAGCACCGCCAGTCCAACCTTCAACCTTGTAGGAAGAGGTGCAAATAGCTGCGCCGTCAGCACCGTACTTCGTAACAGTGCCGTCCTCATTGAATATCATGTGAGCACCATAGGTTACCTCTTGGGTATTCTGTGTGCCAGAGTGGTTCATTTGGCTTGAGAAGGTGTTGCCAGCCGCTTCAGCGTATTCTTCGCCGATCAGACCGCAACCCCACCATGTAGCACTGCCATCCCAATCGCCGCCTGAGTTACCAGCATTTCCCCATACGCGACCGTCACCATTGTTGTAGTCGGGATCCCAAGCCCATTTCTTTGAGCCAGAGTTGCTGGCAAGAAGCACAACTTCGGGATCGAGCTCGCCAGCTACCTGGAGAGTAAACTCCTTAGAAGCCACGGTTTCGTTCTGATTAGCGTCGATGTAGCGGAAGTAGAGAGTCTGCTGAGGATCGCTACCACGCAGAGGCACGTAGTTAAATACGCCTGAGTTCGAGCCATAGGTGATGGTGAATTCCGACCCATCGGCCTTGAGATAGAAGATGGTAACAGCAGGTACCTTAGGGATGCTGTATTTGATATAGTTACCATCAGCAGCGGGTTCGGTGCAAGCAGCGTCATTGTACTGGCTGAAGGTAGCGCCTTCGAGCAGACCAGCCTCAGTCACTTGATCGATGACCAGAGTGCCTTCTTCCTTGTGAGGATCACAAGCAGTAAGCAAGGCAAGTGTCAATGCTGAAAATATAATTGATTTTTTCATAATGAAATCTTGTAATTAATTAATATACAGGAGTACCGGTCATATTCCAGTCGCTTACATCGCTGCCCCAGCCTGCGTTCTGTGTCAGCACTTCGGGGTTATCGATGATGTTGATCTGATCAGTAGGAATAGGCAAGAAGCCATCGGTCTCAGCATAGCGAGTAGCCCAACCTGTAGATGCATGGTGCATAGTGGTCCAGGTGCCAGTGTAGTTAACCTTGGTGCCATCCTGCTTCTGCAGGGCAACTGCTGCCTCGCAGCTTGCTCCGCCATTCTTGCCTGACCAGCGACGGAGATCTTGATAGCGGAGGCCTTCGCCGAAGAGTTCCCAACGGCGCTCAGCCTTAATGTTAGCCCAGCTATAGTTTGCTGCAGCCAAGCCAGCGCGATCTCGAACCTTGTTCATCTGGGTAGCATCGCCTGTAAGCTCGGTATGCATCAGCATCACGTCGGCAAGACGCATGAGGATGATGTCGGCAAAGTGGTCACCCTGGAATGAGTTGCCATTGTTGTTGGAAACCACCGGGCTGGTGTTGCTGTTGCGATAAACACCCCACCATGTGTAGTACTGAGTGTGGTCGTCCCAACTTGAGCCTGAGCAGGTAACGGGCAGCCACTTCTTGTTGTAGTAACCAGTTTCCTCAGAGCATGAGGTGGTGTAAGCAAAAGCAGCAAGTTCTGATTCGCAGTCGAGCACGGTAGCGTTCTTACGTGGGTCGCTATTGCTCCATTCGCTTACTGAGTTGTAATTGAATGTGCCCTGGCCCCAGCCTTGACCGAAGGGGAATGTGCCAAGATCGCCGTTTGAAACGCCGTTAGCATCCTCATCGCAGCGGAGACCTACGTAAAGCGAAGTCTCATTGGTGAAGCCCATGGCGATAGTACCATTCCAAGAAGCCATGTTGCCAAATTGCACTTGGAAGATCTGTTCGCTGTTGCCATTGCCAGCCCAGCTCTGACCTGCTGCATACAGGTCGCTTACATAAGCATAGTCGGGAGCAGTGAGAGAGTTGGTGTATTGCCAGAGCAGACGGAAATCACTAATCAGGCTGTAACCGCCATTATTGATGCAATCTTCAAGGGCTGAAACCACTTGGCTCTTTGTCAAGTTGCCACTAACGCCTTCCTGCTCGGGAAGTTCAACATCTGCTAATGAAGCCGAGGCCAATTCGCCAGCCTTCTTGTAGAAGCCCTGATAGAACATATAAGCACGAGCAAGATAACCCTCGGCTGCACCCTTGGTGGCATGGCCATCGCCCTGGGTGGTAGCTCCATGCTGCATCAGGTTCATAGCCGATACGAAGTCAGCAAGGATATGTGGGAAAGTTTCAGTCTCGGCATCTACCTGAGGGCAGGGATCGGGAGCTGCTGCAGCCCAGTAAGCTGGGATATTGCCCCAGTTCTGTACGCCCCACAGATAAAAGAGACCACGCATGAAGTAAGCCTCGCCCAGAAGTTGGTTGCGAGTGCTCTCGTTGCCAGTCCAGTCAAAAGCATCTACGCTGTAGATGATAGCGTTGGCGCGTGAGATACCTACATATATGCAATGCCATGCATCGCTGTAGTAGTCGCCCTTAGTGGCCATCAAGTGACTGATAGCGTGACATTCGGTGTCGCCCGTACCTCCGGCACCATTGCAATCGTCCGACATCAGGGCATTGTTGAGCCAAGGTGTCATCAGAGGGTTGTTGCTGATTTGGTTCATCACTCCGTAGAGTGCGGCCAACTCAGTGTTCAAGTCATTTGCAGACGCTGGGTAGTTGCCAGTGTTGGCCTCGGTGTAGTTCTCCGAATCCAGGAAGTCATCGCACGAGGTAAGTGCAAGGGCTGCCGCTGCTAAATATATAAATTTCTTCATTGTTCTTAGATAATTAGCTTTTTTAGTACTTGATGCTTACGCCAAAGAGCCATGTGCGAGCTGTAGGATAGAGACCGAGGTCGATACCCTTTGCCCAAGAGTTAGTACCGCCATTGCTACCGCACTCGGGATCTACGCCCTTGTAGCTGGTGAATGTGTGGAGGTTCTGTACCTGACCGTAGAGACGCAGGGTCTGGAACGGGCAGCTCTTCCAAATACGCTTGAAGTCGTAGCCGATGGTGATGTTCTGGATCTTGAAGTAGTCGGCATTGTGCATGTAGTAGGTTGATACCCACTGGTTGTTCTCACCACCTACTGTGAGGCGAGGATTGGTGTTGCTTGTGCCAGCACCGTGCCAACGGTCAAGGACATCAGTAGTGTACTGCAGGTATTGGTTAGCAAGGAGGGCGGTGCGGTAGCACTGCATGATTTGCTGACCGAAAGCGCCGCTACCAGCGATGCTGAAGTCGAAGCCCTTCCAGTTGGCGCCAAGGTTGATACCAAGGGTCCAATCAGGATTCGGATCACCGATTTCGTGGCGGTCGCCATCGAGAGTGATTTGACCGTCGCCATTCCAGTCGATCCACATCAGGTCGCCAGGTTGAGCGTTGTCAAGTACTGCCTGACCAGCTGCGCGAGCTGCGTCGATTTGCTCTTGTGTCTGCCATACCCCAGTGTAGTCCATACCGCTGAAGTAGCCGATTGGGTGGCCAACCTCTACGAGCGATACATAAGAAGAGTTCTGGAAGAGTGCGCTTGATACGTCGTCGCCAATCTTGCCTGATGAAGTAGCCAAGCGGGTAACTTCGTTGTGGTTGTAAGCGGCATTCACATTGATATGATAGTTGAAGTCGCTGCCAATGCGGTCGTTCCAGCTGAAGGCGATTTCAACACCCTTGTTTTCTACGTCACCACCATTGATATAGGCAGCTTCTTCGTAGCCGAGGATATCATTAAGAGGAGCCTGTACCAGCCAGTCCTTAGTCTTCTTGATATAGAAGTCAAGGTTCATGCCGAGGCGGCTGCGGAGGAAGCGAGCGTCAAGACCAACGTTCCACTGTTCTGACTTTTCCCAAGTTACGTCCTCGTTAGGCACGTTCTTAGCATAAGCACCAGTGGTGTAGCTGCCGTTAACGGTGTTGATCATATCGCTGCTGAACTTGTAACCGTAGTCTGCATAGTCGGTGGGTGAGAAGCCGATATTTGACAAATAGTAGAAGTTGCTGATGTTGCAGTTACCATTCTGACCCCAGCTTGCGCGGAGTTTCAAGAAGTCCATGGTCTCTGTTGCGTTCTCCAGGAATTTCTCATTTGAGATGACCCAGCCGAGAGATACTGATGGGAATGTGCCCCAGCGGTGACCCTTAGCGAAGTTGGAGCTACCATCACGACGAACGATGGCGGTCAACAGGTACTTCTCGTCGAAGTTGTAATTAACACGACCGAAGAACGAAGAAATGCTACCCTGCTTGGGATTGTCATAGCCGCTGTAACCAGTGATGTTGCTGAAGTTTGACATTACAGCATAGTCCCAACCATTGAGTACGAGTGAGTTGACTGATGAAGCCACGTCAGAAGCTGTCATTGAAAGGCCGGTGCTCCAGTTCGAGCGCTCGAACGACTGACCAATCATGAGGTCGATGTTGTTCTTGCCGAACGAGGGAAGAATATAAGTAATAGTGTTTTCAAATGACATGCTTGAGCTTTGGCTCTCGGTTTGTTGCAGACCGTAAGAACCGCTGGCTGCTGTTGAGCTCATTGAGAATGGAAGGCTCTGGGCGCGGTAGTTGCTTGCGCTGTAGCCAGTGTTGATCTGGCCGCGATAGCGGAGATTCTTGATCGGCTCGATAATCCAGTAGAAGGTAGCACCTATGCCGAAGTTGCGGCTGCGGTTGAGCGAGTTGTACTGGCCATTGAGGAAGCCGTTCAATGGGTTGCTATAAATGTTGGTTGAGAAGCCAGCACCATCCACATCATAGCTGGCTACGCTGCCATCCTCGCGGTAAGCGGGCACCAGGGGAGAAGCGCTATAAACGTTCTGCATGATGTTCCAGTAACCGTTGCTTTCGGGCAGGTCGTGGCTGCTGTTGTACCAGTAAGAAAGGTTTTCACCGAGGGTGATTATGCTGTGGTCTTTATTCTTGAGTACGATATGCTCTGAGTTGATACGACCACCGTAGCGGCTGTAGTCCGATGCATTGTCGCCACCCATGATGCCTTCGTTCTTGCTATAGTTGATGCTGATTGAGAACTTGCTCACGTCGCTACCGCCGCTGACGGTGAGTGAGTGGTTCATCTGGAAGGCATTCTTGTTGCGATAGAGATCAAACCAGTCAGTGCCTTCCCATCCGTTGTTCACGCGGTCGAGAATGCTCTGAGGCACCAGGCTGCTCCAGTTGGTGGTTGTGCCGTAGGTGTTGAAGTTGGTCTCGTTGATGATCTGCATGTACTGCTGAGCGTTGAGCACGCCAGGCACGCGGTAAGCGTTGCTCCAGCCAAAGTTGGCATCGTATTGCACGGTAACCTTGCCTGACTGGCCCTGCTTGGTGGTAACGAGGATTACACCGTTGGCAGCGCGAGCACCATAGATGGCGCAAGATGCAGCATCCTTGAGAATGTCGATTGATTCGATGTCATTGGGGTTGAGTCCGTTAAGACCATCGTCGGCTGTACCTGAGTTGATGCCGTCGATGATAAGCAGAGGCGATGAATCGCCGATGGTACCCATACCACGGATGTTAACCTTAAAGCCCTTGCCAGGCTGAGAAGATGATTGGGTGATTTGCACACCAGGCGAAGTTGACTGCATGGCAGTGAGCACGTTGGTAGTGTTCATCTTGGCCACGTCTTCACCCTTGACCTGCACGGTGGCACCAGTCACGAGTTTCTTTTTCTGCACGCCATAACCGATAGCCACAACTTCTTCGAGCATTGTAGCGTTCTCGGAGAGCTTAATGTCAAGATGTCCAGCGTCCTTAACAACCACCTCTTGGGGGAGGCAGCCGATGTAGCTTACTACCAGGGTTTGGCCCGGTTCGACATCCAGGGTGAAATTACCGTCGATGTCGGTGTTGACGCCACGAGTCTGGCCCTTCACAACGACATTGGCCCCGATCAGAGGCTCGCCGGTTTCATCCGTAACAGTACCAGTGACCCTTACAGTGGGGGCCGTCTGTTCAGCCTCCAATGGAGAGGCCCAGACCGTGGGTGCGCCGCATAACAAAGCAAGGCAAATGCTTGCGGTCGCAACTTTGTTTTGGATTAGTTTCATTCGTTGATAATAAATTGGTTAGTTTATATTTACAAATCCGGTATAGATTATTCTTGTTTTTGTTGAAATGTTATTGATTTAAGCTATTACGATAATGATTGTTACGTTTTTAGAGGTATTAATAATTAGTTTGTTGTTGTGTTAGTAAGTATCGCATTGTGACTATCGCCCTGTGGAAAGTTAGGCAAAGTTAACAATTTGAAAGTAATATAAGGTTAAAAACTTTATATTAGTGCAAAATTATAACTTTTCATTGTAAAAAAGTCACACTTTTTTATCATAAAGTTATACTATTTTTCCCTCACGTGATTTTAACAGTGCAAAAAAGGGAGTGTTAAAATTAGGTGCTTAAAATTCTGAGAAAGCTGTGTTTTTAGCCTCCTTCACTGCCATGCATTCCATCTCAATTAGCCAGCCTGGGCGGCATACGGGGGCCAGCACTATCACGTGCGGCACATTGGGGAAGCGCGTGTCGAAGATGGGGCGCACCAGTGCGTAATCAGCTATGTCGCGCAGATATACAGTCATTTGAGCCACATCTCCCCACTTACAGTATGCCTCGCCAAGCAGGGCTTCAACATTGGTTAGCATGCGGTCGGTCTGCTTGGCGATGTCGCCCGGGTGCACGATTTCTCCACGGTTGTTGATGCTGGCTGTGCCAGAGATGAACACATGGCGGCGGTCGCCGTAGTCGATATATGTTCCACGCTCGAAAGCCACGCCATAGTCATAAGTTGGGCTTAAGTAGTCCTTGGCATAGAGAAAGTGCATCTGCCCTGGCTGCAGGCCAAGCACGCTGTATGAGTCCATGGCTACAAGCGCGTTAGAGTCGGCAGTGCGGCCTCCGATTCCAGTGCTGGCGATGAAATGGGTCGAGGGACGCAGCCCGGCAGTCTCAAATGCCTTGTTGCGGCCAGTGACCACTCCATGATAATTGCGGTCAACATCGCGCACAAATAGCCAAGTGCGCACGCAGTTGTTGGCAAGCGAAGCGCCGCGCTGCTCAAGCGACAGCGACAGATGGTCGAGCATCCACTTGGTTGCAGTCTCAGAGTCGGCTCCTGGCACAGTCTGGGAAGCAGTGAATCGGTGAGTAAGGCCATTGTGGCTGAGTGCGCCAAAGCCAGTTTGCTCAAGTCCATCGGCAAACCAAGCCCACAATGCCACCTTGGTGCCATTGAGCGGAGGCTGCTCTATTACCGAGGTAGCCACCATGGGCTCTTTTGGAATAAGAGCTGATTGATTGGCTGCATCGCTCAGGTACCAGCGCTTTAGCATTGGTCGAGCAGTAGGGGGCATGTGCTCACATGTAATGAGGCTGAGTACCTCTGAGATATTCGCTATTTGCTGATGGCAGCTCAGCAAAGGATTGTCGATAGTCAGTGCCACGTGCCACTCGCTCGCGCCCTCTTGGGGCTTAAACTTAGTTAGGCGAGCAGTGACTCCGTGGCTGGGATAATTCCAGGTGTTTTGTTCCAGACTCATTTAGTGCAGTTCATTATGTCAGCGATAAAAGCATCGCGTCGGGGGGTCCAATCCGCATAGTCCACGGTGTGGCCGCATGTCGGATAGATAGTAAGGCTCTTGGGGGCTTTGATCAAGGCGTAGGATGCCATGTTGGTATGGGGCGGACATGTAGGATCCTGCAGCCCAATACCCATCATCACCGGGCATGTGATGCGTCGAGCCAAATTCTTGATGTCGAAATATGTAAGGTTGTCGTAAACCTGATCGTCGGTCAGACCGATGCGAGCAGCCTCTTCCTTCACTGGGTCAGCCGGCCAATTCACAATCTTGAAATAGTCGCGGAAGTCGCTTAGGAAGGGTATATATGGCATGATGGCACGCAGGCGACCTCCGCCCAAGGCTGCTGCAGCCAATGTCAGCGCACCGCCTTGGCTGCCACCCTCGGCGTAGATGTTGGTGGTGTCAACATTGTCGAGCTGGCTTACGAAGTCGATAGCGCGCACGGCATCCATGTATGCGCCTTTGTAATAGTATTCTGATGGTTTGTCAAGGTTGTAGCGGATCCAGTCGCCGTATTTGTTGTCAGGCTCGCTGTAGAATTGTCCGCGCACCGATGTCACCAGTTCGATCCATCCTGGGCGCCCATCAGGATCCATCTCCCAAGGCTTGCCTCCGTAACCATTGTAATATATTTGAGCGGGGTACTGGCCTGGCTCCACGGGCATATAGAGATATGCCTTGATGGTTTCATCGCCAAGGCTCTGCATCGTCACCTTGTAGGCCTTGCGCAATTTGCCGCTCTTTTCCGGGTCCTCGGTTATAGTGTAGTTGCCAGGAACGGCTGCCAATTCACTGAGGGCGGTGTCCCAGAACTGGTCGAAGTCGGGTTTTGCATCGGGAAGCGATACCACAAGCGTAGGCTCATAGCCGATGTTGAATTTTTTGATCAGATTGCCATCGTCGTAGATAAAGCATTTGTAGAAGCCTGGCTCAGCCACATTTATGGTATATTGCACGCTTTGCTTGTCTCCGGCGAGAATATGGGTCTTGCCAGTGAATTTCACCAAGTCGCGGCTTTCGTCGCGGTCGCTTGTCACGCGGAAGGTGAGATCTGATTCGTTAAGGTTGCCGAGCGTATCAGTCAAGGTGAATTTCACCACTGGTACTTCGGGGGCTTCCCACCATAGGTTGTGGCTCAAGTCGAGGTCGGCTTTTAAGTCCTTGGCTCCCATCGAAAGAGCCACCAATGATATTGATAGAAATACTGTATATTTCATTTTTGTGTTGCGTTTTTAATGATATTGAGAGTTGTGGTGTCGGTGGCGAATACCGAGTTGAGGCCTTGTGCCTCTTGGGCAGGGTCGCCTGTATAGGGATCCCAAGGTTGCCAAGTGTCGTGAGGCGGGTTTACATAGCCGCCCCAGGCCCAGATGTTGCAGCCTGCGATCATTCCGCTCTTGTTGATCAGGTCAAACACGCCTTCGTAGAACTTGTCGCGGCCAGTTACGGGCGAGTCAACTGAGAAAGCCATGCCATCGCGCGGATAGCCAAACTCTTCAAGCACAATAGGCTTGTTGGTGACATTGGCATGGCGCTGGATATATTCCACGGTTTTAGACAGCGCCACGTCGGTGCTGTCGGCAGCTGTCTCGGCAGTCACCCAATTCCAGTTGTAGGGCCATAGATGAATGATAGCATAGTCAATCTCAGGAGAATTGTGGATTCTGGCCCATAAGTCGAGGTCGCCCTCGCAGCCGTGGAGGCCTTCGCTGCCCGTTGATACCAGGTGGTTAGGGTCAATTTCCTTAATGGCAGAAGCGGTGCCAAGCACCCACTCCTCGAATAGAGCCTTGGTGAGCGAGTCGCTTGCAAAAGCGCGAGGCTCATTGGCGATTTCCCATGTCATCAGGGCTGGGGATTCGCTGTAAGGCTTGCCAGTGTAGCGGTTCTCGCGGCTCACCATGTTCTGGGTGTGACGCAGAGCCATGGCCTTGGCGGAATCGTTGTGCACGAACTCTGCCACCTTGTTCATATAATTCTGATAGCCGTCGATGCTGGGGTTAGGCACTGGACCAGCGCCTGCCCATTCAAGGTATGTGCCGTAACCGCCGCTCCATTCCCACGCATTGTTGATGTAGAGAACAGCGCGCATGTCACGCTTTTCCAACTCAGCCATCAGATAGTCAAGGCCATCGAGGATGGTGTCATTGTAAACGCCAGGTGCGGTTTGCAGTACAGGCATGATATGGCTGGGTATATTTTCTTGGCCATCACCGCCAACAAGCACTCGCAGGTTGTCGATGCCGAGCTCTTGCATCAGATCGAGTTCTTTCTGCAGTCGAGCGCGATCGCCTCCTCGGCCTTCGGAGGCGAGGATGGCGCCGTACCAGAAGTTGGCGCCTACGAAGTTATACACTGAGTCGCCAATATAGAAATTGCCGTCTTTCACGGTCACAAACTGCGGCTCTGCCTCGGCAGTCTGCGCTTGCTTCTTCCCACAAGAAAAGACCCCAATACAAAGGGCAACAATTATAGTGTAAAATATTTTTTGCATAACATTTTGTATTTCGTACTTTGTATTTTGTATTTACCAGGAGTCGGTGCGGAAGGGGACCAGGGGGAGGCCGAGCATATTGTGAACCTGGCCGATGGCGAAGTTCTTGAAGCAGTAGCGGATGCTTTCAATGCTGTCGCACTCCTCTGGTTTGTATACGATTACATCGTAGGTATCCCAGGTTTGGATGGCTTTGGCAGGATGGAACACATGGTCGGTGCCAGCTACCTCGAAGCCAGGCAGGTCATCGTTGGGGCTGAGATGGTTTTCGGCATTCTTGAATTTAAGGATAGCTTTGTCGCCCTGCACATCCATCGACTCATATTGAGGAAATTCATGGGGAATTTCGTTGATGCCGTACACGTCGGCTGCTGCCAGGAAGGCAAGCCTTTCACCGATAGGTTGTTTCTGGCTGGCATGGATATCTTCAAGTTCATAGGGATACATAAGGTCAGTAGTGCTTACGATTCCTCCGTGAGGCATCATAGCTGCGGCTTTATGTTGGCATTCGCGGAATTTGGCGGCATCGTCGCCATCGGGATTGCCATAGTTCCAGCCAGGGATTTCCACTTGGTAGAAAGGCATATCCTCCATGCCCCAGAGGTTGGCCCAAGTCTTCTGTATGTCGGCCATACGCTGTGGATAGGTATCGTGCTTGCCCACGTTGCTCTCGCCTTGGTTCCAGCATACGCCCTTGATGGTGTAGCCTACGATGGGATGGAGCATAGAATTGTAGCGAACCACCGCGCGATGCCAATCATCTGCGCCAGACGTGCCAGCGATTTCAGCGTCAACATCGAAGTCGGGGTATGTGGCCACTACTTCCCTCGGGAGCCAGCTCTCGGCCTTGGTGCCTCCATAAGAGCAGTTGATAATGCCCACAGGCACGTCAAGGATGTCATTCAAGGCTACTGCGAAGAAATAAGCCAAGGCTGAGAACTCTGGTGCATTCTGCGGACAGCTCGTTTTCCATTTGCCTGGGGTAGTAGCTTGTGGTGTTTTTGCTTCGCTCTTGGGAATATTGACCATGCGAACCCCGGGGTGCTTGCCGCTGTAGGCAATGGCTTGGGCCGCTCCCTCAACGGGCTGCCCCCAAAATCCGCGCAGAGGCATCTCCATGTTGCTTTGGCCTGAGCAGAGCCATACTTCGCCTACCAATACATTGTTGATGTCGATATCGCTGCCATCGCCTGTGACTTTGATGCTGTAGGGGGTCATTGAGGCTGCAGGGGTAGCTACGGCTATGTCCCAGCGGCCATCGCTTCCTGCGGTGGCTTCGTAGGGAGTGCCGTTCCACTGTGGAGTGACGGTGACTTTTGCACCTGGAGTAGCCCAACCCCACAGTCGAGCATTGGCGCACTGCTGTAGCACCATGTTGTCGCCGATGATTTCGGGCAGTGTAATTGCTGCGTTTGCGTTGGCGGCGCACCCGATGGCGAATGCGGCAGCCAAAAGTGATTTTAAGGATGACATTTTCTAGTTCATGGTTTGTTTGGTGCCGCAAAGTTAGCAAATATCCCCTCTTAAATCAAATTTTGTCAATATTTTTCCGCACACGGATAAAAAAGTATTACGTTTTACGTTTTTAGTTTTACGTTTTACGTTTTTAGTTTTACGTTTTACGTTTTACGTTTTTAGTTTTACGTTTTACGTTTTACGTTTTTAGAAATAGTTTTGATGGAAAAGCTTTTGTTTTAGATTCAATCAATACCTATTGGAAATGTATTTCTTAAAACTTAAAACTTAAAACTTAAAACTTAATTCTTAAAACTTAAAACTTAAAACTTAAAACTTAAAACTTAATTCTTAAAACTTAAAACGTATTTTTACCTATATTTGGAAACGGGCTTGCTCATTGCTGAGGGCAATGGCAAATGCTTTGTTGTAAAATTCGATAAAGAATTCCCAGCTGGCGCGATGGGCGGTGAGGCGGGCAGCCTCGCAGATTTCGCGCATTTGCTTGGGAGTGGCACCAATGAGCTGCTTGAGGTCGATGGCGATGGCATCCTTCACGCGGTCGTAGTCGTAGTCGCCGCGCTGCTCCACCTTCACGCCAGCAGCCTGGAATGAGTTCTCGCTGGTGCTGAGCACCCACTGGCCGAAGCCTGAGAGCGAGGTGGTGATGGTGGGTACGCCGAAAGCCACGCTCTCGAGCGGAGTGTAGCCCCAAGGCTCATAGTAGCTGGCGAATACGGTGGCATCAGCGCCGGGCAGCAGCTGGTAGTAGGTCATGTCGAAGATGCCGTCGGCTCCGTTGAGGTAGCAAGGCACGTAGATTACCGACACTCGGCTGTCCTTGTCGTTGGTGAATCCGATGCTGTGGATGCGGTTGAGCACTGCATCCTCCCAGGGGTTGTTGAGCTCGTGGGTAATCACGGGATTATTGTGATGCCAAGGGGTGTTGAGGCGCAGGCTGTTGCTGAGGTCCTGGCGCGGGCATTTCACCCATGCAGGCACCATCACGAACGCTAAGATCTTGCGGGCTGGGTCAAGGTCGCCCAACTTGGCTATTGAGTCAAGGAAGAGGTCGAGGCCCTTGTTGCGGTATTCGCAGCGGCCTGAGGTGATAATTATAAAGGAATTGTCGGGGTATTTGTTGCCAGTGAGTATGTCGGCCACTCGCAGCATGCACTCGCGAGCTTTTTCACGCGCCTCGGCCTGCTTGCTCTTGGCAGGCACGAAGTTGGCCTCGAAGCCGTTGGGCGTTACCACATCGGGCTTGCGGCCCAGCAACTGCTCACACTCGCGGGCTGTGACATCGCTCACGGTGGTGAAGCAATCGGCCTGGGTGGCAGCGGCTTTTTCGAGGCTATGCTTAGCCTCCATATTCAGCTCGCGGGCCATCTGGTCGCCGTTGTATGCAGTCAGGTTGTCGTAGAGGGGCTTGCCGTTGCCGCAGATGCTGCGGCCAATGCAAGTGGCATGTGTGGTGAAGATAGTGGCCATTTCCGGCAGCACATCCTTGATATATAGGAGGCCCATGCCGGTGGTCCATTCATCGAAGTGGGCAATCATACGTTTGCCGCTGTTGATGCCGTGGAAGCGGGCCAGATCTTCAATCACCAGCGCAGCGGCGTGGCTGAATGCGGCTGCCTCGCCATAATCGCCGTAAGCATGCAATGAATCTACTCCGTAGAGCTCCCACATTCGTCCGAAGAGGGCGTTGTTGCTGGCGTACATTCCCTGGAACCCAACCAGGATGGCTATTGGCTTGCCGGGGATGTCCCAGCGGCCCACGCGCACGGTGACGCCTTGGCTGAGCATCAGCTGCTCGCGCCATTTTTTAAGCACAGTCTTCGATTCCACGAAGTCGGGGCTCGGGTGCTCGTCGGTCCACACATCGGGGCCGATGAAAATCACCTTGTCCTTGTAGTACTTTTGAAGAGTCTTGGCCTTGGTCGATAGCACGGTGTAGATGCCGCCTACCTTATTGCAAACCTCCCAGCTTGTTTCAGTGAGCAAGTCAAAATCCAGGGTCGTGATATCTGTCATAAACAAGTCCTTTAAATTTTAAAGTGCAAAGGTAAGAATAATTTCTCAAATTTGTGGTAAATAGTATAACAATTTTATCTTTTTCGTGCCATTTTGCATAAAAAACAGGGGGTCGAGGCCCCCTGCTGACGTATATCGGATTAAAATTGTCTTACTTTTTGAAAAGGCGCAGCAACTCGCCAATCCACAGCACCAGCGAGGTGCTGGCGATAATCCACACCCAATCCATGAAGCGCAGCGGCACCACATTGAAGAACTCGCGCCCCAGCTCCACAATCAGCACCTGGCCGCCTAATATTAATAAGGATATGAGCAGGAATCCGCTGCAGCCTTGGAAATGGAAGGCCGAGCGGCCTGTCATGAAGGCGCGGGCGTTGAAGAGGTTCCAGAATTGCAGGAACACGAAGATTGTGAAGAATAGGCTAAGCTCGTAGGGAGTGAGCGGATTCTTGGCGCCGAGCTGAAGGCCGCAGAGCTGCGACAGCGAGGTGATGTCGCTATGCTCGAAGATATAGAGCAGTCCAAGGAGCAGGAAGAAGAACAAGCCTCCCACGCCGATTATGGAGGTCCACATCGGCCGGGTGATAATGAACGAGCGGCGGTCGCGCGGCTTGTCGCGCATCACTGAAGCTGAGGGCGGGAGCGAGGCCAGGGCCACGGCAGCAAAGGTGTCCATGATGAGGTTGACCCACAGCATCTGTGTCACAGTCAGCGGCGATTCGGTGCCCATGAAGGCGCCGGCAAGTACGATGAAGCTGGCCACAACGTTGACAGTGAGCTGGAACAGTATGAATCGCTGGATATTCTGGAAGAGCGAGCGGCCCCACATCACGGCTCGGCCGATCGACGAGAAGGAGTTGTCAACTATGGTGATGTCGGAAGCCTCCTTAGCTACCGATGTGCCATCGCCCATCGACAGGCCCACGTGGGCAGCCTTGAGGGCCGGCGCATCGTTGGTGCCATCGCCCGTTACGGCCACAACTTGGTTGTTGTACTGCAGGGCCTCCACCAGGCGCTTCTTGTCGGTAGGACGCGCACGGGCTATGATTTTCAGCTCCATCACTCGGCGGCGCATCTCGTCGTCGGGGAGCTGGGCAAATTCGGGACCGGTGATGATGCAGCCGTCGCCATCAGCATCGGTGATAAGGCCGATCTGGCGACCTATCTCGCGGGCAGTGGCTGGGGTGTCGCCAGTGACTATCTTCACATTGATGCCGGCATCGAGGCACTCGCGCACAGCATCGGGCACATCGGCGCGCACAGGGTCGGAGATGGCCACAATGCCCTCGAAGGTAAGGTCGGTGGCATTGAGTTTGTTGTCGGCTATTACGCCATCGGCTGATTGCAACTCTTGGTAGGCAAAGCCGAGTGTGCGCATGGCTTGGCTCTGATAGCCAATGAGCTGCTTGGCTATTTCATCGCGGCTGACATTGCCAGCTACGTGCTTGCAAAGGCCAAGCACTATCTCAGGGGCTCCCTTTACATAAAGCATCAGTTTGCCAGTGACAGCCGACTTCACGATGGTGGCCATGAATTTGCGCTCGGTGGTGAATGGGAGCTCATCTACGCGAGGAGCAGCCTCTTTGAGAGACTCGTAGTTTTTGCCTTGGGCATTGAGCCACAGCAGCAGGGCTCCCTCGGTGGGGTTGCCCAGGGCTTGCGGCTTATCGCCCGAGAGGTCGAGCGTGGCTGTGGAGTTTACGGCTATGCCCTCGTCGATGATTCCGATGGGGGTGCCAGGGTAGAAGTTGGCCTCGGCCACTTGCATCTGGTTCTGGGTCAGGGTGCCCGTCTTGTCGGTGCAGATTACAGTGGTGGCGCCCATGGTCTCACAGGCGTGCATTTTGCGCACCAGGTTGTTGGTCTTCAACATTCGGCGCATCGAATAGGCCAATGACAGGGTCACAGCCATTGGCAGGCCCTCGGGCACAGATACCACCACCAGGGTTACGGCAATCATGATGCTCTGCAGCAGATAAGCGCCAAAGTCAACTGTGAAGAAGCCACCCACCTCGGCAAAGTGGGGGTCGAAGTAGTACATTATGCAGCGACCCACGATTATGAGGGCTGCGAAGGCGTAGCTGATTTTAGATATTAGGGCTCCAAGGCCGTCGAGCTGCTCGGTGAGCGGGGTCTTTACGCTGTCGTCAATCTGGGCCTCCACGAATACCTTGCCGTTCTCGGTAGCATCGCCCACCTTGTCAACTTGGTATATGCCGTGGCCCTCCATCACCTTGGTGCCGCGCAGCACATAGTCCGACTTATAGGTGGCGTCGGGGTCGAAGTCGTTGGGGTCAACAGTTTTGTGGCAGGCTGGCTCTCCGGTGAGGGTGGATTCGTCCATGGTCAGGGTCACAGCCTCGATGAGCTGGCCGTCGGCAGGCACTTCGTCGCCAGTGGAGAGGTACACAATGTCGCCTACCACCACGTCTTTCTTTGGCACTTGGGTGGTGGTGCCATTGCGGAGCACGCGCACTGGCTCGTCGTCGTTGACTTGGTTGAGGAGCGAGAACTCCTTGTCGGCCTTCATCTCGAAGAAGAATGCCAGGCCAGTGGCCAAGAGGATGGCAATGAAGATGCCGATTGGCTCGAAGAATACTCCGAAGCCGTGGCCCAGGCCCCAGTATTCGTAGCATGAGATGCCGATTGAGAGGAAGCCTGCTATCAGGAGGATGATAATCAGCGGGTCGCTAAATTTCTCAAGGAACTTCTTCCAGAGGGGCTCCTTGGCAGGGGGCGTCAGCAGATTGGCGCCATGCAGTTGGCGGCTTTCGAGCACTTGCGCGTCGGTAAGGCCAGTCAGGTGATTGGGGTTCATTGTGACAGTTGAAAATTTGAGTGCAAAGTTACGCATTTTCCTCCAAATCCTTTGTAAAAGATAGAAAATTTTGTACCTTTGCAGAGAATTGAGAATTTTTCTTGCACTTACTGAGAAAAAATTCTCAATTAGTGCAAGATTTATTTTTCAGTAATTGAGAATTTATTTTGCAGTAATTGAGAAAAAGTTTTACATTAATTGAGAATTTTTCTTTCAGTAATTGAGAATTTATTTTATAAGAATTGAGAATTTATTTCACAAGAATTGAGAATTTGATTTAATTATTTAATAATCAATAATATGGAATATCGGAGAGAACAGTACGAAGTTCTAATGAATCGCCTTTCTGAGCCTCGCTGGCAGATGCAAGTATTGGTTGGTCCCAGGCAAATAGGCAAGTCAACATTGATGGATCAAGTGGTGGCTGATGTGAAAATGCCCTACAAAATAGTCAGTGCAGATGATGTGGTAGAGCCTGACGAGAACTGGCTGAGCAAGCAATGGGACAGTGCGCGGGCACAAATGGAGGTTAACAATGAGCCGGAATATTTGCTTGTGATTGACGAGATACATAAGGTGGCTAACTGGAGCGAAGCAGTAAAGGGCGAATGGGACAGGGACACCCGCGAGAAGCGCAACCTGAAGATTGTGCTGCTTGGCTCATCGCGCGTATTGATTCGCAAGGGCCTTACTGAATCCTTGGCAGGGAGGTACGAGCTCATTAGAATGGGCCACTGGACTTATCCCGAAATGCGCGATGCCTTCGGATTGACGCTGGATCAGTATGTGTATTTTGGTGGGTATCCTGGCTCGGCCCACTTGATTGGTGATGAGATAAGGTGGCAGACTTATATTCGCGACAGCCTTATCGAGGCAGCCATTGCCAAGGATGTGTTCCAGACCTCTACTGTGTATAAGCCCGCGCTCCTGCGCCAGCTGTTCGAACTGGGGTGTTCCTATTCTGGGGAATTGCTATCGCTCAACAAGACGCTGGGCCAGCTGCAAGACGCTGGCAATGTGACTACGCTTGCAAATTACCTGACCTTGTTGGAGCAATGCAATTTGTTGGCGGGGCTGAAAAAGTTCTCTAAGGATAAAGCTCGCAAATATGCATCGATTCCAAAGTACCAGGTATTCAACAATGCGCTGCGCAATGCTTATTTGCGCAGGGATTTCCGTGAGGAGAGGCTTGACCCTGATGCGTGGGGGCGACAAGTGGAGTCGGCTGTAGGCGCGCACTTGATTAACCAATGCGAGGGCGCAGGGTGCCAATTGCAGTATTGGCGAGAGAAGGATTATGAGGTTGATTTCGTGCTTGAGCGCCAAGGCAAGGTGGTAGCGCTGGAGGTAAAGACGGGGCGCCGGTCGATGAACGCTGGCGTCCCAACGTTCCAACAGCGCTTCAAGCTCCACAAGTCGCTCATCGTCGGCACTGGCGGCATCCCCCTGGAAGACTTCTTCCAAATGAAGATCGACCACCTATTCCGCTAACCGACTATAAAGATAAGCGTACTTTATCTCCCATTTTTGGTGAGATAAAGTACGCTTTCAAGCACAAAAAGTGTGGATAAGCGTACTTTATCTCCCATTTTTTGTGAGATAAAGTACGCTTATCTACGCTTTTTGTTGTATATTTTAAGGGTTATTTTGGGATTTTATTTTGTATAACCCCATGGTATTCAAATAGCATGACTCCATTGATTTATAATAGTTGATAATCGTTGTGGATCAATACCGGGGCGTGAAAGATGGAATCCATTATTGAATTCTCCATTTCGATTATATCTTATCATTCCATTTACACAGGTACGGGTAATAAACAAGAAATCATAACAATCTCTTGTGGAATTGAAATGTTCCCTAATAGAATAGAAAACATCAGGTCCATTGGCTTGTAATTGAGTCCACCTTAATTTGTATTCTAAAGCTACTTTATTTGGATTATTTTTTATTTCTAACCATAGATTTACTAATTCAGGTATAATATCATTGGCTATTCCTCTTGGAGCTTGAGAAAAAGGCATCATTGCACCGCCGCCGACAAAAGGCTCATAATATGTAGTGGCTGGCAAAAAATATTTTGATAGTTCGGAGGCGACAGGCCGCTTGCTACCAAACCATTTGATTACAGGCTGAAGTGCTTTCATAGGAATAAAGATGTCGCTTTAAGTATAAGTTGATTTTCTAATCTTGATTTAGCAATTAGTGCGTCAAAAATTTAGTTGAAAAATAATTAGCATAAATTTGCCTATCTCA
>JAJBUG010000019.1:14452-38108 GCA_020860515.1 Bacteroidales bacterium | reverse complement strand
AAAAACCGAAAATAAAAGAATTTTTATTTGGAAATTAATATAGAATGCTCCTTATGAGAGTAAGATAATTTTTCTAAGGCAACAATATTGTAACAGATACTTATAGTAGGGGGGTCATGTAGAGGGGGAGGTAGAGGATGCCTTCTTTTT
Source organism: Bacteroidales bacterium (assembly GCA_020860515.1). Lineage (GTDB taxonomy): Bacteria > Bacteroidota > Bacteroidia > Bacteroidales > Muribaculaceae > CAG-873. The sequence continues at coordinate 37,958 of JAJBUG010000019.1, read as the reverse complement.
GCTCGAGGTCGGCGGAGTGCATCACGTAGGAGGTGGAGAGAGTTTTGGAGTATTTGGATCTGAATCTATCCAGTGACACTTGAGTGTATCGCTGCGCTGATTTCACTTCAATTGGCGAAATGTTATGGCGGCTGGTTATCTCAGCCTTTTGAATCAGAAAATCAATTTCCATCCTTTCGTTCACATCCTCTGGCGAGGGGTTAGAAAAGAAAAAAAGATTGTGCCCCTTGGCTACAAGCATTTGTGCAACTAAATTTTCAATAAGCATTCCCTTGTTGACTTCCAATTTGTTGGTAAGGAGCTTTTGGTAAATCTCATGGCTTGTGGAGCCACCGTTGGCAAAAGCAAGGCTTATTAGCAATCCAGTGTCATTAAGATAACATTTCATTGTAGTACGATCCTCGTTTAGGCGAAGACCAATATTAGGTTCGGTGGAATTATAGCATACATTTACCATCATGGCATCTTGCAGCCATAAGAATGCATTTTCATATTCACGCATTCTCGCTTGCTTATTGATGGATGCCAACTTGAACACTTTCTCATGCTTTGACAATTGGCTTGGAATGGTATCAAAAATATTTTCTGTCCTTTGTCTAAAGCGACCAGCATGTTTGGCTATATCGGCTCGGTACAGAGCCAATATTCGCTGTTTAATTTTGTCAACATCATTGAAATTTTGAGTTTCAATCCATTTGGCTACCGCTTGAGGCATTCCTCCTATCAAGACATATTGTCTTAAATATGTCATTACCTTCCGGTGCATAGCCTGGCCTAATGGCTTTAGCTTCTCAAATTGGTTTTTGATTAAGTCCATCAAGGTATCTTGCCCTATAGCCCAAAGAAATTCTTCAAAGTCCATAGGGTACATCTTCAGGTGATCTTCTTCACTTGGAATCATTATCCCCTCTACATTTTTAGTAATTGAAATGAGTGACCCCGTTTCAATAAAATCATATCGTTTGTCTGCCACTAAGTATTTGATGGCAGCTCGTGCCCGTGGACATTCGTTCACCTCATCAAGAATAATGAGGGATTCTCGTGGATAGAGTTTTGTTCCAAAATAGTTGGAAATAAAAACGAATAAAGTGTCAAGATCATTAAGATAAATATTGAACCATTCCTTGACTTCAGGGTCAACCTTATTAAAATCAATTAAGATGTAGCTTCTGTATTCATTTTTCCCAAATTCTTCGGCTATATAGCTTTTACCCACGCGACGTGCTCCATCAATAAGGAGGGCGGATTCTCCATTTCCTTGCTTCCATTCCAGCAGTTTGTCGTAAATCTTGCGTTTCATATTATCGTGATTTTAGAAGTTGTTTTTGCAAAGATACAAAATATTTTTGTTACTCAACAAATTAACAGTCAAAAATCACGTTTTAGAGAGATAAAAAAGGCGATTTCCCACGTTTTAGAGAGATGAAAATGGCGATTTCCCACGTTTTAGAGAGATGAAAAATGGTGGTTTCCCACGTTTTAGAGAGATAAAGGGCGCAATTAATAGACGAGAATCTACGAGGAGGCGAGAATCTACGAGTAAATATTCGTTTATTTTCGTTAATTCGTAGATTCTCGTCTATCTCTCGTCAAAGGTGATTAGTCGAGTTTGTGGATTACCAGACCCGAACGTAGCTTGGGCTCAAACCAAGTGGTCTTTGGGGGCATGATGTTGCCAGTATCGGCGATGTCCATCAGCTGCTTCATCGACACAGGGTAGAGAGCCAAGGCTGCCACCATCTCGCCGCTGTCAACACGACGCTTCAGTTCGCCTAAGCCACGGATGCCACCCACGAAGTCAACGCGCTTGCTGGTGCGCAAATCCTGGATGTCGAGCAGGTCGCGAAGTATGAGATTTGATGAAATGGTCACGTCAAGCACTCCAATTGGGTTATTGTCGTCGTAAGTGCCAGGCTTAGCTGTCAACGAATACCAATGTCCTCCAAGATAGAGGGCGAAGTTGTGAAGCTTCGCGGGGCGATACTCCTCAGTGCCCATATCCTTCACCTCGAAATTCTTCTCCAATTCCTTCAAGAACTGCTCAGGCGAGAGGCCGTTGAGATCCTTTACCACACGGTTGTAGTCAATAATTTTGAGATGGGAAGCTGGGAACGCCACAGCCAAGAAATAGTTGTATTCCTCGTCGCCCTTGTGGTTAGGATTATTCTTAGCCATCTCGTTGCCCACGAGTGCAGCTGCCGCTGTGCGGTGATGGCCATCAGCAATGTAGAGCGAAGGCATGGCTGCGAAGGCGGCTGTGATGCGGTCGTTGTATTCGGTAGGTACAATCCAAAAATGATGGCCAAATCCGTCGGGAGCCACGAAATCATATTCAGGCTTGCCAGCAGTTACAGTCTTGATCAGGTCCTCCAGGTCGGCATTGTCAGGGAAAGCGAAGAACACGGGCTCGATGTTAGCCTTGTTGACACGCACGTGCTTCATGCGGTCCTCTTCCTTCTCCTTGCGGGTGAGTTCGTGCTTCTTTATGGCGCCGCTCATGTAATCATCCACGTAAGCGGCGATTACGATGCCGTACTGGGTGCGCCCATCCATTGTCTGGGCATAGATATAGTAATGGTCGGTGTCGTCCTGCACGAGCCAGCCGTTTTTCTGGAAGGCTTTGAAATTCTCCACAGCCTTGTCGTAAACTCGGGGGTCATGCTCGTCGGTGCCAACCTCGAAGTCGATTTCGGGCTTGATAATGTGGTAGAGTGATTTTGGATTGCCCTCGGCTTCGGCGCGGGCTTCCTCGCTGTTGAGCACATCGTAGGGACGCGAAGCCACCTCGGTGACTAATTCGCGCGGCGGACGCACGCCCTTGAAAGGTTTAACTTTTGCCATAGTGTTTTTTGATGTTTAAGGTCATTAAGGTCATTAAGGTCATTAAGGGCTTTAAGGGCTTTAAGGTCGGTAGGGACTTTAATGACCTTGGGGGTTATCTTACTATTGTCTGGGTGCGGTCGGGACCTACTGAGAGTATTACAATGGGTGTCTGCAGCTCTTTCTCCAAGAATGCGATATAATCCTTGAAGGTCTTGGGCAACTCGTCGTAGGTCGAAGCCTTGCTCAAGTCCTCTTTCCAGCCCGGAAGGGTTACATATACTGGCTCCAGCGATTCCTCCTCGATTGAGAATGGGAACTCGCGCACCTCTTCGCCATTGATTTTGTAAGCCACGCAAGCCTTGATTTCGTCAAAGCCGTCGAGCACGTCGCTCTTCATCATGATCAGCTTGGTCACTCCATTGAGCATGATGGCATATTTGAGGGCCACAAGGTCAATCCAACCGCAGCGGCGCTCGCGCCCGGTAACAGCTCCATATTCATGGCCAATATCACGGATTTTCTTGCCAGTCTCATCAAACAATTCGGTGGGGAACGGACCAGCGCCTACGCGTGTGCAGTAAGCCTTGAAGATGCCGTACACGTCGCCTATGCGGCGAGGAGCGATGCCTAAGCCTGTGCAAGCCCCGGCAGTGATGGTATTGCTGCTGGTAACGAAGGGGTACGAACCGAAGTCAACATCGAGCATTGTGCCCTGTGCGCCTTCGCACAGCACCTTCTTGCCATTGTCGAGAGCATGGTTGATGGCATGTTCGCAGTCAACGAGTTCGAATTCCTTCAGATAATCGATAGCCTTTAGCCATTTGGCTTCCAACTCGGTGATATCGGGATTCTCGCCCATGCTGCGCAGCATATCCAAATGGCGGTTGCGAGCCTTTTCGTATTTTGCCTCGAAGTTGCTCTCCAGATCGCCAATGCGGAGGCCGTTGCGAGATACTTTGTCGGTGTATGTTGGCCCGATGCCTTTGCCTGTGGTGCCGATTTTGCTGCCGCCTTTGGCTTTTTCGTTAGCGGCGTCGAGCAGACGGTGGGTAGGCAGAATCAGATGAGCCTTCTTGGCGATTTTCAGCTTATGCTTGATGTCAACACCGCTGGCTTCCAGGGCCTGTGCCTCTTCCATGAAGAGCACGGGGTCGAGCACTACGCCGTTGCCGATAAGATTCACGGTATTCTCTTGGAAAATTCCTGAGGGGATAGAACGGAGCACATATTTGTGGCCGTCGAATTCGAGTGTGTGGCCAGCGTTTGGGCCGCCTTGGAAGCGGGCTACTACGTCGTAGGCGGGAGTGAGCACATCGACAACCTTGCCTTTGCCCTCGTCGCCCCATTGCAATCCTAAGAGTACGTCAACTTTCATTGAAACTGATTTGTTACGTGGAAATATGTATTCAATAGTGTTGTCATTTGACGTGTGCAAAGATACGAAAACTTTTTCATATAATCAAAAAAAGAGATGAGAGATACGAAAACGGGACGAGAGATACGAATGACGAGAGACACGAAAAGACGAGAATCAACGAAAAAAACGAGAATCAACGATTTTATGTTTCGTAGATTCTCGTTTTTTCGTAAATTTTCGTCTATAACTATCGGACGATGAATTTGAGGGATGAGGCCTGGGTGAGGGCGATGTAGATGCCAGGAGCAAGGGTGGTTACATCTACAGTGCCATTGCCCCTGAGCAGCTTGGCGCCTGCGAGGTTGTAAACTGAGATCTCGCCAGCGGCGTGCAATGCCGAGCCGTCAAAAGAGATGCGTGATTGCGCACCCTCAGTAGTCACTGAGCTGATTCCTAATGTGGGATAGGCTGTCTCAAAATAAAGATAGAATTTGCCATTGTCGCTTACCCATGGAGCCAATACTTCATTGCCAAATGCAAAGCCAAGTCCTTGCAAGAATTCCTCGGTGAGATTCTCCTCAGCCAATGTGGCCCCATTGGGCATATCAGCTTCTGACTCAGTAATCTCAACTTCTTCGTCCTCCATACCTTCGGTAATTATGCAGTTCACGGCATAATTATCAGCGAGACCCTTCTCGGGGTCTTTCTTGCCTACTACATAGGGCTGACCATTGTCATCGTAATCGTATTCGTTTTCATCGCTGGCAGTGCGTCCTACTATGCGGTGCATAAAGACTCCAGAATCCATATAATCTTCTTTGTAACAATCAATTGGATAACTGCCAAGATGGAAATTGGCCACAATATTATCCTTTACAATCACGCTCGGATTTTCATCATAAGTGCATTTTAGCGCACCAATGATGCCGCCGATGCCGCAAAGCCCCCAATCGGTAGTTGAAATACCCCCCTCGGCTATACAGTTGGTCACTGCGCTTCGTCCCGAATAACCTATGATTCCACCTCCAAAGGTGCTTGCATAGATTGATACATAAGCATGGCAGTTGTTGATTGATTCATCGCCGCTGATGGTCTCGCCTACGATGCCACCTGCGGTAGTTGCGGAAGCTCCGCCATAGAAAGCACAAGATTCAACTCTTGAGCTGGTGCGCATTTGGCCCACCACGCCGCCAGCAGTGCCTTCGCAGTTGATCCAACAGTCTTCCAATGCACATTCAGAAACAGTGGTGTAAACATAAGCCGTACCAATCAATCCACCATAGTAGCCTCCTTCTGCTGATCCATTCAGGATTGAATTAGCGATGCGCGCATTGGTCACAGTGGGGTGAGTGGAAGCAGAATAGCCATAAGCAGTGTTGGCAATGAAACCAGCCTCCGAACCCCCTTCCCAAAGTTCGCAATCAGAAAGAGTAAGATTTTTTACAGTGGCTCCTGCGCTCATCTCGGTGAATAGTCCATTGCCATACAAGCGAAGGTTAGAAATAGTATGTCCATCTCCATCGAGCGTTCCAGTGAAGTTGCAATCATTGCCTTCGAATTGCAAATACTCAAAGTCGATGTCATTGATTACCTTGTAGCAGGCGCTTGGCTCCGTGGCAATCTTCATCACGTCGCCAGTGCTTGAGATGAGGTAGGGATTCTCGGCTGTGCCATCGCCTCCGGCAAACTTGGTGATGGGCAGGTCGTAGTGCTTGATAATGTACTCGTAGTTCTTGTTATAAACCACCACCAGCTTGGCATTGGTAGTGCCTACATTCTGCAGGAATACCGAACTGATTATTGCACCGTTTTCAAGGTCAGGGGCTGCTTCGAACACCAGGTTGCTACCTTCGCCATAGATGCGCAGGTAGGTGCTGCTTTTTGAGGTCTCGCCTGTCTGGAGCTGCTTTACTAAGAACATATACTCGGTGTCGCTATCTGTGTTGAATAGATAGGGATCCAGGGCCTTAGCGGTGAGGTTGGGCGATGCGTAGGTGATGTTGGTGCCAAGATTGATAGTAGTTACATGGTCAAGCTCGCCCATGCGGTTGAGCCAAGCAATCTTATGCAGAGCATTTCCTTGAGCATCGCCATCAGCAAGCGCGAACGAACTTACATACATGTAATCACTGCCCACAGCCACGCGATCGAGCGTGGTGGTAATGTTGTCGCCTGATGGTAGCACAGCGTTGATTTCGGTCTCAACGGTGCAAGATGGCACATTGACCATAGTGAAGAGGTCTTGATCACCAATATTGCGATAGAAGAAGTATTGGCGCTCTTGACCGCTGATATCGCTGAGGCGGATTATGTCATCGGCATCCTCCACGATGGTGTTAACCAAATTTCCGTCGGTGTCGTAAACGTAATAGTCGGTAATGAACTCATCCTTCGACACCACGTAGCTCTCCACGCCTACGATGTAGGCAGGATTCTGGCCATCTGAGAAAAGGTCGAAATCAAGGTCGCCCCAGCCCGAAAGCAGACCCATGCCAGGGAATGAATACACTGTGCCCTCCTTGGTACTCATAGGAATCTTTGTGGTCTTCACCAGCTCGAAGTTGGCATCATAGAGGTCGATTACAAAATTGTTGTCAGGAGTGGCTTCCTCGCTGGTATTGCTTACGAAGAAAGGCTTCTCGTAATAGGGCACTGCATAATACATATCTTTGCCATCACGGGCGGCCATCAGGAAATAGTTGGCTCCTCCCTCGGCTCCGGCAAACCGCTCATAGTCGATTACGAAAGTATGCTGCAGCGTGGGTTCGTTGGCACCCCAGGTGGCCTTGCTGTACACATCTACATAGTAGGTGTAGCTTGGCTCGTACACCTCGCGCATGAAAGCCAGGGTATAATTCTCGCTCCATTGGTCTTGGGCTGTGTTGACGCTGCCGATATGGTTGCCCTCGAGGGTGCAAATCAGCGATCCATCTTTGAGCGAATAGGCGTTGGTGTAGAAATGGCCGCGATAATCAGTGGTGGCTGCGTGCACAAACACCATGATTTCGTAGGAGTCATCGTAGTTGAAAAATTTCTTTGTGAGAGTAGGGCTGAGCTGCACTTGATTTATGATAGTTTCGTTTTCCCCAAGCTGCAGGTCTATATTGATAGTGTTGACCTCGGCCATTGATGTGTCGTACACGGTGATTTCCGCGCCGCTGATGCTGTAGTCCTCATACTCGAATTGGGCGGTGTACATCCATTCCTCGCCGTCGGGAGTGTTGAGAGTGCCCCAGTAGGAAGCTCCGTCGAGTTGGCCCGGCGCGAAGGCTGGTGCGGCTGATCCCATCAGCGCAGTTGCCCCAAGCGCTAAGTTAAGTAAAGTTTTTCTCATTAGTGATGTGCTTTTGTTGGTTTATTCTTCCCAATAATATAATATAGCCCCTGGTCATAGGCCAGGAGCTATTATTTAAGTTAATCGCAGAGATTATGCTTTGTAGTATTCGAGCTGGTCGGGCTTTACGCGGGCGATGAAGTCGGCGTGCTTCTCCACCTCGGCCTGTGCGTAGTTCATCCACACGTGGAGGCTGCGCATGAAGCTGTCGTTGCGGTTGGCATCGAGCATCATTAGATAGCCCATGATGGTGTAAGCGGCCATCTCCACCAAGCGGCGAGCCATAAAGTCGGTGTACTCCTGATTCTTGATTTCGCTCACGTTGGCTACAGCTGCGAGATACAGCTCAGCCATGCGGGCCAAAGTCTCCTTCACGGCTTGCAGCTCAGGCTTAACCTCCTGTGCGGCGTAGCTCTCAATAATGCTCTTGTAGGTGCCCGAGAGGCAGTGGCGGATTGCAGCTACCACTTGCAGCTGGGTTGTACCCTCGTAGATCGATGTGATACGTGCATCGCGGTAAACGCGTTCGCAAGCATAATCCTTCATGAAGCCAGAGCCGCCGTGAATCTGGATGCAGTCATAAGCATTCTGGTTGGCAAACTCGCTGCCCATGCCCTTGACCAGGGGTGTCAGAGCGTCGGCAATCTTCTTGTCGGCCTTCATTTCCTGGCGTTCGCTGAGTTCGAGCTGACGCTCCTTGGCGATATCCTCATACAGCTTGTACATGTCCACATAGCGGGCTGTCTCGTAGAGCAGGCAGCGGCTTGCGTCGAGCTTAGCCTTCATGATGCTCAGAATTTCGCTCACTGGCATCATTTCAATGATGGCCTTGCCAAATTGCTTGCGGTCCTTGGCGTATGCCAAAGCTTCGCGGTAAGCGATTTCGCTGATGCCCACAGCCTGGGCTGCGATGCCGAGGCGAGCGCCGTTCATCAGAGCCATCACATATTTGATGAGGCCCATGCGGGTGTCGCCTACCAATTCGCAGGGAGCATTCTTGTAGGTCAGCTCACATGTGGGGCTGCCCTTGATACCCATCTTATTTTCAATGCGGCGAACGTTGACGCCGCCATTGCGCTTGTCGTAAACAAACATTGACAGGCCACGGCCATCAGTGGTGCCTTCCTCGCTGCGAGCCAGCACCAGGTGAATGTCGCTATCGCCATTGGTGATGAAACGCTTTACGCCGTTGAGCACCCATGAGCCATCTTCCTTCTTGGTGGCCTTGAGCATTACGCGCTGCAGGTCAGAGCCGGCATCGGGCTCGGTGAGGTCCATCGACATGGTTTCGCCCTGACATACGCGCGGGATGTAGCGCTGCTTCTGGTCTTCGTCGCCAAATTCATAGAGGGTCTCGGCGCAGTCCTGCAGTCCCCACAGGTTCTCGAAAGCTGCGTCGGCGCGGCTCACGATGTCGGCTGCCATGATGTAGGGGGTGATGGGGAAGTTGAGACCGCCCAGTCGGCGAGGCATGGCCATGCCCATAAGGCCGGCCTTGCGGCAAGCTTCCAAGTTAGCCTGAGTGCCGCTGGCGTAGGTTACGCGGCCATTCTTCACAGTGGGACCCTCGTGGTCGATGCCCTCGGCATTCTCAGCGATGATGCCGCCGCAGAGTTCGCCTACGATTTCGAGCACGCGCTCGTAATTGTCCATGGCGTCCTCAAAGTTGAGGGGGGCATAGTCGTATTTTTCGGCATCGGTATAGTTGCGCTCCTTCAGCTCAACGATCTTCTCCATCATGGGGTGGTGGAGATGGTGGCGGAGGTCAGGATTGTCGGTATAGAAATTTGCCATGATTTACTTAGAATTTTTCTTGTAATACTTGATGAGCTTAGGCACAACGTCCTCCACGTTGCCGGTGATTACATAGTCAGCGATGGTGTTGATCGGAGCATTGGGGTCGCTGTTGATGCTGATGATGATCGAGCTTTCCTGCATACCAGCGATGTGCTGGATCTGGCCTGAGATGCCGCAAGCGATATAGAGCTTGGGGCGCACGGTCACGCCGGTCTGGCCGATTTGGCGCTCATGCTCAGCGAAGCCGGCGTCAACTGCGGCGCGGCTTGCGCCAACCTCTGCGCCGAGGGTGTCGGCCAGCTTGTAAAGAAGTTCGAAGCCTTCCTTGCTGCCCATGCCGTAGCCGCCAGCCACGATGATAGGCGAGTTCTTGATGTTGATTTTCGACTTCTCGATGTGGCGGTCGATGATTTCTACCACAAAATCCTCGTCGCTCACATATTTCTTAGGATCCAGGTCGATAACCTCGCCCTTGTAATTGGGATCCTTGATTTCTTTCTTCATCACACCTTCGCGCACGGTAGCCATCTGTGGGCGGCACTCTGGATTTACGATGGTGGCCACGATATTGCCGCCGAATGCGGGGCGGATTTGGTACAACAGGTCGGTGTACTCCTTGCCTGTTTTGGGATCGGTATGGTCGCCGATTTCCAGAGCGGTGCAGTCAGCAGTAAGGCCGCTGTGGAGGCACGATGACACGCGTGGGCCCAAGTCGCGGCCAATGCATGTGGCGCCCATAAGGCAAATCTGAGGCTTGATCTCGCGGAAGAGATTAATCAGCACTGATGAGTGAGGATTGCTGGTGTAGGGATACAGGCGGTCGTCTTGCACCTTGTAGAGGCGGTCAACGCCATAGGGGAACACTTGCTCCTCGATGCCCTCAAGCTTGTCGCCGATTACGATAGCCTCCAGATTCACGCCGAGTTTGTCGGCCAGCACGCGGCCTTTGGTCAGCAGTTCCAGGCTCACATCGGCTACCTTGCCATCCTCGTATTCGCAATATACTATAAGATTGTTCTTGTCTTCTGCCATGATTTTAGCCGATTGTGTGGTTAGCGATAAGGTCTTTGATCAGATTCTCAAGCTGCTCGTCGTTGTTCTCCAAGCGCAGGTTCTCCTTGGCTGTGAACACAACGTTGACTACGGTCTTCACCTTAGTGGGCGAGCCGGGCAGACCAATTTGAGCGGGGTCAGCCTCAACGAAAGCTGCGTTCCACTCATTAATATTAAGGTAGGGGCGCTCTTCGAGCAGCTTCTGGCGCTCTGCGGGCAGAGCTGCTTTCTCGCTGGGCGATGCGGCATACTTGTACTTCATCACTCGCATGGCATTGCGCGGACGGCAATCAGCAGCTGTGCCATTGACTGTAACTACGCAGGGCAGGGGAGCCTTTACTGTCTCCACGCCATGCTCCAAGCGGCGCTTCACGGCAATGTCTTTGGGATTCAGGTCAACGATTTCCTCGGCATAGGTGATCTGAGGAATACCGAGCTTCTCGGCAATTTGCGGGCCTACTTGGGCGGTGTCGCCGTCGATAGCCTGGCGACCGCCAAGGATGAGGTCATAATTTCCAAATTTTTTCACGGCTTGCGCCAGCGAGTAGGAGGTGGCCAGGGTGTCAGCTCCGCCAAATGGACGGTCGGTGAGCACGATGCCAGCGTCGGCACCTCGGTACATGGCCTCTCTTACGATTTCAGCTGCGCGTGGAAGACCCATGGTAAGCACTGTGACAGTGCTGCCGGGGTTAGCGTCCTTGATGCGAAGGGCTTGCTCAAGCGCGTTCAGGTCTTCAGGGTTGAAGATTGCGGGGAGGGCGGCGCGGTTGATAGTGCCGTCTTCCTTCATTGCATCTTTGCCAACATTGCGGGTATCAGGCACCTGCTTTGCCAGCACAATGATGTTGAAACTCATACGCGTTCTCTTTAATATAAATAGTTTATTATCTCTATGGTCTGATTAGTTGGCCCATTGGCCTATAATTCGGACTGCAAAGTTAATAAATTTATACGTCAAAACAAAAAAAATCAATCATTTTGCACAAAAAGACCACAAAACTTGTCAAAAAATCTTTAAAACACAAAAAGAGGGCTTGCCACAAAGGCAAGCCCATTAATTATTGTACTTCGTACTTCGTATTTCGTATTTCGTACTTCGTACTTCGTATTTACTTAACGACCTTGTCGTTAGCAACTGTGCCGTCGGTGTAGCGGATTGAGCGGATGTAAACGCCGTTCTCAGGATTGCGAACCATGCGGCCCTGCAGATCGTAGTAAACTTCGCTTTCAACCTCGCGGTTAACCGAGATAGCCTTCACACCATCAGCATGGTACTTCACGGGCACCTTAATAGCGTTCTCAACTACGCCATAGGTGGTGTTGCCCTTAAGAATCATAACAACTACATCGAGCTGATCGCGGTGGAAAGGAATAGCTTCACCAGTGTAAGCGCTGACTACGTTGCTGATATCAAATTTGTACTCATACTCATTGGGCACATTTGCCGAAGGATCAGGAATACTACCATTGATACCCTTAAGACCGCTGTGGAGGATTGCAACATCATTGAATACCAAGCCTTCAACCTTACTGCTACCATACTGACCACCTGAGCAGAAGTCCTCCATCAGATAGAATGGGCTGTAGCTGTAGTAGTAGTTGCTCTGGTTCCAGTAGCTGCCTTCGCCTGTCAGGCCGTCTGCTGTAAGAACAATCTCAAGACGATAGTTAGCAGTAGCAGCGTCAGCTGCAGTAGCAGCGAAGGTAACAGTTGAGTTAACAACCACGGTGTTCTCATCATTTTCGGGAATCTCAGCCTCTACCTCAAGGCCAGCAAATGAGAACTCGGCACAAGCTGCCTCCCAAGCCTGTGGCAATGTGAAGCCATTGCCGTAGCTGCTGTCAGCATAGTAAGCGTCGGTAACATTGGTACGACCGATGACTGCTGATGGGAAGCCGCTAATCATGTTGGGATAACCGCCAACGGGAGTCATAGCGTCGCTGTCGTGATAAGCTATGCCTACGAAGTCGTCATACAAGCGATCCATTTCCTCCATAGCTACATAGCCACGTGGGCAATATCCGCACCATGTGCCAGTGTATTCCTCAACTACTGAGTAGTGCTTGGGCACGAAGTAAAGTACGCCTATTTTGCCGCTGGTCTCAGCCTCATAAGCTACGCCATTTACAGCCTGCAGAGTGATGGTAACATCATAGTCGCCAGGTTCGGTAAGTGCAGGAATTGTAAATTCTACACTGTTAACAAGTGCCAAGTTGGCCTCAAGCGGAGTGTCAAAGGTCATGATGTCTTCTACCACCTGGTCGCCAACTGCTACGGTGTAGGTGAATGATTCAACAGGACTGGTACCTACATTGTAAACATCCACTGAAACGGAACCCTCGACATCTTGGCCCAAGTAAATGTAGGGTATTGAGCCAAGCTTTACAGCATACTCAGGAGCATCACCCTCAAGGGTAACTTGGAGCATCGAACGCATTTGTACATCCTCGCTGCGGTCAGCCCAATTCATATATGTGCGTGATGAGAAGATGTAGAGCGAGCCAGCAGCTGCACCCTGAGCTACTACCAGGGGATACTTGGTGGCATCGTCAAGAGCAGTTACATTCATAGTATAACCTACGTAGGTGCCATCGGCAGGCACGGTGTAAGGCTCGGGGAGCTCTACGGTTACCCATTCGATTTCAGCACCCTCGGTGGGGTAGGTAGCCTCTACGCTGTAATCGGTCTCATTGGTGTTCTTGCCATTGACATTTACATAGCGCAGATTGTCGGCAATCCATACTGAGAAGCCATCGATGTTCTCCGAAGGAACCACGGGCACAGTCACTTGGGTAATCTACATGCCAGCGGCTGCGGGGCCCACGCTGATAGCCACATTGAGGAGCTCCTTCTTAACAGTACCTACGCGAGTGTACTCGCCATCGGCCGATGCATAAGAATAGCCAAGGGTGGTAGCGCTGGCTACGCATGCGCCAGCGAGCAAGGCCATCGAAAGAAGTGTAAACTTTTTCATATTAATGTATTAATTAGTTAGGAATAAAGGGGTTGAAAAGAAGATTTTCAACCCCTTTATATTTAGAGTTAGTTAATGTCGGTTGCTTGATAGATTAGCGAACAGAAACCTTTTCAGCCTTCTTGCTGCCATCAGCCAAGGTAGTAACCTTTACATAGATGCCATTCTGAGGATTAGCTACGCGAACGCCAGCCAGGTTGTAGTAAACTGAGGTGCCCTCTTGTGCTACTGCATCAGCAATGCCAGAAACGTCGCCAGTCTCAGGATCTACATAAGCGGTTACGAGGTTAGAAGCGTAGAGTACGTTGTCATAGCCCTGGAAGAATACCTGTACACCGAAGCTTTCGATGCCTTCAACAGGTGCTGAGAGACCAACTGAGCCATCACTGTACCAGTACATGTAATCATACTCAAATGCATCGTAAGGAATGTCGGTTACGCCATCAGGATAGTCTTCCTCTGTATAATAAATGTAGGTGTTCTTGTCAAAAATCTCGCACTCGTCGATATAATAGGTGTAGAGAGCGCCATTGATATAGACATTGTAGTACATTCTGTTGGTGTCGAGCAGATAACCGTAAACGTTGGTGGTAGGCAGGGTCCAGTTGAACTCATTGTAAAGATCATAGTAATAGTTGAAGATAGGATCTGCGGGATCAGCATTCATATCGTCAGCTGTCTCAACCATGAACTTAGGATTGGTGTAATATGTCCAGTAGTAGATGCGGTCCTCAGCAGCGTTCTCCCACATGATTTGATCCTTTGCAGATACGAGGCGCGATGTGCGTGAGTCGTAGTTGAATACAAGGTCCTCGAAGAGATATACTACATTGCCTTCTTCATCATATTCGTAATAATCAAATGATGTACCCATCATATAAATCATCAATGCGTAGTCCTCTGAGTAGCCAAGCACTTGGCCGCTGGGGAATACATACTGGCCATCTTCGTTGAGAGTACCCTTGATTACGCCATCAGGAATAAGCTCTGAGAAGCCCTGTACGTAAACATCGTTGCCATCGAAACCAACGCTCAGGAACTTGCCACCTTCCTCTGAGGTGATAATCCAGTCGCTTTCCATGCGGATGCCTTCGGGAAGAGTAATTATACCATCAAGAGCGTTTGAAGGAGTGAATACTTCTTTCCAGTCGCCATAACCACCCCAGCCTTCTGTAACTTCTCCGGTCAGGTTATCTTCGGTTACTATATTTACGCCAAGCATCAGGTCAGGATATTCTGTGATATAGCCATCCTCGTCATATTCAACTTCGGGCATGCCATTAAGTACGATTGAACCGTCCTCGTTGATGGTGTAGGTTATTACGTTGTTATCCTCAACTACAGCATAATCTATGTAGGTTGACTCTTCGCCTGTCTCCTCATCTACTTCTGTATAGGTGTATTTCTCCATCAGAGTGAGCACATAGGTGTCGGTCTCATCGTAGCCGTATTCCTCATCATCATAGTACCACCAGGTTGAACTCAATGTTTGAGGAAGGTTTACTGTGATGGTGTTGCCATCCTTGGTACCCTTTACGTAGGTGCCAGCTGCAAGGTTGTAGATAGGATCCTTGATGTAAACATCGTTGCCATCTGTGTTGATAGTAGTGAAGCCATCGGTTGTACCGTAGGTAATCCAGAACTAGTAGACGAAGAAACCATCGCTGCTGTAAGCGTAGAATTGCTCTTGGCCGGGAGCTTCGTAGATGATATCATCAGCACGTGATGAGCGGGTTACCATGTGGTCCTTGTCAAAGGGGCGAAGCTTTGAGTTGACCTTGGTCAGTTCACGAACTTGCTTGCCGGTGATGGTCTTTTCGGCCTTCATGCTTAGTTCGGGGCTCTTCTGGAGATTGGTGAAGCCAGGAGCCTTCTGCTGAGCTGAAACACTGAGCACAGCAGCTGCAGCAAGAGCTAAAGTAAAGATTTTTCTCATTTGCAGAAAAATTTAGTTAAACATTAGGGTAAATTGTTCTCGTTTTAGTTATGAAACTATTTTCGAACGCAAAGGTAGCAAACATTTTTTAATAATCACACACTTTTTGTGAAAATTTTTAATTTTTGTCTAATTTTTCCCAAAAACAACAAACCTTTTCGTCATTTTGACAATAGAGACGAGAATCTACGAATAGACGAAAATCTACGAGGAAACGAAAATCTACGAATAGACGAGAATCTACGAGGAAACGAAAATCTACGAATAGACGAAAATCTACGAATAGACGAGAATCTACGAGGAAACGAAAATCTACGAATAGACGAAAATCTACGAATAGACGAAAATCAACGAAAAGATAATTCGTAGATTCTCGTTTCCTCGTAGATTCTCGTCTTTTTCTCGTCTTTATTGTATAAAGTTTTTACAGGAAATGTCTAAAATTTTGACAAGCCACTAAATCACTAAAATACTAAATCACTAAAATACAAAGACATACCGATTTGGCATGGTGGTTGTAAGTAAGGATGGCATGAAAGCAAAACTACTCATATCATTCTTTTTAGCAGTCACTGCGCTGAAATCCATGGGCCAGACATCAGGTGACAACAGTGATGTCTGGACCATGGATCAGTGCATGGCTTATGCTGTGGCTCATAGCACCAGCGTGCAAAGCAAGCGAATAGCAGCCAAAACCGCCAAGATGGAGCAAGCCTCTGCCATGGCAGATTTCTTTCCCTCGGTGGTTGCCACTACTGGGGGGCAATATGCCTGGGGACGCAACATTGACCCAGAAACTAACACATATAATAATGTAACTACCTTTTACAATAGTTATGGGCTTTATGCCTCAGTCACCTTGTTCGACGGCGGACGCACCATCAATCGCTGGAAGCAAGCCAAGGTGTCGCGCCAGTCAGCTCTCAACACAGTGCAAAAGCAGAGCGACGACAAGGCGATAGAGGTGATGATGGCATTCGTTGACGTGGTTTATTACAATGGCGCCGTAAAGATTGCCCAGGAAAAATTAGCTACCAGCCGTGCCACGCAGCATAAGACCGAGCTGCAGGAAGAACTCGGCATCAAGGGGCTTCCCGATGTGGCCACGGCAAAATCTCAAACCGCAGCTGACGAATATAGACTAATTCACAATCAGAATCTCTACAACCAAGCCTTGCTGAATCTTGCCACGGCGATGAATCTTCCAGCAGAGCAGTCGCTTCAAGCCGATACTACATTTCAAACCATTCTTCCAGAAATAGGCAACGACAATGTGGATGAGATTTATGCTTTTGCAGCTTACAACGACCCAAGCGCAATTGATGCTAAGTACACTGTTGAAAAGCAAAAGCTTGCCTACCGCATAAGCCAAGGTTCGCTCTGGCCTACCATTTCGCTCGAAGGCGGAGTAAGCACATCCTACTATAAGACTTTGCATAGCGAATACGAAGCTGCCAGCTTTGCAAGCCAGTTCAAGAACAACCGAGGTGAATACATCTATGCTTCGCTGAGAATCCCAATCTTTAGCAATCTCAGCAACTTGACAAGTGTTAAACGCAGTCGAAACGAATTGGAAACAGCCAAACTCGAACAAGAAGAAACACTGCGCAAACTCTACAACGACATTGCCCAAGCCGTAATGGACCGCGACGGCTATGCCATGGAAATTGCCTCACTTGCCAACAAGGCCGATGCCGATGCTCTTGCCTACGACCTCAACCGACGCAAATACGACGAAGGGCTACTTTCGCTCATTGACCTTCAGCTCTCGGCCAACACTCTATTCCAAAGCCGGCTCGACCTGCTACAGCGTCGCATGCTCTACATCCTTAAAGACCGCCTCGTAAACTATTACAAAGGCATCCCCTTGATTCTTCATGGGTTTTAAGTTTTACGTTTTACGTTTTAAGAAATAGATTTGGCTTACACATCTTTAAAAGCTACCTAAACAATCTATTTCTTAAACAGTAATCTTAAAATCAAAATAAAAAAAGTATTTCTTAAAACTTAAAACCCAAACGTAAAACTTAAAACGTAAAACGTAAAACGTAAAACTTAAAACGTAAAACTTCTTCTTATGTTGAAATCGTATTTCAAATTTCTGTCGAGAAACAAAGCCTATACAGCTATCGACGTCTTGGGCTTATCCCTCAGCTTTATGTTTCTAATTCTCATTGGCACATACCTGTGGCAAGAAACCCATGTGGACCGATGGCATAGCCAGGGCGACCGCATTTATCAATATGCCTTCGAAATGAATGGCGATAAATTGACTGGCGCAGCCTGGTCGCTTCAAGATGGCATCCGCGCAGCTTTTCCCGAAATCGAGAACTCCTGCGGAATAATTAAGAACTACACCTCTTTGTCATCAGAAAACGATCCCAACATCCGCACTACCTTTTATTTCACCGACACGAGCTTCTTTGAGATGTTCGACTTCCCTTTGGTGCGTGGCGACCGCAATCATGTGCTTGATGATGTCAACTACATCCTTGTGTCAGAGAATTTTGCTCGCAAAATATGGGGAGATGAAGACCCTGTGGGGAAAAGCCTAACGATGCTATGCGATATGAAGCCGATGGTAGTGACGGGTGTTTTTCCTAAATTTGAAAACACTGCCTTTAAGCTACCCAAGGGAGAAGAAATAGATGTGATCGCTCGTTACGAACGAGTGGGCTCAATCAACCCAAGCCTTATGGACAAAAGCAACGCAGTAGCTGCAGATTTGTTCTTCTTAGTGCCCGAGGGTGTAGATTTAAGGGATAAAACCGACAAACTCCAAGAATTTCTGCAAGAAAATTTCTGGCTCTATCGCTTGCCTGACTGGGATGTTAAAGTTAAGCTTCTACCTCTTGAAGAACGCTATTTCGCTGACTACAACAGCGCACACGGCACCCTGCTTACCGGCCAGATCTGGATGGTAAACGTTCTTAGCATCGTAGGCATCCTTATCCTGCTCTTTGCAATTACCAATTATATCAATCTTACTGTGGCTCAAGCTGCCTTCCGAGCCAAGGAAATGGCCACTCGCAGGCTGCTGGGTTCGTCGCGCACAGCCATTTTCTGGCGATTAATCGTAGAAAGCACCTTGCTATGCACCCTTTCGTTGGGCGTTGGCATCAGCCTGGCATTTATCTTTGAATCTTATGCCGGCAATCTGCTTAATACCGAACTGAGCATCGGCTCATGCATCAATATTGCCACAATTTCTATAACATTCGGCATTCTGATTGTAGCGGGAGTCTTGGCTGGCATTATCCCTGCATTGCTGATAAGCAGCAACAAGCCAATCGATGTAGTCCGCGGCACTTTCCGCCGCCGCACCAAGATGGTGTTCTCAAAGATTTTCATCATCATTCAAAACACAGCAACCATCCTGATGGTGGCAATGTCGATCACCATGCTGATGCAAATCCACCATGTGATTAATGCACCGCTTGGCTATAATACTAAGGATATTATCACCCTGCAGCCATGGGGCGACAAGCTGTCAACTTTCAAGAAAGAATGTGAAAAGCTCAGCTGTGTGGAGAAGGTTAGCCTTGACTGGGGTTCTCCGTTTGCTCGTGGCGATAATTACACGATGACCTACAATGGCAAGACTATTTCCATTCAACGCTTCGCGGCCACCCCTGAATGGATGGATATCTATGGAATTAATGTAGAAAAAGAGAGGGGCATCGAGGGAGTTTATGTAAATCGGTTGCTGCTTGATGGTTTTGACCTTGATGAGAACGCTGAATCCATACCTCTCGGAGAGGGGAACGGCAAGGTGATGATCCGAGGAATCATTAGCGACATAAGATTAGGGACTATCGAGGATAGTCCCTCCCCCATTTGGATTTCTATAATTGACAATTACGAACAATACCACGATAAAGATGACCTTTTCTGGGCTGTAAGCATCAAGACCACCGGCGACCAAGCCGAGGCTTGGCGCCAAGTGGTGGAAATTGGCAAGGAAATCTTGGGTATGGATTATTCTGAATTGACTACAACTCCCTACTTGGAGCAGAAGATTGCCGACCGCTATGCGAGCGAAAAGCGACTGGCTGACATCGTGGTACTTTTTACAATAATCGCTCTTGTAATTTCGCTGCTTGGCTTGGTGGCAATGAGTACCTACTTTGTGGAACAGCGTCAGCGCGAGATTGCAGTGCGCAAGGTATTCGGCAGCGACAGCAATGGCATCCTTGGGCGTCTGCTGTGGCAATTCGGCAGATACATATTGGTTAGCTTTGTGATAGCTTGTCCGCTTATCTATTGGCTGGGTCATTTATTCTTGGCTGAACATACCTACACGATTTCACTAAGCTGGTGGATTTATGCAATAAGTGGCGCAGGCTGCCTCATCGTGAGCCTCCTCACAGTGCTTTGGCAATCTTACCGAGCTGCCTCCACTAACCCCACCCGAGCCCTAACCAGTAACCAATAAAGACGAAAATCAACGAATAACGAAAATCAACGAATAATAAATAAATCTAAAAAAGAATCGTAAATTCTCGTTTATTCGTAAATTTTCGTCTTTAAAACCACATTGTTTTATGGATATAAAGATTGAAAAGAAGAAGGGTCTGCGAGGCATGAAGCCGATGACCTGGGTATATATATTAGGTGGAGTCGCTCTGATTGGAGCTTGCATTTGGCTCGCTACAAGCGACCTCAGTTCCACCCTGCGAGTTGACAGCCGAGGCATCAAGATTGCCAAGGTAGAGCATGGACAGTTCGACGACTTTGTGCGTGTCGATGGCCGAGTGCAGCCCATCTCAGTGGTACAAATTAGTGCTGAGGAGGGAGGCATCGTGCGAGAAAAGGTGGTAGAGGAGGGAGCTTACGTGCACAAAGGCGATGTAATAGCTCGCCTTAGCAATAGCAACCTCGACCTGCAAATTCTAAATGCCGAGGCCGAATTGGCCGAGAAGCAGAATATCCTGCGCAATACCCAAATCTCAATGGAGCAGGATCGCCTCAACAACCGCAACGAGAAGGCCCAGCTCGACCTTGAGGTGGTGCGCAAGCGTCGCGCCTTTGAGCAGCAAGAACGCCTCTACAAAGAAAAGCTCAATACTCGCGAGGAATACCTCCAAGCCAAGGAAGACTATGAATTGGCCCTTAAGAAACAGAACCTTGTGGTGCAACGCTTGGAGCAGGATAGCATCTACCGTCTTAGCCAAATGGACCAGATGGAGGACAACCTTGACAACATGCGCAAAAATGTAATCTTGATTCGCGAACGCAAGAACCAGCTTAATGTGGTAAGTCCGATTGATGGTGAGCTTGGACTCCTCGATGTAGAATTAGGGCAGAATATCGCAGCAGGTTACAAAGTGGGCCAAATCAATGACCTCAGTAATTATAAAGTGCAAGCCAATATCGATGAGCATTACATCGACCGCGTTACCACTGGCCTTACAGCTACCGTAGAGCGCAACGGCACTAACTATGAAATGCGAGTGCGAAAGGTCTATCCCGAAGTGCGTGAAGGCAAATTCAAGACAGACCTCATCTTCGAGGGCGAACATCCTGAGAATATCCGCACTGGACAGTCGTATTTCGTGAACCTACAGCTTGGGCAATCATCCGAGGCTATCCTTATACCAAAGGGCACATTCTTTGCCACCACAGCTGGCAAGTGGATATTCGTGCTCGACAGCAGTGGCAAAAAAGCTTACCGGCGCGATATCCGCCTTGGCCGACAGAATATCAACTATTACGAAGTGCTCGAGGGTCTCGAGCCCGGTGAACAGGTCATTGTCAACGGTTACGAATCATTCGGCGACAAAAAAGTAATCTCCCTCAATTAAATTCGTTGATTCTCGTCTATTCGTTGATTCTCGTCTATTCGTTGATTTTCGTTAACTCGTTGATTCTCGTCTATTCGTTGATTTTCGTCTATTGCAGCATTTCGAGGAATTGGTCCTCGTTGATGATGGGGATGCCCAGGGCTTGGCACTTTTCGTACTTGGCTGGGCCCATATTTTCCCCTGCAAGCACAAAGCTTGTCTTTTTAGAGATGCTGCCAGCGTTCTTTCCGCCGTTGAGCTCGATAATCTTTTTGTACTCGTCGCGACTGTGCTTTGAGAAAACGCCAGAGATTACGATTGTTTTGCCAGCCAGTTTATCGCTCATCTCGCCTTCGTCGGGCTCGTCGATTTGGAATTGTAGGCCAGCTTTGCGCAATCGTTCGATAATCTCTCGATTGACAGGCGAGGCAAAATATTCTATAATGCCGCGAGCCATAATCGCGCCTACATCCTCGATGGCGCAGAGTTCTTCCTCGCTCATGGCCATCAGGCGGTCGAGGCTCTTGGCGCTCTTGGCAATCTTCTTCGAGGTAGTTTCGCCAACAAGCGGTATCGAAAGGGCATACAGCACTCGTTCGAATGGTACTGACCTCGATGCTTCGATGCCAGCCATGATGCGGTCAGCGCTCTTGTCGCCAAAGCGCTCAAGCCGCAGCAGATCTTCACGCTTTAGGTCGTAAATATCGGCTATGTTTTTCACGAGGCCTTGTTCAAAGAGCACTTCCGACATTTCTTCGCCGATGCCATCGATATTCATCATGCGTCGGCCCACGAAATGTTCCACTCGGCCTGTAATCTGTGGCGGACAACCATATTTGTTGGGACACATCCATGCTGCTTCGCCCTCTTGGCGCACTAATGGTGTGCCGCAGGCAGGACAGTGGGTAACGAAATGCACCTTTTGGGCGCCAGGCTTGCGCGCACTCTTATCTACGCCTACAATCTTTGGAATGATTTCTCCGCCTTTCTCCACATACAGCATATCGTGCTCGTGGATGTCGAGTTCGTTCATAATGTCCTCATTGTGCATCGAGGCGCGCTTTACTATGGTGCCTGAAAGCAACACAGGCTCTAAGTTGGCTACGGGGGTAATTATTCCCATGCGGCCCACGTCGAAGCTTACGAAGCGGAGTTCGGTGCAAGCCTGCTCAGCTTGGAATTTGTATGCAATAGCCCAGCGTGGAGATTTGGCTGTGTAGCCAAGGTTGAGCTGTTGCCTCAGACTGTTAACTTTGAATACAAGGCCGTCCGTTGCCACGGGTAGTTCTTTTCGGGCTGTATCCCAATAATTAATGTATTGGTCAACTTCTTTCAGGTCATGGAGGATTGTCATTTGCGGTGGCACCTTGAAGCCCCATTTCTTCACCTCCATCATGTTGCCATAGTGGGTGTCGCATGGCAAGTTTTCACCGAGGAGATAATAGAAATATGCGTCCAAGCCTCGGCGAGCCACCTCGCGCGGGTCCTGCATCTTCAAGGTGCCACTGGCGGCATTGCGCGGGTTAGCGAAGAGTGGCTCTTCGTTGAAGGCTCGCTCGGCATTCAAGCGGTCAAATTCCTTCCATGGCAGCAGCACTTCGCCTCGCAGCTCAAACATTTCTGGCCAGTTGCCAGGCTTGAGCACCAGGGGGATGCTTTTGATGGTTTTGATGTTTTCTGTAACCACATCGCCTTTCTCGCCATCGCCTCGGGTCACGGCGCGCACCAGGCGGCCATGCTCGTAAATCAGGGAGATGCTGGTGCCATCAAATTTCATCTCGCCCACAAATTCGGATTCTTGGCCAGCGAGGGCGCGCTCAGTGCGTTCTACCCATTGGTCAACCTCCTCGATGCTGTAGGTGTTGCTAAGTGAGAGCATTGGATATACGTGTGGCACCTGCTCGAAGCCCTTGGTGAGGTCGCTGCCTACGCGGTGGGTAGGGGAGTAGGGGTCGTCGTATTCGGGATGCTCTTTTTCCAGCTGCTCAAGGCGCTTGAGCATTTGGTCGAAGTCGTAGTCGCTGATTGATGGCTCGTTGAGCACGTAATAGCGATGGTTATGGGCATTTAGCTCCTCGCGCAGCCGCTCTATCTCTTGTTTCGCAGTCTCCATGATACTTTATAATTGTCAACAAAAATCTAACGCATTTTCCTAATAAAAGGTTGAAACATATAAAATAAAAGCCGCAAGTAATTGATTACTTGCGGCTTGAGTGTCCGAAATGAGACTCGAACTCACACGAGCGAAAGCTCACTACCCCCTCAAAGTAGCGCGTCTACCAATTCCGCCATCCGGACATCGGAGAGCGAAAAACGGGACTCGAACCCGCGACCCCGACCTTGGCAAGGTCGTGCTCTACCAACTGAGCTATTTTCGCATTCACGAGGGTAATAGAGCGAAAAACGGGACTCGAACCCGCGACCCCGACCTTGGCAAGGTCGTGCTCT
>JAJBUG010000019.1:0-14352 GCA_020860515.1 Bacteroidales bacterium | reverse complement strand
CCGCGACCCCGACCTTGGCAAGGTCGTGCTCTACCAACTGAGCTATTTTCGCATTTTAGATGTCTTATCAACGTTCTCTTTCGTTTTGACGTTGCAAAGTTACGTACTTTTCTTGAACTGACCAAATTTTTTACCAACTTTTTTCAAAGAAAATTTGTATTATATTGTTACACAAATAAATAAATATGTAAGTTCTAGTCTCATTTCAGACACCATCTTGAAAATCCGACTAACTCTAAACCAGTTAGTTGGATTTTCTAAAAAGGAGTTAATGTATGCCATTTATTTTATTGATGAGTTCAGTAGGAGTTATGTCTTGCATCTTAGAAAATGCGAACCATTTCTTCCCAAGGTCTTTGATTGAAGCACCAAAATGGTACACCTCATCATCTATGCATAGAAATCTGTCGTGAGATTTTACATACTGGTTAACCGTTATGGGAGGATATTGTGTATTGTGCTTCGTGAGGTCAAGTTTAAGATGGGGATCTATGCGAGCTGTGTAAATGGTTGCGTTTACTCCTGTTTTACGTTTGTCAAGCAATGTAAGCACATTCTCATCAACATAATTGTCAATGAGGATAATGTCCTTATCAGCTTGCTTTATTAAGGTAGAAACAAAGCTATAAGCATCAAAAATTTGGCCATCATAGAATATTCCTTGGTGTGGAGGGAGGCAAGTATTCCTTTAAAACGCCATTTGCCCATTGCCTAAAGCGTGTACCCCTTAGAGACTTAACTCTATAACCAACTGAAATAATAACATCTAAATTGTAATAGAGTATTTTACGTTTGACAGTTCGGTTGCCTTCAATTTGAACTGTCAAGGATTCCTTGACAGTTGCTTCTTGAAGAAGCTCACCTTCTTTAAAGATGTTAGATATATGAAGACTAACATTTTGTTTAGTGGCTTGAAAAAGTTCCACCATTTGGGCTTGTGTAAGCCAAACAGTGTTCTCTTCCACTACTACATTCAAATGATTACCCTCCTCTGTGGCATAAAGGATAATCTCACCTTGGCTTAAAGTGTTGTTAGTGGGGGCTGTTATCTTATCCATACTAAGTATCCAGGGAAATATGCAAATTTTGAATATTACTCAATAAAAATACAAAGTTACAAAATTATTTTGAATCCTCAATAATATTTAAGTTTTTATCAACTTTATATAATGGTTGGTCGAAAGTGGCGCACATAAGGGCGAATCGGTCGTCAAGTTCGTTTTTTGGTGTAATATCAAAATAATTGCACCGAAAAGTTTAACGAGATTGTTAGATTGTTTTTGTATCAGATTGATATAGATTGAATTGTGTTAAATTTATGTTTAAAATTATTTCGAATAAAGTGTCTCACTTAGGACACAAAAAAGAAAATCAACGATTGTTAGGCGTTGATTCTCGTAAATCGAAAGATTTTATGGATTCGTTGATTTTCGTCTGTTCGTTGATTTTCGTCAAAGGGTAGGGGTTATTCGTTGAGGAACATGTCGACGTGGCCTATTTTGATGTCGGCGCCGAAGTAGATGGGAATGCGGTTGTCAACGGCAATTTCGCATTTTACTGGATAGTTGCTCATTTCACCGCCGTAGCTGTACTCAAAAGTGATATTGTACGTTTCACGGCTTCCTACCAACCCCTTTCCATCATAAGTGATTACACATTTTTCTTGGCTTAGCCCCTCGCTGTCGATGGTGATGGTGCGAGAATCACCAGCCGACATGTTTGCGAAGTCCATTTCCTGCGCGTAATAGAAAATTCCAATCATCTGGGCTGTGATGGTAATGGCCTCGATTGTCGAAGTTGAGCAGTTGAGCGTGCCTTGATCCTGGATTGTGCGATAATTTTCGGGGCTGTTGGTGTCAACGTGAGAATTAACCTCAGGCTTGCGATACCAGCCATTGATATAATGGTTAACTTGGAGATTAGGGCTCATCGAGGCTCTCACTGTGTCGCCAACGCTAAAAATGCGTCCTTCCCAAGGGATGCTGTGCCCTGCTATGGTGCCATGGAGCTGATTGTCGTCAATGGAAATATTCGCTATGGCAGTGCCGATAGCTACATCGATAATGCCCCATTTGTATTGCACGCTGTATTCGAGTTTGGTCTCGGGCAGCGAGATAGCCTTTGCGATGACAAAGCTGCAAATAAGCAGCAGTGCGGTAAATAGCGAACGTGTAGTTTTCATAATGGTTAAGAGTTTTATGTTTATTGTTAAAACACCTTTCGTTAGCTTTTTGTTTTCACATTTAAAAGAAAGGCGAGGTCGCTGCAGTCGCTGCAGGAACCTCGCCCATGGAGTCCAAGAAAATAAAATTTACTCCTCTGTCTTAACTTTTATGCCTACGATTCGCAGGTCATTGTTTCGTATGAAATTCAAGATATTGCGGCGCACCTCATTGTCCTCCACGTCGGCTTCGATGCGCTTGAGCGCATTGAACACCGAGGTTTGAGTCTGGTAGATGTGGCGATAAGCCTTGGCGGCGTCCTCGATGAGGTCGTCGCTGAATCCCTTCTTGCGCATGATAAAGGAATTCACGCCATAGTAGGTGCTGGGATTGTGAGCCACGATGATGTAGGGAGGCACATTGCCGCCGATGCGGCATCCGCCTTTTACGAGCACCCACTCGCCGATGCGCGATTTCTCATGCACCACCGAGTTGCTTGATAGCACGGTGCAAGCCTCAATCATTACATCGCCAGCTATGGTTACGCCATTGCCCAGCACGTCGGGCCCAACTACATGAGTGTCATGACCGATATGGCAGCCAGCCATGATGAAGCACTCATTGCCGATGCGAGTGCCGCCATCTGGGCGAATGCCACGGTTGATGATTACCTGCTCACGGATAGTGTTGTTGTCACCAATGTAGCATTTGGTAGCCTCGCCCTTCCAGCGGAAGTCCTGAGGGTCAGCACCAATCACAGCGCCTTGGTACACCTTATTGTTTTTTCCCATGCGCGTGCCATGAATGATCGACGCGTAAGGGTAGATTATGCAGTTGTCGCCAATTTCAACATCTTCATCGATGTAGGCGAAGGGGTGGATGGTGACATTCTCACCAATCTTAGCACCCGGGTTTACATAAGCTAATGGAGATATCATATTAGTCTGTAGTTTTTAAGGGTATAGGGTTAAGGTAATTTATCGTCCGCCGCCCATGGCTTGGTAGAGGTTGACGATGGTGTTGATGCGCGTCATCTCGGTCGAAAGGGCCGACATCTGAGCGCTGAGCAGGCTCTGTTGGGCGGTCAATACCTCGAGATAAGTGCCTGTGGAATAGATAAGCAGGTCGTTGGTGTACTCAACCGACTTCTCCAGGCTTGCCACTTGCTGCTCCAGGTACTCTTGCTTTTCTACAGCCTTTTCGTAGGTTACAAGGCCATTGTGCACCTCGCTGGCAGCTGATAGCAGCGTGTACTCAAAGTTGTTGAGAGCCTGTTGCTGTTGCTGCTTTGCAGCTTTTAGGTTGGCTATATTTTGACCGCGAGAGAATAGGGGAGCTGTAAGCGAACCAGCCAATTGGTAGAACCAATCGCCAGGATTCTTGATGAACGAACCGAGCAGGTTGGTAAATCCGCCTTGGGCCGAAATGGTTACGCTCGGATAGAATGCAGAGCGAGCACTGTTGGTGCTGTAGAAGGCGGATGCAAGGCTCATCTCCGATGAGTAAACATCGGGGCGGAATGCCAGGCAGCTCATAGGCACTCCATCCTGCAGCTTCACGGGAAGTTCGAGCGTAGCATTGGCAGGCACATCCCAATCTTGGATAGGCTTGTTGAGCAAGAGGCTCATAGTAGAGTTGAGCTCGGTGAGTGATACTTGCAGGTCGGTAAGGCCGCCAAGTATGTTGTAGTAGTTGGCTTCGCTCTGTACAACGGCCGCCTCAGTCTGACGTCCGCTTTCCTTCAAGTCCTTCATTGTCTGCACTGATTCCTTCCACAGTTCCGAGGTGCTGTTGTAGAGAGCAATCTGGCGCTCAAGAATAGCGATGCTGTAGTAGGTTTTGGCTACGGCAGCAATGATTTGGCTGCGCACGGCCTGGGCGTAGGCTTCGCTTTGCAGCAGGGCAGCCTTAGCTCCGCGCTTGCTATTAAGCAACTTGCCGAAGATATCCACTTCCCAACTGGCTGCGGCTTGCAGGGCATAGGTCCAGCTGATGTCGCTGCCAGCATAGCTGGCTCCAGCTCCATTGGGGGTCAGTGCCAGACTGGGCAGATAAGCCAGCTTGGCTCCCTGAAGGCGAGCTTGAGCAATCTCCACATTGCTGCGAGCATTGTTGAGATTGGTGTTGTTTTCGAGGGCTTGGTTGATAAGGTCAACCAGCATTGGGTCGGTAAATACATCCTCCCACAGGAGATTGCCGAGCTGTGTGCTGTCAGGGCCGGCCTCGCGAGCCTTGGCATACTCGCTGGTGAGAGCATTGTCCTCAGGCGTGCTATATTTGCCGTAGATGCCGCAGCTGGCCATGCTGAGCATGGCCGGTACTGCCAGGGCAACTACTATTTTATTATGAATCTTCATATAAAGTCTTTTTAACAAATTACAAGTTACAAATTACAAATTACAAACTAATACATATTGTTATCGATTGTGAATTGAATTAGACAGAGGCATAAGCTTGTCATTTGTAATTTGTAATTTGTCATTTTATTGTACGTATTGTTCGATTTCGTTCTCGATATTGCCACCTACTTCTTCATCCTGGAACTTGATCGGTGAGATCTTCTCATGGATAATCTGGAAGGTTACGAATAGGGCGGGCACGAAGAAAATCTGCAGCAACATGCCAATGAGCATACCGCCGATAGAACCAGTGCCAAGGGTGCGGTTACCATTGGCGCCTACGCCGTGAGCAAACATCAGAGGCAACAGACCGATAATCAGAGCCAACGATGTCATAAGGATAGGACGCAGACGGGCCGATGCACCAGCGATGGCAGCGTTGAAGATCGACATGCCCGTGCGACGGCGCTCAAGTGCGAACTCAACGATAAGGATGGCATTCTTAGCCAACAGACCGATAAGCATGATGAGCGCAATCTGTAGATAGATATTGTTGTCGACACCGAAAATCTTAGCGAATACGAAAGTACCCATCAGACCGAACGGAATCGAAAGGATAACAGCCCACGGCAATACGTAGCTCTCGTACTGGGCTGAAAGCAACAGGTACACGAAGAGCAAGCAAAGACCGAAAATCACAGCCGTAGAGCTTGAGTCTTGCTGAGCTTCCTCACGGGTCATACCTGAGAACTCATAACCATAGCCAGTAGGCAGAGTCTCAGCTGCAACGCGCTGGATGGCAGCAATAGCGTCGCCTGAGCTATAGCCTGTCTGAGGCTGGCCATTTACCTTGATTGATGAGAACATATTGAAACGGTTGAGAAGGTCAGGCTTATACACCTTTTTCAAAGTAACGAAGTTAGTGATAGGTGCCATCTCATTGCCATTGCGAATCTTAATGCTATTGAGCGTTTCTTCGCTGGCACGGCTTTCGGGCGTGCCCTGCATCATTACGCGGTAAATCTTACCGAAACGGTTGAAGTTGCTGACGTACATACCACCATAGTATCCTTGCAGAGTAGAAAGGATTGTGCTGGGGCTTATGCCAGCTTGCTTGGCCTTGGCTGCATCTATATCCACCATGTACATAGGGAAGGTGGGGTTGAAGGTGGTGTAGGCCACTTGGATTTCTGGCTGCTGGTTGAGCTGAGCCAAGAAGGTCTGCACAATTGAGAAAAATTGGTTGATGTCGCCACCCGTCTTATCCTGCATCTTGATTTCAAAACCATTGGTAGCAGAATAACCCGAGATCATAGGCGGTGCAAAAGCCACCACCGTACCATCTTTGATTTGCTGGCTGGTAAGACCGTAAATCATTTTGATGGCAGTGTCAACATCAATATCGCGATCAGCCCAATCCTGCATCTTTACGATGAATGTACCATAGGTAGGACCTTGACCAGCCACGAAGCTATAGCCATCAATCATTTGGGTAAGGCGAACCCCAGGCACTTGCATGAGAATATTGTTGATTTTCTCAAGTTCCTCGCCGGTGCGCTCCTGCGATGTGCCAGGAGGCATGTTAAGCATCACGAAGAACACGCCTGTATCCTCATTAGGAACCAGTGAAGATGGGGTGCTGCGCATCAGCAGTACCAAGCCTGCGATTGAGGCGCAAACCACGCCGAAGGTCGTGACCTTGTGGCGAGCGAAGAACTGAGCGCACTTGTTGTAGCCCTTAAGGATATGGTCGTAAGCATTGTTGAATGCAATGTGGAAATCTTTGTTGAAGATACCGAAGATTGTAATCAATGCGCAAGCTGATGCCACGAGAAGTTTCCAAATGCACTCCATCTGATACCAACCGAGCACCACGAAAACGATTGTAGCAATCAAGAACACGCCTGTGATAATCGGTGGGAACCGGAATGCTTTCTTATATCGCTGTTTCATAGCATCACCAGCTGCTGAATAGGCTTCGCCCATGCGCTCTTTGAGGCTCTTCTCTTCTTCACCTTCTTCCTTATGCGGCTTCAAGAACACGGCGCAAAGGGCAGGTGAAAGGGTAAGAGCGTTGACAGCCGAGAAACCTACTGCAATTGCGATTGTAAGACCAAACTGACGGTAGAACACGCCAGCAGTACCGCTCATAAACGATACGGGGATGAACACAAGCATCATGACCAAGGTAATCGAGACGAGGGCACCAGCGATTTCGCCCATGGCATCGATTGATGCGCGGCGAGCACTCTTGTAACCAACGTCCAACTTGGCGTGGACAGCCTCGACAACCACAATAGCATCATCCACCACAATTGCAATGGCAAGCACGAGAGCTGAGAGGGTGATCAGGTTGACCGAGAAGCCAATCAGCTTCAGCATGAAGAATGTACCGATCAGAGCCACAGGAATGGCGATTGCGGGAATAATGGTAGAGCGGAGGTCCTGCAGGAACACATATACCACGAAGAACACAAGGATGAAGGCCTCAATAAGAGTCTTGATTACGTGTTCGATCGAAGCATAGAGGAAGTCGTTGTTGTTCATAGGAATGTCGATGGCAAGGCCTGCGGGCAGGTCTTTCTTCATCTGGTCAACGAGCTTCAAACAGTCGTTAATAATCTGGGTAGCGTTAGAACCAGCTGTCTGGAATACTATACAGATAGTAGAGAGGTTGCCATTCAACTTGCCATGGAAGCCATAGGTTACACGGCCAAGTTCTACATCAGCTACATCCTTGAGATAAAGCACCTCGCCATTGGTATTGGCGCGCACTACGATGTCGCCAAACTCCTCGGGAGTAACCAAGCGGCCTTTATAAGTAAGGGTGTATTGGAAAGTCTGATTGCCCTGCTCTCCAAATGCGCCAGGAGCTGCTTCAACGTTCTGCTCGGCTAAAGCGGCAGTGATGTCGCTTGGCATAAGGTTATAGCGAGCCATAATGTCGGGCTTGAGCCATACGCGCATAGAATAGTCAGCACCCATCACCATAACATCACCCACGCCAGATACACGCTGGAGCTCAGGAATGATGTTAATCTTCATGTAGTTCTCAATAAACTCCTCGCTATAGCCTCCGCCATCGTCATAGAGGGCTACACCAAGAAGCATTGAAGACTGGCTCTTCTGAGTAAGCACACCTACCTGAGTTACCTCAGAAGGCAGCAGGTTCTGAGCCTTGGCTACGCGGTTTTGCACGTCCACTGCAGCCATATCAGGGTTGAAACCTTGCTCAAAATATACGTTGATGGTGGCCGAGCCTGTGTTGGTAGAGGTTGATTCCATATAGGTCATACCCTCAGCGCCGTTGATCGATTCCTCAAGGGGTGCAATCACCGAGTTCATAACCGCCTCAGCGTTCGCACCATCGTAAGTGGTAGTTACCGAGATGGTAGGTGGTGCAATATCAGGATATTGCGTTACCGGCAGCGAAACCAGGCCAATAATACCCAGCAGCACGATGAAAATTGAGATCACCGTTGATAGCACCGGTCTATTAATAAATGTATCAAGTTTCATAGATTGAAATTTTTATCGATATAAGCCGATTTAGGTCGATATAAGTCGATTTAAATCGAATTAAGCCGAATTATGTCGATTAAGAATATTGATCTTGATTATTGAGCCTGTTGTTGCTGCTGCTGAGCGGCTGCGGCCGCTGCTTGCTCGGCTGTGACTGGGGTAATGGCACTGCCATTCTTGACCTTGGTACCTACGCCCTCAATCACGATGGTTTGGCCCGGCTCGATACCGCTGGTCACCACATAATTCTTGCCATCATTATTGTCAAGCACTGTAATTACGGCTTGCTCCACGGTGTTGTCGTCCTTAACTACATAAACATAGCGGCGGTCTTGGAGCTCGAAGGTGGCTTTCTGAGGAATGACCAGTGCATTAGGTGTATCTTCGGGGATAAGGATTTGGCCAGTGCTGCCGCTGCGGAGCATGCCATTCTCATTACTAAAGAGAGCGCGCACTGAGGCTGCCCCTGTGGTGTTGTTGATTACGCCAGAAACAGTGGCAATTTCGCCTTCGTAGGGGTAGATGTCGCCGTTGGGGAGGAGGAGCTTAACCTTGGGCATCTGCTTGATGGCTTCGTCGAGGGTTTGTGCGCCATTGTTGGTAAGTGTGAGCAGATCCTTCTCGTTGAGTGAGAAATATGCGTAAAGCTGCTTGTTGTCGCTGACGGTGGTCAGAGCTTGAGCTGATGAAGGCGAAGCCAAAGAGCCTTCGCGGTTAGGAATTGAGCCAACTACGCCATCGCTTGGCGAAGTTACGATCGTGTAACTTAGGTTCTTTTCAGCGTTAGTCAGTGCAGCCTTGGCTTGGTTGAGCTGAGCTTTGGCTTGGTTGAGCGAATTCACGCTGGTTATGTATTGGCTTTCACTGATAATGTTCTTGTCGTAGAGGCGCTTCTGGTTATCAGCCTGAATTTGAGCATTGTCAACTGCTACTTGAGCTGAAGCAACAGAGGCTTTGGCCTGGTCAACAGCAGCTTGATACTGCACTTGGTCCAGGATGAAGAGGGTCTGGCCCTTGCGCACGTAGTCGCCCTCGTCAACGCAAACCTTCGAGATGAAGCCTGTGGCCTGGGGACGGATTTCGATGTCGGTCTTGCCCTTGATGACAGCGGGGTAAGAGAGGTCGAGGTGTGATGTGGTGGGTTCCACTGTCATTACAGTGATTGCGGGGGCTTGCTGCTGCGTTTGGCTTTGATTCGAGCCCGAGCAGGAGGTGAGCAAACCAACTGATGCAATGCCGAATAGGAAGGCATTGAATGATAATGATTTAGCTTTCATATGTTAAACTTACGTGTAAATTTTATTTTCTACGTTGCAAAATTAGCAAATAAATTTCACGTGAACTCCACTTTTACACCAAAAAATTGGACTAATTGTAGAAAAGTGTGTTTTTTAACATAAATTTACATCCTACTTTCGCCAGAATGAGGGGGTGAAGAGGATAATTATAGTGAAGATTTCAAGACGACCGATAAGCATTAACAGGCCTAAAAGGAGCTTGGCAGCGCCTGGCAATGCGGCCATGTCAGTTGCCATGCCAAGCGATGAGGGGCTGATGCCGCTGTTGGAAACGCACGAAAGAGCGGTAAAGAGGCTGTCGCTCACAGGTATGTTAAACGGGGTCAGCAGTAGTGCGCCGCCGCAAATCACTATGCAGTAGAGCAAGAGAAAGGCGATTGACTTTTGCACCAAATCGGGAGCAAGCACTCGGCGGTCTATGACAACGGATGTGACCTTATTTGGCATAAGGGCAGTGCGAACAGAGTTGGCCACATATTTTCCAAGCACCACAATGCGGTCGATTTTGCAACCGCCCGAGGTAGAACCAGCGCATGCTCCCATAAATATCAAGGGCAGCAATATGGCGATGCAGAATGGGCTCCAGAGGGGTAGCGATGATAGGGTGTACCCAGTGGAGGTAATGCCTGCCATCACTTGAAATAGGGGGAAGATAGTAGCATCTTGCCAATCATTCACCAAATTTTGGCATAAGAGGCCCAAAGTGATCAGGGCATAGGATGAAAGTATAATATATACATATACTTTTAATGTGTGATTGCGCTTGGCCCTGGCCCACTGGCCGCTGGCCGCAAACACAATCATGGTGAAATTGGCACCGCCTAAGAACATGAATACAGTAACCACGATATCGATATAGCTGCTGCTCCAATATGCCAGACCGTCGTTGCTTGTGGAAAAACCGCCTGTGCTCATGGTGCCAAATGCATGGCAAATGCTCTCGAAAAGGTCCATCGGTCCAGCCCACAGCAATAATATGCACAGAATGGTCAGTACTATATATACGGTCCACAGACTTTTGGCAGTGGAGCTGATGCGAGGCTTTGTCTTTTCGTGGGTAATGCCAGTGACCTCGGCATTGAACATCTGCATGCCACCTGCATGATTAAGCATTGGCACTACCGCCAAAGTGAAAAGAATGATACCCATGCCCCCAATCCATTGCATCAAGGCACGCCATAGGGTAAGGCCAGGGCCAAGTTCGTCGAGCAGCGGATATGACGAACAGCCAGTGGTGGTGAATCCGCATATAGCCTCAAAAAAAGCGTCAACAATGTTAAGGGGCGTAGTGGAGAAAAGAAATGGCAACATCCCAAAAAGCGAGAAAACTATCCAAATCAGGGCTGTGAGCAGAAATCCTTCGCGCTTGCTGAGAGTGTTGTGCTGGGGATGGATCATGCGGTTAAGGCAATATCCGAATAGGCAGGTGAAGGCTGAGCAGCAGCATATCTCTATGCAGTCGGGCCCTTGCCAGAACACAGCCACAATGGCAGGCACAGCCATAAACGCAGCTTCAATCATCAGAAGCCAACCTACGATCTTGAAGACCATGGCAAAATTGATGCGCCTTACATTGTCGAAAATGCCCATGCCTTGCGTTTTACGTTTTACGTTTTACGTTTTTAGTTTTACGTTTCAACTGAAGAGGCGCTCGACTTTGTGGATGGAGCCTGAGAGGCAGAATACTACCACATGGTCGCCAGCTTGGATTTGCGTCATACCTGTTACCAACATTCCTTGGCCATCGCGAATAAGACCGGCGAGTGTCATATCACGGCTAAGCTTCAGATCCTTTACAAGGGCATGAGTGATCTTCGAGCCTGGCTTTACCTCAAGTTCTGCCACCTCGGCGTCGGTCAGAGCCAAGCATTTTGAGGTGGATGCGTCGCTATCAAGCAGGAGTTGGAATATTGTGCTCGAAGCCAAGAGTTTCTTATTAATTACAGTGCCAATGCCAAGCCCCTCGGCTTGATTTATAAATTGGATATCCTCAACCTCGGCTACCACTTTTTTTACACCCGCGTCGCGGGCCGTAAGGCAGGCTAAGATATTGGCTTCGCTGCTATCAGTGAGGGCGATGAAGGCATCATAATTCTGAAGGCCCACCTCCTTGAGGGTGTCAATGTCGCGAGCGTCGCCACAGAAAATGTCGGTGAAGTAGGGGCATCGCATTGGCAGATTCTCACACACTTCGCGGCTCTTGTCGATAACTGTGATTTTGTATTCGTCCTTACACATGTCAGCCACTCGGATAGCTATTTTGCTGGCCCCCATAATCAGGATGCGCTTGATACGGTGCTGCACTTTGCCAGTCATTTCCAGCAGGTCGTTGGCATGGTCGCGACGCGTGGTAATATAAAGTATGTCGTCGGGCATTAGCACGTCATCGCCTCGCGGGATTAACGTCTCATGGCCGCGCTTGATGGCTGACACGTGGAAATTGCGATGCGCAAAGGCAAAGTCCTTGAGTTGCATGCCGCTCATCTTGGCATTGTCACGGATGCGCACGCCCACCACAATGATTTCGCCGTTGAGAATTTCAAACCATTGTCTCACCCACGTGTGTTCCAATGCAGTATGGATTTGCTGTGCAGCCAAATATTCTGGATAAATCACGCGGTCAACGCCCATCTCCATCACGTAGGGTCGGTTTTCGGGATTCATGAATCCGTAACCCTCGATGCGAGCTACCGTGCGCTTGGCTCCTAAAATCTTGGCTATTGAGCAAGCCAGCATGTTGCGTGCTTCGCTGGGCATTACGCCGATGAAAAGATCGCAAATGCCCACGCTGGCCTCGCGCAAAGTCTGAAAGGTGGCTGGATTTCCAGTCATCGTCATCAGATTGTATTTGGCATCCAGGGCATTGAGGCGATCCTGGTCATCGTCGAGTATAATGATTTCTTGCTCTTCGTTCGACAACAACTTAGCCAAATGGCTACCCACCTCGCCAGCTCCTGCAATGACTATCTTCATTTGCCAGCGGATTTGATGATTTGGCGGGTAATTGACTCGGGATCTATGCCATTGAGCTGCTTGAGCTGGGCCACAGTGCCATGCTCCACAAATTTGTCATCGATGCCAAGCATAGCCATCGGATTGTGATAGCCGTGGCGCAAAAGCCATGGGGCTACTGCTGAGCCAAGTCCGCCATTGAGAGTGCCATCCTCCACGGTAATGATGGGCTTGCCAGTATTAGCAGCATTGCGCAGCATGTCCTCGTCGATGGGCTTGAGGAATATCATATCGTAATGAGCGCAGCTCACGCCTTTTTCTGCCGCCATTGCCACAGCCTTGGTGCATTCTTCTGAGATGGTGCCAATTGATAGAAGCATTACATCTGTACCCTGGCTCAGCATGCGGCCTTTGCCAATTGGCTGCGAAGTCATAGGCGTGTCCCAATCGAGGGTTCCACAGCTGCCTCGGGGATAACGGATAGCAAAGGGTGCATCCTGGCACTCAAGGGCAGTGTACATGAGATTGCGCAGAGTTGCAGGGTCTGCGGGAGCCGAAACAATAAGATTAGGCACAGCATTGAGATATGCCAGGTCGAGTAAGCCGTGATGTGTGGCACCATCCTCGCCTACGATGCCTCCGCGATCGATACAGAATGTCACGTGGAGCTTCTGTATGCACACATCGTGGATTATATGGTCGTAGGCACGCTGCAAGAAACTGCTGTAAATGCCCACTACTGGTTTCATGCCGTCCTTGGCCAAGCCGCCGGCAAATGTCACCGCATGGCCTTCGCTTATGCCCACGTCGAAAACTCGGTCGGGCATTTCCTTCTGCATGATGCTGATGCTGGTGCCCGAGAGCATTGCGGCTGAGATGGCTACAATCTTGGGATCTTTCTTGGCAAGCTGAAGCAGTGTTTCACCAAACACCTCTTGATATTTGGGTGGCTTTTGGCTGTTGTCTTCAATGTTGTCGAGCCGTTCGCCAGTATGGATATCGAATTTTCCAGGAGCATGCCATTCGCTTGGGTTCTTTTCGGCTGGTTCGTAGCCTTTGCCCTTGATAGTGCGCAGGTGGAGCAGCCGAGGGCCTTGCATGTCTTTTATATCCTGAAGCACACTAATAAGGCGCAGCAAGTCATTGCCGTCGAAGGGGCCGAAATAGCGTATGTTGAGGCCTTCGAATATGTTTTGCTCATTGGAAATGAGCGATTTCACGCTATTATTGAATCTCAGGATACGGCCCTTGATACTGTCGTTGGCCAATCCTAAGTGCTTGAGGAAGCGATAAAGTTTGTAACGGAAATTATTGTATTTCTTCGAAGTGGTAAGATTGCTCAGATAGGAGTTGAGGCTGCCTACATTCTCATCAATCGACATATCGTTGTCGTTAAGGATCACGAGCAGATTGTTGGGGGTATTGGCAGCATTATTTAGACCCTCAAAGGCCAGGCCTCCGCTAATCGAGGCGTCGCCGATGACAGCTATCACATGGCGCGGGGGCTGATCATGCTGCATGGCACTGGCCACGGCCATGCCTAAGGCAGCGGATATGGAGTTGGAAGCATGTCCTGCGGTGAATGTGTCGTATTCGCTTTCCTTAGGGGTGGGGAAGCCGCAAAGCCCTCCCAGGGTGCGGTTGGTTGAGAACCGATCGCGCCTGCCAGTAAGCAACTTATGGCCATAGGCTTGATGGCCCACGTCCCACACTATGCGGTCGTAAGGGGTGTCAAATACGTAATGCAGAGCCACTGTGAGCTCCACGGCACCCATGCTCGAAGCAAAGTGACCGGGATGCACCGAAAGCTCCTCGATCAGGAATTCGCGTATTTCCTGGCATACCCGGGGAAGCTCCTCCACTGGGAGTTTACGCAAATCGGCTGGGCTGTCGATAGTGCTGAGGAGAGGGTATTTATTGTCAGTATTTGCCATTCTTGACGTATCTCTTCATGTTTTGCAGTGCAAAGATACTGATTTTTGTTGCAATCACCAAATTTTTTAGTGAATTGGTGGTTTGGTGAATTGGTGGTTTGGTGGTTTGGTGGTTTGGTGGTTTGGTGGTTTGGTGGTTTGGTGG
>JAJBUG010000077.1:121-38497 GCA_020860515.1 Bacteroidales bacterium | reverse complement strand
CATAGTTATTTGGTGTTTTGGTGTTTTGGTGGTTTGGTGTTTTGGTGTTTTGGTGGTTTGGTGTTTTGGTGTTTTGGTGATTTGGTGTTTTGGTGATTTGGTGAATGGGTGATATGGTGTCACTAAACCACCAAATCACCAAAACACCAAATCACTAAACTAACACCAAATCACTAAAACACCAAATCACCACTGAACCACCAAATCACTAATTTTGTTATATCTACAAAACGTTTCACTTGGGTTTCGGCCCGCAAATCAAAAGCATTATGACTGACGAAGACAGAAGACATCGACGCCGCAAGCAAATCAACATGTGGCTTTGGATAGGGGTAGTAGTACTGATTATCCTGCTTTTTGTATGGCTTACGATCGCCGATATATGGGGCGACACCGACGTGGCAGCCTGCGTAACGCCGTTGGTGTTTTAGTGTTTTAGTGTTTTAGTGGATTAGTGGGTTAGTGTTTTAGTGGGTTAGTGTTATGGTGTCACCAATTCACTCAATCACCAAGCCACCAAGTCACTAAATCACCAAGTCACTAAATCACTCAATCACCAAGCCACCAAGTCACTAAATCACCAAGCCACCAAGTCACTAAATCACTCAAAATTCGCTGGTGAAGTGGAAACGCAGTTTGGGAAAATCTTGCTGGGCCATTTGCAACACATAGTTGGAGTCTGCCAGGAAGACATCTCGGCCCTCGCGGTCAACTGCCATAAACTGGTGCTTGCGCTTTTTGAAGGCTTCAAGTGCTGCAGGGTCGTCGCTTTCGATCCAACAGGCTTTGTAAAGCGAAATAGGTTCCCAACGGCATTGAGCGCCATACTCATGAAGCAAGCGGAATTGAATCACCTCGAATTGCAGCTGGCCCACGGTGCCAATGAGCTTGCGACCATTGAATTGATTGATAAATAGCTGAGCTACACCTTCGTCCATAAGTTGCTGGATGCCCTTTTCGAGCTGCTTGCTCTTCATAGGGTCGGTGTTCTCGATGTATTTGAACATTTCGGGCGAGAAGCTTGGAAGGCCCTTGAAATGAATAGTTTCGCCCGAGGTAAGGGTGTCGCCGATTTTGAAGTTGCCGGTGTCGGGAATTCCGACAATGTCGCCCGGATAAGCTTCGTCGACGATGTCCTTTTTTTGTGCCATAAAGGCAGTGGGGGCCGAGAATCGCAATTGCTTGTCACTGCGCACGTGCTTATAATATACATTGCGCTCGAACTTGCCCGAGCAAACCTTTACGAAAGCAATGCAAGAGCGATGGTTGGGATCCATATTGGCATGTATCTTGAATACAAAACCTGTGAATTGATCCTCTTCGGGCTTTACCAGTCGCTCCTCGGCTTGCACAGGCCGGGGAGATGGAGCAATCTCCACAAAGCAGTCGAGCAGCTCCTTTACGCCAAATGTGTTGAGGGCTGAGCCGAAGAATACGGGTGCCAGCTTGCCTTTGAGGTATTCTTCCTTTTCAAATTCTGGATAAACCCCCTCAATCAATTCCAAATCTTCGCGAAGCTTTGCGGCATCGTCTTCGCCGACAGCCTCGTCGATGCGAGGGTCGTTTACATCGTCGATCTCTACACGTTCGCTTACTCGCTGCTTGTTAGGGGTGAAAAGGTCGAGCGAGTGCTCATAAATATTATATACGCCCTTGAATTTGGCGCCTATGTTGATAGGCCAGCTCAGGGGACGCACTGCAATCTTGAGTTCTGATTCAAGCTCGTCGAGAATGTCGAATGGGTCGCGACCTTCGCGGTCGAGCTTATTGACGAAAATAATCACGGGGGTATTCCTCATTCGGCACACCTCCATCAGTTTGCGTGTCTGTTGCTCCACGCCCTTGGCCACGTCCACCACTATGATTACAGAATCTACAGCTGTGAGGGTGCGGTAAGTGTCCTCGGCGAAGTCCTGGTGACCGGGAGTGTCGAGAATGTTGATTTTGTAATCGCCGTAGTTGAAGCCCATCACTGAAGTAGCCACAGAGATGCCGCGCTGCTTCTCGATTTCCATCCAGTCGCTGGTGGCTGTTTTTTTTGATTTTGTTGCTTTTCACTGCACCAGCCACATGGATAGCGCCACCGAAAAGCAGGAGTTTTTCGGTAAGGGTGGTCTTGCCCGCATCAGGGTGCGAGATGATGGCGAACGTGCGCCGCTTGTTTATTTCGTCAGTAAGGGTGGACATGTATATTTTAGGAGTGATTAACCGAATTTGCTGATTTTTCTCAAAGCGCCTTCATTGAGAATCTTGATATTGCGACCATCGACCACAATTAGCTTCTCGTTGACGAAGCCCGAAAGAGTGCGAATGGCGTTGCTGGTGGTCATGTTGGAAAGATTTGCCAAATCCTCGCGGCTCATGTAAATCTTAAGCGTGATGTTGTCGTCTTCGTAGCCATAGCTGTCGCGAAGCACGATTAGGGCTTCTGCCAAACGGCCACGGATATGCTTTTGGGTGAGGTTGACGATGCGAGAGTCGCTGTTGCCGAGATTGTGGCTGAGTTCGCCTAAGAAGAACCATGCAATCTTAGGATTCTGCCAAATCATTTGTTTGACCACATCCATTGGAATAGCCCCTAAGGTAGAAGCTTCAAAAGCAGATGCACTTGACACATAAGGCTCTTGAGCAAAATAAGCCCGATAACCGAAATATTGTACAGGTCGAATAAGACGCAGGATTTGCTGCCTGCCGCACACGCCATCCTTGTAAATCTTTACCTTCCCCTTGAGAAGGCACCACAAGAATTCTGGTTCTTCTTTTTCGAGGTAGATGATCTGGTTTTTCTTGAAGCTGTGGATTGTAAAGTTGTCCACAACCTGACGCCGTTCCTCGGGTGAGAGCAGTGTCCAAATGCCAGATAAATCCTCAGTCATTACCTTTTCAATCGCAGTCTTTATCATTATTGTTGATGTGACTTCACGTTATTGTACCAAATTTGCGCAAAATTAATCAAAATTTTTGAGATTTGAAATAAAAATGTGATGATTTTGTGTTTTATGACATAATTTTTTAACACAATCCCCAAAAATATGAGTAATGACGAGAGATACGAATAACGAGAGATATGAATTTTTTCTTTCGTATCTCTCGTTATTCGTATCTCTCGTCATTACTTATTAGCGTGGTAGAACCGTCACCTTGAGGGCGTCGTAAGCACGCTGTACTTTTGCGCGAGCCTCTTCCAAGGTATCTGCCGATGCCAAGATTACACCCATGCGCCGATGACCCTTGATTTCCGGTTTGCCGAAGATGCGTATTTGCACTCCAGGCTCGCTGAGCACTTCGTTGAGATTGTCCATCTCAATCTTATCGGTATCTCCCTCCACTACTATGGCTTTGGATGCCGAGGGCCCATAGAAGCGGATGCCAGGCACCGGAAGGCCAAGCAGGGCACGTGCATGCAGGGCAAATTCGCTGAGATCTTGTGATATCATGGTCACCATGCCTGTGTCGTGGGGGCGGGGAGACACCTCGCTAAAGATGGCGTGGCCATCCTTTACGAAGAGCTCTACGCCAAAGATGCCATAGCCGCCAAGTGCGTCGGTCACTTTCTTGGCATACTCCTGGGCCTCCTGCAGGGCTTGGGGCTCCATGGGTTGCGGCTGCCAGCTTTCACGGTAGTCACCATCGATTTGTATATGACCTACAGGTTGGCAATAGGTAGTGCCCGAAACGCTGCGCACGGTGAGCAGGGTGATTTCGTAGTCGAATTTCACGAAGCCCTCCACAATTACTTTTCCTGCGCCTGAGCGCCCCTCGCTTTGGGAGATTTCCCAAGCCTTGTCCACATCCTCTGGCTTTTTAATAACTGACTGGCCATGGCCGCTACTGCTCATTACTGGTTTTACCACGCAGGGAATGCCGATTTCCTCAACTGCAGCTTTGAACTCTTCGTAGCTGCTGGCAAAGCGGTAAGGCGAAGTGGGGATGTGCAGGTCCTCCGCAGCCAGGCGTCGAATGCCTTCGCGGTTCATGGTCAGCACTGTAGCTTGGGCTGTGGGTGTAACGTGCCAGCCTTCTTTTTCAAGCTTCATCAGCTCGGGAGTGGCAATAGCTTCCACTTCGGGGATGATATGGTCAGGGCGCACTTTCAGCACAGCTTCGCGCAGGGCTACCGGGTCGAGCATGTTGAAAACCATAGCTTCGTCGGCTACGTGCATTGCTGGAGCTAAAGCATACTTGTCGCAAGCTACTACCTCAATGCCGAGGCGCTGCAACTCTATGGTAACTTCTTTGCCAAGTTCGCCGCTGCCCAAGAGCATGGCCTTGCGTCCAACTGGGGTAAATTTTGATCCTATCTTTGACATATATGGTATATTGGTTTTAAGTTTTAGGTTTTAAGTTTTAGGTTTTAAGTTTTAAGAGCCATCCCGATTGTGGTTTTTGTATTGTTTTTGAAAAAACTTTTGCAAAGTTAAGAAAATTTGGTAAAAAATTCGTAATTTTGTCTTTTAAATCTATACAAAACCCAAAAATCATGGATGCACAGGCTTTTTCTGACACTTTAGATCGGCTCGGTGAACAGATTGAGGCCATCCGCCATGCAGCTCATAAGCTGCATGCGGATGTAAACCAGACTTATGACCATACGCATCCCTACGGTTTCCATCTCGACATGGTGGCTGACAATGTGCGAAAGTTCGGAGCCGAGGCTGTGGCTACGCCCGACGACGTGGCTGCTGTGATGTTCGGAGCCTACTTCCATGACAGCATTGAGGACGCAAGGCTTACATATAATAATGTGTTGAAGTTGGCTCAGAAATTGGTTGGGGAAGGCAAGGCTGAGCTGGCTACAGAAATTGTGTATGCTTTGACTAATGAAAAGGGACGCAATCGAGCCGAACGTGCCGACGAACGCTATTATGCTGGAATCCGCACTACGCCTTATGCTCCGATGGTAAAGCTGGCTGACCGCTTGGCTAATACTGAGTATAGCTGCCATTACAGCAATGATGCAAATCGAGCGATGTGCACTGTGTATAGCGACGAGATGCCACATTTTTTAGCCTCCATTGCTGGCG
Organism: Bacteroidales bacterium; assembly: GCA_020860515.1. Lineage (GTDB taxonomy): Bacteria > Bacteroidota > Bacteroidia > Bacteroidales > Muribaculaceae > CAG-873. The sequence continues at coordinate 33,473 of JAJBUG010000077.1, read as the reverse complement.
AGCAAGTCCTCGATCGGAGATTAAGTATGCCATCAGCCATGCTGATGGCATTAGAGAAAGTGATTGAAGGACGAAAATAAACGAGAATTTATGTAAGAACGAGAATCTACGAAATGATACCTTTATATATAATACCGGCTCGAGGCGGAAGCAAAGGCATACCTCGAAAAAATATTAAACTGTTGGGAGGCAAGCCGTTGATAGCGTATACGATTGATGAGGCGCGAAAGTCACCGCAGGGATACATCCTGCTTTCAACTGATGATAAAGAGATAGCCGATGTGGCTCGCAGCGAGGGGTTGGCCGTAAATTATATGCGTCCTGCAGAGTTGGCATCTGACACCGCTGGGAGCCGCGAGGTGATAATCGATGCTATGGATTGGGCTACCAAGCAAGGCATTGACTACGACTGCGTGGTGCTGCTGCAACCGACCTCGCCAATGCGCACAGCTGAGGATATTGAGCGATGCCTGTCTCTTTATGGAGAAGGCGTGGACATGGTGGTCAGCGTAGTTGAAAGCGATGCCAATCCTTATTTCAACCTTTTTGAAGAGGATTCGGCAGGCTTTTTGCATGTGAGCAAGGGGGATGGCCAATATGTAAGGCGCCAAGATGCTCCTCGCGTGTATGAATACAATGGGGCCGTGTATGTGATTCGCCCAGATGCGCTGCGCAAATATCCCATGGCGCGACTGCCCAGAAAAGTGCCATATTTGATGCCAAGAAGCCGCAGCATTGACTTGGATACCGAAATGGACTGGCTGATAGCTGAGAAATTGATTCAAAAATAAGATTATGGATCGACATCTGATTAATATAAAAGATACCTTGTTTCAGGGTTTGGCAAAATTAAATGTGTTGTCGGGCAGCACGCTTACGCTATTTGTCGTGGATGATGAGTTGCGATTAGTTGGCTCTCTTACGGATGGCGATATTCGCCGTTCGCTTCTCTCGGGAAAAGCATTGGATAGCCCGGTAGGCGAATCGATGTACCGCAAGTGCCGCAGCATTACCATGGACGATTGCGATGTGGCCGACATTAAGGAACTGCGCAAACTTGGCATAAGGCTTTTGCCTAAGCTTGACAGCGATGGACGAATCATAGGCTACATGGACCTGACCAAGCAGCTCAACTTGCTGCCGCTAACCGCAATCCTTATGGCTGGAGGAAAGGGCGAACGACTCAGGCCATTGACCTTGGAAACTCCCAAACCACTGCTGAAAGTTGGGGGCAAATCGATTATCGACCATAATGTGGATGCCATGCGGCGCAGCGGCATTCAGAAAATATATGTTACTGTGAAATATTTGGCTGAAAAGGTGCGCAAGCATTTCGAGGGTCAGCAGGATATTACATGCGTGGAGGAGGACCAGCCCCTGGGCACCATCGGCGCAGCTTCGCTGGTGCCGCTCACCGACGAAGGTAATACCTTGGTGATGAATTCTGACTTGTTGACCACGGTATCATTCGAGGACATGTATCTCCACCACCGATCCCATAAGGCCGACATAACCATCGCTACCATTCCCTATCAGGTGTCAGTGCCGTATGCCATCCTTGATTTTGATGATGGGGGCGGAGTGACCGGACTGATGGAAAAGCCATCGTATTCCTATCTGGCCAATGCAGGCATATATATAATAAAGAATAAGCTGCTAAAGGAACTTTCGCCCAATGTGCGCACCGATGCAACTGACCTAATAGAACAGGCTATAGCCCAAGGATGCAATGTGACCAATTTCCCAATTAATGGTTATTGGCTCGACATTGGCAATCCAGCCGATTTCAAGCAGGCAAATGAACTAATGAAAACAATTGATGGTTTTAAATAAAGTAAAATAGGATTAAGGTTTAAGGAATGGAATAACCCAAATCCTTAATCTTATACCCTAAAATTTTATATTATGGCTGATTCTAATTTTATTGACTATGTGAAGATTTTGTGTCGCTCGGGAAAGGGCGGCGCGGGAAGTCGTCATTTCTATAGAGCTAAATATATACCAAAAGGCGGACCCGACGGTGGAGATGGTGGTCGCGGAGGCCATATCATATTAAAGGGCAACCAAAACATGTGGACATTGCTGCCACTGAAATATCGGCGGCATATTTTTGCTGGCAATGGCCAGCCAGGCACTGGCGGTCGAAGCTTCGGCAAGGATGGCGAGGATGTAATCATAGAGGTGCCTTGCGGCACAGTGGTGTTCGATGCTGAGACTGGCGAATATCTGTGCGAGGTTACTGACGATGGCCAGGAAATAAAATTGCTCAAAGGCGGTCGTGGAGGCTTGGGCAACTGGCATTTCAAGAGCGCTACCAATCGCACACCACGCTATGCTCAGCCTGGCGAACCTGCGATAGAAAAAAGCGTAATACTGGAACTAAAGCTGCTGGCAGATGTGGGTCTTGTGGGATTTCCAAATGCTGGCAAATCCACATTGCTTTCGGCTTTGTCATCAGCAAGGCCAAAGATTGCCGATTATCCATTCACCACGATGGAGCCTCAGTTGGGCATTGTTAGCTATCGTGACAACCGCTCGTTTGTAATGGCGGATATCCCTGGCATTATCGAGGGCGCAAGCGAGGGCAAGGGCCTGGGTCTGCGCTTCCTGCGACATATTGAGCGAAATGCCGTGCTGCTATTTCTTGTGCCAGCTGATGCGCCGGATATAACTCAGGAATATGAGGTTTTGCTCAGCGAACTTGAAAAATTCAATCCGCAGTTGATGGATAAACATCGCATCTTAGCCATATCAAAGAGCGACCTTCTGGATGAGGAACTGATGGAGGAAATCCGTCCAACTCTGCCACAAGATATACCTACGGTGTTTATATCGGCAGCCACTGGCTATGGTCTGACCGAATTGAAAGATATTCTATGGCGAGCCATCACTGATGAGAACAATCGCTTGGCCACACCCGATATTATTCATCGTCCGCTCGACGGCCATCACCGCGTGCGCGAAGAGGATGAATTCATATTTGAAAATGTTCCGTCGGCAGATGACGAAGAAGCCGAAGACCTGCAAAGCATCAGCCCAGAATCATGGGGTGAGGAAGTGGATGGTTATGACTGGGACGAAGATATAGACCCTGAAAACCCCTAAAATCGCAACTTGCTGATATGGGGTGTGCGGATGCGAGGTTTGAGTTCGCCACCAATGAGCAGGACTTCGCTTGGAGCCGAGATAAGCAAAGCTCCAGCTCGAGCGTAAGCGGGGTCGGTGCCCAAAACTGACCACTCGGTAGTGGCTGGGTCAAAGACAAGCAGATTAGGATTGAAGCAGTACCATTCGATAGGATGGTATAAGTAATCAGGTGCCTGATTTTGCAGTGCCTTTAAGAAAATCTTTGCATTCACGCCCCCAGTTACCAATATTTTGCCATTGAGGTCACTGTTATTGGCTTTTATAGAGCAAGCAGCGCCTCCACCAACGGATAATGGATTGCCTTCGAGGTCTAAAGGACCGAGAAGTGCAGTCCATTTTTGTAGTGTAGGTGAGTAACAAAAACCATCGGTATCGAGTGTAGCTTCTCGATTAGAGCCTTTACCTGCAAAGCCTCCGAATAGGTACAGATTGCAATCTTTATCTGCTCCAAAGCCCGAAGCCATAACGGGTTGCACACGAGGATTGCCAGGGAAAGGAGGGAGTGAATACCAGCCTGCATTTAGAGTGTCAAGATCAAGACATAACAAAGAATTGCTTGGCTGACCAGCGAAGTTGCCACCTGCAACATAGATTTTTGAGCCAATAGCGACGGCCGACATATTATCAATTGGCGCGGGAAGGTCAGGCAAGGGGGTCAATGCAGCCTTGTCGGCATTAAGCGTCAAAAGCCATGTGCTTGCCAGAGAATTGGTAGAATCACAACCTCCAATAAGCACTAATCCCTGGTCGGTCTGAGCTGAGGCCCCATAGGCCATCGGTGCAGGCAATGAGCCGATTCGGTGCCACTGGTTGTCAGGATTGCTAAGGTCTTTGGCATAAATGCCTTGATAAAATCGCTTTTGGCTATTCTTACCAAGTGGGTCTTCAGGAAAATTACATCCACCAGCAAAAATGGCTATATTGCCAATGCAGCCTCCATAGGAAGCCGAAACTCCATTCTCTATGCCTGGTTCTGACTCAGGTATTTCTAATAGGAAAGTAGAGGCTGGCAGACTGTCGGAATTCACGAGATTGCCATGGCTAAAAGGTTGCCAACCATAGCGCACATATTTGGGATTGGATACTTGCATATTGGTAACTCTGATTTTATTGTCACTAATCACTGTGGCATTGGCGGGGTAAAACACCGAATCGGCAGCAGCCAATTCAAATGTAGCAATTTCTCCTCCGTCGCTCGCTGTCATGCCATGACCCCATTGAAAATTAACTATAACCTCGCCATCTTGCAAATAAGCTGATTTGACAAGCGGACCAGAAGACACCACGCCACTATGACCATAAACATCATGCAGCGCCCATCGGGAAAGGCGCAGACCGACTGGCTGCTTAGCGCGAGGATGAACATCAAGGCTATCGCCGAGATCGCTGCAAATGGCCATTCCAGCGAATGGGACCTTGTCGAGCAAGCGGCGCTGCACATTGCGAAATTCAGGCCATGTGCTGCGCGGAGCTATCGAGCTAAGCTGTGTGTAAATAAAAGGCAATTCTGGCTCTTCCCAGTAATTTCGCCAGCTTTGCACGAGCCAGGGAAACATGCGTTCGTAAAGACCTGGATTGTGCTCGTTTGACTCCCCTTGATACCAAATTGCCCCAGCCACAGGATATTGCCCAAGGGGAAGAATGCCAGTGTTGAAGAGATAAGACGGTTCGTAGGGGTGATGTTGTGTGGGTTCATTCCCCACATTTTCCACCATACGCTGTTGCACCCAGGGCATAGCCAGGGGGTTATGGCGCGGATCTGCCGCCATCTCTGGCAACCCTTGGGCCAGAGATGCAGAGTCAATCCAAGCTTCGCAGGGGCAACCTCCAATAGCATTGTGAATTAAGCCTATTGGCACGTTGAGGCTGTCACGCAGAGCTTTTCCAAAATAATAGGCCACAGCCGACATTTCGGGTGAAGTCTCAGGCGAAGATTTGTGCCATGAGGTAGGGCGGTAATAACTCAGGGCATTTATAGAATCGCAGAACCATTCAGGCATGGGGGTGCCATAGCAGAAATATTGAGGCTTCATATCGAAAAAGCGCAGCTCTGGGTCGGTGGAGGCTGGGATATCATCGGCACCAGTGAGGGCTTGCTTAAGGGTGAAGGCCATGTTGCTTTGGCCCGACGCAACCCATACTTCGCCTACTGCCACATCAGTGTAGGTTAGGGTAATAGTGCCGTCGGTTACAGTCATTACAAGGTCTTGAGCTGCCTGCATGGCAGGCAGAGTAGCTGACCATTGGCCTCTGCTATTGGCTATTCCCGTGGCTGTGAGGCCATCAAGCTCAACAGTGACAGTGTCGCCTGGCGCAGCTTGTCCTCGGATGGTCAAGGGCTTGTTGCGCTGGAGCACCATTCCATCAGTGTAGGGAATTGGCATGCGCAGGTTTTGGCCCATTGCAGAGCCAAAGCACGCGCATAATATGAGTCCTGCGATGGCTTTATTCATCGGCTTGCAATATATTATTTATAATCATATATCCCTTGATTAGCATGCGAGGGATGTGGAATGGGCCTTTGAAGATGTTTCCCTTGGCTTGCTGAGCCACTGAGCCATCGCGATGCAGATAGCCGAACCATTCGCCATATTCTGGATCGGGCAGATGCGCCCAAGTCCACTCATTGGCAAGTCGGAATTTCTCAAGATATTTTTCATCGGAAGTGGCCTCGTAGGCATAGAGAGTGGCTATGATAGCCTCGGTTTGCGGCCACCAAAATTTCATATCCTGAGAATAATCTTGCGGCGGAAATCCCTTGCAGTCACGGAAATTGATGATGCCTCCAAATTTTGCATCCCAGCCCCAATCCCATGACCAATCGAGGATTTGAAGAGCCAGGTTCTTTATGGCCTGGTCCCCTCCTCGATGCTTTGCCTCTTCGAGAACGAACCACGAGGTTTCGATGCAGTGCCCTGGATTGATTACTCGGCCATTTAGGGTATCAATCACCTCTCCATCTGGAGTCACCATCTCCAGCAGAGTCTTATATTCGGGGTGCATGAATTTGGTGCGGATTGTTTCGATCGATTTGTCGATTTGTTCCGTCAGAATAGGATCATCAATGACTTCGCGGATGCGCGAGGCTGTGTTGATGAGAATCATTGTGATTGAGTGACCGATAGCTTGGAGGGTAGGCAGATACTTTGGTTCAAGAATGTCAGGAGTGTTTATAAAGCGCTCGATGTCGCGGAAAAGCTTCAGAGCCTTTCCTGCATATTCCTTATTGCCTGTAGCAAGAGCATATTCTGAGAAAGCAATGGCAGCGAAGCACTCAGAGAATACATAGCGGCGCTTGCGCAGAGGCTGACCGTCGGCAGTCACCTCGAAATACATGCGTCCATCCGAGTCAAAGCAATGGGCCTCGATGAAGTCGATGCAACTTTTGGCCATGTCAAGATATTCAGGCCGCTTTTCCACATTGTTGTAAGCAAATGCATACACAAAAGCGCAGCGTCCTTGGAACCATACGCTTTTGGTGGAATCCATCAGGGTGCCATCTCTGTCAACACAGGTGTACACGCCTCCGTTTTCATGGTCGAGGCCATGCTTTAACCAGAATGGAAGTATGTCCTCGGTGAGAGTTTGGTGGTATTTGTTGCGCCAAGTCTCCAGATATTTTCTGTTTTCAGGTTTCATATAAAAATTGCTACGGTGAAGCATTAGCACCTGTGGCTGATTATGATATTCTATTGCAGCGGTCGAAGAAATTGATAGCTTCGAGGTCGGCACGCATTTGAGCCTCTTCGGCATCAGTCATATTTTGGAATGGAGTGCGATTCTTGCCAAGGTCAAGGCCGATAAGTTTCATAATGCGCTTTCCTCCCACGATGTTGCCACGGTATTTGCAAATCACATTGATTACATCTTGAGCAAAATTCTGATGCTCGCGGGCAGCCTCGATATCACCGCGCTTCCAAGCATCAATTATAGCCACCAGTTCGCGTCCATTGTAATTTGTAGTGCCTCCGATTCCTCCTTGAGCTCCACCTTGGGCCAGTGAGGGCAATATGGTTTCATCCTGGCCGTGGAGCATATCGAATTTGCCATTTTTGTAAAGGCGGCATTGGTTGTACTCGTAAAGGCTCTCGTAAGTGTATTTGATGCCAGCGAAGTTGGGCACTCTTCCGTCAACGGCCTCAAGCAATTTGGTCATTGGCAGATAGGCACCGTTGAAGGCTGGAATATGATAGTAATAGAAGGGGAGCTGGGGCGCGCCAGCTGCTATCATCTTGATATAATCCACCAACTCCTCGATGCGGTTGATTTTTGGGAATGGAGGAGCCATAGCCCCTATGCCCCATGCTCCTATCTTGGCTGCGTGCTCAGCAAGCTCGCGGCTCGACTTGGCGCAGCAACTGCCCACATGCACGATGACTTTGAATCCCTCGGGGGCAGCGGCTTCCCAAGCTTCGGCCAAGCGCTTACGCTCGTCGTCGGTAAGCATATAACCTTCGCCCGATGAGCCATTGATGAAAACGCCTTGCAGACCATTTTCTTTGAGCATCTTGGCATATTGTGGAATAGGTTCGTAGTTAACTTCTCCATTAGGATAGAACGGTGTGAAAGGAGCGTCGATCAGTCCGGTAATCTTTTCCATATATTTGTGTTTTTATTTTGCTAAGCTGACGCGGTTGCATGGGTGACATTATGCGTCGGCAGGCGCTAAATTGGGATTTTGTATTTGGTTAGGAGTATATTCCATATTGTCGGTGGTAGGCTTGAGCATTGTGAGTTGCAATGTAAGGGCCACTACAAGCACTCCTGCCATCAATGCAAAGCCAAAACCGAGCCCGTAGCTTTCGGCAATAGCGCCAAGAGCCATAGTGGTAAGGGCGCCAGCTATTACTCCTACGGTATTCATGAGTCCGTAGGCAGTGGCACGCTGATGAGTGGGCACGAATTGGCAGAGGATTGGCATATTGTTGGCATCATACATGCCATAACCTAATCCAAAGAACAAAGCTGCCGAAATGGCTGCCCACAGGTTATGGCCAAATCCCATGAGCACCAATGCTGGAATCATCATGGCAATGCCGATAGCGCTGGTGTAAATGCGACCTCTGATGTTGCGCTTAACCCAGCGGTCGGATAGCGGACCGCCTACCATCACGCCTATGAACGAGCTTACTGCTATCGAGATGGTGGCTATTGGGCCAGCGGTGGCCAGATCGAGATTAAGGCTGTCGCTGAATAGGGTGGGGAGCCAATTCTTTGTGGCCCAGCCAGGGAGCGATATAGCTGCAAAGAAGAAGAGAATAACCCAAAAAGCTATGTTGGCAAGTATCATGCCAAGGCTTTTAAGGATGGTCTCTGATGGCAGCTTGTTGGAAGCGGCGACTTTTGGAGCCGGTGTGCGCTTTTCACGCAACAATACCACTAATACTAAGGCATAAGCGATGCCTATGATTCCAAACCAATGAAATGTGGCTTGCCATGACAGGCTGTCGGCTATTGTTGCGCCAAATCCGCCGAGAGCCTGGCCCATGTAGAGGCCCGTCATGTGGATGCCAATGGCAAGGCTCCGCGCTCCGCCAGTGAAATATTCGGCAATGAGAGATAGGGCGGCTGGGATATAAAGGGCTTCGCTAACGCCCATCAGCGCACGCAGCCCAACGAAATAGTGGTAGTCGTCAGGTCCGCAGGTACCCATAAGCGATGTGACTGCGCTCCATACTCCAAGTGAACCAACAATCAGCCATTTGCGATTGAGGCGGTCAGCGATAATGCCAGAGAAGGGGCTCATGATGCCATAGACCCATAGGAAGATTGACATTACCCAGCCAAAAGTGCGGGGGTCCTGGAGTGGCGTGATGGTGTGGCCAATTGATACTTGCATGGTAGAGAGCATTTGGCGATCCATATAGTTGAGCAATGCAACTATCCAGAGCAGTCCCACTACCATCCAAGGGTAAAATTTGCGATTGTGAAGAGTCATTGGTTGGTCAAAAATTGGTTATTATGGTATTTAGATTATCCCCCTGCTGAAAGAAGCGAATATGCGGGAACAATTATGCCACAAAGTTACAAATTTTTTTTTAATTCATGGCTGATAACTTATTAAAAAATGATAAATTGAACTTAGAGGTAAGAAAATGCGTTGTTTATGTATGTAAAGAACCTAAAAAGACACATAACCATGGATGTACATGAATTCAGATTTCTATTTGAAGACCATCATAAGATAGAGCTATCCCAGCGGGTAGCTCTACTTTTGCATGTGGAGGCATGCCATCGCTCATGTGGGTAAGATAGGCCTGGCGAGGCTGAATACGATCGATGGCATTTAATGATTCGGAAAGTGACATGTGAGTAGGGTGCTCTTTGAGGCGCAAGGCATTTATTACGAGTGTGTCAATGCCTTGGAGAGCTTCGTAGGTTTCGTCGGGTATGGTTTTAGCATCGGTGATGTAGGCCAATTTGCCTATGCGGAAGCCAAGGATAGGTAACTTGGCATGCCATACTCGCAGCGGCATCACTTTTACGTCAGCAGCTTTGAAAGGAACCCCAGCCTCGATATCGTGGAGATTGAAGGTGGGGACGCCAGGATAAAGATGCTCGCGGAAGCAGTATGGCACCCGTGCACGCAAATCGCGCGCCACATCTGCCTGACAAAAAGTAGGAAAGGGATATTTGCTGCGATGGCAAAATGGACGCATGTCATCTATGCCCCCAACGTGGTCGTAATGGCTGTGGGTGATAAGCAGAGCATCAATATGTTCGATATGATTGTTGAGCAGTTGGGCGCGCAGGTCGGGTCCGCAGTCAATGAGCAAGCACTTGCCCTCAGTTTCAACCAAGGCAGAGCAGCGCAGGCGTTTGTCGCGAGGGTCGGCAGATTCACAAGTTTCGCAATGGCACCTTACGACAGGTACTCCCGTAGAGGTGCCAGTGCCCAAAAAGGTAATTTTCATATCTTTAGATAGCCATTTATAATTGAAGAAATAGCGCGCGCATCATCTGGCGAAGTGCATGATGTGATAGGCAGGCTTACACAAGTGGCATCAATCAAATCAGCATTAGGACAATTTACGCTTGAATATTGAGCATAGCATGGCTGCTTGTAGGGCGGTTCTGGGTAATGCACTGCCGTTTCTACTCCATGGTCGAGCAGATACTGGCGGAAAGCATCTCTATCTTCCACACGCACCACATACTGATGCCAAATGCAATCTTCTCCTCCCAAGAGGGGCTTCTTTACTTTGGGATTTGTGATTTCTGCATCGTAAATCCGAGCCAACTGTCGTCGCTGTTCATTGTCTTTGGATAAAGAGGGCAACTTCACTCGCATCATAGCCGCCTGGATAGGGTCAAGGCGGCAATTCAGGCCCGCATAAATATTGTGGTAGAGACGGTCAGTGCCATAATTCCGCAGAGCACGTACGGCTGATGCCAGTTCTGCATCATGGGTGGTAACTGCTCCGGCATCTCCGAGAGCTCCAAGATTTTTAGTGGGATAGAAGCTATTGCCTGCAGCGTGGCCTAAACCGCCGGTAATGTCAGTGCCAAAAAGCCCGGGTACTGAAGACCGAGCTCCTATGCCCTGGGCATTATCCTCGATCACATGCAGATTGTGCTTTCGAGCTAATGCTGACAAATCTTCATCCCAGCTGACTCGACCATAAAGATGCACAGGCATAATCGCGCGCGTACGCTCAGTAATTGCTTTTTCAACCGCTTTTGGATCAAGATTCATTGTGTCCAAGTCCACATCGGCAAACACAGGCACCAGGCCATTGTCGGTCACAGCCAAAACCGTGGCTACATAAGTATCAGCTGGCACTATCACCTCATCGCCTGGCTTTAATCGGCCAAGGTCGATAAAGGCACGCAAAATCAGACGCAAGGCATCAAGCCCGTTGCTCACGCCCACTGCATATGGTACCTGGCATAACTCAGCCAAATCCTTTTCAAAATCCTCTACTTCTTTTCCACCAATATATCGGCCGCTATCTATCACTCGGCATGCCGCATCCTTCATGCCTTGCTTGTATGGTTCGTTTACTGTTCCAAGATCCAAGAAAGGATATCGCTTAGGAGGGTTCTGTGCTTCAATTCGCGCTTTTGTGATGGCTTGGAATTCTTCATATTCCCGCACATATTCAGCTTCATCGTACAGCCCCGACGCTATTACCAAGCACACGGCACCCGAGGTGAAATTTTCAAGCGTTCGCCATACTCCTGCAGGAAGCAACAAGCCTTGGTAAGGTCGATTGAGAGTGAATGTGGTAAGACCATCGCCATTCTCTACCGTTACATCAAAGGCCCCGCTTATAGCCACCAATACCTCGCTTACCTCGCGATGGCTATGCCCACCGCGCTCGGAGTCGCAGGGCACGTCGTAGAGGTAATATACCCGCTTCACATCGAAGGGCAGGCAGCCAGGGCGCTGCAAGAACGATAGGTTGCCCCTTGGGTCACAAACTCGGGGTATATCTATTAATCTTGGCTTGAAATCTTCTCTTTCCATGCAAGCAATGTCAATTAAATTACGAATAATTTACAAAATTACTTAAAAAACGGCAATCTATAACCATTATTTTGTAATTTTGCAGTGAAAAAGCAATTTACGATGATCGACAACTCAACATTTGGCACACGCACAGCCCTCTACCACACTTTTGGCTGCAAACTCAATTTCGCCGAGACCTCCACGGTGGCGCAATTGCTGGCCGACCGTGGCATACGCCGCGCCATAGCAGGCGAGACGCCCGACATAGTGGTGGTGAACACATGCTCGGTCACCGAAATAGCTGACAAGAAATGCAGACAAACTATCCGCAAGCTGCATCGCTTATATCCCAATGCACCTATATTAGTCACAGGATGCTATGCCCAGCTCAAGAGTCAGGAGGTGGCCGAGCTTGAGGGAGTGGCAGTGGTGGCTGGCAGCAATCAAAAGCTGCAACTCAGCACATATCTTGATCAATGGCTTGAAACACACCAGCCATCAACCTACGTGCAGCCACTGCATGACCTGCGCAACTTTGAGCCATCGTGCAGCCGAGGCGACCGCACACGTTATTTCCTGAAAGTGCAGGATGGCTGTGATTATTGGTGCACCTACTGCACCATTCCTCGGGCACGTGGGCGCAGCCGCAGCGGCAACATCCCTGATTTGGTAAAGCAAGCCGAAAAAGTAGCCGAAGAGGGAGGCAAAGAAATAGTGCTTACAGGCGTAAACATTGGTGATTTCGGAAAAGGGGGTGAAGATACATTTTTTGACCTAATCCGGGCTCTCGATAAGGTGGAGGGCATAGAGCGATACCGCATCTCGTCGATTGAACCCAACCTGCTCACCGACGAGATCATAGGCTGGTGCGCCTCTGAGGCTAAAAGATTCATGCCACATTTCCACATACCCCTGCAAAGCGGCAGCGATGAAGTGCTCAGTCTAATGCATCGCCATTACGACACTGCCCTGTTCCGCCATAAAATCGAGGCTATTAGGGCGGCTATTCCTGATGCTTTTATAGGAGTGGATTTGATTGTGGGAGCCCGTGGAGAGAAACCTGAATTGTTTGCTGAGAGCAAGGCCTTTGTTGAATCTTTGCCAATTTCTCGTTTGCATGTTTTCCCTTACAGCGAACGCCCTGGCACAAAGGCATTAGAAATAGAATACGCTGTGGAACCACGGCAAAAGCGCCTGCGTGAACGATTGATGTTGCGGGTAAGTGATGCTAAACTTTTGGAGTTTTCTCAACGATTCGTAGGAACTACCAAACCAGTGCTACTGGAGCATCCTAAGGCAGGTATGCCCATGGCTGGTTTTACTGACAATTATTTGAGAGTCAATATGGAGGCTCCCCTCAAGCTTGACAATACTATTGCCCAGGTCCATCTTGATTCTTTGGATTCTCAAACCCTTGAATTTTCTGGCACATTGGTATGAAAGTGTTGCATTGGATATTGACACAGTTGCTCCATGGAATGGCTCGATGTCCTTTTTGGGTACTATATGGGCTGAGTGATATTATGTTTGTGATTCTTTACCATGTGGTGAGATATCGTAGGAAGATTGTCGTAAAAAATCTCACAGAATCATTTCCCGACAAAAGCAAGCATGAAATACATCATATCGAGCGACAATTCTACCGCAATTTCACCGATTATATAGTGGAAACAATCAAGCTGATGCATATTAGCGATGATGAGATGCGACGCCGAATGGTATTTGAAAACATTGAAATGGTTGACCGCATTATGGAGAGCGGCAAATCCATAGCCTGTTATCTGTCCCATACTTTCAACTGGGAATGGGGCACTTCGATTTCGCTTTGGACATCGGCAAAAGTAAATGAAAAGTCAAAGTTTTTACAGATTTATAGACCGCTGGCAGACACTTGGTTTGACAGCATGATGCTAAAGGTGCGCAGCAGATTCGGAGCCATATCAGTACCCAAGAAACAAACCTTGCGTGCGCTCTTAGGTTATCGGCGCGATGGAATAGTGACTATCACAGGATTTTTAGCTGACCAAAAGCCCAGCCATGGCGACCCCACATTCGTGATGCGTTTTCTCAATCATCCTACGGCGATGATTACTGGCACCGAGACACTTGCGCGGCGCCTGGGCATGGCGGCCATTTATTGGGATATGCAGAAGGTAAGCCGCGGACACTATAAAATTGTAAATCATCTGATCACGGAGAATGTAGCTGATACTCCGGATTGGTATGTAACTTCAACCTATGGCCATCTTTTGGAAAAATCCATTGAGCGCAATCCCTCTACATGGCTGTGGAGCCACAAGCGTTGGAAGCATCCAGTGACATTGAATAAAGAATAATTTATCATGGATAACAACCTTAGCATAGCTGTAATAATATTGAATTGGAATGGGGAGAAACTCTTGGAAGAGTTCTTGCCTAAAGTTATAGCTAATACTGATTCTTCGTTGGCCCGAGTGATTGTAGCTGACAATGGTAGCACCGATGGTTCTGTGAAGATTCTAAAGCAAGACTTCCCAGAAGTAGAAGTTTTGCTGCTTGATAAAAATTACGGCTTCGCTGAGGGGTATAACCGAGCCATCGCAGCCACAGGTTATCCCTACACTATATTGCTCAATAGTGATGTGGCACCAGCTCCTGGATGGATTTCCCCTTTGCTCAAATATATGCAGGAGCATCCTAAGTGTGGGGCGTGTCAACCCAAAATACTGAGCTACAAGAATTCTGGTCAATTTGAATATGCTGGTGCAAGCGGAGGGTTTCTCGATAAGCATGGCTATCCTTATTGCCGGGGACGCATATTTGACACTTGTGAAAATGATAACGGGCAATACAACACCCCAATGGAGGTTTTTTGGGCTTCGGGGGCAGCCTTGATGGTGCGAACGAAAATTTATAAGCAAGCTGGTGGACTTGACCCCGAGTTTTTCGCTCACATGGAGGAAATAGACCTTTGTTGGAGAATGCAGCTTTTGGGATATAAAGTGGCAGCTGTGCCACAGAGCGCGGTGTATCATCTTGGTGGGGCCAGCTTGCCTGCGGACAATCCTCGCAAGACATATCTCAATTTCCGTAACAACTTGCTGATGATGCACAAAAATCTGCCAGATTCTACACGTAAGCGAAAATTGTTTATGCGTCGTTTGCTTGATACGGCTGCTTGGGGAATGTTTTTGGTCAAGGGTCAATTTGCCCAAGCCAAAGCTATATTGAAAGCTCATCGGGATTTCGCTAAGATGCGTGCTAAATACACTTTGCATCCCAAGGAAGATATTCTTGACACGTCAACAAATCTTCTTTTAGATTATTATTTTCTCCATCGGAATAGATTTGATCAACTGCGCCGTTGGCATAAATATTAATAAAGTGGAATCAAGCAACCCTATTGCTTGATGATTTTGTCGAAATCGGCATCAATATTGCTCTGCTTGGCAAAATCCCATAGTGTGAGGCTGCGGAGCTGGTAATAGTAATACCAATAATAATATAGCTGCTGTATGTAGGCACTGCGGCTTTCATCTTTTTTCACCTGGGAGTCATTGAGGTCGAGCGTAGAGATTCGCCCCAACATATACGTCTCTACATTTGTGTTGTAACGCGTCTCGGCAATGCGGTCAGCAGCCATTGCCAATGCTACCTGTTGCTGTTGATTATTGAATCGCTCAACTAAAATAAACAAATCTTGCTTGAAATTCATCTCTTCCTGCCGAACCTTTGCAGCCACTACTTCGCGGTTGCTTTCCGCCACCTTCACTTGACCTCGGCGTTTGCCCCAGTCAAGGATTGGAATCTGGATGCCAAGTCGCACTATTTGGTTGTCTTTCAATGGATCATATGCTTCGCGGAATTTGGCGCCAGTGCCAGTATAGCCAACCTGGGCAAAAAGATTTATCTCATGCAAGTTGCCTTTAGCTTTGGCCACTTCGTAATCTGCCTCAAGTTGGCGTCGGCGGATATTAAGAGAAAAGTCATTGTTGTCAAGTGCCTTTTCCAAGGCCAAGGGGAAATTCACCTCGGAATGAGATACCTGAGCTGGCACCTCTACTTCAAATTCATCAGTCTCCTCCAAGCCTAAGAATGACCTTAGATTGAACATAGCGCTCTTATAGCTGCTTTGCGCTGACGTCAATGTAGATAAGGCCTCCAATCTATTGAGCTCCATTTGCAGGGAATCATTCTTAGATATTTGTCCCATGCTGCGCTTTACCTTGGCCACTTCGTAAAGCTTTTCCGCATTGGCAAGATTCTGCTGGGCAACTTCAACGTCGACCTTGCTGAGCAGTACTGTGAAATAGTATCCAATTGCAGAAATGGCCACATCTTCCGAAGCCTCTAAGAATGCTGCCTGGGCTTCGCGATAACGCACGGGTTCGATTTTTCTATCCCATTTCAGTGTGTTCACGCCAAAAATGGGCTGATTAAGAGTAAGCGCCACAGGTATTGACATATATCTATTATCTTTGGTCCCATCGAGCTGGCGCAAAAAGTCAAGTGAAGTATTCAACGAAATTTTGCCTCCGGTGAGAGAAATATTCTGGTCAATAGAAAGCTCTCCATTCATTTCAAGATAATTGTTGCGCACGAATGTGTAGGAACCATTTTCGAGCTGATAGGCGCTGTAACTCTTTACATAGCTGGGCACGGTAGCTGTGAAATTCACTTCGGGCAGATATTGAGCCTTGTAGGTGCGGTATTCCCAGTAGGCAGTGCGCAGAGTGTTGAGGGCAACGGCTGCGTCGACACTCTTGACGCGCGCCAATGCAATGGCATCGTCAAGAGTAATCACACGCTGGCCAATCGCAGCCATCACGGTCGCGACTACCAAAAGGAATGATATGAAAAAGCGTAATATCGTCATTATGGTTGTTTTACTGTTGTTATCTATTTTCTTATCTTTCTTTGCCAAAATCATACCAAACTCACAAAACGCTAAATACCAAATTTTTACGATAATTTCTGACTGTCCGAAATCGTACGCTGCGTCCACTATCAAGATAAAATTCAAATTTTCTTTAAAATTTCTCACAAAAAATTTGGTCAATCAAAAAAAAGGTAGTAACTTTGCAGTGCCGTTTGAGAAACAACCCTCATAAGTTCGGGGTTTAGCTCAGTTGGTTAGAGTACGCGTCTGGGGGGCGTGAGGTCGCTAGTTCGAGTCTAGTAACCCCGACAAGCTCAAACGGCAGAAAACAGCTCAGGTGATTGATTCACTGAGCTGTTTTTCTTTTATGAGTTTCCGTTCCAACCATTTTTCAACGAAACCAACATATAGAACATCTATTTTATTGGATTTTTAACTTTGGTGTGCTTGAATTTAGCACATGGTGGGTCGTATCTTTGCATTGTAAATAACAACAATATAAAAAGATACGACAATGAAGACTTTTTCGATTAATGATGTAATTTTCGCTCGAGTTACGATGATGGGTCACGAACTCCTTAATCTGCGCCTTTCGGGCATAACCTCAATGAGTGCTCTGCTGCTGCGCATCAGGCAAGAATTAGGAGCATGCATTGGCATGATTAGCCTTAATATCCGCAATCTCACTCAGGGTTGGAGTTCAACTTCGGCCTATCGCGTGGCTTAATTGGCGATTGTAAAGTCGGCGCTTGGCGTCGAATAGCCAGCCCCACTTGTTGAAATATTTGATCATATTGGTGATGTGGATGCGGCGCAGACGTGAGTTGCGCTTTGATTCGCTTGCCAGCACATGGGTTATGCTTACGTTGGGATAAAACAGGGTCAGATAGTGCTCGTGCATGCGGCGAGTAATATCAATGTCCTCAGGATACATGAAAAAGCGTTCGTCAAACATGCCCACTTTGTGCAGAGCCTCCACGCGGAAAAACATAAAGCAGCCATTTAGATAAGGCACGTTCAGAATTTCATCATAGCTCCAATCTTCGAGCTGAAATCGGCGCCGCATTTTAGCGCCGATTTTTTTTGGCAAGAATCCTCGGAGTATCAAGTCGATGGGCCGAGGCAACATCTTGCACTGGTATTGAAGCGAGCCATCGGGATAAAAGATTTTAGGCATCATCTGGGCCACATCAGGGTGTGAATCCATATACGCAACTAATTCTTCTATTACCGGATCAGTCCACCAGATGTCAGGGTTAAGCACAGCATGATATGTGGCGCCCAATTCTATAGCTCTGCGCATAGCCACATTATGTCCGCTGCCATATCCAAGATTGGGATGGCGCACATATTCGCATATTGGATGGATTTTTAGCAACTCAGGGAGCCGGTCATCGTCGCCATGGTCAATGATCCATAGCTTGTCAATTGGCGAGCGTTCAGCACATCCGATGACTTGTTCCAGTTCCTCCCAAGGGGTGTGATATGCAATTATAGAGGCCGTTGTCATGTCTGTTATTTCTTAAATCCCTTCAATACTGCAAATATATAAAAGGCACCAGCGAGCTTTGGCGTGCTTGGATTACTATAAAAATCACCAGAGCGAGAATCAATGCTTGCACGGCTTGTGGAAGCCAATAAAAGCGTTCCTTGATGCGTTGATGCCAACTGTCAGGCATGAAATGGAATGCAAACGCTATTGCCATCAGCAACACTACAGTCCAATATCCAGCCACAAACTGAGGCAGCACCTCGATGTGGAAATTGGTAAAGATAGCATGATACATTTCACCAACTTTTTCTATTGACGAGGCGCGGAAGAATGAAAATCCAATCACTACGAGTACAAAGGTTATAAGCACATTGCAGGCTTTGACCCAACGCCGCTGTCGCAGGTGCTCGGGCACCCCCTTTCCCTTGAGCGCTTTGTGGCCTACAAGCAAGGCTCCATTGTAACCTCCCCATAGCACATACATCCACGAGGCTCCATGCCAAAGGCCTCCAAGCAGCATTGTGGCCATCAGATTGAATCTCTGTCGATTCTTGCCTTTGCGATTACCTCCGAGCGGAATGTAGAGATAATCCATGAGCCACGATGAGAGGGAAATATGCCAACGTTTCCAAAATTCTGTCGGGTTTTGGCTCTTGTAGGGGAGGTTGAAATTATCCTTGAATCGATAGCCAAGCAGCAGGGCAATGCCAATGGCCATATCGCTATAGCCCGAGAAATCGCAATAGAGCTGCAGCGCAAAGCCAATGGCTCCCATCATGTTCTCAAAGCCTGTGTAAAGCGACGGATTTTCAAAGATACGGTCAACAAAATTGCCACTGATGTAATCGGCTACAATCACTTTTTTTACCAATCCGGCAATAATAAGGAATAGGCCTGCGCTTACCATTGTGCGGTCAGCCACAGGATTGCTTTCAATCTGTGGGAGAATATCCTTGGCCCTGACTACAGGACCAGCCAATAGAGGTGGGAAGAATGTAAGATAGAAGGTGTAATGCAAAAAGTTGGTGCAAGGCTCCATTTTTCCTCGGTAAATATCCACCAAATAGCTAATGCTGCGGAAAGTAAAGAATGAGATGCCAGCAGGGAGCACGATGTTGAGAGGGTCGAAGCTTGTATTAGTTATATTGGCAAAGGTGCTCCAAAGCAAATTGAAGTATTTGAAATACACCAACATGCCAAGATTAAGCAGCACATTAAGCCAGATTATGCTTTTTTTTGCAGCCTTGCCCTTCACCCGTCCCATCCATTGGCCTAAAATGAAGTCGCTTACGCATACGCCGAGCAAAATAAAGCAGTACTCAGCACTGCTTTTGTAGTAAAAATACAGTGAAAAGATGATCACAAAGATCATCTTAGCCGTGGGCCAACGCCGCATCGCTTGGTACACAAGCAAAAATCCCAAGAACAACAACATGAATAGGCATGTGTTGAACAGGAGGGGCGCCTCGGCATCATATTTTAGCAGCTCAATCATTATTCATTGCTTCAACGAGTGCATCATACAGCAAACTGCCCTGAAGAGCATAGCCTGCCCAGGTGTTATGTATGCGGTCACTCTTCATAAGATCTTTTTTCAACCAATGGGCGCTACTGCCAGCCCCTCCGGCCACTGCATACCAATCGTAAGTAGACACTTGATTGTCGGTGCCATAGCGCAGGATTACATTGCGCAGGCGAGCTACATTGGTGTTCACGCTGTAGCTCTTCACTCTGCGTCGCTTTTTGCCTTTGCCAGTGCGCACGGTGGTAGAGCGCTGACATTCGGCTGGGGTGGTGAGCAGGATTTGTGCCTCGGGGTTGTTAGCTTTGATTGTGGTCACTAATCGATCTACATTGGCATAGAAGGTCTCGTCAGAAATTTTCCCGAACGCTTCGTTGGTTCCAAGGCTAACGATTATCAAATGAGGTGACAGCGATGCTATATCTTGTCCGAAATTGGGAATTGAATTATAGGTGTTGTAGGTGGCACCATTGTTGCCAATCGCATGGTACACCAGGCCTGTCATCTGATTCTGCAACTCAAACCCGAAAATTTGGCAGGCACCGTTGGCCTCGAAGTTAAGCGTGACGCGTTCTTGAGGCTCAAGCAAGAAAATAGTGATTGTGTCGGCTTGGTTGGTCTGGGTATATGCTGATTGTTTGCCTCGTGGCACCAACACTGACTTAAGAGTAGGTGCGTTGCCATGAGTGAAAACTCTCACAAAGTCGAAATCCACAGCATTGCCTTCGCCACGGTCCTCCACACCGATAGTGAACTCAAAGAATTTGCTTTTAGGCTGCAAAGAAATTCCCGTGAAACCCATCTCTATGGGCCAAGGTTGTTTCAGAGCTTTGGCCGAAGTGAACGAGGAAGTGGATACAATGCTGTAGTCAAGCGGCTGATTTGTTCCAGCCAATTTGAAAGGGGTGATGAGGCCACGGCCAGCATTGCCATATTTATGTTGGAGCAGGGCACGAGTGCGGCTTGTGGAACCCTCAGCCTGGATATGGCTATCACCAATGTGCAGCACTGAGATCACGGTGTCGTCGCTTGCGCTAAATCGTTGTCGCAACGCGCTCCAATCAGCCCCATTCAGAGAAATATGGTTGCTGCTCAGTTTCAGAAAGGGATAAGATTGATAATTGGTAGTGACCAATGTGGAAGGTGCCTCGATTTCCGGATTTTCACGGATGTCGGCATCGTCATCAATGATGTCTTCCTGTGCAATTTGGGACTCATGGGACCCAAGCGTACTATTTGTCCCATTGGTTCCGTATGTCCTATGGAGCCCACAAAAAATTATTAATAATATTATTAATTTTATTTTATTCATCGGAGAGCATTTTTTTGATTGAATTTACCAGCAGAGTAGCCAATTCGCGCCCTCCGGCTGAGTTGAGATGGATAAAATCGCCATTTACTAACTTGCGATTGCGCCAATCTACCACTGCATCTTGGCCACCCATGGCCTCGCGAGTGTCCCAAAACAGCACTCCAGCATCATGCGCAGCTTGGCGCTGAGCCGCTACCATGGCGGGTGCTGACGGCAGCGAATGTACGGCCCCATTTATCTTTTGCCCTCGGTCGCCAATGCCAAGCATCAGGATATCAGCATTTGGATAGCATAGGCGCAACTGCTCACACACTTGGCGCATAAGATTGCCATAAGCATTGTAATTATATTGGTCAGCAGTAAGGGCGTTGATTCCATATTCTACTATAATCAGGTCGTAGTTGACATGCTGGCGCATCAAGGCTGCCAAATCGGCATTGATTTTGCGATGGCTTGCCCCGCTGTCGCCTCGATTGCTCATGCAATCAACTGTCACTCCCGAGTTGCCTTCGAGCCAAGTGCCCAAGAATATGAGGCCAGGAATCTGAGTGTCTATTTTTAATGAAGTTGTGGGCTCGTTCATCACTAAAAATTGAGGTTCTTCACTGGCCGAAACGGTAAATTCTTGGGCTGTGCTGTCGGTGGCCATTATTATGTTGCCCCCCTTAGGGGCTATGAATAAGAACGAAGACTTATCCCAGGATGCCAATCGGGAATCCTTGGAATAGCCTGTGTATTTAGTTGTGGCCTTGGCGGGAGCCATGAAATATTCACCAGCAATATTGAAATGCGGCTTGTGGCTTGCCTTCTGCACATCGTACTGGGTCCAGCCCTCATCTTTGATATTTACTGTTCTCCGGAATCCAGCCACTTGGCTGTGAGCAGGCACATAGCCCACGCCTCGTCCGCCGTAGAGAGTCTGGAGCTGTGAGCGGATATCTTGAGTTAAAATGTCGCCTTCGATATAGCTGTCGCCAATCACAGCGATTCGAGCTCGGTTGCGGGCAAGCGCTTTTTTCAAATTTTGCAAGCCAGTTTTCCCAGCAGTATAATCTTCGATGATCATCTCACCATTTTCGCGTACCACCACAGGCACGCTTGAAATGGCTGGTGGCACCGACTGAGTTGTGGTAATTGAATCGGTCTTATGCAGCGTGTCAGCTGCTGCTTCTTGTATTTCAGCCACAAGCGTTGGATCCACAAATTCATTTCCTGCCACTTGCGATGAGCGAGTGCTGTCAGGACGCAAGTCACCAAAGAGGTCAAAATCTTTAATGACTCCACCCGTAAGGTCATGCCAAGGCAGCAATGATAGCAATGCTACCAATGTCACGGCTGAAAATAATATTATAAATGGGTAACCTTTCTTCAAGTTCTATTCGATGTTAATTAATTTGAGGAGATTAGTGATTTTGCGATCGGTTTCTTGCCATTCGGCTTCGGGATTGCTGTCAGCCAATATGCCTCCGCCTGCTCGCAGAGCATATTTAGTAGGGCCAAAGTGAATGGAGCGGATGTTGACATAAGCTTTGGTTACACTTCCTCTCTGAAAACCTATAACCCCTCCATAGCATCCTCGGGGTTGCTTCTCGATTTTGGCAATGTCAGCCAATGCTTGCTCCTTGGGATAGCCGCAAAGTGCTGGCGTAGGGTTAAGAGCATTGATTATTTCAGCCGCATCGAGATCATTGAGGCAGCCATTGAAATCGGTAGCAAGATGCTGCAGTGAGCCAAAATCCATATTGTGCATTTCGCTTTTAGAAAAATCAGCTCCCAATCCATTGAGAGCATGGGCTATATAATCGCTCACAATTGTTTGCTCCTGGATATTTTTCTCATCCCAGGCCTCATCTGTAGCTTTAGTTCCTGCCAGAGCCACCGTGTGGAATTTATTTGAGGCTTTGTCAGCCTCAAGCATAATCTCTGGGGTAGCTCCCAGCCAATATCCAGCCTTGGGGTGAAAACAACAGCTGCAGAAGAGATTATTTGCCCTCTTTGTAAGATATTCAAAAGCATCAGCTGCAGGTAGTCGCCCATCTCGCACTGTCATGCGTGAGATCACCGTCTTTGCTATGCCTCGGGCGTGCAGGTCATCGATCAGTTGACCTACTGACTCAATGTAATATTCATGGTCAGTGTTGACTGCAGCAAGTCGCTTTCCACCGTTTTTTGGTCCGTATGGACGCACTTCGAGCGTTTGCTGGGCATCATATTCCATCGGTATGAAATAGCTTTCGGCAAACGGCTGATTGAATTCTCCGATAAAAAATCTGTTGGTTTGCACCCCTTCAGTATTCTTGAGAAGCGAGGGAGCGCTATAAAAATCTACATTATCTTTTCCGGGCTCACGAAAAGCGCAGAACGGCACATGATTGCTGATGCACCAGTTGAGAGCCCATCGAGTGACTGGATCCATTATTCTTTATTGTATTTTGCTATCAGTTCGAAAGGCATCGCGCCTGTGATTTCTACTTTGTAAAATTGTCCAACTTCCATCGTGGGGGAAACTTTCTCTTTCTTTATCAGAACTTCGGGGTCAACCTCTGGGGAATCGTATTGAGTGCGACCGATGTAATACTCGGGAGTCACACTGTCGATTACTATTTCTTGGAATGTGCCTACTTTTGCCTCGTTGCTGGCAAGCGCAATTTCTTCTTGCAGTGCCATCAATTTGTCGAGTCGATGTTCCTTTACCTTTTCGGGCACCTCATCTCTCAGCTTGCGGGCCGCATAAGTGTCTTCTTCCTCGCAGTAAGCAAAAGCACCCATGCGCTCAAATTTCTGTTCCTTGACAAAATCAAGCAATTCCTGAAATTCAGCCGTGCCCTCGCCAGGGAAACCCACCATCAAAGTCGTACGAATATGGATGCCAGGCACTTCTTGGCGGATGCGTTTTAAAAGTTGGCGTGTTTCATCGGCAGTGATATGGCGCCGCATGTTGGCCAGCACCTTATCATTGATATGCTGCAAGGCTATGTCGAGATACTTGCACACATTGTCATGGCGAGCCATCACAGGAAGCAAATCGTAGGGGAACTGCGTTGGATAGGCATAGTGTAGGCGAATCCATTTCACGCCTGGAATCTGAGCCATCTCGTCAACAAGCTTGGCTATTTCCTGCTTTCCGTAAAGATCAAGACCATAATATGTCAAATCTTGAGCGATTACATTGAACTCCTTTACTCCTTGGCTTGCTAAATCTCTCACCTCTTCCAGGATTTCTTCCTTAGGGCGTGATTTATAGGTGCCTGTAATCAGTGGAATGGCGCAGAATGCGCAATGGCGATTGCATCCCTCTGCTATTTTCACATAGGCATAGTGGGGAGGGGTGGTGAGTTTGCGCTCCCATGGGTGAAGCTTTGCCTCGCTGCCGCAGAGATCTCGGATTATTTCACCCCAGTCAAATTTGCCGTACCAGCCATCCACTTCGGGAATGCTGTCGGGAAGTTCTTCGGCATAGCGTTGCGACAGGCATCCCATTACATATACTCGCTGGACATTAGTAGCGGTGGCGGCCTTTGCATTGCAGCATTGCAGGATCATCTCGATGCTTTCTTGCTTAGCATCGCCGATAAATCCGCAGGTGTTCACAATCACAGCATCCCCAGTCAGACACTCAGGATTGTGGTTGACTGTGATTCCAGCTTGCTCAAACATCTTGATTAGGCGCTCGCTGTCAACCAGATTTTTCGAGCAACCCATCGAAATGATGTCAACGGTGCGTGGTTTCATTCCTTGGTGCCGAAAAGAGATCCTACGAATTCTTTCTTGTTGAATACTTGCAGGTCGTTGATGCCCTCGCCAAGTCCGATGTATTTCACAGGAATCTGGAATTGGTCGCTGATGCCAATTACTACGCCGCCTTTGGCGGTGCCATCGAGCTTGGTAATTGCCAGATGTGATACCTGGGTGGCAGCTGAGAATTGTCGAGCCTGCTCAAAGGCATTCTGGCCAGTGCTGCCGTCAAGAACCAGCAATACTTCGTCGGGTGCCCCAGGCACTACCTTGGCCATTGATTTCTTTATCTTGGTCAGTTCGTCCATCAGGCCCTTTTTGTTGTGGAGTCGGCCAGCGGTATCAATAATAGCCACATCCACATGATTAGCCACAGCTGACGACAATGTGTCGTAAGCCACTGCTGCAGCATCGCTGCCAAGCTTTTGCTTAATCATCGGCACATCGGCGCGTCGAGCCCACTCTTCGAGCTGCTCAATGGCTGCAGCGCGGAATGTGTCGGCTGCTCCAAGCATCACCTTGTAGCCAGCCTTTTTATATTGGTGAGCCAGCTTGCCAATTGTTGTGGTCTTGCCCACGCCATTTACGCCAACTACCATTATCACATAAGGCCTGCGACCTTCGGGGAGTTTAAATTCACCTTGCGGGTTTTCGTCCTTGTCGGTTGCAAGCAAGGCAGTGATTTCTTCGCATAGCATATCATTGAGCTCGTCGCTGCCTACGTAGCGGTCGCGCGAGGCGCGCTCGCGTATGCGATCTATGATTTTAAGGGTGGTTTCGGTGCCTACGTCTGAGGTTATGAGTATCTCTTCGAGTTCGTCGAGGAAGTCATCGTCGATTGTGCGGCGACCCACAAACACGCGCTTCAGCTTCGAGAAGATACCTTCCTTGGTCTTCTCCAAGCCCTTGTCGAGTGTGTCCTTTTTCTCTCGTGAGAACAAACTTTTAAAAAATCCCATATTCTTTGGTTTTATTCAAAATGCAAAGATACGAATTTTTCTCGACATAAGCCCCATTTCCCCTCACCAAAATTTTAAAATATGTACATGGCGACGGCTAAGATGCGGTAGTTGGTGACGGAGTGAGTGTCACGGACTTTGCCGTTGCTCTTTTCCAGGGTGCCGTACCAAGCAGTCGAGGGCTCAAATTCTACACCGAGTTTCCAGTTGGGGAGATTGTAGCTTAGTTGCCAGTTTGTACTCAAGAGCTGGTCCACATCGAGGCCTACGCCGTAGGTAGGGCCAGTGATGGCCTTGCCAGTGCCAAGATTCTTGAGATAGCCAATGAATACGCCTGGTTGCCATTTCTTGCCATACACGAAGTTTAGCCATGTCATAGAATGGCGGAAGGGAGTGTACTTCTGCTTTCCGTTGTGGCTGTCAGTGTCAATTACGCCAAATCCGCCAAGCATCGAGCATTGCGTAAGATTATTTGCCAATACGGTCTTGCCCGAAACAAACCATTCTGGAGCCTTGTACTTAACATGAGCCTCCACAGAAACTGAGGTCACACGCTCGTTGACTTTAAAAGTTTGGTCATTAACAGTGGCAGTCTGGCGAGGCTTTAGCGAAAGCAATTCTGCTCCCACGCCCGCTATCCAACGGCCTTTCTTGTAATCCACGCTGGCATAAATTTCGGGGATACAGCTGTTTTTCAGATAATTGTGGCTCTTGCCATCTGGACCAGTGCTTGTGTATTGCATCTGCCAAATAGCTGCCAATGTGCCCATGAATCCACCATCGGATGTGTAGCGATAGCGAAGCTGCGGACTGCGGTTGAATGGCTGGAATGGAGCGCCAGTGGATAGGTTGAGTATGGATGGAGAAACTTCACCGAATAGGGGATGCCAGGTCTGGCCAATAAGCAGCGCGCTGGTGCCCCAATCAAGGTTTACATAGGCATGGCGGATGCGAGGCACTGAATAAGTGGTGCCCGAACCACGGAAGTCCAACTCAATTTTAGCTGTCGCCACCGCATTCCCGATCTTAGGACCGGCAATATCAACTCCCAGGCGAGTATAAAGCATATACATTTCGCCCTGCGGAGTGGCATTCATATCATTGCCATCGGGATCATAATTATGATCCTTGGGGTACATGTAGAAGAGCCCATCGACGGTCTCGTTGTTGGCACGACTGTTGTAGAACAGGTCGGCTCGTATGCGACCATAGAACTTAAACTTGAAATCGCCTACTTGCTGCGCCGAGGCAGAAAGGGAGCATATAGTGAGCAGAAGGGCCAGGATCTTTGTTTTCATCATTAGAAAGTTTGAGAGTGCAAAATTACAAAAATTTTTGCACTCTCAATGTTGTATTATGCAAGTTGTTGCAACAACTCGATTTTATGCCATTGGTCTTCGGGGGTGAAGGCCGAGGTCTGATAGACATTCGGGTCGCCTCGGAATCCTCCCATAGTGGTGATACCCAGGGTTGTGGCATAGGGCAGACGGCTTAAAGCTTCGTCGATGCGAGCTCGGATTACAGCCTCTTCTTCAAGCTGAGGATATTTCGGATCGACTACGCCTAATATCAGTTCTTTGTCGGCTGGGAATAATTTAATCAGGTCCACTGCCTCGGGATGGCTTTGAGGGTAGGCAAACATGAATGCATTCACATTCTTGTGGCCAAAGAGTACGCTTACCACATCGGTGCATTTCTCCGACAAGGGCACATTTACGGGCACATCCAAGATCACATACATGTCCTTGGGGAGATCGTCCAAGGCTTCATCGTTGACACGTCGCATTTGTAGCATGAACTCATCTATGTTGATTCCGCCTAAGAGCAAGCGCTTGGCTGCGTTTGCATCGCAGAGGCGTTGCCAACTGCGATCGATAAGCAGCACACGGCGGCAACCCTGATCGTAAAGGTGGCGAATGGTGTCGTTGTAGGCTTTAGCTATATCAGCTATCAAGACCTCGACATTATCCTGGTAGAGGTCAGCGTCGATCCACTTGTTGCGCACCGCATCGAGCAGGAATAGGGCAGGAGCGGGAAGATCCATTCTCACGACTGAATCTTTCCCGGCCCTATCTTGCAGAAAAGAAAAATGGGTGTATAGTTGATTGTTAACATTTGCTTCGATTTTCCCGGTGACGCGAGGTATCACTTCGCCCGAGTTCTGGTCTTGGAGCACATTTCCAGTGAGCACCAGTGTTTCGGTGATGCCATTGAGGCGCAACCAGAAGTCATGCACGCCGTTGGTGCGTCGCAGAGCCCCTTGGGTGATTTGTGGCATGTGGGCAGCGAGTTGCTGTTCGATTAGCTGAGCCACAGCCTCATCTTGCTTTTCGGTCAGTTCCTTGGCGGAAATCAGTCGGTTGCGATATTGTTCGCGTGCTTCCGCTAATGTATCGGGCACTAAGAATGTTACAGGAGTTTCAATGAATAGTTTCATAATCTTCTTTACTTAGTTGAAATTTGTATGGGTAATGAACACGATGCTACTGAGTCGCTTGATTGGGTGCAGCGGCTCGGCACAAACATAATTTTGAATAAATGTAATCATAACAACAGTATCAAAATCTAATCCACGAGATTGTTGAACAATATTTTATGCTCCTTGGCAGGTTTCCTGGCTTGTACCCTTGAATGAGCGCCTTCTCAGCTATCGTTGCTCTCTTGCGCGGTGGCCAATGGCATGATGCTCATTAAGTTTTCTATGGTACTTACAGTAGCGGGTCTGCTCAGGTTTTGCACCTGATTCCCTTTTAATCTGGGCTCCACGGGGAGCCTAGCACCAATTAGCGTTGCAAAGTTACAACATTTTTCCTAAACTTTAAAATTTATTTATCCTGATTGCATTTTTGCCATGGAAAAAGTGTGTAAAATCAGAAAAATTTCAAAAATTGTAATAAAAATTTGGAGGATTGAGAAAAAAGCAGTACCTTTGCACCGTCGTTTCAGAGGAGCGACATTTGGAGAGATGGCAGAGTGGTCGATTGCGGCGGTCTTGAAAACCGTTGAGGGTCACACCTCCGGGGGTTCGAATCCCTCTCTCTCCGCATAATAGTGAAGCAGCATGCTGATTACCAGTACGCTGCTTCTCTTTTATTCTGCAAGTCATATGTGCTAAAATCCTAAATCCCTTTAATACGAATAGGCGCGGATGCCGAGGTAATATGTGTAGTGGGTGGCGGGCTGCCAACCGTCAGTAAGTGCTATGGTGCCATCAGAAAAGCTCTGCCCATTGACATCGTAGCTGATGGTGATGTAGATGGTGTTATCCGCGCCAAAGGGCTGGGGCAGAACTAAGAATGGATCTCCCGCCGTGACAGCATAGTCAGAATCTGGACCATATACCATCAATGGATCAGCATGCACGTAGAGAATGTCGGTATAGTTGTCATAACTCTTCTCATCGAAATTTTCCAAGTAAAGATATTCACCGTCCACAGGAGCCACATAATTGGCCGTGGTGGCTATTTCCTTGGCTGTATTGCTGGCTACAAAGTTGGTAATCACTACATTGTCGGCATATTCATTGTAAATTTTAAATTCGATTTCCGCCATTAGATGATGAAAAGCCAAAGGTACGGCTTCGTAATAGGTTGATTGTTTCGCAATGGTAGTGCCATCAATCACATCAATGTCAATGGCCGACTTGATAGTGCGGCGCGTAGTCGCCACCATCCAGTCATTGTCGGCACTGATGCCGGTCAATGTAAGGGTGCCATCTGAGCTGAGCGATGCATCATCGGTATAGGGCGCATAAGCAGTGAATGTGTAGGATGTGGCTCGAGAATCCCAATAACGCAGATATTGCGAACCCACACCATCGTAATGCCAATCCGAGGTCGCGTCCCAATTGACTTGATAGCCAGGAAATACAGTCTGAGTTTGGCCTTTCGAGTCAATTTTTGTGGCTTGCACACCGAACGATGTAACGCTATCTTCAAGGGGACTTTCCGCTCTGCTGCTACCCCATCCAACCAATACAATCGGATGTCTTTCGGCGGCTTCATCTTGCTGAGACTCCATTATAGGTTCCTCCTCGCTGCCGCATGCAGCGAGGAGGGCTGCTAATGATAATATGTAAAATTGATTTTTCAATTTATGGCATTAATTGTTAGTGCCAAACTAAACGGAGATTTTTTGTGTCAATTTGTTACAGTGGTGTCGCCGATTGAGAACTCTTCGGTCTCACCAGTGGTGAAGTCAGTGATTGTGCAGTTGTCAAATACGATTGCCTTCAGCACATCAGTGCCGATAGTGGGTGCATCGGGATCGCCACCAGCCGGAGCGGCAGCCGTAATCTTGAAGATATAGGTATAGAGCTTGTTGGATTCCCACTGGCTGTAAGAAGGCTCTACATAAACTCCGGCATTATACACCTGGATAGTTTCGCCAGTATCTTCGGCCACAAGCATAAACGACACATAATAGATAAAGCCGCAGTTGGTGACTCCGCCGCTTGGCAGAGGATAATAATAGGTTGTGGAGTAGGAGGGGTCAGCTGAGTCCTCGCTAACCCACGGCTCAGTCATCGCAGTGCCATTGATGGTTTGGCTCGAAGTGGGCACATTGTTGAATATCCATTCGTTGTTGTTTAGACTTTGGCTTGCCCATGTTACGGTAGGTGCCGATGGGTCGGTAAAATCAACCGTAGGAGTATCTTGGTATACGTAGGTATCCTTGTCGTAGCTGTTGCCGTCCCAAATAGCTGGAGTTGCCACGATGTCACCGAATGTGCTATATGGATCAGTGGTGATCTTTTTGTTTACTCGATCCCATGTCACCACAGGGGTAAGATATACTTTATAGCCTGGGATGGTCTCGTAGAATCCAATTTGCACCTTGGCATTGAGGCGAGTAAACTGCAAAGCCACGTCAGAGCCATATTTCGAACTTGGCACAATGGCCGAGGCATACATATACTGCTGAGAATATCCATCGCGGTTGGTGCCAATGGTGAGATCTTCGCCGTAGGTCAGCTTCTTGGTGGCAGTGTCAAAGGTGGGAGTGCCGCTGCCATTGATATACGGAGCGTAAGCGTAGAAATAGCTGTAGGCATAATTGTCGTCCCAATATTTCAGGTATTGGTCGGTATTGTTGCTCATCATCGCCGTATTTGAAGCTAAGATATACTGGCTGTCAGTGTTGGTGTACTGCGAAGATCCAAGGTTCTCATAGAACCAGTAGCTTTGGCCATCGGTCGAGCCAGAAGCATCGCCATAGGTGGTGGCTCCAGCAGGATTATAGCCAGCCACTGTGCCAAGTGCTTGGGTGGCAGTTCCTCCGTAGCCCACCAGATAATTGTCCATCACAGTCTGGTCGCCGCTGCTTGCGCCCGTAGATGCCGTACCTTTGTAGGCGTAAACGCCGAAGTTTACGGCTTCGGTCTGCAATGCCTCATCAGCGCGGCTCAGATTGCTGCCCTTATATTCGAAGCCTATTGGTTTCTCGCTTGAAGATTGGCCTTGTGGCGAATCGGGAGAGTCCAGGTCATCGTTGCTGCACGATGCCAAGGCCATCATTGCCAGGCCGGGTAGTAACAGGTAAAGTGTCTTTTTCATAATTATAGGGTTTTTTAGTTGTAAATTCTGAGTATTGACTTGAAGTGGGTTAAATATCGAAATAGTGGGTTATGGAATCAGCGTATTCCTTTACCCAGGGATCGAAAGTACTGCCACCGCTTGAACCAGCCGGACTGCGGATAGTGTCCATGTCAAGCTCCACGGTAAGGATGCCTCCATGGGGTTGCGCCTGCACCTGAGGGGTGAGGTCGAATGTAAAAGTTGAATCTCGCTGGTTTGAGAATGTCACATTGATTGACAATCGGTTGCGGAGCTGGTTTTGCTTGGGGCAAAGTCCGAATGTGGTGAGCTTTCCTCCGATTATGTCCGCATTTTTGTCGGCAGAGTCGATATAGACATCGCGCTTCATTCGCATCGGGAAAGCTATAGCCGTTGGCTGGTCGCTTGGAATGCGGTCGTTGACGCACACGCTGCGTGAGAAATTTGTAATTACAGCATCACCGTTGATGCCATATATGCGGCTATTATTGTTGTAAATTATCACTTGGGATAGGTAGATATCGACTAAGGGGGTAAGATTCACATCTACGAGCTTAACCCATTCTTTGAGAGTAGCGTCATAGTAGTCATAGTCCGCTTTCTCGCCAGTGATCAGGATGTCGCTTCGAGTCCCTTGATAGAAGATGTCGGGAGGATAGCATACCAATTCGCCTGCTTTGTTTTTGCCAACTGTGGCTGAGGTAGCCACCACATTGGTTGGCTCATCGTCATTGATTACAAGCGATTGCACGCCTTGCGATGTGTTTACGTTTGACCAAGCCAACAGATTGTTGTAGCCTCGGAGCAGGGAGTGGAGGAAAGTGGTGGAGTATTCAGTCTCTTGTTCAGTATTCTGTAGGTGAGGGTTTGTTAAGTCCGAACCCATGTTAAGGTATTCTACTTTGTAGCTTTCGGGTCTGGTGTAGCCGATTGGCCCCCATATCTCAGTGTCTTTGCTATCCCAGCCGTAATGCCATTTCGAGCGCCAAGCAGCGCTGTCGGTGTCCCATGCCAAGGCAAGCTGCGCATCAGTAATGCGCAACTCAATCTTGGCAATGCCCTTTTCTGCACAGTCTGAAAGGTCATCTTCGACCCAACCGCAACTGCATGTCATCAGCAACGTGGCTATAGCTAAGGGCAATGATATGGAGCGCCTAAAAGTCATAATTGTTACTCTCTTATTTCTCTTCTATAAGAGTAACAACCAACCCCCTCAAAAAGTTAAAATTAAAACCTCTTCCTATCAGCTGGCTTTGGGGAGGAGGGAGGAGGGGGTGCAGCCGAAGCGGCGCTTAAAGGCTGTGGCGAAATGGCTGCGGTTGCGGAAGCCTACCTGCACATACACATCGCTTGGGCGGCTTTGGCCCGAACGCACCAAGTCGCGAGCTCGCACCAGGCGCTTCTCCTGTAGCCACCGCTCAGGCGAGAGCTCGCTTATCTTGGCGAAGTCGCGCTTGAATGTGGACAGGCTGCGGGCGCTGTAAGATGCAAACTCCTCCATCGTAAGGTCATAGGTGAAATTGTTCTCCATAAACTCCAGCAGGTCGATTTTCCATGTCTCGCGAAAATCAAATAGCGTTGGGGCCATGCACTCGTCGGCTGCTATTAGAGCCTTTACTGTCTCATCAAGCTTAGCGGCCTGAATCTCCGGAGTTACTTCCAGTTCGTCGCGCCCATAAGGTACCAAGCTTTCGAAGAGGGCCCTCAACTCAGGGGTCGTTTGCATAATCTGAGTAAAGCTTGGCATAGGCTTGGCGTGGGTCTTGTCAAGAGCTTTTATGTCGGTTTGGTAGCGATTAAAAAAATCCTTAAGATAAGGTCTCTCCATAGTGATGGTAATTGAGCGGTAAGGCGATGTGCCATCGCATACCTTGGCCATGGTGGCTCCGCAGTCGCGCCGCAGGAATATGATATCGCCCGGAAGGGCAGTGACCAGGGTGTCGCCCTTTCTAACCTCGAGGCGTCCCTCTTGTACAAACATCAGCGCATGGCGCGGCACTCGGTATTCGCATCGGCACTCTGTCTCGAAAAGGGTAAACCACAGCATTTGCTCGTAATTGTTGATATTTGTAGGCTTCATATACGCTTAGATTTAAAATTGGCCATAAAGTTACAACTTTTTTATTAAAATTTAAGTGATTTATACATAAAATTCAAAAATTATAATTAATTTTGTAGAGTTATCCCTATTCTTATCCTTGAATCCCATAGGGCATTAAGTATAGGACTGAATTAAATTTAAACTATTCTTATTCTTGAATCCCGTAGGGCATTAAGTATAGGACTGAATTAAATTTAAACTATTCTTATTCTTGAATCC
>JAJBUG010000073.1 GCA_020860515.1 Bacteroidales bacterium | reverse complement strand
TGAGATATTCTCATGTGGCTTGAGTTAATTTAAATTTAATCTGAAACCTTACTTAATTCTTTGAATTAAATTTATTATGAGCCTCTACGTAATGGTATAGTTTCTTATATGTTCTCAATTCATCATAGGCAGGATCATTGAAGTCAATAAATATAATATTTGAATCTGGCTCATTCTCTTTTAGCCAGTCAACAAAAGCATCCATCAGTTTTGACTTGCCGGAGCGACGAATACCAGTCAGTATCTTTATGTCAGGTACCGAACGCAATGAGATTATCCTTTCAAGGTAAGAATGGCGAGTTATAAGTTTCATATAACATTCACTTTTATATGTCGCAAAGTTACAAAATTTTTAAGTTTTGGACATAGAAAAGCGTGAAATTTTTATTCAACATCCGAAATAATCATAGGAAGATTTTAATTCTAAAGCCATATAAGACTTATAAGACACGCTCTTAATTGCCCAATAAGGCGCGTTGCAAATATGTATCAAATATGAAGATAATCGATAAACAACCATAAATAAAAACGACAAAATCGGTCTCACCGAGGCTTGACCGAGGTAATTATTTGATAAATATCGATAGACAAACAAAAACATCGATAAGTATCGAAGGATTATTACCGTGTTAAAAACTAATAGTATTTGGGAAGATAAAGTAATATCGAAAATGTTTAACAAATTTTATAAGTGTGGTATCATAATGGACTCAAAGATTTTGGCTAATTTTGTGTTTCAATCAACATAATATGAATTTTAGCGAGTTTGAACATATCATTTCCACTAATCGTATGCGAAAGTACGTAGCATCCTGTGGTGGTGATACGCGAAAGGCGATGACTTTATATCGTCTCAACCTGCGGCTGTCGCAAGAAATCTTCACTATCATCAGCTGTTTCGAAGTAGCATTACGTAACGCAATCGATCACCAAATGGCAGCCCGATGGGGAGGTGATTGGTTGAGAGATTTTGTTATACCGGGAGGCCTATTTTTCAATGATCCTAGAATACAAACTTCTCGAAAAATCATATATAAGGCGTACGAAGGTCTTATGCGTAATAACAAGTACAGCCACCACAAGCTGTTGGCTGAGATGGAGTTTGGTGTGTGGAAATATATGTACTCCGCTATAGAGTATAAACTTGCAGGAAGAATTTTGCTGAAAGCGTTCCCTAAGAAGCCAAAGTCTACACCACAAAAGAATATAGATCACCTCTATGTTTTCAACGAATTAGATTTCATAAATAATATGCGTAACCGTGTAGCCCATCACGAGCCAATCTGCTTTGACGGTAGCGGTAATATTGACACCTTCTACGTTGAGAGCCGCTATCAAAAGATGCTCAATCTGTTCAAGGGGATGGAGATTGATAGCTCCTCTCTTCTTTACGGTCTTGACCATGTAAAGGCGGTTTGTGCCCGTATAAACGCATTGAAAAGTTAAATTTTGGTTCTCATAGACATTTTTTGTCAAAAAAATTTGTTGAATAAAATAAAAAGTAGTACTTTTGTACTGTTTACTCCCGGTAGCCCCTGATTCGTCAAGCTATCGGGTTTGTTTTTTATCATGTAATTGACATTCCCTGCTGAGGGAAGGGTACATTTTTATTCAAAAGATTAATGATGGGTGAAAGAGGAGTGAGTAACTTTGTCACATCGAAAAAATATTTTATGAAATATTATGTTTCCTCGGTTGCCTCTGACGAGTGAGTCAGAACAGGCGGTAGTTGGCGGCGTAGCTGACGGCCTGGGCGATGTTTTTCACACCGAAGCGCTCAAACAGCTGCCGTTTGATGTGCTTGATCGTATCGACCGAATAGTGGATGGCATCGGCAATCTCCTGCTGGCTAAGTCCTTGAAACGACATGAGGAGCACCTGACGCTCGGTGTGGGTCGCCACACCCTTTGCCATCTCAATGATGGCTGGAATGTCGCTGTCGGTGTCCGACACTGGGGCTTTCACCTCGTTGTCGGGAATAAAGAAGTCGTCAACAATCGGTTTCACAGCACAAAATTAGTTAAAATTTCTGACATATCCTCCTTTTTACCCTTTTGGGTAATGCAATACCGAAAAATCGACGGTAATTTTGCAAATAAAAGAACCAAAACCAAAGCCACATGAAACAGATATTACTAACGTTAATCTGTGCACTTGTTGCTTTTGCGGCAAATGCGCAATTCAAGCTCAAAAATCTCAACAACAATGATGGGAAAACCACTATTGTCGTTGTAGATGATAATTGGAATTCCGGGAGTGAAACTTGTTGTGCAAAGTTTAACAATGACGGCAAAACCTATGATGCGACCTCTATGGTTTCCACTCAACAGGGTAATCAGCTCTCTATCACAATGACATTTAAACGGTTGACCGTTTTCAATGACATGTCCATCACTCTCACTGTGAATGGTCAAGAAGTAAATGTACCGATTAATTTGACTGAAGTTGCAAATCAACTTATCGGCTATAAACTACTTGTTCCGTAAAGACGTACCACGTCTTTTACAATACTCAATTATATAGCTCAATTGTATAGTTACTTTGCAAACAAAAACTTATATCTGGATATGACACGTTATATATTGGTTTTCTTTTGGGCTTTCTTGCTTACCTCCTGCCACAGCGCCAAATTGCCCACATTTTCAGAGAGGACTTGGAGGATGTCAGGAATCAATCATGCTGTCTCTAATGATGGTATGGAATTGAGCTTTGGTTCTCCATGGCTTTTAACCAATATGGACATGTTGATTCAAAGCGAGGAAGAGATTGATGCGTATCCTGAAATGAAGGTACATCTAAGGAAAGCCTTTAGCCTTTACCCAGAATTAGAGGTGGATTCGATCTACTTCTACAATCCTGCTCGCAAACTTGTTT
The DNA here is from genome assembly GCA_020860515.1 of Bacteroidales bacterium. Taxonomy (GTDB): domain Bacteria; phylum Bacteroidota; class Bacteroidia; order Bacteroidales; family Muribaculaceae; genus CAG-873. Next base: position 35,926 of record JAJBUG010000073.1, on the reverse strand, counting down.
TTGCTTCTTATCATCAGCGAAAACCTTTGAAGCCTATCACCGAGCTTTGTGAGGCCCCAGAAGAAAAGGATCTTGATGGGAAGAATGCTTATGAAAAAATGAAGCCCTATTATGACGAGGTTTTCGGCCGGACTTATGCTTGGTCAGATATTGACGGCTGGCAGAAGGGTCCAACTCAGAGCGTGTATTTCAATCTTCGTAAAAACAAGCGGGATAAGCTGATGGTACAACTCCAGCGATTGCCGTATAATGATGGCAATCTTGCTGTATTCTCCATCCTACAGACTGAGCCAAAGAAATACCATTCTGAAAACTTTCCCATGAACCCCTATTGAAAATATGATATTAATGAATTAGAAACAATAGAACTCATTTCCTTTTGGCTTCATGGTTCTCAAACTTATGCAATTGACAATCTTCGTTTAGGAAAAAACAAATAACTCTTCTTGTGTATTTTTATGTGTTTTTTCAACTCATTTGGCGTTGGTTTGTTTAAGATTTATACCAATGCAGATAGTTGATGGATCATAAGAGGATTGCAATGAAGCTTGGCAAGTCGAAGGCTTGGAAATCATTTGTGGATTACTTCTACAGATGGGTCGGGATTGCCTTTGTGGTGTGCCTTTATTTATGTCTATCGAATATTGGAATAGCCCAGGATGGTAGATTCGGTTGGTATTGTTTAATCAGTTTGCCATTGCTAAAGCGGAATAGCAAGCGAGCTTCTGCATCGTCTATTGAATTATCATAAACATAAAGACGGTCGATATAAGGGGCCAATGCTATACAATTACCGATTGATTTGTCATATCGGGATATAATCTTACTAATTGGTACATCATGACCACCGTTGAGTACTCTCTGTGCAACCCTTTTTGCATTGATCGTAGGGGATGATGTTGAAACAAAGAAAAGACGGACAAAAAAGCCTAATTCCTTTGCTTTAAGAATATATTCCACTTTATCAGGAGCTGACATTACAGTCTCAAAAATATGGCTCCTCCCTTCGGTAAGACACCTTTCCCGCCATTCTTTACAGTAATTTGCTGCTTGAAGTACGGCTGACTTGTCGTTCCAATTACCAAAGATGTCACGAGCTACAGTGTCAGGATTAATATATTCAGAATTTTCTAGCCATTCGTGATGTAATAATTTATGAGTTACTGAGGTTTTGCCAGAACCGTTAGGGCCTGCAACCACTATCAGTATTGGACGATGGACGATTTCACTCATTTCGAAGCCTTTTAATGGTTTCTTCCACATATTGACATGCAAATTCTGCTGCTGCATTAATACCAGCTGCCACGCTCTCTGCTGCGCGGAGAGTGCTTTGACGCGCATCCTCGGCAACTTCGCGCATAATCTGAGCCAGGCGCTCATCGCCAGGCTCCTCCAAAGAGGTAAGCCTATAGCTATTCATTTCCGATTCTGACATATCATTCGTTTTAATTTATAAACAATCTAAACATTGGATCAGCCTCCCAATCCAATGGCAAAATTAATCAAATTTCCCCACATAACCAAATATAGAATTGAGGATCGGATTCGAACCGACGACTCAGACAAAAAGGTTGGCTCAATCTCAAGCCAACCTTTTTCATCAACTACTACATCTATATAACCCTGTTAGTAGTAGGTTTGTGGGTTACAGAGATGTCTTTAACTGAAAAAAGTTGACTTGAGGAGAAGTCAACTTGATGCTTAGGGCCTTTGGCCCGGGAAGATATGCGGCACATGAAGTCAGGTCAGAAGAGGCCCATGAAGAAGCTGGCCAGGGCGGCGAAGCGGCTCGGTCGGGATTCTTCGGGCAAAATGAGATTGCGTCGGCGAGCTTCGCAGATAGCCTCGTCGAGCAATGCCTTGCTGATAGGAGCATGCTTAAGATGTTTGCGTGCTTGTGATTCGGTAAATGAGCCACCAAAATATCCATTCAGAGTGGCAACAATAGTTGAAACTTTCATAGTCGTGTGTTTTTAATTAGTCTTTGGTCTTTGGTCTGTAGCCTTTCCCTTATATAAGATAAAGGATAATGAAAAAAGGAACAAGGGGGTGCGGTCAGCGTTTTCCTTGGCCGCACCCCCTTGGTGTATGTTTTCTATTGAGCCTTTCCAGGGGTGCACCCAGAAAAGGCCCAATCAACGGGAGTATTTACTTTACTTCTTCGAAGTCAACATCGGTTACATGGTCGTCCGGACCCTTGGGGCCTGCGCCAGGTTGTGGGCCAGCACCAGGATTCTGAGCCTGCTGCTGAGCCTGGGCCTGAGCATTGAGGATATCCTGCTGAGCTGCGCCGAAGGCATCTTCGATTTCCTTCATTGCACGCTCGCAAGCGTCAACATCCTGAGCCTTGTGGGCATCCTCCAGCTTAGCCACGGCAGCCTCGATGGCAGCGCGCTTGTCAGCTGGAATCTTATCGCCGAGCTCTTGCAGCTGCTTGCGAGTCTGGAATGCCATTGCATCGGCCTTGTTGAGAGTCTCGATGCGCTTCTTCTCCTTCTCATCAGCGGCAGCATTGGCGGCAGCCTCATCCTTCATTCTCTTGATTTCAGCATCGGTCAAACCGCTGCTGGCCTCGATGCGGATGCTCTGCTCCTTACCGGTAGCCTTATCCTTAGCCGATACATTGAGGATACCATTGGCATCGACCTCAAAGGTAACTTCAATCTGAGGTATGCCACGCGGTGCGGGAGCAATGCCGTCGAGGTGGAACTTGCCCAGAGTCTTGTCATCCTTAGCCAATGGACGCTCGCCCTGCAGCACGTGGATTTCAACGCTTGGCTGGTTATCAGCGGCAGTTGAGAATACCTCGCTCTTACGAACAGGGATAGTGGTGTTGGCATCGATCAGCTTGGTCATCACGCCGCCGAGGGTTTCGATACCTACTGACAGAGGCACTACGTCGAGCAGCACAATGTTCTCCTTAACTTCGCCCAAAAGGATACCACCCTGGATGGCTGCGCCAACGGCTACTACCTCATCAGGGTTAACGCCCTTGCTGGGCTCCTTGCCAAAGATCTTCTTCACGATTTCCTGGATAGCGGGGATACGAGTAGAACCGCCCACGAGAATCACCTCGTTGATGTCGCTTGCCTTAAGGCCGGCATCTGCCAGGGCCTTGTTGCAAGGTTCAACGCAAGCCTGGATCAGTTTGTCGCAAAGCTGCTCAAATTTAGCGCGGGTGAGGGTTGTTACCAAGTGCTTTGGCACACCGTCAACTGGCATGATGTAAGGCAGATTGATTTCGGTCGAGGTAGAGCTCGAAAGCTCAATCTTAGCCTTCTCGGCTGCCTCTTTCAGACGCTGCAGAGCCATCGGGTCCTTGCGCAGGTCAACTCCGTAATCCTTCTGGAAGCCGTCAGCCAGATAGTCGATAATTACGTGGTCGAAGTCATCGCCGCCAAGGTGAGTATCGCCATTGGTGCTCAATACCTCAAATACGCCGCCGCCAAGGTCGAGGATAGAAATATCGAATGTACCGCCGCCGAGGTCGAATACAGCGATCTTCTGATCCTTATCGCTCTTGTCGAGGCCATAAGCCAGGGCTGCAGCGGTAGGCTCGTTCACGATACGCTTTACCTTCAAGCCGGCAATTTCGCCAGCCTCCTTAGTGGCCTGACGCTGTGAGTCATTAAAATAAGCGGGCACTGTGATCACAGCCTCGTCGATGCTCTGTCCAAGATAATCCTCAGCAGTTTTCTTCATCTTCTGCAGAATCATAGCTGAGATTTCCTGCGGGGTATATACTCGGCCATCCACTGCTACCTGTGCCATGCCATTGGCGTTCTTTGATACAGTGTAAGGCACACGCTTGATATCTTCGGTGACTTCGTCGTAACGCTCACCCATGAATCTCTTAATCGAATAGATAGTTCCTTCCGGATTAGTGATGGCCTGACGCTTTGCGGGGTCGCCTACTTTGCGCTCGCCGTCAGAAACGAAAGCAACGATCGAAGGCGTAGTATTGCGGCCTTCGCTGTTGGGGATCACAACGGGATCCTTACCTTCGAGAACCGACACGCATGAATTAGTGGTGCCGAGGTCGATGCCAATAATCTTTCCCATGATCTTAAATGTTTAAAGTCGTTATTTGTTATTATATTTTATTTGTATTGAATATTAAACCTATGATTGGCGGCATATTTCAACCGCTCAATCATAGAAATAACAAATCCTGCACCAAAAATGTTGGCACAGCGAATAATGAATAATTAATAATGATTAATGAATAATGCAAAAAATAAGTTACTGACATTTTGTCAGTAACTTAATACCATCTTGCGGGAGGCGTCGATACGCAGGAGGATGAATAGGAGGATGGTAAAGCCCCAGAGGCTGGAGCCGCCGTAGGAGAAGAATGGCAGAGGGATGCCAATCACAGGGCATAGCCCTATCACCATGCCTATATTAATACAGAAATGGAAGATGAAATAGCTGGCCACGCAGTAGGCATACACGCGCCCGAATATCTTAGGCTGCCTCTCGGCAATCCTCACTACCCTGAACACCAAGGCTAAGAACAGCACCTCGACCAGCATCGTGCCCCAGAAGCCCTCTTCCTCGCCGATGGTGCAAAAGATAAAGTCAGTATGCTGCTCAGGCACATATTTCAGCTTGGTCTGCGTGCCCTCCAGGAAGCCCTTGCCGAGCAAACCGCCCGAGCCAATGGCAATCTTCGACTGATTCACATTGTAGCCAGCGCCCCTTAGGTCTTCCTCTATGCCAAGCACCACCTTGATGCGCATCTGCTGGTGGGGTTGCAGCTCATCAAAGGCTCGGTCAACCATAAACAGGAAGCCCACCGACAGCACCGCCGTGGCCACTGGTATGGCCAATTTATTAAGGTGAGTGCGCAGAGTCTCAAACAGCAGGTAGAGACAGGCCACGCCAATCATGCCCAGCATCACTGGCAGACCCGGCACCTCGATGTCGAAAATATTGTCAAGCACTATCACTACCAGCCAACACAGGGTGAATCCGCACAGCAGATTGCGAGGCACCTCGTAGCGACGCTTGCCATATACCGCAGCCATCACCACCATAATTGCCATCACAATCGACAGAATCCAGAACTGGCCCAATTCCACGCCCATCAGCAGTGAATCGGTAAACTTCACAGCCACAACAAATATCACCACTGCCCAGGCAGCGCCGAAGAGCACCAGTCCGCTCATGCCCTCGCGATAAAGCACGAAGAAAAGCGACAGATACACCAGGGCCGAACCCGTCTCATGCTCCATCAGAATCAGCACGATGGGCAGAATGATTATGAAGCCAGCCTTCAGGTAGTTGCCAAATTTCGCGTTCAACTGGAAATTGTAGCCGCTGAACAGCTTGGCCAACGCCAACGCCGTGGCAAACTTGCCAAACTCGGCTGGCTGCAGACTCATCGGGCCCAGCACCAGCCACGAGCGCGACCCCTTGATGTCGGGCGCAATGAAAGCCGTGGCCAATAATACCACCATCAGCACCGCATAGATGGCGTAGGCGTAGGTCTCATACACGCGCGTCTCAATCAGCAGCAGCACAAAGCCCATCACCAATCCCAAGGCTATCCAGCGCATCTGCTTGCCCGAAAATTCGTCGAACGACAGCATATTGGCCTGGTCAAAATCGTAGCTGGCAGCATAGATGCTGACCGCGCCAGCCAGCACCATAATCAGATAGATGATTACGGTGAACCAGTCGAGATTGCGGAATATCGACTGCGAAGCGCTGTTATTTGGTCTTAGGGGGAGCATAGTACACTTCTGTGGTTAACATTCGTTCTTCCAGATACTTGCGTGAATCATCGATCTTGCCGTTGAGATATTTCTCCATCACCAAGCTGCCGATCGGCACGCCGAATGTGGCGCCGAAGCCGGCATTCTCCACGTAGGCGCATACCGCTATCTGCGGATCCTCGTAGGGCGCAAAGCCCATGAATGCCGAGTGGTCCTTGCCGTGGGGGTTCTGGGCCGTACCCGTCTTGCCAGCCACATTCACGCCGGGGAAAGCGGCTGAGCGGCAGGTACCGCCAAGCACGGCCATGCGCATGCCCTCGGCTATTATGTCGTAGTAGTGGTGCTCGATCGTGGGGTAATTCTTTATATGATATTCGTCGCTGATCACAGTATCCTGGATTTCCTTTACCACATGGGGCGTGATGTACCAGCCTCGGTTGGCAATCGTGGCGCACAGGTTGGCTATCTGCAAGGGCGTGGCCAATATTTCGCCCTGTCCGATGGCCACAGATATGATAGTGTTGCCGCTCCAGTGATTGTTGCCGTAGAATTTGTCGTAGAACTTCGCATTGGGTATGAATCCGCGCTTCTCGCCAGGCAGGTCCACGCCGAGTTTGTAACCGTAGCCCATCGACACCAAGTGGTTCTTCCATATCTCAAAGGCGTTGTCCCAACGCCCATATTTGCTGCGCTTGTTAATCATATTGTAGAATCCCCAGCAGAAATAAGAGTTACACGATGTTTGCAGCGCGGGCTTGAGCGGCAGCGGACTGCCATGGCCGTGGCACCCTACCGTAAGGCCGCCATTATGGTAGCCGTGACTGCATGGGTACATGGTCTCAGGCGTGATAATATTCTCTTGCAGGAAAATCAGGCCCTGAGTGGGCTTGAATGTAGAGCCCGGTGGATAACTGGCCATGATGGCGCGGTCATAGAGCGGCCAGTCGGGCGCATTGGCCAGCATGCGGTAGTTGTCGCCGCGCTGGCGACCTACCAGCAGATTTGGATCGTAGGTGGGACTCGACACTAAGCAAAGTATCTCGCCTGTCTTTGGCTCGATTGCCACCACTGCTCCGCGCTTGCCCACCATCAGACTCTCGGCATACTCCTGCAGCTTGATGTCGATGCCCAGCTTCAGGTCGCGGCCCGCCACGGGTGCAATGTCGCGCGCGCCATTCTCATATTTGCCTTGGATTCGCCCGCGCGCGTCGCGGATCAGGATTTCCACGCCTTTGATGCCGCGCAGCTCGCGCTCATAGCTCTTCTCCACGCCCAGGTCGCCAGTGTAGTCGCCAGGGGCGTAGTATTCGTCATTCTTGATGTCGGCAGCCGATGCCTCGCGGATGTTGCCCACCACATTGGGCGCGCTGGCATGGGCATACTGGCGCAGGATGCGCTTCTGTATGAAGAAGCCCGGAAAGCGGTAGAGCTTCTCCTGAAGCCGTCCGTAGTCCTGGGCTGAAAGTTGGCTGATTAGTTTTTGGGGGGTGTAGCTGCTGTAGCCGGGGTTGAGGCGCTTGTCGCGCATGTCGATCAGTCGCTTGTCGAGCTGCTCGCGCGTGATATTCAGGGCGTTGCAGAAGTCGGCGGTGTCGAATGGCTGCACATCCCTGGGGATGAGCATCACATCGTAGGCCGGCTGGTTATATACCACCAGCTCGCCGTTGCGGTCGTAGATAAGCCCTCGGCTGGGATAGATTGTGCGGCGCAGGAAGGCGTTGGTGTCGGCGCTTTGCTTGTATTTTTGGTCGGCCAGCTGCAGATTGAAAAGCCTTACGCCGTAAATGATAGCTATCACCAACAGGAACCCGCAAATCACATATTTGCGCTTTTCAAGATTATAATCTTTTCTCATGCGGCTGTTGTGTGAAGAAAGAGTCTAAAGCGTAGATCAGGATAATGGTAAATATCGAGCTGCCCAGCACCTGGATGGCGAAGCGCAGCGGGTTGAAAATGGCGAAAGCGTCGATCGTGAACACGCACAGGCAGTAGATCAGCGTCATCGTGGCCACATATTTCATAAATTCGGCGCTGCCCATCGAGCGTTGGCTGGGCTTGAGGCCGCCCAGGTCCTCGTCGCGCTGGATATAGAGGTGGAACACCGGCTTTCTTACGAACGACAATATCGTGCAAGCCAGCGCGTTCACCCCCTGGGTGTTGCTGAATATATCGATTGTGACGCCAGCCAGGAAACCGAGCGTCATGCTCACATTGGTGCTCCATGTGATGGGCATCGATATGATGATGTAGATGAAGACAAAGGGCACCACAGCATTGAAGAGCACCAAGTTGTTGAAGATCACCGCCTGCGCCAGTGTCAACAACACAAATTTCAATATGAATGCCAATACTGTCTTGCTCATTATTTAAAGTCTTTAGCTTCGAGAGCCTCGTTTTCGGCCTTTTTGCGATTGTCAACCACCTGCACGGTGCTCAGGGTCGAGAAATCCGTAAACAGCTTCACATGAAGCGTAAAGAAATTCTCGTTGCGGTGCTGGGTGTCAGCCATTACGATGCCCACTGGGATGCCCTCGGGAAACACCGCGCTGTAGCCGCTGGTCACCACTGTGTCGCCCACTTGGTACACCGTATGGCGCGGCAGCTCCTGCAGCAGCGCTATCTCGGGGTCAGGTCCCTCCCACACCAGCGAACCGAAATGGTCGTTGCCCTTGACCTTGCATGATAGGCGTAGGTTGCTGTTGAGCAGCGAAATCACGCGGCACGAGTGATTGCCAGTCACATTCACGATACCCACCACGCCATTCTGGTCGATTACGCCCATCTCCTCGCGCACTCCATCGGCAGCACCCTTGTTGAGGGTAATGTAGTTGTAAGGCTTGGAGATAGAGTTGCTGATCACGTTGGCCACGATAAACTTGTACTGCTTCAGCGAATCGGGCAGTTGCAAGGTGTCAGCTATCTGGTCCTCACGCATCAGCTCCAGCTGTTGGCGCAGGGCTATCACCTCGCTTTGCAGCTCGGCATTGCGCTGATTCAAGTCGTCGTTGGTCTCTCGCAGGTTGAAGTAACTGTACACGCTATTGCTGGCGGCAAGCACCGAGCTCGCCACAGCATTGGCGCTGGTCATATACACATGATGCTGATACGGATTTTTGTTGAACAGCAGTACGCAGCTCACCCCCACATAGAATATGAAGATGAACCACTTACTGTGCTTTACAAAAAACGCGAATAGCTCGTGCATAGAAAAATTACAAGTTACAAATTACAAATTACAAATAAATTACAAAATGTAAAAGCGTCAATTTAGAATAAACAACCAAATGAGGCATTAGTTTGTCATTTGTAATTTGTATTTTGTCATTTTACTGATTCGTCAACGGATCAGGAAAGAGAATTTGTCGATGTTCTTCAGTGCCACGCCTGTGCCTCGGGCCACTGCCAACAGCGGATCCTCGGCGATGTGGAATTTGATGCCAATCTTATCGGTAAGGCGCTTGTCGAGGCCGCGCAACATGGCGCCGCCGCCAGCCAAATAGATGCCATTGTGCACGATGTCTGCATACAGCTCGGGCGGTGTCTGCTCCAGTGCGCTCAGCACTGCAGCCTCGATCTTGCTTATGCTCTTTTCGATGCAATGGCTGATTTCCTGATAGCTTACGGGCACCTCCATGGGCAGGGCTGTCATCTGATTGGGGCCGTGCACGATAAATTCTTCTGGGGGATTCTCCAGCTCGGTCAGGGCAGCGCCCACGTTCATCTTGATCAGCTCGGCTGTGCGCTCGCCCACCTTCACATTGTGCGCGCGGCGCATGTGGTTCTGTATGTCATCGGTCAGGTCGTCGCCGGCAATCTGTATGCTCTTGTTGCTCACGATGCCGCCAAGCGAAATCACGGCAATCTCGGTGGTGCCGCCGCCTATGTCCACAATCATGTTGCCCTCGGGGGCAGTCACATCCAGGCCGATGCCAAGGGCTGCTGCCATAGGCTCGTAAATCATGTACACGTCGCGTCCGCCGGCATGCTCGCTGCTGTCGCGCACGGCGCGGATCTCCACCTCGGTGCTACCGCTGGGGATGCCCACCACCATGCGCAGCGAGGGCGAGAACCAATTGTTTTTGCTGCTGGCCTTCTTCACCAAGCCGCGAATCATCAGCTCGGCGGCGTTGAAGTCGGCAATCACGCCCTTGCGCAGGGGGCGCACGGTGCGGATGCGCTCGTTCTCCTTGCCTTGCATCTGCTGTGCCTCCTTGCCAACTGCAATCAGGCGGTCGGTCTGCTTATCGAGCGCCACTATTGATGGCTCGTCAATTACGATTTTGTCGTTGTGGATGATCACGGTGTTGGCAGTGCCAAGGTCAATCGCAATCTCCTTAGTGAGAGAGAATAGTCTCATAATCAGATGTGTTTTGGTGATTTAGTGGTTTGGTGGATTTGTGGTTTGGTAGATTTGTGGTTTGGTGGTTAAGATTATATTAACAAAATCACCAAATCACTAAATCACCAAAACACCAAATCACCAAGGTTAGTGCTTGAAGTGGCGGAAGCCGGTCATCACCATAGCGATGCCGTGCTCGTCGCAATAGGTTATTGAATCGTTGTCGCGGATGCTGCCGCCGGGCTGGATCACAGCCTTCACGCCGGCCTTATCTGCAATCTCCACGCAGTCGGCGAATGGGAAGAAAGCGTCGCTGGCCATCACTGCGCCGTCGAGGGGCAGTTCGAAGGCATGGGCCTTCTCGATGGCGTGCTTCAGCGCATCCACGCGGCTGGTCTGGCCTACACCGCTGCCGCAGAGCTGCTTGTCCTTGGCCAGCACGATGGCGTTGCTCTTGCTGTGCTTCACAATCTTGTTGGCGAAGAGCATGTCGGCCACCTGATCGGGACGCGGCTTGGCGGTGGTCACGGGCTTCAGGTCCTCAGGTGTCTCCACCTTCAGGTCGCGCTCTTGCTTGAGGGCGCCGTTGAGTAGCGAGCGGAATGTATATTTTGCATCGGGCTGGGCTTTCTGCACCAGGATGATGCGGTTTTTCTTTTGCTTGAGTATTGTCAGAGCATCGTCGGTGTAGCTGGGGGCAATGATTACCTCGAAGAAAATCTTGCCGATTTCGGCAGCTGCGTCAGCGTCGATCTCGCGGTTGCAGATCAGAATGCCGCCGAATGCGCTCACTGGGTCGCCTGCCAGGGCGTCCTTCCAAGCCTCCAGCACTGTGGCGCGGCTGGCTACGCCGCAGGCGTTGTTGTGCTTGAGCACAGCGAATGTGGTTTCTTCAAATTCGGCCATCAGGCTCACGGCTGCGTCGATGTCGAGCAGGTTGTTGTAGCTGATTTCCTTGCCGTGGAGCTGGTCGAACATTGCATCAAGGTCGCCGAAGAAGTAGCCCTTCTGATGGGGATTCTCTCCGTAGCGCATAGGCTTGCTGCCGTCGATGGCGATGCGCAGCGCGCTGGGCTGCTCGTAGAGGCTGTCGAAATAGTTGAAGATTTGGCTGTCATATTCGCTCGATACCGCAAATGCCTCTTTGGCGAACCATTGGCGGTCTTCGAGGGTGCTCTCGGCGCCTTGCTTGTCGAGCATTCCGGCCAAGGCGGGGTACTGGCGCTTTGACGCCACGATTACCACGTCGTTATAGTTCTTGGCTGCGCCTCGGATGAGCGAGATGCCGCCGATGTCGATTTTTTCGATGATGTCCTCCTTGCTTGCGCCCTTGGCCACGGTTTCGGCGAAGGGGTAGAGGTCAACGATTACCAGGTCAATCTGGGGAATTTCGTATTTTGCCACCTCGGCCTGGTCTTGCTCGTTGTCGCGGCGATTGAGGATGCCGCCGAACACCTTGGGGTGGAGCGTCTTCACGCGTCCGCCGAGGATCGAGGGATAGCCCGTGAGGTCCTCTACGGCTGCGCACTCGTAGCCGAGGCTTTCGATGAACGAGCGTGTGCCGCCCGTTGACAGGAATTTCACGCCGTCAGCGGCGAGCATCTTGAGAATTGTGTCGAGACCATCCTTGTGATATACCGATACAAGGGCAGTGCGGATTTTCTTAGCGTCTGACATATTGGAAACTTCTACGTTTTACCTTGCTTTGTTAATTACAATTCTTTTTCAAACCGCAAAGGTACAAAAAAATTTTGACTTTTCACCCACCTGCCCTCAGTTTTCAGTTAATATGTATAAATTTTAACCATCAGGATTGCGTTAGCCAGCGTACGGCTGCGCCAGTTTTGCTGCGCTGCATCAGGATTGCGTTAGCCAGCGTACGGCTGCACTGCATCAGGATTGCGTTAGCCAGCGTACGGCTGCGCCAGTTTTGCTGCGCAGATTATGTTTTGCTGCGCCGCATCACTTGAACAGCCGCCCCAGTGCTATCCCCCAGTCGCGCAGCGTCAGGTCGATCGGCGTGATAAACGGCGTAATCGGCTTCTCGCTCGGCGGCGCATAGATGCGCAGCTGATGCGGCAGACACTCGATATCCGCGCTCTGGCCGATGTCGATGGGCTCGCCGTCGAGATGCGTGCAAGCCTCGCCCAGGCACTCGATGCGCACCTTCGACCCGCGCAGCGTGTCGATGTGCGCATTGTATGGCACCATGCCGCTAATCAAGTCAAAGCCCGCCAGCAGCATCTGCATCACATTGCCGCTCTTCATTATCACCACATCCAGCTTGCCGTCGGTCACCGACGCCTCTGGGGCAATAAACGCGTTGTTGCCATACTGGCTGGCGTTGCAGCAGGCCACTACGAACGCCTCCTCCTCACGTGTCTCGCCGTCCACGGTGATGCGATAAGGCTGCGGCTGATAATGGCCAAATTCCTCTACTACGTTCTTTATATATGTGATGCGGCCGCGCCGCTTCTCGTTGGCAAATCGGTGGCTGACTGAGGCATCGAACCCGTAGCCCATCGTGCAGAAAAACAGGCGCCCGTTGGCCACTCCGCAGTCGCAGTCCATCATCTGGCGCTTGCCAATGATGTCGGCGCTCAGGGCCTCGTCGATGGGTATGTCGAGATGGCGCGCCAGGCCGTTGCCGCTGCCGCTGGGGATAATGCCCATGGCCACGCCCGAGCCAGCCAATGCCTTGGCTGTCTCGTTGACGGTGCCGTCGCCGCCGCACACGGCCACTGAACCGTAGCCCTCAGCCACGGCTCGGTTGGCCAGCTGGGTAGCATGGCCCTTGGCCTGGGTGTAGGCCACATCCACATTGAAACCCATTGCCTCAAGCCGGCTGCTGAGCATGGGGCCCATTCCTTCCTTGGAGCTTACTCCCGACTTAGGATTGATGATGAGTAGCAGTCTGTTTTGTTCCATGCTGCAAAGTTAGCGATTTTTTTTGAATCAGCATCAAAATTCGCCCTTAGCCCAGTTGGGGCGTGGCCGATTTCTCCACTTAATTTGCCATTTTCACCCCTCACTTCTTACTATTCAACAATTTTTTGCCAAAAATCGACACAATTTGTTGCTTTTTATTGATAGTTTGGGAAAAAAATCTTAATTTTGCACCGTAATCTCACCATTTGGCCCCGCTGACCTTACAGCCAGCCAACACAAAATGTGCAATTACAAAGTGTGACTTATCTACAGAACTAACCAATTAACCTATTTCGACCAAAAAGTGTCTTGCATTGATTTACCAGCCAAAGCGCCAAAAGATATGCCCTCGGCAATGCCCTCAATACGGCGCACATTGGCCACTACATACAGCATGAGCTGCTAAGATCCCGGACGGGCCTGTAGCTACTTGCCTTTGATTAATCGGCGCGCACTCATCGCCTTTTACCCCCAGCCTTGCGGGCTATACACGCTCACCCAAGGCAGGAAAAACTCGCTTTACACCCATCCTCTCACCGCCCTCCCAAGCCATTAGGGGGGGGGTAAAGCATTGACAATCAATAGTTTATACTAAACCATGGTCTAATAACCGCATCCCAGAGGGCTCGACATGGTATCCCCACCCCAAAAAGCCCAGAGGGCTTGACAAAGTAGCCCCCGGCGAAACCGGGGGATCACAAACCACCCCCACCCCAAAAAAGCCCAGAGGGCTCGACATCGTAGCCTCTCCCGATAACATTTTTGCACCAGAGGTGCAAAAAATGTTAAAATTAGACCAAATCCTCATTTTTTTCTCTGAAAAAGTTGCACATTAAAAAAATATTACGTAAATTTGCACATAAATAATCTAATATAGCGAACATTTTTAAGTATGTCTTTTACCTCACCTTTATTCACTGCTATGTTTTGTCCCCACTGGTCATATTCACTGCAATGTTTAAGCCATCGAGCCACATTAGCCGCCGCTACCAATCGCGGCGCATCACGACATACAGCATAAGGCAGCTAAGATCCCGGATGGGCCTGCAGCCTTCTTGCTTTCCTTATTAGGCCCCGCGCCTGATACCCCGGCTATCCCCCTGCCCGATAGCCGAAAGAGAAACCTTATACCTAAATCCCCAAGCCGCTTACAGCGCCAGCCCCATCCGCATGGCAGTTACTGGCTGCGAAGTTCTGCTTCGCAGCGTGCGGCAGATAATCATGCCCGACACCTGGTCATATATTTTTACCCATCACACCCGCGTCAACGTGGTGCAACGCATTGTTCCCGAGGAATTTCCCACTTTTGTCCACACCTCACTCGTTTACAAAAAGGTAGATAAGCGCATCGTAAGCCAGGAGCGCCCCACCGTCAGCGGTCTCCTCTTCATCCAGGGCGAGCCCGTTGACATCCAGAAATCACTGCGCGAAGCCCTCCCCGGCCTCTACCTCGTAAAAGACCCAGCCACCAACCGCCCTGCCATCATCCCCGACGACGAGATGCAGCCCTTCATGCGCATCGCCAGCACTGGCCAGCGCGAAGTGCGTTACATGATGCATCCCCTGGCTGACTACGCCGATGGCCGCGCGCGCATCCGCGTCACCGAGGGCATCCTCGCTGGAATGGAGGGATATGTGGTGCGTCTCAACCGCGACCGCTTCCTGGTCACCCGCATGGGCAACCTCACCATAGCCATCAGCGGCATTCACCGCGACAGCTTCGTCAACGTTGACGAATATGCTGCCGAGCGCCGCATGCAGCAGAGCCACGCTCTGCAATACCTGTTTGTGCCCCAGACCGACGTCGATGTCCACGCCCTGGAGCAGCTGTTGGCCCAAAGCGACATCAACGGCCAAGTCAACGGCCAGCTCCTCGCCGAGCTCCCCCTGGCTACCGCCCTCGCCCCCGCCGGCCTCGACCTGCGCCCCCTCAGGCGCTACCTGCGTCCCTGACCCCTCCGAGCACTCCGAGCACTCCGAGCACTCCGAGTCCTCCGAGTCCTCCGAGTTCTCTAAGCCAAGAATAGC
The DNA here is from genome assembly GCA_020860515.1 of Bacteroidales bacterium. Taxonomy (GTDB): domain Bacteria; phylum Bacteroidota; class Bacteroidia; order Bacteroidales; family Muribaculaceae; genus CAG-873. Next base: position 20,911 of record JAJBUG010000073.1, on the reverse strand, counting down.
CACAATCCGCATGGCGGTTACTGGCTGCGAAGTTCAGCTTCGCAGCTATCCGGATGGTACCCCCGTTCTCAGCGGCTCCGCCGCTGAGCTAAAAAAAGAAATCAATCATGAAATCACAAATATATAGCATTATCTGCGCCGCCTTGCTGGCGATGCTCGCCAGCTGCGGCACCCCCACCAATCTGGTCTATGTGCAGGACCTGATCGAAAACTATCCCCTGACTGTGCAGGAGCCACAGCCCATCAAGCTCGCCCCGGGCGACCAGCTTAGCATCAGCGTGTTCGCCCGCGATAAGGAGCTGACCCCGATGTTCAACCTCGGAGGCGGCACTGGCGGCAGCACAGGCAGCGGCAGCCACTACACGGTGGATGCCATGGGCCAGATCGACTTCCCCATCCTGGGCCTTATCAATGTGCGCGGCCTCACCCGCCAGGAGGTAGCCTACACCATCAAGCAGCGCCTGCTGGCCAGCCGCATGATCAAGGACCCCATCGTGACCGTGGAATACTACAACATGGGCTTCTCAGTCCTCGGCGAGGTTGGCTCGCCCGGCTGGCAGGCCTTTGGCCAGGATGTTACCACCCTGCTTGAGGCCATCGCCCTCTGCGGCGACCTCACCATCAACGGCCTCCGCGAGAATGTGCTGGTGCTCCGCACCATCGACGGCAAGCAAATCCCCTACCGCGTGGACCTGACCAACGTGCAGAGCGTCTATTCAAGCCCCGTGTACTACCTGCGCCAAGGCGACATGGTGTATGTGGAGCCCAATGGCAAGAAGCTCGACCAGGCCAGCTACAATGCCGCCTCGATGCACACCCCCACATTCTGGATTTCCATGGTCACAGTGGCCATGACCCTCGGCCTCTTCTTCGTAAAATAACCCTGCAGGTCCATGACCTGCAGCACATCCCGCATGGCGGTTACAGGCTGCGAAGTTCTGCTTCGCAGCAATCCGGATGGCACCCCCATCCCGGATGCCGGCTTACAGGCTGTAAAGCAGAGCTTCGCAGCAATCCGGATGGCACCCCCATCCCGCATGGCGGTTACAGGCTGCAGAAGTTCTGCTTCGCAGCAATCCGGATGGCACCCCCATCCTCTGCGGCTCCGCCGCTGAGCCCCCCTAAATCTCAAATACCAAATACCAAATCCAATACATGGCTCGCCCCTCTACCCCTAATAATAACCAGGCCCACGGCGCCAAGCCTACTCCCGTAGGCGCCAACTCGCCCACCTCGATCCAGGCTCCCGAGAGCACACTGCGCCGCCAAGCGCAGCCCAACCTGCTGATCCGAGTGCAGGACATGCTCTTCCTGTTCCTGCGCAACTGGAAATGGTTTGCCGTATCACTGATCGTGATCATGGGCGCCGCTTACATCCACCTGAAAAAGACCCCCTCGATCTACACCCGTGCCGTCAGCCTCCTTATTAAAGATGATAAGAAGGGCACCAACGGCGAGGACCCCCTGCTCGAGCTCGGCCTCAAAGGCGCTGGCTACAGCAACATCACCAACGAGCTGCTCTCAATGAAGAGCTACGAGCTGGCCGAGGAAATCACCCGCAACCTGGCCTTGAACGTAAACTACAGCCGCCACGGCTCGTTCCACGACGAGGTGGCCTACGGCGTAAACCTCCCCATCCAGGTCCGCTTCCTCGACCTCCCCGAAAACGAAGGAGCAAGCCTCAACGTATCGCTATCGCCCGACAGCATGGTAACGATCAGCAACCTCCGCTACGGCGCCGAGGCCTACACATTTACATATACTATGCACCTGGGCGACGTGGTGCGCACTCCACTTGGCAACCTCACGGTGGTGCCCAGCCCTTACTTCCAGAGCGGCGTGGCCGACGACCTGATCGTCAACCGCCGCCCCATGCGCGCCGCTGCCGGTACAGTGCAAGCCAAGCTCACCCCCGTGCAGCGCGACCGCAACTCCACCATCATCGATGTATATTACAGCGACGAGTCGATTGCCCGCGCCGAGGACATCTTGAATACCTTCGTCACAGTATATAATGCCAACTGGATACAAGACCGCAACCGCATCACCGTAAGCACCAGCGACTTCATCAAGGAGCGCCTCCAGGTAATCGAGCGTGAGCTGGGCGAAGTGGACTCGGACATCGCCGAGTTCAAGAGCAGCAATCTCGTGCTCGACATTGAGGCTGCCGGCGCCCGCGCCACCGCCAAAGCCGAACAAGCCGAGGAAACCGACGAGGACCTGCGCAACCAGCTCTACATGACCAAGTACGTGAAGAGCTACCTCACCGACGGCCTCCACGAGAACCAGCTGCTGCCCTCAATCTCGGGCATCGACAATGGGTCGATTATGGCGCAAATCAGCGCTTACAATTCAACCCTGCTACAGCGCAATAATCACCTCTCCAACTCTTCTGCCCAGAACCCCTTGGTGCTCGACCTCGAAGAGAACCTCGCTACCATGCGCGCGCAAATCATCCTCAGCCTCGACAACGAGGTGAGCATGCTTGAGCGCCAAATCGAATCGGTGCAGAACGCCCACGGCAATGCCATCAACAGAATCGCCAACACTCCCGGCCAGGCCAAATACCTGCTCTCTGTAGAGCGTCAGCAGAAGGTCAAAGAGAGCCTTTACCTGTTCCTGCTGCAGAAGCGCGAGGAGAACGAGCTGAGCCAGGCCTTCACTGCATACAACACGCGCCTCATCGAGGGGCCTCACGGCTCGGGCGCACCTACCTACCCCAACTCGAAGTCGATCTACACCTACGCCTTCCTCTTCGCCTTGGCCCTGCCTGCTGGCTTCTTCCTGCTTAAGGAGAACCTCAACACCGCCGTCCGCGGCCGCAAGGACCTTGACGACCTGCAGGTGCCGTTCGCTGGCGAAATTCCCCAGCAGGCTGGCACCAAGCTGCGCGAGCAAAAGAAGGCGCGTGACAAACGCGCCCGCGAGAAGCGCAAGGGTCGCCACCGCCACCACGACCGCCCTGTGCCTCAGATGGTAGTTATCGACAAGAACCGCAACGTGATGAACGAGGCGTTCCGCGTGGTCCGCAACAATGTGGAGATGATGATCGGCTACGATGTGCCCCACTCGGTAATTATGGTCACATCGATGAACCCCTCATCGGGCAAGACTTTCATCACCGCCAACCTGGCCAATGCCCTCGGCATCGCTGGCAAGAAGGTGTTGGCCCTCGACCTCGACTTGCGTAAGGCTTCGCTGAGCGATTATGTGGGCAAGCCTCACCATGGCATCAGCGACTATCTGAGCGGCAAGAGCAGCGATGTGCACGAGCTTATCCGCCAGGTGGCTTCGATCGACCTGCTCCCCTGCGGCACAATCCCGCCCAACCCGGCCGAAATGTTCCTGAGCGAGCGCTTCAAGGAACTGATGGCTATGCTGCGCGAGGAATATGATTATATCATCATCGACTGCCCGCCTGTGGAGATTGTGGCTGACGCAGCCATCATCGGGCGTGTGGCTGACCGCACGCTATTCGTGGTGCGTGCCGGTCTGATGGACCGTGCCTTCCTGCCCGATGTGCAGACTTGGTACGACACCCACCGCTACCCCGACATCTCAATCATCCTCAACGGCACCAGCGACGCCTTCTCGCACTACGGCTACCACCGCTACGGCTACCGCTACGGCTACCACTACGGCAACTACGGCGGCTACGGAAATTACGTCAACGACTAACTTTACGTTTTAAGTTTTAAGTATTAAGTTTTAAGAAATAGATTTTTTTAATACCAGTTTTGAAAGTTTTCACAGATGGTGTTTAATTTCCCAGGCGATGGTATTTCTTAATACTTAACACTTAACACTTAATACCCAACCTATGGCATACAGCATCGAAATAAAGCCCACTAAGCCTTGGTGGCAGATCGACCTCAGGGAGATTTGGCGCTACCGCGACCTCTACCGCATGTACGTGCGGCGCGACATCGTGGTGGTGTACAAGCAGACCATCCTCGGCCCCCTCTGGTACCTGATCCAGCCCCTGCTTACGACGGTCATCTTCATGTTCGTGTTCGGCGGCTTGGCAGGCATCAGCACCGACGGCGTGCCTCAGCCCCTGTTCTACCTCTCGGGGCTCCTGGTGTGGAATTATTTCAGCACCGTGTTCACCGCCATTAGCGATGTATTCGTGCAAAATGCGGGCATTTTCGGCAAGGTCTATTTCCCGCGCCTGGTGGTGCCATTGGCCGTGGCCACCAGCAACCTGCTCAAGGTCGGCATTCAGGCTCTGATGTTCGTTGCCATATATATTTATATATGTGTAGCGATGCCTGGGCAGGCCGTTCACCCCACATGGTGGGTGGTAATCTCACCCTTCCTAATCCTATTGGCTGGCTTGATTGCCCTGAGCTGGGGCATGATTTTCTCGTCGATGACCACCAAGTACCGCGACTTGTCGCAGCTCATCGGCTTCGGAGTGCAGCTCTTCATGTACGCCACACCTATCATTTATCCGCTGAGCACGGCCCCAGCCGCCTACCGCTCGGTGCTCTCCTTAAATCCCCTCGCCCCCGTGGTCGAGGGCTTCCGCTATGCCACCCTCGGCTGCGGCTCCCTCACCATCGCCGGCATCGGCTACGCCCTGCTGTTCGCCATCGTGTCGTTCGCCTTCGCCCTCGTGGTCTTCTCCAAGGTCGAGCGCACCTTTATGGACACTGTATAATGCGAGCGGCAAAACCTGCTCGCCCGTACGCCGGCTATCGCAGCCCTTTTGTTCTGCCCTCATCGGCGCGTTAGCCAGTGGTTCCGCCCTCAGCGGCGCGTTAGCCAGTGGTTTCGCCCTCATCGGCGCGTTAGCCAGTGGTTTCGCCCTCATCGGCGCGTTAGCCAGTGGTTCCGCCCTCATTGGCGCGTTAGCCAGTGTACGGCTGCGCCGGTTTTGCCGCGCAGATAACTGCGCCGTTCTCCACGTTTCATAGAATATAATCAAAAACCAATAATATCACCGTGAAAATTAAAGCAATCACCATGCTTGCCCTCGCCACTCTCACCTGCCTGGGCACCAGCATGGCTCAGGAGCCTGAGGACTTCAAGCCAGTGCAGCTAATCCACACTGACCTCCCCGACCTGAGCAACAAGAACGTCGTGTACAACGACACCGTCGACTACCACCGTGGCGACTCAGTCACCGTGGTGCGCGAAGAGATCCAGGATCCCTATCGCGTGGTCACCAACAAGTTCGGCAAGAACTGGTTCATCTTTGCCACTGGCGGCGCCCACTCATTCCGTGGCGACTACTCCAGTGATGGAGGTTTTTGGGGTACCGTTAGCCCCGACTGGAGCGTCGGTATCGGCAAATGGTTTACGCCCGGCGTGGCCCTCAAGGTGGAGTTTATCCGCTCAAACAGCCGTGGTTACACCGAGTACATCACCGGCCACTACGGCTACGGCGACATCCTGCAGAAGTCAGATGGCACGCCTTACCGCAAGTTCAAGACCGGATGGTGGGACATCTCGGGTGCCGTGGTCCTCAACTTCACCCGCCTCTTCTGCGGATTTGAGGGCATCGACAGCAAGCGCCACATGAATCAATTCATGGGTGCCTTCGGTATCGGCGGCGTGCACCACCTCGGCTATGAGCACAGCCACGGCAGCGACAACGAATGGAGCGGCCATGTGGAGTTTCAGTACAGCCGATTCTTCACCAAGGCCAAGCGCATAAGCCTCGACCTGAAGGTGCGCGGCATTTTCTATCAGACCAACTTCGACCTCGAATATGGCCAGGGCAACTATGCCGCCCAGAAATGGGATTATAACCTGGGCGTGGACATCGGCTTCACCTGGTACCTGGGCAAGAAGCGCAGTCGCGGTTGGGACCACTCGCGCCTGAAGCAGTACCAGACTGCTTACAACCAGCGCGACGTAGTGGCTATCTACAAGGAGGATGCCAAGCCCGTGGAATACAACACCATGACATTCTATGTGTTCTACCCCAACAACTATTCTGGTCGCAACGACTTCCCAGTGGTGGAGAATAGCTCGGTAAATGCTATCGACTACCTGGTAGGCGGCTTGTTCACTCAGATGAAGTATGCCAACACCAGCGACGCGCGTGAGCGCCTCGAACTTGGCATCAGCCCCATCGGCCTCAACTTCGTTAACATCCCAACTGAGCAGTGCAACCAAGAACTGGTCAACAACTTCGTGCCGCGAGGCTACGAAATGCAGTCGGAGCCTATGGTTTACTCGCTGGCACCCCAGAAGATGCTCGAGTTTGAAGACAAGGCTGGCTTCATCTATGCTCCTATCTACGATGGCGCGCACACTTGGTGCTACCGCATCGACAAGGAGACTTACGGCCAAACCCTCCTCAGCGACGCCAACTACAAGGAGAGCCGCAGTTACCAACTTAACGCCCACCAGGGCCTCGGCACTGTGCGCCAGAACATGAACATCGACGACAACGAGTTCCTCGTTTCGCTGGCTGATGTGTATGCTGCCATGACCAGCAACGAAGGCTACATCGCCAATTACACCGATGTAAACACGGTAGAGAAGATCGAGGCCATCCTCAAGAGCGGCATCATCACTCTGATCCAGTGCGAAGGCTTGGCCACGAGCCAGGATAACTACAGCGGAGCCAATGCGGCGCAAGTCGGCATCGAGCGCAACACTGCGCTGAGCCAAAACCGCGCCAACACGGTGATAGGCTGGCTGAAGCAGAATCCTAAGCTCAATGATGTGAGCAGCCAAATCTTCCTGGTCAACACGATGCTCAACGGCATCGCACCCGTAAGCGACACCTCGACCCAGACCCTGGATCCCAAGCTTAACCGCAGCGTGAAAGTCAAGATCCACTACATCCTCCCATAATTTAACACCACGGAGACACGGAGATTTTGCACCACGGAGACACGGAGGACACGGAGAAATATTTTTCTCCTCTCAATTTTTCTCCGTGTCCTCCGTGTCTCCGTGGTGAACTACCCACCTCGGAACCTCCGGATGGCACATTTTTCTCCGTGTCCTCCGTGTCTCCGTGGTGACCAACCCACCCCGGAACCTCCGGATGGCATATTTTTCTCCGTGTCCTCCGTGTCTCCGTGGTGACCAACCTACCCCGGAAACTCCGGATGGCACATTTTTCTCCGTGTCCTCCGTGTCTCCGTGGTGAACTACCCACCACCACAAACCACCACGAATTCAACTAAGCCATATAATCATGAAGTATAGCAAACTCACCTTAATCCTTTCCTCTCTCCTCTTACTTGCTGCCGGCGTGTTCACTGCCTGCAGCGACTTCGACGACATGGAGATCCCCACCGAGGAACTCTACACTCGCGAGTTTATCAAGCAATTCGGTGTCTTTGATTCCAATCACAATTGGAATCTGGCCACCGAAGGCTCGATCACCCTTTCGCCCCAAAGCTACGTCAACGAGGCGAAGGTCTATGCACGTTACGACGGCAAATACTACTACGTGGCACGCGCTATCAACTGCTACAAGGACGTGACCCTCAACTTCGACGTCCCCTCAGGCGTAACCGACCTCAAGATTGTGGTCGATGGCACCACCTACTACGCCCAATCAGGAACTAAAATCTTAGTTGGGGGGGGTAATTCCTCGCGTAGCGTAAACACTGATGGAGAATGCGTAATTCATGAAAACTGTGGCAAGGTAACAGTTTATTTGCATGATGGAGAAGCACTACTTTTCAATGCTCAACAATTACTTCCAGTCCTTGCAAAGAATGATGAAAACAGTCCCTATTATGAATGGGATTTTTATGATATAGCGGGCGTACCCCATCATGGATATGGAGGAATTGTTCCAGAAGGTTATTTAAATATTAACAATACTTCGAGCATTACACAAGACTTTATTTTCCGTAGAAGTTCTGATATTTGTACAATATATCCTCTATATTGGAATTCTTCTAACACTCACACATTAGGTTTATATTACTTTTGGGAGGTAGATGAAAATGGAGTACCTGTAGAAGGTGGTAAAAATAAAGATGGCAGAACTGATGAAGATGATTTAACAACATATAATCCTAACTATCTCCATCGAATTCCTATCTATAAAGACAAATGCACGGAAGATTATAGACAAGTATCCATAGAGAATATTAAAAAGGCCACTTGTTCAGGAACTGTAAAATATAGCCACCAACTTACCACAACCTCTACCGATTGGGATTTATTAAAAAGCATAGTAAAGAAAACAGACGATGTAAATGATGTTTCCGAAATTTTTACTTTTGGTACAAGACCTAATCCCTATAATTCAAGTCAATCTTATGATTATTTCATTACAGGTTTTGATGAAACTGTAATTTCAAAATTAATACAAACACTTCAAACAATATCAGAGGCTTCGATTCTTCACTCTAATTCATTTACAAATACCATAACCTATACTTACGAGGAAGTTGATGATCCATGGATTGAAGGAGCAACCCAAGCTAATTTCACAATTACTGTTACATACCTTGATGGTACCACTCCATGGATAGCTCCTCCAAGTAATGTTAAAGTTTTCGATGAAATTGATAATGCGGGTGCTTATTATATTCAAGATCCTCTTGGAGTAAAGTCTCTTGGAATTGATGTTGTTATTCCAGATGGCTTAACTGTAGGAATGTACATTGATTTTAATGGTTGCATTTTGTATTCTCAGGCTTATATGAATAGCACAATTCCAGGATATGATGGGAAAACAAGTTATGCAGCTACATTCTACAATCCTATTACTCAAAGTCAATATTTCTCCTTCGAAGATTGGACTGGTAGCAGCAGTGACGCTGACCTAAATGACCTTGTATTTATTATTCGAGGTGTAACTCCCGTAACCACCACTACTCTTATAGAAGAAGAAAAAGATGAGCCCTTTGATTGGATAATTGCAGCAGAGGACCTTGGCACAACCGATGACTTTGACTTCAATGACATGGTGGTCGGATTCAATGTCGAGAATACCAACAACCAATACACAATCACCTTTACGCCTCTTGCCGCTGGTGGTACAATGCCAATTTATCTCCATTTTGAACCTATCGGTGGTGATGATGGCACAACTGAATTAAGCATTGTTGATGGAAGTGATATTACTGAAGATGGCATTCTCTATCCTCATTATTTAGTCACTAACGGAGGCACCCCATCTAAGGAAGACTGTGAATGGCATAAATGGTTTGATAATGGAATTCATTCCTCATCAACCATGATTAACACAGATAATGGCTCTACTTCTGCAACTACCCTTAATCAATGCAAAGTAACAGTAGATGGAAAATTCTCAATTACTCATTACAGCAACGTTGACAATGGTAAATTCAAAGGTTTCTATATAGAAGTAAACGGAAACCCTGGAACACCAACGGATCCCATGAATAAAAATGATGATAATAGTAAATGGATAATTGGCGCAAAATCTGACTACGCTACAGCTCCACAGATGTTTGTGATTCCTGACAATGGTCCAAGTAGCGGAAAATGGTTGTGGCCAGCAGAAAGAACCCATATATTAACTGCTTATCCCGATTTCCAAGGTTGGGCAGAAGTACATACAAATAATACAGATTGGCATTTAGACACAGGTAATAAAGGTAGCGGACGATCAAGTCGCCACGGCACTGCCGCCTATCCCACCGCCTCAGGCGGAAGTTAACCCTCGGCGAGGTTAAGCCCTCGCGGGCTTAACCTCAGCAACCAGTCAAATGAGGTGGTGAACCAAAACAGTTAACACGTTAAAATCAACTAACTAAAAAAAACAAAAAATAAACTACCACCACCTTATTTGACATGAAGAAGTATAGCAAACTCACTTATGTAGTGGCACTCATCGTTGCAGCCATCACCACCGCCTGCAGCGACGACTTCGGATCCAAAGAGATCCCGCAAGAAGAGCTCTACACCAGAGCCTTCATCAAAGAATTCGGCATCTTCGATGCCAACCACACCTGGTGCGCCGCCACGCCCACCCAGATCACTATCAACCCACAGACCCTCCTCGGCGACGTGAAAGTCTACAGCCGCACCGACGGCAAATACTACTACGTGGCCCACTACACCGACGTGTACAAAACCACCACAATCACCTTCGACGCCCCGCGCGGCACCACCGACCTCAAGCTCGTCATCGACGGCACCACCTACTACGCCCAAGCCAACACCACCCTCACCGTCAGCGGCAGCTCCCGCACTGTTTATACGGGTAGCAAAGATGATCGAGGAAATACTGACCCTTATTTTACTATTTCGGTAAATAGTACTCCTTTTTATTTCAATTCTGCTCGAATGAAGCCAATCCTTTCAAAAACTACTTGGGAATTTGAAGGAGTTTCAAAATCTTCTGGTATTATCCCAGAAGGTGATACAAGTAATAGATACAGGGAAGAAGTAAAGCTTGACTTTATGTTTACTACACCTGATCCAAATGATCCCCCAATCACAGTCTACCCCATGTATTGGAATACCAACCAAACCCATACATTGGGTATATATTACTATGAAGGTGATGATATAGTGAAAATACCTATTTACAGAGATAAGGATTATGGGGATGATTGTCAATTGCTTTACAGCAATGCAAATCCAGTGCTTTATTGGGGCCCTACAATTTCCTATAAATCTTCGAATACAGAACTCACTGAGTGGCAGCAAACACTTTTAGCGGCTATGAACACTGCCTATGACACTATATTAACAAATAAAGGTACTGTATCAAGTGATGACCTTTTGGATGCTATCTGGGAAACCTTATATCAACTGGTCTTGAATAACGAAGGAGTCTATGTGGCTCGCTCTGGAAAGGATGAATATGAAAATGATGCACAATGTTATTTGAATATTTATGGTAGAGATAATTATTCTTTGCAATACGTATATAGTACCTCAGCTGCAGGTTATATACACATGACTGAATCTCTTGCCACAGAATACGCTGGTTATCAACCATATGATCCCGCAGGGGGAAATAGAATAACTGAAGAATATGCCAGCCAAGGAATTGTAATTAGTTGCAATACTGCCGGCAAACAATTCGGTATGTATCTAGATCTAGATAAAGCGGCATTGGGATTGGACGATGACGATGATGTTACGGTTTATTCTGAGACACACTTTAATCTTACAGATAGTCAAATTGAGACCGAAAAAGCAAATTATAAAACTGAATACGGTTCAGACCCGACAGATGAGCAATTCGAAGCTTATCTAGCAACGACAGAAAAGGTCCAGAAATATTCCTATGCTTGTACTTTTGTACACCCAGTATCAGGAAGCGTTTACTTTACTTTTGAAGATGCTTATAATATATCGGGGGAAGATGACCTTAATGACCTTGTATTAAGAGTTGCCAACATTTCAATGGATGAAGTTGAATATCACGGTAAGACAGAAGAAACCTACACATGGCTTATTTGCGCTGAGGACCTTGGAACCACAGATGACTTCGACTTCAATGATGTGATCTTAGCTGCTACTTCGCTTTCTTTAGATGGGTATTCTGAAGTAACTTTCAAAGCTATGGCTGCTGGCGGTACACTTCCCATCACCCTCTACTTTGACCCAGACAAAATTTACACAGATGATGATAACTTAGTTAGTGATATCATTATGACTGGTGACAATGCTGGATTGATGTTCCATCAAGGATTAACTGCTGCCACAGCAACTCCCACAAATGCTGAGTTCCATAATTGGTTTGACAGTGGTTACTCCAACACCACTATGATTAATACCAATGACAGCAAGAATGGTGCTAAAGGTAAAAAGTGTATTCTTTATATTGCAGATGATGATCAAGATAAAAGCTTTACATTATCATCAAAAGAAGTTGATGAAACCGCTAATTCCTTAGCAGATTTTTATATCTTAGTAGATGATGATAGTTCAAGCCGAGTAATAAAACCTACTCTGAACTATAGTGATGCACCTCAGATGTTCGTCATTCTTGATCATTGGACAATAACAACTGAAGATGATGAAGAGTCGGATCCAATTTATTACCATTGGCCAATTGAGCGTAAAGACATCACCGTAGCTTATCCAAGCTTTAAGACTTGGTTGAAAACTTCCTCAACTGAGTGGTATAAAAACGATCCGGTTGCCAATACCACCTGCCGTTACAATTAATTCACCTCACGCATGAGATTGTTTCAAATTGTTTCAAATTGTTTGAGGCAATCCTCCCCATTCGGCACGACAGGGGGCTTAACGCCCCCTGCTCCCTCCCCATCCGGATGGCATAACCTCCATGGTTTGCCTTAAGATGGTTTGCATGGTTTGAGACCCAGAAACTCTCCGTGTCCTCCGTGCCTCCGTGGTGCAAGCCCCCACAAAACCCCTCCCCCCTCAAATTTGTTTATAAAATAAAAAAACTCTAAAATCGATTATTATGTTAGGTTACGAATCTAAAAGAGAAAATATAAAGGGCGAGTTCGCCAAGCGCATTCGCCATTTAGCAGAAGGCATGTCACGCAAACAAGCCATCCAGCGGCATGACACCTCCAAAAAACAAAAAACCGCTTCTACCCCTCACACCTTTAAATTCGCCTAACTTTGGATTTAACAATCAAAGAACTCGACAATCTGGATTGTCTAAAAGAATTCAAATGTGGAGTTGAGCAGATGGATAAGTTCATCCAAAACAAACTTTGGATGAGTATTGAGAATTGTTTTTGTAGGGCTTATGGCTGTTACGACGAGAAAGAGGCCTTAGTGGCTTTTTATGCTTTGAGTTTTGACTCACTAAACCTCGACGACGATGCCAAAGAAGATTTACAATTGTCGTTAGGCATGAAAGATAAAGAGATAGCACCTCATTATCAAGATACTTTCTTCTCTAAGGGGCGTTATCCCGCAATGGAAATTGCCTATCTAGCTATTAATGAAGATTATAGAAACCAAGGTTTAGGTCGAACAATAATCGAAGCGATTGTATCTCAAGCAGAAACCCAAACCTTAGCTGGATGCCAATTTTTAACTGTAGAGGCCTTGGTTACTCCAGCTTACAGCGCTATTGGCTTCTACTCAAAGTGTGGGTTTGAAGCCGCCGAACTTCGTCGGCCTTACAAGGATACCCTATTGATGTTCCGTCCAGTAAATATTTAGTCCCCAGCCCGGATGGCATAGTTTCCATGGTTTGCCTTAAGATTGTTTGAAACCCAGAAACTCTCCGTGTCCTCCGTGCCTCCGTGGTGCAAGCCGCCATGAAATAAGAATAAACCCGTTTCACCTAATTATATTAATTTTTCTTACCTCTCACCCCATGAAATACCTTTTCGACCGCACTGTGGCCCTGATCGGCCTGGTGCTCTTCTCACCCCTGCTACTGATCGTGTACATCGCCGTACGGCTCGAGCAGCCCGGCTACTCGGCCTTTTTCACCCAGCTCCGCGTGGGCAAGGACGGGCGGCTGTTCTCGATCTACAAGTTCCGCACCCTCGACGAGAGCGTCTATGCCGACTCGTCGACCACTGCTGTGACAGGCTTCCGCGTGACCAAGGTCGGCGGATTCCTGCGCAAGACCAAAATCAACGAGCTGCCCCAGCTCTGGAATGTGCTGGTGGGCGACATGAGCTTTGTGGGCCCAAGGCCCGACGTGCCCGGCTACGCCGACGCCCTGAAGGGCGATGACCGCGAGATACTGCAGCTGCGCCCCGGCATCACCGGCCTGGCCACCCTGAAGTACCGCAACGAGGAGGAAATCCTGGCTGCCCAGGATAACCCCCTGCTCTACAACGACGAGGTGATCTTCCCCGACAAGGTGCGCATCAACCGCCACTACCTGCATCACCACAGCCTGCTGGGCGACCTCCACATCATCCTCTCCACCCTCACCGGCTTCCCCATCACCATCCCCTAAGCCTCATTTTTTAATCGCTATATTTTCTAAAATGCCGGGCCTCTGAGGCTGGCGTGCCCAGTGCGTTAGCGCTGGTTTCCATCGCCAATTTTCACCTCCGATGCGATGCCCGGCAGTTCCGGCGGTCCCCTGTGAAAGGCTGCTGCCGGTTGCTTTGCCAATCAATTTCAACTATTATAACAAAATGAAAAAAACATTCCCTGCCCTTGCAGCCCTGGTGGCCCTCGCCGCCCTGGCCAGCTGCACTAACGAAGAAAAGGACGAGCCCGCAGTTGAGGACGAGGCCCTCCGCGAGTACTACTACACCGCCAACTTCGAGCAGACCTTCGGCTCGATCGACCCCAATCACGACTGGGGCTTCAGCTCATCCAGCGGCCAAAGCCGCGCCACCGAGGTGACAACCACCGCCAATTACCGCCGCATCCTGGCCGAGGACCTGTCGGTAGCCTCGAACTACAGCCTCACCACCTCGGGCAGCGACTGGGACTTCAACGACCTGGTGATCGACGTGGCCATCATCCCCGGCTCAGCCACTTACGACGACAAGGCCCTGATCAACATCAAGGCCCTGGGCGGCACACTGCCCATCTACCTGACCTACGAGACAGGCATGGGCGTAGAGAAGCGCACCGATGAGCTGCACAGCATCATGGGCGTGAGCACCGGCACCATGGTCAATACTGGCCGCGCCACTGCCGCCGAGCAAGCCCTGACCCTGGTGGGCAATTTCACCGACAATGCCAAGAACCCCGATTACAACAAGGTGGGCATCCTGATCACCAACAACAGCCGCGACTACTCGCTGGATGCCAACACTGGCTGCGCTCCCAGCAAGATCTGCGTGGAGACCGACTTCGCCTGGTGTCGCGAGGGCGTGAAGATCACCGACCCCTACCCCACCTTCTCGTCCTGGGTCTCTGACCACCTCTTCACCATCGACGGCACCCTCCTCTGGTATCCCAACCCCAGCGAGACCGCCATTGACCCCTCCTACGTAATGCAATGATCGAATTCGACAACGTTGGCAAGCTCTATCGCCTCGGCTTGGTAGGCACCGGCACCCTCTGCCACGACCTCAACCGGTGGTGGCAGACCAAGATCCTGCGCCACGAAGACCCATACCAGAAGATAGGCATCACCAACGACCGCACCCAGCGCTCGACCAGCGACTATGTGTGGGCCCTGCAGCACATCACCTTCTCGGTAGAGAAGGGCCAGGTGGTGGGCATCATCGGCAAGAACGGCGCCGGCAAGAGCACCCTGCTCAAGCTGCTGAGCCGCGTCACCGCCCCCACCACTGGCAGCATCCGCGCCCAGGGCCGCATAGCCAGCCTCCTGGAAGTCGGCACCGGCTTCCACCCAGAAATGACGGGCCGAGAAAATATCTACATGAACGGCTCGATCATGGGCATGCGCAAGCATGAGATCGATGCGAAGCTCGACGAAATAGTTGACTTCTCAGGAGTTGAGCTTTACCTCGACACCCCCGTCAAGCGCTACTCGTCGGGCATGTGGGTGCGCCTGGGCTTCGCCATAGCCGCTTTCCTCGACCCCGACATACTGGTGGTCGACGAGGTGCTGGCCGTGGGCGACGCCGAGTTCCAGAAAAAGGCCATCGGCCGAATGAAGGACGTTAGCCATGGCGAAGGGCGCACCGTGCTCTTCGTAAGCCACAACATGGGAGCCGTGCGCAGCCTCTGCCAGCGCGGCATCGTGCTGGCCAACGGCGAGATGGCCTACGATGCGCCAATCGAGGACGCCCTGGCCTTCTACCAAAATCTCGCCCTCACCACCGACAGCAAGCGCACGGTGGATGCCATCAAGTTCTGCCGCTCTTACATCCACGTGCACGAGCTGCTGATCAATGGCACCGACGAGGCCTACAGCGAAATCAAGCCCGACCAGCGCCACCTCGACGTGAGCCTCACCGCCACCACCGACGTGCCCCTGAAGGTAGGCCTCAAGATCATATTTCGCACCCCCTACAACCAGCCCCTGGCCGCCTGCGAGGAAGGCACCGTCAAGGGCATCGACATCGAGGTGCCAGCCGGCCGATTCACCCTCAGCCAGCGCATCGCCCTGCCCGACTACCTGTCGCGCGGCGACTACCACATCGATTTCATCTTGAACAAACCCATGGTCGAGGACTATCTGCAAGCCCTCAACTGCGCCACCCTCCATTGCGACGGCCAGTGCGACCCCTTTGCCCGCCCCCTCTACCAACAAGAGACCGGCCTCTGCTCCCTCCCCGCCCTCTCCACCGATTTGGCTATTTGTTAATGATTTCCATGGTTTGATCCCAATTGTTACCATGGTTTGAAATCCCTCTTTGCGTTAGCCAGTGTACGGCGGCGAAGTTCAGCTTCGCCGATAATCGCGTTAGCCGATAATTATGCCCAGAAAATACGATTACCTCATCGTCGGCGCCGGCCTATTTGGCGCCACCTTTGCCCGCGTCGCCGCTGACAGCGGCCGCCGCTGCCTCGTAATCGACAAGCGTCCCCACGCCGGCGGCAACACCTACTGCGAACAAATCGAGGGCATCAACGTGCACCGCTACGGCGCCCACATCTTCCACACCAGCGACCGCAAAGTCTGGGACTTCGTCAACCGCTACGTCGAGTTCAACCGCTTCACCAACAGCCCCATAGCCATCGCTCCCGATGGCCGCCTCTACAACCTCCCCTTCAACCTCAACACCTTCGCCCAGATGTGGGGCATCCACACCCCCGCCGAGGCCCAGGCCATCCTCACCCGCCAGCGCGCCGTCGCCCAATCCCAGCTCAGAGCCTCATCCCACCCATCTGCCCCAAGCGTTAGCCAGCGTACGGCCGGCGAAGTTTCGCTTCGCCAAGATGACCGGATGGCACCCACCGTTCTCGGCGACTCCACCGTCGAGCCCCGCAACCTCGAAGAGCAGGCCCTCAGCCTCGTAGGCCGCGACATCTACGAGCAGCTCATCAAAGGCTACACCGAAAAGCAATGGGGGCGCCCATGCACCGAGCTCCCCGCCTTCATCATCAAGCGGCTGCCCGTGCGCATGACCTTCGACAACAACTACTTCAACGATCTCTACCAGGGCATACCCATCGGCGGCTACAACCGCCTCACCTCGGCCCTCCTCGATGGCATCGAAGTCCGCCTCAATACCGACTTCTTCGCCGACCGCGCCCACTGGGAATCGGTAGCCGACACCATCCTCTACACCGGCCCCATCGACCAGTACTTTGACTACTGCTACGGCCACCTTGAATACCGCACCCTGCGGTTCGAGACCGAGGTCCTCGACACCCCCAACTACCAAGGCAACGCCGTGGTCAACTACACCAGCGCCTTGGTGCCCTACACCCGCATCATCGAGCACAAACACTTCGAGGCCTTCGGCCCCGACATCTACGCCAACCCCCACACAGTAATCACCCGCGAATACCCTTCGGAATGGCACGGAGCCGCTGCGCCGCGACCTGCGGAACACCCAGATGCCCACAGCGTTAGCCAGCGTACGCCAGCGAAGTTTCGCTTCGCTGAGCCCTATTACCCCATCAACGACGCCCGCAACCAAGCCCTCTACGCCAAATACCGCGCCCTCGCCGACACCATCAGCAGTCGCGTCCTCTTCGGCGGCCGCCTCGCCGAATACCGCTACTACGACATGGCCCCCACCATCGCCGCCGCCCTCCGCCTCTTCGCCACCCATATCCCAGGTTAACTTAGCAAAGCGACCTCATTGAGGCTTGTCTGAGATAAACGTGCGAAATCCAATAATAACCCTCTCCCAAAGCCCTCTCCCCTCCAAAATCATCTCCATTTTAAACCGCATCTCCCTGTGAACGGCAACCTGTCCCCCGTTCACCTTTTTTTATGAAGACCGCAGAAATCCAACAACTCTTCACTCTATTTGAGGAAGCTGCAGTTGAATTCGAAGGAGTCGAATGCTGGAGCGCTCGCGAACTCGTGCCATTGTTTGGCTATGCCAAATGGGAGAATTTCGCCAAAGTAATAGAAAAAGCCAAAGATGCGTGCCAGCAAGTTGGAAATGAAATATCAGACCATTTTCCTAACGTCAGGAAAATGGTCCGCCTTGGCTTTGGGTCAGAACGAGAAATAGATGATATTCTCCTATCCCGTTACGCTTGTTATTTAGTAGCACAAAATGGAGACCCCCGCAAACCACAAGTTGCATTTGCCCAAACCTATTTTGCCGTACAAACCCGTAGGGCAGAACTAATTGAACAACGATTATTAGAGTCGGAACGTGTTAAAGCACGAGCAAAATTGCAAGAAACCGAGAAACGGCTCTCAGGCGTACTCTACGAGCGTGGAGTAGACGACAAAGGGTTTGCAATTATACGTTCAAAAGGAGATCAAGCACTATTCTCTCTCAATACTTTTCAACTAAAACGCCGCCTTGGTGCACCTGAAAAACGTCCAGTTGCTGATTTTTTACCTACAATAAGCATAAAGGCAAAAGATTTTGCAGCAGAAATGACAAGCGTAAACGTACAGCAAAAAGAGCTTCATGGTCAAATCAGTATAGAGCGTGAACATGTTGACAACAACACTGCTGTACGCAGAATGTTACTTGAACGTGGGATTGTGCCAGAAAATCTCCCACCTGCTGAGGATGTTAAGAAAGTCGAACGACGTCTAAAAAGTGAAGAAAAGAAAGCAATCCAAGGCAAAAATACCTCAAAAAAACATCTATGATTGTCAATTTTATGAATATTTAATCAACTTTAAAAAGTAAAGTTCGTTTAAATTAGGCAAAAGTTCAATTGGGTTAAAAATATAATCAGCACCTTTACCGAGAATATCAAAAACAATACAAACAGAATCACAGTCGATCAGTTCACAAAATCCCTCAACCTCTCCCACACCCCTCTCCCCTCAAAAATCAAATCCACTTTAAACCGACCCACCTCCCTGTGAACGGCAACCTGTCCCCCGTTCACACTACCTCCACGTCAAATCCACCATCCTCCCTCTAATAAAGGACTATATCATAAAATCAATCACCCTCTCCCATAACTCTCTCCCCTCCCAAAATCGATTCTTTAATTTAAGAAAAACATGATACTTACAATAGAAAATCTTGGAGCCTTAAAACATATTGAAATAGATTTGTCAAAAAAATTCATTTTATTTTGTGGGTCAAATAACACAGGAAAAACCTATGTTTCTTATATATTATACTCATTCATATATCTATTTTCTCGATTCCATCCAAAAAACTTACTCAGTCAATTTTTCAAAGATTTAGAAACCAAAGGAGAAATAAATTTAAAGAAGGAATACATAGAAAAATATATAGAGACAGCTTGTGATAATTTTAAATCAGATATCCCAACCATTTTTGGCATTTCTGATGAAAATTCAGAAAATCTTTTTAAAGATTTCAAAATCAGATTAAGTTATACTGATGAGGACTATAAACATACATTACATCGTTCCGTAAATACTTTCACCAAATCTGGGACTAATTTAATAAAATTTGAAAAAGAACAGGATTCAACGACTATAAAAATCACTGTTATAGATACCGAAACACAACAAATAATTGCTTTCTCACCTCAGATTTATTCTAATTTTCTTTTACATTTTACATGGATAATTAAATCAGTGATTTTAGGTTACTATGAATTTCCTCGGATGCTTACTGTTGAAAGAAACAGCATCTACACATTCAAAACTGAATTATCTATCAGTCGAAACGAGCTCATAGATCAACTCCAACAGAGTGCAGACAAAACCGACTCGGAATTGCTCAATATCATCAATTCATCCACTCGCAGATATCCCCTGGCTATTAGAAACAGCCTAAGGATTGCCAACGATTTGGAGAACCTTCAAAAGCAAACCAGCGATTACTCTGAAATCTCCAAAGAAATCGAACAAGGCCTTTTAGGCGGAAATGTAAGCGTGAGCCAAAACGGCGACGTTGAATTCCATGCCTCTGGCATGGCCGATAACCAATCCCTGCCATTCCATCTTTCGTCTTCTATCGTTAAGACAATGGCAAGTCTCGTAATTTATCTTAAGCATTTGGCTCATAAAGGCGACACATTGATTATCGATGAACCAGAAATGAATTTCCATCCCGATGTGCAAGTCCTGCTCGCTCAAATCTTCGCCAAACTCTCCAACCAAGGCTTGCAAATCGTAATTAGTACTCATAGCGACTACATTATCCGCGAAGTCAACAACATGATAATGGCAGGATGCCTCATTGAAAGAGGCCAATCAAAGGAAGCATCCAAAGCTGGTTATCAACCTGATTGCACACTAAAAAAAGACAACGTTGAGGTGCAATTCTTCCATCAAACCTCCAAAGATATCATAGCCACTCGTTTGCCAATCGACGACGATGGTTTCGCCGTTGAAACTATCGACAACGTAATAATCCGACAAAATCAACGAGCCGAATATCTCTACGATTGTCTAAACCAATCCTCCAAATGAAGGTTATGGACGCGTACAAATTCTTCACAAAAATTCTGTCCGACAGATACAAGCCATCCAATCAAAGGCTTTTGGAAGAACCAGCGAAACAGAGAGTCTGGATTGACTATAATGGCATAGATCTCAGACAGTATGCGCTTTACAAATTCGATGTCAATGGTGATGACAATCCATTTCCATTTTTTGAAAGTTCTGACAATGCCCATAAGAATCTCAGATGCTTTTGCGACTATGTGTTAGTAGCCGACTTTCAAGGCGCAATCCATATCATTTTGATCGAACTCAAGACTGGCGATGCCTCTCATGCCAAAGTGCAGTTCGAAGCCGCAGAGCTGTTTGTAAACTTTCTACTAAGAACCGCCGACCGAATCAAGAGAGAATCCCTCGACTTTGACTTTTCTAATCACACAATCATAAAGAAAGTTGTAATCAAAAAGGGACCCACACAAAAACCTCTTACAAAACCCTCAAGGACCATCCAAGACCTCCGACACATCGGACCCAACCATTACATTTACAAAACCAACAGTTTCGACATCGCCCATATTTGTCGTTTCAAGCCTTGAACCTCTTGAAAAAAAAAAATGGGGGGGGGGGGGGGGGGGGGGGGGGGGGGGGGGGGGGGGGGGGGGGGGGGGG